>JBNKCR010000055.1:0-250636 GCA_050287845.1 Polyangia bacterium
AAGCAATAAAGGATTTCTGTAGCCGGTACATTGAAGCATCCGTCGCGTATCGGAGCGGTGCGCACAAAACCGAGTTTCCATACGGCAGTATCCGGCCATCAATTCCGGGCATCTCGGTGTAGCAGCAGGTATCGATAAAAAAGTCGGCAAATGGCGTGGCATGCTTTGCAGCGCTGGTGACGTGCGTCTGGACTGTACGATTTCCCGACGAGCAATTTAAACGAGGGCAGCGTGACCACAAATCGCCCGACACGAACCTGGCACATTCCGTCTGAACCCAGAATAAAATATCAAATCAACCGCAGCTTCATCGCGCATATCCAAACTTCGTACAACGGAACAATAATCACTCTGAGCCAATCTACCGGGGTTAATTTACAGGGGTAATAATCACTCTGGGCCAATTTGCCGGGGCCAATTTGCTGGGTAATAATCACTCTGGGCCAATTTGCTGGGCCAATTTACTGGGGTAATAATCACTCTGGGCCAATTTACTGGGGTCTTGCTGCAACAGGCTTTCTGGGCCAATTTGCTGGGGTAATAATCACTCTGGGCCAATTTGCTGGGCCAATTTGCTGGCCAATTTGCTGGGGCCAATTTGCTGGGGCCAATTTGTTGGCGCCAATATGCTGGGAAATGATTCAACAGGAACCCGAATGGCGTCATTCGGCACATCGCAAGCCACCGGATGATTCATCGCTTCCCACGCCCGCACCAGATTCCCCAGCATATTCACTTTATAAATCAAGCATTCGTCCGGAGAAAAAAGTACGTACCCATTTGGTGGTCATCAATGGCTGGCGCGCCGTCGTAGTACCACCGGACATTTCCTGCATTATCAAGAATGATCAACGGCTTGACATCACCGGTTACCCCATTTCACACATATACCATCATGATTCCGGGCTCCATGACATTCGGCTCGCTGGTAAGAATGTCCAGCGGAGGAAAATCTGCCGGCAACGCGGGAGTCGTACATTCTCCGGCATTCTGCACCGAAGAATCCCCATCGGCATTGGCGGTAATAAATACGGAATACAGGATATTGGATTTCAGGCCGACGATGGGCATTTCCAGGCGCGGCGTTGCGGTGCGATACATGGTCTATTGGTCACCGTCATCGCCAATTACAAGGAATCTTTCGTCATCAAATCCGATATCCAGGCGTCAATCCCGTCGGATAAAGAATCCACACTGGAATCCACCACGTGGTCCGTGTTGGTGTCGGTTTCTGAACCAGACATTTTATCGTTTTCAGATATAGGCATATTGCATGCTATCGGACTGCACACCAGCATCCACCACAGAAGTCTCCCCGAAGCCGTGAATAATCGCGTCATTCACGGCACTTCTTTGTTCCCATAAAAATCGATTCAAGATATATCAGTATCCAATCCCGTCTTCCGTGACCGGACCAAACGAACGGAACACAGCGTTATAGAACCAGGCCCTCCTCCGGAAAGGTTCGGGAAAACCCAATGCGATTTTTCATCAGCTTTTTCCATCTCAGAAGTACGCATATTGAATTCCAGCTCCACCATTCACAAATCACACTCTCAGGACGAGGTACAACTGTTCCCCTTGACAAATTCATTGATATAGAAACCTTCTGTTGTGATTAATCATCGTATTGGGCGGTATTATCTTGGACACGATATGTATAAAACTTGATTTTAGTAATCGTGATGGTAATAGAAGATTGAAAATTTCTATTGTTTTAAATGGGTGCGAACAACGAAGGAAAGCGCAGTGAAAATCATTTGTCCCAGATGCGGTGTTGCCGGTAATGAAGAAGCAGAGTTCTGTGTGTCGTGTGGTCAGTCCCTGGAAGCTGCCAAAAAAGCATCCGTCGCAAGCATTCCTCCAGCAAAAGTCAGTAGTCCTGCTTTCACCGGTTCAGACGAAAAAAATACGGTGATAAATCTCGACAATATCCCGGCCCACGCCGGCAAAGGGGACAATGGCGATGCCAGGGGAAACCGACCTGTTTCAAAAGCCAAATCCTCAGAAGACCAGCTGCGGGAGACCATTCTGCTCCATGCGCCCAGTGCACAGAACCCGGACAAGAAACCGAACAGCCGGGACAATATCCCCATGCCCACCATTGAGCAGGAAGCGGTTCGTTCTGTGCCGCCGGTGGCCACGAAATCCGCCAGGGAGCAGGCCAGTTCCATTCAGATAGCCAACGTGGCTGCCCCGCTCACTGCCAGAATGGACAAAATCCAGCGCAGGAAGTTTGTCCTGAGAACAGAGGAACTGCCCTCTCTGGAAGTACAGAGAATCTGGTACAAAATTACCGAAAACACGGACTGGAACACCGTTGCCCTGATTCCCGCATCAAAGGACGTCTGTGTGCTGAATGTTGCACACGGGCTGGGCATCATGGCTGTTCGTGAACCGTGCGAATTTGTCCGGGTGCTCAATGCTTCGATGATTGCATATGACAGCTGTGAGGGTAAAAACGGAAAGAAAGTGAAAAACCGGTCGCAATATCCGTACGAATATTTCGATCTGGTGGATCAGCTGCAGCCGAATGCCACATCGCTGGCGGTCACACAGCTGACCAAGGAGCTGCTGCGTCGCTTCGACGACGCCAGGGAATCCGGTACCATCCGGGAGGGGAAGGTATTTGTAACCATTGACCCTTTCGAATCTCATCCGGATGCCATCGCCCTGAGCCGCGTCGTGAACAAACTCATTATCTGTGTCAAACTGGGTCAGACCAAGTTTGAAGAAATGCGTCAAATTATCTCCACCGTTGGCAAAGACCGGGTCCTTGGCTGCATCGCCGTCAGGTAAGAATCAGTCCTGCAGCCCTGACATTATAATTCCGAGGGGATTGGCTTTTTTCCCGGGACATCATCCATGCAACTGGTGCGCTTATTCCCACTCGATGGTTCCGGGGGGCTTGGAGGTCAAATCCAGGGTGAGTCCGCCGACACCGTCCAGGCCCAGAATCTGCTCCCTGAGTTCCGATATCAACGCCAGCGGCAGACTGGCGGCTGTAGCGGTCATGGCCCGTTCTGAATGGATGGGTCGGACAACACAGAGCTCTGTACCCTTCCCATTCACCATGAGGGGCACAAACACCGTGGGACACTGCCAGATGCTGTCATAGAGTCCATGCCTGCGCAACCCATCCATGACAAACGCATCGGCTTCTCTGAGTAAATCCAGGCGCGCTCTGGTCATTGTGGCGGCAAGAGGCGTCGCCCCAGTGATTGGCTCGTCAGACAGATTCCATACGCAGCGATTGATTCCCACCACTTCTTTGAATATCCGCCCGGACGCTTCACGCAGTCTGGCGAAGGATGCAACCCCGTTGAGAACCACCGGGTGTTCATACGTGCGCAGGTCGGCTTTCACCCCCACAGACCGGATGGGCAGCGCCAAAGCGGTCAGACCATACTCTCCGGCGATGCGGTTGGCCAGCGCCGTGGGTTCAGACAAATCATCCGCCACGTTGCCGTCACTGCACAACAGCCGGACCCCCAGTCCGGGCCCCGGAAAGGGGTGCCGCCACACGGCCCTGGCATCGATTCCCAGTTTTTCACCGAGCTCCCGCACCTCAACCTTGTATAAATCCGCCAACGGTTCAATGACTTTTCCCTGTTTGATCAACTCATCAATGACCGGCACCCGGTTGTGATGGGTCTTAATGGTATCCGAACGTTTTGTGGCACCGGTTTCAATGGTGTCGGGATAGATGGTCCCCTGCCCAAGCAGATGACCTTCGATGCCCAATTCCCGGGCTTTTCGGTCGAATACTTCAACAAAGGTATTTCCAATGATTTTGCGCTTCTCCTCCGGAGAAATTTCATCACCCAATGCAGTCAGAAAATCATCTGTGGCATCATAAAAGTGAAAATTGGTGTCGAGATCAAGCCGCTTATACATCTCAATGACGTTGGCGCTCTCATTTTTACGCATCAGACCATTGTCAATGTGGAGCAGATGCAACCGATCATTTCCAATGGCGTCGGCAAACAGTTTGGCCGCCACGGTGGAGTCCACACCACCGGATGCCAGCAGAAAAACCGATCCGTCGCCAACCTGCTCCCGAATGCGATCCACCTGCCCTGCCAGATAGCTTTCCATGGTCCAGGAGGGCTGACACTCGCATATTTTTTTAACAAAATTAGATATTATCAGATCGCCATTGGGGGTGTCGTCCACTTCGGGATGAAACTGAACCCCATATCGTCGATACTTATCCGACCCGATGGCGGCAAACCCATGCTTTTTCCCCCTCTCCTCCAGCGTGGTATACCCGAACTCCATAAAATCAGGCCCCACAGAGACCACGGAATCGTTGTGGCTCATCCACACCTGCTCCACCGGGTTCAACCCCTCAAAAAGCGGATGTTCAACGGATTTATGAAAGTTGGCAAATCCCCACTCACGCCCATGGTGCTCTATTTCGCCTCCGTAGCGATGGGCAATTTCCTGATGGCCGAAACACAGGCCCAGGATGGGAACATTGAGATCGAGTATTTCCGGATTCAATCCGGGCTCATCCCCCTGAGACGTCAGCGCAGGGCTGCCGGAAAGAATAATTCCCCGATATCCTTCAAGATCTGCCGCAGAATCCTCAGGCTGCCGGATTTCCGCCAGAACGCTTTGGCGACGAACTTTGTTCGCTATCAGGTGGGCATACTGGCCACCAAAATCTATTACCGCGATCGCATCGTGCTTTTTCATTGTACCTACCTCGAAACTACAGAAAGTCCTAAGCTGCGCAACCGATGGCAGCCCCAATACGGTTGCAGAAGGCTATACAACAATTCCTTCAGGGTTAGAAGCCGTTAAAACATTTTTCAATGCCCTTTTGCCTACCCTGCTGACAGGCGGCAACCATCTGAAACACCGGGGTACAAACGAAGCATTATGATACCAACATTTATGTACATTCTGCCTGTGATCAAGTAGTGTTCCGCACTGATTTGCGAAAGGACAAACAGATGACAGCAAAGAAGATCAGTCATGTGGGCATCGCAGTTCCCAGCATCAATGAATATCTGTCCATTTTCCGCGACACCATCGGTCTCCAACTCCTGGGCACCGAGGAAATCGCGGATCAGAAAGTGAAAGTGGCGTTCCTCGCCATCGGTGAATCCCGCATCGAATTGCTGGAGCCCATCGCTGATGACAGTCCGGTGAAGAAATTCCTGGACAAGAACGACAGCAAACCCAAATTTCACCACATTGCATTCGAGGTGGAGAATCTGGAAGATTCTTTATCAAAGGCAAAAGCAGATGGCCTGCAGCTCATCGACGAGACGCCCCGCACCGGCGCTGCAGGAGCCCGGATCGCATTCCTTCACCCCAAATCCACCGCCGGGGTATTGACCGAACTCTGCCAGCACGACGATCACGAATAAATCTCTTAATAAAATCACAAGTCTATAATTAAAATATTATTCCCGGCAAATCTTTCGGTGGAATCGCCTCCCAAAAATGGGTGCATGCTGAAGAAAAAAGCATCAATCCCATGAAAATATTCAATTAATTAACACAACACCAACTCTTTTAAAAAAGCTGGCACTGTCTTTGCTTAATAGCATTTGCAACAAGCCCTTGAACATACAGTCTGACCAGATAGAAAGAGAGCGTTAATTATGGATAATAATGTCTTGAATGTAAAAAGTATTTCCTCGAACTTCAACGGACAACTGGAAAATCAGAATCGCCACCTGATGAAACTGGCGGTTTCCCTCACCCATGATATCTCAAGAGCAGAAGATTTGCTGCAGGACACCCTGCTCCTGGCGCTGAAGTTCCGCAACAGCTATCAGGAAGGCACGAACATTCGCGCCTGGCTGTCACGTATCATGAAAAATCGATACATTTCCATCGTCAGACGGTTGCGACTGGAAGAGAAAACCATGGAGGAGGAAGCCGGCTATTCTCTTCGTGCGTGGTCCATCGGCGAAATGGGCCTGCGCAGCACCCACCGGGAGGGCAACGTGTATCCGGACAACGGTTTCGGCGATACGGTTTCAGCGGCCATGAAAGAACTGAAACCGGAATACCGGCAAGTGGTCATGCTCTGCGATGTGGATGGGATGTCCTATGCAGAAGCCGCAGGCACATTGACCTGCCCGGTTGGCACCGTGATGTCCCGATTACACCGGGGAAGACAGGCGTTGCGTTCGCGACTGGTATCCCGCACCCATCTCGATGAAGCCGCATAGCACCGCCCTCCTCTCCCCAAAAAATCTATTCAGAATCCACATCAATCCATTCACCAGAATCCGCACAATCTTTTTTTCACATGTGATTTCAATGAATTAAAAAATTTGTTCCCGCAGTGTGTTGACTAATTTTTGATTAGATTTATCCTATTCAGAGACGCAGAAAACTATTCAGCGCGAAATACGAAGAGTTTTGGTCAACGGAGGCATTTCATGACCCAGTCAATTATATTGTTCGCAGTAATCACTACAGCGGTCCTGACCGCATCGGATGTCAACGCCGAAAAGAAATGGCAGAAACACGGCTCTGAGGACGGCATTTCGGTTTTCACTGCACGTTTTCCCGCCAGTGCCGTACCGAATGTGAAAGCGGTCACCATTGTAAACGCCCCCACCGAGAAGGTGTGGCAATACATTACCAGCACAATTCAAATCAACGGTCTTAAAGACAAGCGCACCATCGACAGCTGTGGCGCCGGGTGTGATTATGTGTATGTCCGTCTGGGCAACTGGATGATCACAGACCGGCATTACGTGATTAAGGTTAACTGGAGAGTGGGCGATGTAAATGGATACCCCGGTTATGTGCGCGAGTGGGCCCAGACATCTGAGCGACAGGCCAAAAACCCTAAAGGAATGCCGGTTCGGAGCATTCAGGGCAGCTGGACCCTGACCCCGGTGAATAACGGAAAACAGACGCGAATTACCTACATCAATCATCTGGACCTCGGTGGCAGCGTACCCGCCTCCCTATTTTCCCGGGGGTTTGTGAACAACGCCTACGATATCCTCAGAAACATCAGAAACAATGCATGAACGGAGCAGAGCCATGACAAAGACATTTGATGCGATCATCGTGGGCAGCGGACTGGGCGGATTGACAGCTGCGGCCACATTGGCGGGCAATGGATATAAAGTGGCAGTGTTCGAACGCCACAGTCAGCCCGGTGGCTACGCCACCACTTTCGTGCGGGACAACTTTGAATTCGAAGTATCACTGCATGCCATGAGCGGCATTGGCACCCCGGAAAACCCCGGCCCCCTGTATTCATTTTACAGGGAGCTGGGCATCATGGATCGGGTAACGTTCATTCCCATGCCAGACCTGTACCGGACCATTGCCGATGGGGTCGATATTACGGTGCCCCGCTCTCCGGAAGCTGCCCAATCCGTTCTGGTGGAGGCGTTTCCACACGAGACAGAGGGAATCCGTCAGTTTATCGGGCAGATCATGACCGTGGGAGAAGAAGTGCAACTCATCCGGGAAGGCGGATACTCCACCAGTCCGTTACCGACGCTGGCGCGATTTCCCAGTCTCGCCCATGCGGCCGGCACCACGGTTTCGGATGTACTTGACATGCTGGTCACCGACCCGAAGGTGAAACTGGTGCTCGGACAGCTATGGGGTTACTTTGGCCTGCCCCCCCGGAAATTGTCGTTCCTGTTGTTTGCCGCAGGGGTCAGCAGCTATCTGAGGTGGGGTTCGGTGACCATTAAAGGAAAAAGTCAGTCCCTGTCAAATGCCTATGCTGAGGTGATTCGAAAAAACGGAGGAGAAGTGATGCTGTCCGAAGGCGTCCGGGAGATTCTGGTGGAAAACAACCGGGTAACCGGGGTCATCAGCGACCGGAGTGTGCGATATTTCGCCGACACAATCATATCCAATGCGGACCCGTACAGCACCGTGAATCGACTGATGAAGCCCGAGCACGTTTTGCCAGGTTTCAGAAGGCGGCTGGAGGCCGCAGAACCCAGCGCGGGAACAGTCACCCTTTATCTGGGGCTGAACCGATCATCCCGGGAAGTGGGCATTGACAACCACGAACTGTACATCAACCTCACCGACGACATGAACGAACAATGGAAACGATGCACCTCCCTCACCACCCCGGGAGTGGTATCCGTATGTGCGTATGATGTGTCGAACCCGCACTTCGCGCCGGCAGGTAAAGGTGTGGTTGCCATTACCGTTCTTCAGCAGGGGGCCCCCTGGACCGCCCTCAGCGATGAGGGATACGCACTGGAAAAGGAACGCCACGGTGACATGCTGCTTCGCATTGTATCCCACAAGTTCCCGAAATTGCTTGATGCAGTTGAAACCCGGGTGGTCTCCACGCCAGTCACCAATGTGCGATACACCGGTAATTCACAGGGAGCCATTTACGGATTTGCCAACACGCCTGAGGAGAATCCCGGATTTCGGATAAACAATCGCGGCCCGGTGAACGGACTCTGGTTCGCCGGCGCGTGGACCCGGCCCAGCGCGGGGTATCAGGGGGTGATTACTTCCGGATACAATACAGCCACCGATATCATGGCGCAGTGGGGACACAGAAACCAGTTGCCGTACGGAGTCAGCTGTGAACGCCCGGCCAGCACCGCAACGCTGCCACGCCGATGGCAAGGCTGGAAACTGTTGTTCCGCGATGGAAAACGCGTGGGCCAGGTGGTTCGCTCCAAATACCGCAAATACAGCAACGAACCGATGGCGACGGATTTTGTGAGCACGTATGACCGCTCCGCCCGCTTTCATGCAGAGAACCGCCAGATGACCGTGGTATCGAGATACCTGGAAACCAGCGACACAGTGACATTGCGTCTGTTCGCTGAAAATGCCCGGAAACTGAAATTCAGGCCGGGCCAGTATGTGGATATCACCGCAGATATTCGGGGAGAACGGGTAACCCGGGCATACAGCATTTCGTCGGCCCCGTCCATGGACGGTTGCATGGAGATTACCGTAAAGGCGCAGACGGGAGGTACAATGTCCCCATGGCTGGTCAACGATGTTCGGGTGGGAGATACGTTGGCCGTCACCGGACCATTCGGAGATTTTGGCTGGGCACCTTCCCGGGACACGGCGGATCTGGTGCTGGTGGCGGTAGGCAGCGGCATCACGCCGATGATGAGTATGCTCCGCGAGTTGGACGGCATGCCGAGCGCGCCGGATGTGCACCTCATTTATGGGTCGCGCAGCGAACGGGAGATCATTTTCAGACACGAGCTGACGGAGTTGGCATTGCGGAATCCCAACATCCGCGTCACCCATGTGCTGTCCAGGCCGTCGGTGTTCTGGCCAGGTCACCGGGGTCGCATTTCGAGGGATATGGTGCTGGAGATGCTGAATGAACGGCTGGATCGCAAGACCTTTTTCGTCTGTGGCCCATCGGCCATGTACAGACCCCTGGTCGAAACCCTGAGCCAGTATGGCGTGCCTGGTCGTCAAATTCGATTCGAATCTTTCAACACATTGGATTCTCAGGATAAAAAGCCGATGTTCAAAATTTTCAGAAGCGAAATGTTCCATAATGCAACGGCATCGTCAGTGAACGCTGAACCCAATATTCCCGTACTCTGCCACCTGGCGGAAAATCCATCGTTACACACGTCATTCAGAACGGATTACCGGACCAGTTTGAACTATTCCAGCATTCGGTACAGACATTGAAGTAAGTCCGCGCTAAAAAAAGTTCCTCAATTTTTATCATTTCAACTTACACAAATCGATTCACCTGCCGTTTCATTGTGCATGACAGTGCTCGAGCCAAAATTTTCCAACGGCGCAGTCGGGGTGGCCTTTCTGGATCCTGAACAGACCGGTACCATTCATCTGACGGTGGCGCCGGAAACCGGAGCCATTGTGTTGGCGGAAGCGCATCCGGTACGTCTTCGGGGCGACAATGTGCCCCGGGAAATACTTGATGAGCTGGGAAACACGGCCACGGCACTCATTTCAGAATATGTGTCAAACTATCTGTCGAACGCAAATGCCAATAACAACAACGTTACGGCCGAAGATCCCGCGTTCAAGAATCTGCTGGGGCAGTCCATTTCGGGGCTCGATCAGATGCTCATCGATACGGTGAGTGACAAAGCCAATCTGGCCGCCTACCGGATGGATGACAGTACCCAGCAGTTTAAAATAAAATCTTCGGCACCGAACAGTCTGCTCAGCAAAATCACCAACAGTCTCGAAGCCATAGTGTATTACGACGGTGGCATCCATATTTCCCACCGGGGTGAATCCCAGCAGTACCTGGTCGGCAGCAAACGGGTGCAGAAACTGACCAAAGATCATATTGCCGGTGGATTGTTCAGTAAAATCGGGGATCTCGGAGATTTTATTCCCCAGGTTCACACGAATACTCTGCCAATGAATACCCGGGACCTGCTGGTCATTTTCTCGAAGGAAGCCGCGCTGTCGAGTTTTCCAGTGAACCAGCTCTCCCAGTGGCTTGGAGATGGTGATCCCGTGGAACAGGCGCAGCGGGTTGCAGGTGAACTGTACAAATTGGGAAAACGTCTCGGATGCGTTGTTGTTTTCGCTCCGGGGCACGATGGTGGCAGTAGTGACGACATTGTATCTAAAGGAATGTTCTCATTAATGAATCTGGCAAATTTGGAAAGAGGCCATACAGGGGAAGTAGCTGTGATAAACGAAACAAACACCGATGAGTCTGAAAAGGCTTCGGTTTCAACAGCGGCGGCTCGAACCGCCAGAAAATCCGGGGCCGGCAGTACCAAATCGGGGGCGAAGAAGCGAAACAGCTCTCTGAAACTGGGGTCCAGGCCCAGTCTGACCGCAGAGCGGACCACACCGTGGACAACCACGCCCGAGCCATTGGAATCCCGTGCTCCGAAACGACGTTCCCTGCTGTCATCCCCGACAGAACCGGACAGCAGCACCATTGAAGCCATCTCAAAAGCGGTCATGGACCAGATGGCCGAAAAGATGAAT
This sequence comes from Polyangia bacterium, assembly GCA_050287845.1. Taxonomy (GTDB): domain Bacteria; phylum Myxococcota_A; class Polyangia; order JAAYKL01; family JAAYKL01; genus JAFGXQ01. The sequence continues at coordinate 10,933 of JBNKCR010000055.1, forward strand.
ATCGATGCGGTATCCGGCGACCTCATGGAGAGGGTGACCACGTCGATGGAAGAGCTGGAAACGCAGATTCACGCGGATGTGAACGAGCGCCTCTCCAAAATGCGCAAGGATATTCTGTCCCGGGCTGCTAAAGACGTTGAAAAAAAGCTGCAAAACTGGGCTGACGAAAAGCTGACGGAGCTGGAAGGCACGATGATGGTGCAGTTTCAGGATGATCTGACGGCGATGGAAATGCGTCTGAGCGCCATGATGGGAAAAGTGGTTTCCGGATTACGGGCGGAATTTATCAATCAGCCTCCGGAGGCCACAGCAACCCGGCCACCAATGGATCAGTCCCCGCAGGACAACAGCGATAACGCACCGGAGTTGCCCCCGGAGTTGCAGAGTAAATCACTGAATGACACCGACGAGCTTGAAATTCAGGAACTGCAGACCGTGGAAAACGATGATATTCAGTTCTCAACCATTCCGGGCGCCATCTTCGGTTCGTCGCGACCACCGGATAAGCCCAAAAAACTGCCATCGCGGAGTCGGTCGATGCCGCTGCCAGTGACGGACGTACCGTCAGTGAACAATACACTGCCCGCGCCGCCGGTATTTCAACCCATTGCGTCCGATGACACCCTCAGCCGGGTACTCGATGCGGCATTGCCCGATGAGGAGATTACCGCAGTGGGGTCTTCGAAGGAAATCGAGGCCCTGACCAATCAGGCGGCGGTGCCATCGACACCTCCCACCGAGCCCCGGGAAGACCGTCGCATTCCCGCTCACGCGCAACAGTCCACAGGCGCTGACCACAGCGCTTCGGGCACCGATGGCCTCTCTTCGATTTACACCATACCGCCTTCGCGGAAAACCCGCATCGGGATAACGGTGGCCATCGTTCTGCTGCTGATTGGGGCTGGCGTATTCCTGCTTTTATCCCCGTACTCGCCGGTATCATTTTTCAAATCCGATTCAACAGCCGGCACTGCGCCTGCCCCGGAACCATTGACCAGTGCGGAGCCGATGAGCCCGGCTCCCGCAGAACAGGCACAACCCGGTGCGGACGAATTGGGTGAAGAATCACAGGCAATCCAGACCGCCGGCGGTGTTCCCGGTTCATCTGATGCAGTCGCAGATGACAATAGAGCGGCCGTTGACGAAACAGCTGCGCCCGATGACGTTAATGCGGAGACCGCAGCGGGCGATGACGACGATGAAACGCCTGCGGAAGTGGACGAAAGCCCCCCCAGCAACGGGAGAGCGGATGACGCGGATGACGCGCCGATACCCGCAGAATCGCCATACAACATCGTTCCCGATGCCGGCATGAACGTGTCCGCCCTGTATGACCGCGGCATGGAACTCTATAACATCGGTGATTCAGGCAAAGATGACGGCAAGCGCCTGACCAGAGAAGAAATCAGAGAAGTGCTCACATCGGCGTTGGAACACTTTAAAAAGGCCACCCACCGTAAACGGGATGTCCCCAATAACCTCTGGTACGTCAAAGGCCGCGCAGAATACAATCTGGCCAAAATCGAACGCTCAAAAGATCAGCGGAAAACATACGCCAGAGCCGCCCTGAAATCCTATTCGCGCTATATGGATGAAGCCAAATCCATCTCAAAAGCCAAAGAAAAAACCATCAAAAGAAATCGGAAAAAGCTCAAAGCAATGGCGAAAGACTGAATCCTCTCAACCGCGCGAGACGCCGTCGCTCCTGCCCACACAACGAATTTGCATCTCAGGGTCGCTCAAAATATATCCGGCCAGATCTCCTCAAAAATTTCTTTTTTGCGTAACGTTTTTCAACCAGCTGCGTACTCCCCGCAGATGCCGAATGACCGGCCAAATTTCAATACAGGGAGAAAGCAATCATGAAAAGCAAATCAATACAATTGTCTGCAGTCTGGGTTCTGGCCAGTATTCTTTTAATGGCCGGATGTGACACAACCACCGGGGATGACGACGAGAATACTTCGATGGATACGTCAATGGACACCTCGATGGATACTTCTATGGATACTTCGATGGATACCTCCATGGATACCTCCATGGACACATCAATGGACACCTCGATGGATACTTCTATGGATACTTCGATGGACACATCGATGGACACATCAATGGGGACGGAGACCATGATGTCAAAAACGTTTACCGTGACGATTGAGAATGTCTCCGACGAACTTTCCCTTGGCGCTTCCGGCGTTTTTGCCGTCCCCGACGGGGCTGCTGATGCGGCGCCGGCATTTCCGGGCGATAAATATATGTTTTCATTTTATGCGGAAATGGATGATCGCCTGAGCCTTGCCACCATGTTTGTGCACTCCAATGACTGGCTCATTGCAACCCCCGAGGAGGGAATCGCTCTGTATGACGATGACGGGATGCCGGTGACCGGCGATATAACCATGTATCTGGGATTGTACGACGCGGGAACGGAAGCGAACCAGCCGGTTGGCGAAGGAATGGATCAGCCCGTGCACCAGAGTGGTCCCAACACCGGCGCAATGGACGAGAATCAGATGGTTCGCATGTTGACGCCGATGGACGTGGGAGCGCCGGAGGTGAGTGATGTGGTGACCGCTTCGCTTAATTATGCACAGGGAATGTTCACCGCTACCATTGAAAATGTTTCGACAGATATGACAATTACTCTTTCTGACATGAGCACCACCGCCGCGCCGATTTCCCCCGGGGTATTTGCGGTGCACAAAGCAGGGACGACCCCGCTGTTTGAAACCGGAATGAACGATGCGGGAGTTGGGCTGGAAAACCTGGCCGAAGATGGTGATCCGGGCACACTTGCGACCCATCTCTCCATGCTCACCGGCCCGGCCGGTCCAATTGCCCCCGGTGTATTCGTGGTTCATAATGGCAGCATGTCGCCGATTTTCACCAATCATCAGATGGATGCGGGACACGGTCTCGAGTCGCTGGCCGAAGATGGAAATCCCGAAATGCTGGGCACCTATCTGGCGGGGATGAGCGACCCGGGCGGCATTTTCAATACACCGGTCGGAAAAACCGAAGCCGCGCCGGCCTTTCCCGGTGAAGCCTACCGTTTTTCCTTTGATGCCATGGACGGTGATTATCTGAGTTTTGCATCGATGCTTGTAAAATCCAACGACCTGTTCTTTGCACCATCGGATATGGGACTGCCCCTGTTCAGCGACGGCATGCCGGTTTCCGGGGATGTGACGGAAATGGTCTATCTGTGGGATGCAGGTACCGAGGTGAATGAGGCACCCGGGTTCGGTCCAAACCAGCCAATCAACCAGACAGATGCAACCATGCCCACCGAAGAGATGGGCCATGTGATGATGGTGGATGACGGATTCTTCTATCCCGCAGTAAACCGTTTTCTGAAAGTGACAATCAGCGTAGAGTAGCAGGTGCCATGACAGTTCTTTCCCACAGTGCCATTCCCCCATTTCATTCGCTGCCTCCCCTGCGTTTCATCACTGCGTTCGTTGTGAACATTCACGCATGGCTGGGGTGGCAACTGGACCGCATCCTCTGCGCCATGAGTCATGCACACACTTCATCCGGCTTGACCGATGAGCAGTTGATGGCCCAATATGTGGATGGGTGCGATGGGTCATTTCGCGCGCTGTTCGACCGATATGCACCAAAGCTGTATCGGGCGGCCATACGCCGGGGTCTATCGGAGAGTGAATCTCAGGACGCGGTGCAGCAGACATTTGTTCATGTACATCAGGGGCGTGCCGAATTCGATCTTCAGGGGAAGGTGGCACCGTGGATTTACACCATTGGCTTCAATGTAATGAGAGATTACGGCCGACGGGCCTCGGCGCACTGGCGCATGAAAACGGCGTTGCGCGCAGATCCCATCGCCACGGTGTCCACGGAAGCGCCATTGGATGAATCGATGAAAGACGAGTCGCATGGGGTATCAGAGGCAATGATTCAGCGCGCACTGGCGCAGTTGAGCGACGATCAGCGCGAGGTCATCTGGCTGCATTATTACGAAGCGCTCAGTTTTGTAGAAATAGCCAGAGTGCAGGGAATCAGTTCCGGGGCTGTCCGGGCAAAGGCCCATCGGGGATACGAAAAGCTCCGAACCATATTGCCGGGGACGCAGCGCAGTAAGGGGGAGTCCCCATGAATGACTGTAAACAGGTAAAAATGGATATTCGACAGGGAAACACAGCCAGGTGGCACGACCATCTGAGTGGATGTGAAGACTGCCGACTTTTCGCGGAGAATCTACAGCTGTTGTCCTCCCATGGGATGGATACCAGCGATGTATCCGCCGATACCCTCACCCATCTGTTCACGCAGATTCAATCCGAGACAAAGCAACCCTCCCTGCGGTTTCGTCTGGCTTCATTGCCCGGTGGTTTTCGTTTCTGGGCGGGATTCGCGACAGCGCTGCTTGTGGCACTGTTTGTACTGCTGTTCAAACGACGTGTAGACTTCGACATCTATCCCTCATTGCGATACGCGCTTGAACTGATTGGAATGGGCGCTGTGCTGATGCTGCATCTGTGGCTGGTCATTCGCCCCGCCCATCGGCCACCGCTTCGCTATGGAAAGCGGCTGGGGTTCACCATGACCACCATCATCATCGTGGCGCTGCCGCTGGTGTTGCCTATGGCGCACCAGACCCACCCGAATTCCCTGAACGGAGTCGGAGCGGATCTGTTCTCCGCGGCACTGGCCTGTTTTTCGTGGGGCAGCCTGATTGGCGCTGTGCTGGTGGTGGTGGGCGGATTGCTGTTGCGTGGGGGAAAAAAGGCCAGCCGTTTCAATGTTCCCCTACTCCTTGCGGCAGGAATGCTCGCCCTCTTTTGCCTGCACCTCCACTGCCCCATCGTCCACCCGCTTCATATCGCACTGGGGCACACATCAATCCTGATTGGTGTGTGGACCGTTGTGCTGATTCGAACCATTGCGCGCCGTACGCCCCGACGTTGAATCCTGCGTCCGGCACTCCCCTGTCGATAGACGATACATTAAGACCACATCATCAGGCCGTCACTCTGGGGCGTCAGGCACTGGATATGGTCAAAACCGATGCGGAGTCGATACGGTTGGTGGCGATTCTGCTGTTTCATCCTGGAGACATCGAAAAGAAAACCGGGGGTTCTGCAGAGTACATGCGCCATTACGATGAAAGTGGCCGCATGCTGCAGGGACTGCTGGAACAGTCGCCGTTTGATACCACCGTCAAAAAAAATATCGCTGTTGTACTTGAACGAAAAGGAACCGAACCGAGCCTTCCGCGCAGAGCGGGACTGCAAGGTATAATCTCAAACACACTGAAATCATTACGCAATTTTTCGCGATTCATTTGACACCAATTGGTAATGACTTGGCTCTTATGTCCCAAAATTCATTAGACGAATATTGATAAGAAATTGAAATCATGGAAAACAAGGAGTGTTGAATGAATTATGTGATTGTTGGTGGTGTAGCAGGAGGCGCAGCCACAGCTGCCAGATTGCGCCGAAACGATGAAAAAGCCTCCATTATAATATTTGAACGGGGTGATTATATCTCTTATGCCAACTGCGGCCTGCCCTACTACCTTGGCGAAACGATCAGGGAACGGGAGAAGCTATTTGTTGAGACCCCCGCAAGTTTTGAAAAAACACTGGATGTGGATGTACGGATTTCTTCGGAAGTCACCGACATTGACCCCCAGACCAGAACCGTCGGCGTCAAGGATCGGAAGAGTGGACGGGAATACCGGGAACCGTACGATTCGCTGATCCTCTCCCCTGGTGCTGAGCCTTTGAGACCGCCCATTCCCGGAGTCGATTCCGAGCTGATTTTCACCCTGAGAAACGTTCCCAATGTGGACAAACTGAAGGGATTTGTAGATGAGCGGCAGCCAAAGCGGGCCGTGGTGGTTGGCGCGGGGTTTATTGGCATGGAAGTGGCTGAAAACCTTTACGATCGCGGCGTGAATGTCACGATAGTGGAGCTTGCGGAGCAGGTGATGTCCCCCCTCGATTTCGAAATGGCCGCTCAGATTCATGAACACCTGAAGATGAAGCAAGTGGAGTTTTATCTTACCGACGGCGTGAAACAGTTTACCGAGAAGAACGGCAAGTTGCAGATTCTGCTGAACAGTGGCACCGAAATTCAGGCGGATCTGGCGGTTCTTTCCATTGGCGTCAAGCCGGAAATTTCCCTTGCGGTGAATGCGGGAATCAGAACCAACCGGGGTATTCTGGTCAATGAGTATATGGAAACCTCAGTAAAAGATATTTATGCGCTGGGAGACGCGGCCGAATTCGTGGGGCCGGTGACCGGGAAAAGCGGTATTACCCCTCTTGCCGGCCCAGCGGCAAAACAGGCCCGCATTCTGGCGGACAACCTGGTGTATGGCAGGAAGAAGAAGTACCGGGGGGCTATCGGGACGGCCATTGCCAAAATCTTTGATATGACCGTTGCGGCTACCGGCACTGCGCAGAAAACCCTGGAAAAGGAAGGAATTCCCACAGTAAGTGTGATTACTCACGGTCATTCCCACGCGGGATACTACCCCGGTGCGACCCCCATGACGCTGAAGCTGGTTTTCAATCCGGAGGACGGAAAAATTCAGGGCGCTCAGATTGTGGGGTACGAGGGCGTGGACAAGAGAATTGAAATGATCGCGTCCGTATTGCGTAAAGAGGGTACCATTATTGACCTGACTGAGCTGGAACATGCCTATGCGCCGCCGTACGCTTCCGCCAAAGACCCGGTCAATATTCTGGGATTTACCGCGGAAAATCTGTTTCTGGGAAGAAGCAACCACACACGCTGGAGAGACCTCAATGGCTGGATGAAGGAAGGCCGGGAGGATTTGTTCCTGCTGGACGTGCGAACTCCGGATGAGTTTGAAATGGGCAGTCTTCCCGGCGCCGTGAACATTCCCAAAGATGAGATTCGGACGCACATTTCAGATATTCCACAGGGAAAGAAGATTGTCGTCTTCTGCGGTGTCGGTCTCCGTTCGTACCTGGTGGAACGTATTCTCAGGCAGAAAGGCTTTAAAGACGTCAGTATTCTTTCAGGAGGGCTGAAGGTGTTTAAAGCTGCAGTTCAGGACCAGAATAACTGCGGTATCTTCAATGAGTTGCAGACCGGATATCAGCCGGAACTGACCGTTGCCGGAACTCCTTCCCTTGCTGCGATGGCTGTTCTGGAAGTGGATGCCTGCGGTTTGCAGTGTCCGGGGCCGATTATGAAGCTGAAATCTGAAATAGAAAAGATCAGGCCGGGTGAAAGGCTTCTGCAGAAGGCGTCCGATCCGGGGTTTGCCCGGGATGTGAAGTCCTGGTGCAATATGACAGGACATCGACTGGTCACCCTGAAGGAAGAAAAGGGCGTGATTGAAGCGGTGATTCAGCGTTCCGGTGGAGAAGAAACCGCTGTGGCCGCAATGTCTGCAGGCATAAAAATGGTTAGCAATAGCGCCAACGAAATGAGTCTCATCTGTTTTTCTGACGATCTGGACAAGGCCCTGGCCTCTCTGGTCATTGCCAATGGTGCGCTGGCGTCGGGTAAGAAAGTGACTCTTTTCTATACCTTCTGGGGGCTGGACATCATCAAGAAGCGGAAAAAGCCCCGGGTAAAAAAAAGCATCTCGAATCGGATGTTCAGCATGATGCTGCCCAGTCATAACGGCCGTCTCAGACTTTCCAAACTCGATATGGGCGGAGTGGGGTCTTCCATGATGAGAGGCATTATGAAGAAGCAGAAAATTAATACCCTTGAGGATATGCTGGAAAATGCGATTCAAGGCGGTGTCTCCATGATAGCCTGCCAGATGTCGATGGATGTGATGGGGGTAAAAAAAGAAGAACTGCTGGACAATGTTGACATCGGAGGCGTTGCAAACTATCTGGAAGCGGCCAGCGCGGCGGGAATCAATCTGTTTATCTGACTGCACCCGCTAAAATCGCCAGCAAAATGGCAATGAAACTGGATCATTTTTTTTAAAAATCGATATAGTTGCAGGTGAATGAACATCGATTCGGTTCCGCAGAAAAGAGAGAATACATGGAAAAATATGATTACGTTTTTCAGATGTCCGTTCGCGATTACGAGTGCGATTTGCAGGGCATCGTAAATAACGCCGTGTACCAGAATTATCTCGAACATGTTCGCCACGAGTATTTACGGAGTATTGGTATTGACTTTGCTGAGTATGCCGCCCGGGGAATCCATTTTGTGGTGGTTCGTGCCGAGTTGGACTACAAGCGCCCGTTGAAGGCAGCGGACAAATTCTGGGTGGGATTGAATTTAAAAAGAGAGAGCCATGTCCGGTTCGCATTCCATCAGGACATTTATCGCGCCGAAGACGACCAGCTCGCCGTTGCTGCAAAAATCATCAGTACCGCCCTAAATCAGAACGGACGCCCCGAAATTCCCGAAGACGTGGAAAGAATCATGCAGAAATAAACCGGATCTCCTCGAAATTCATCAAACCGCTACACATCCAAATCATATTCAAAATTGCCCGGGAATGCGGCGTTCTTTCAGCGATGCAGCTGAAACCGGGATGCGGATTTACCTGAGGACATTTCCTGAGGCAAAGCCTTTTCTGGCTATCACGGCGGCGTGACTTCCCCTTTTAACCAAATCCGGCAAAAATTTACTGGCCGCTGTCATGAGGAGGAGTACACAGTAATCCGTCTCGAAATGACGTTGGCTCACCATCACGGGACCTCACAGAGGCATACGCTGGCCGTTTTCACGACATCGCAATTGCCTGAAAAACCATGAAGATTGATTTTGCCTCGATTTGCTGATATTGGGTCAGAAACGATATTTATTGGTCCGAAGGAGGCACCATGGGAGTATTAAAGGATAATATTTTGAGTGATGCAAACAGACCCTCAGTGATTAAGGATTGCGTTCAATTGGTTGACGCTGAAGTAGCTGCAAAAAAAGGTGTGTCCGGAATGATGATCAAGAGCAGTTACAAAATGTTTAAAGCCATCAAACCCACCATTGTGGAACATGCGGTGGAAACCCTCTTACCGGCCTTTGCAGAAAGGCTGGACATCCAATACGACAAGTATCTGGCCGCCGTTCCCGATAAGACCCAGCCATTCGATCGCTGGGCCATCGCCAGAGACAAAGATATCGCAAACCAGTTGCTCGGCGTCACCGACGACATCATCAACCGCTCTGACAAAACGGCCATTAAAAAAATCTATAACGGCCTACGCGGTATTGCAGAAAAAAATGTAACCGCCGCCATCCCCGCCGTCGGTAAACTGGTCATGAAATACGGCAGTTGATTCCCCGTTCCCCCATGCCGGTACAGGATTTCATGCCTGCCCACACTGGATTTATTCCCTGTTGGATGTTCTGAATAACTCAGTCCGATGCTTCCTTGAAATTCTGTGCCGAACATGATTAGGTTTTTTCCAGATTTCACCCATCATCTGAAAATGGATCACTATGAAGCACCCACACACCAGAACAGCAATTTTTATTTCGATTACTTCAATTCTGCTATGGGGAATCACTGCATTTGCCGGCAAATGGCCGTGGCAGCGGCGTATCGGCAAAGATGTGGAAATCCATCATAAACTGCAGCACGATAGTCGGGTGCGCCCCGAAATGTGGCCCGGAGAACCGAAAACGCCAAGCCCCATCAACGACGAACGGTTCACTCACGCGTTGCGGACTATCTGCGGTGACAGGCGGCTGGGGGCGGAACGGGGCCAGAAATTCGCAGCGGCCATCCTCGACCACGCCAACGAATTTGGCGTTGACCCGTTTCTCATTGCCGGTCTCATTTACGATCAATCCCGCTGCCTTCCCAAACAACCTGACAATGAGACGTTCCGGTTCGGGTTAAGCCGTATCGATGTGGCCATGCATGCTCCTCACATTCGGGGAAAACAGTACCGCTACTGGGTGCTCGAAAACGATAAATGGGTCGCCAAATCCCTGCCCGCGGACAAGTACACATTCAATCAGTGGAAAGCGACCAATCCGCTCTCCAACATTTATTGGACAGCGGCCATCCTGAGTGTTTTCAAAACACAGCACGAAAGCCTCGCCAGGGCATTTCAGCAGGGATTTCAGCATGCAACATACCGCCACTATGTATCTCACTGGTTCTTCGGAGACAATGTACAATCATCCGAACCCGAAGACCGGGTGCTCACTGCCCGCAGGCGCCTTCTTGAATACTACCACGGGACCCCTGCGACAGCCGCCGGAACATACCACGGAATACCACTCGTCTCTCCTCTCAGCGGAGTTCCCCGCATGATTCTGGATGAATTCGGACGGTGGCGGGGAAAACGAAAAACCGGGTATCGGCACAGTGGCATGGACCTGGTGGCTGAGCTGGACGAGCCGGTATATGCGGTGGCCGACGGAAAAACGGTCTTTGTGGGGGTGGATATACCCAACTCGGGGTCCCGGCGGATGACCGCCGAGGCAGCTACCGGATTTGACCCGCGCCAGATGGGCGCTGGCGGCCGATACGTCGCCATCAACCACGGCGGTGGCCTGCGTTCCTATTATATGCACCTGGACACGATTACAGTGGAAGACTGGACAGACGTGAAGGCGGGGGACGTCATCGGGACGGTGGGACGCAGCGGATCAGCGCAATCAGGTCCACACCTCCATCTGGAATTCCGGACCGAAAACGGGCGTATCGATCCCGCCGAGTACTTGACTGAAGTGCTTATCGATCCCCGGAACTGGGCTTCCGCACCAAAGAACAACCTTTTCCGAAGCAACAGTACTGCCCCGGGAAACGGGACGGTGGAATAATATCGACACCCAAAACGCTCAAATTCTGTTTGTCTTGAAATTGAAATACGTTAAGTTGCGGTCACTATGTACAATGGAGAGTCCGAAACCAAATCAGCGGAATGGATGCATCTATGAATGAATACAGCAATCCGGAATTACTTCAGGTGGAGACCTGCGCAGTTCAGCGATTTTTGAAATATGTGACAATTGAAACCACCGCCAATGCCGACGCGTTGAAGTCCCCATCCAGTGACGGACAGCGAATTCTCGGCGGCCTGCTGGTGGACGAGCTGAAATCCATCGGTCTTCCGGATGCATCCCTGGATGGTAACGGATATGTGATGGGCACTTTGCCTGGCGCCGAAGATCATACCATTGGTCTTATCGCACATATGGATACATCCGATGCATTCAGCGGCAGAAACGTTCAGCCAGTGGTACACCACAGCTATTCCGGCGAACCCATTGTTCTTAAAAACGAGGTAACGCTCTCGCCACAGACAGATCCCGAGCTGTCCCGATGTGTCGGGCACACCCTCATCACCACCGACGGCACAACCCTCCTCGGCGCCGATGACAAAGCCGGGATAGCCATCATCATGGGAGTGCTCGAATATCTGCACAGACACCCGGAAGTGCCCCATCCCACCATCCGGGTCTGTTTCACGCCGGACGAAGAAATCGGAAGGGGGACCGATCATTTCCCGATTGACGAATTCGACGCAGATTTTGCCATCACCGTGGATGGAACATTCGCCGGAGAATTGAACTTCGAAACGTTCGAAGCCTACAGTATTGATGTCGCGTTCACCGGTGTGTCCGTCCATCCGGGGCAAGCCAAAGGATCCATGGTGAATGCGCTCCGCTATCTGGGGGAATTTCTGCACCGGTTGCCTGTCGACAAGAGCCCGGAAACCACTGAAAAGCGGGAGGGCTTCATTCATCCGGTCACGGTATCCGGCGATGCGGCCAGTTGCCGGGCCCACCTGATAATCCGTGATTTCACCGAGTCCGGAGTGCAGGCACTGTGCCGGATGGTTGAATCAATTGTGGCAGATATCATGCAGATGGAACCGCGACTGAAAGTGAAGACGGTTACACAATTCAATTATCCCAACATGATAAAATATGTGGAACCCCATGAAGATCTTGTCACGAACCTCAAAACTGCTGTAAAAAAAGCAGGTATCTCTCCATCCCCTGTTCCCATCCGAGGGGGTACGGATGGAGCCAACTTATGCAGGAAAGGACTTGTGACGCCCAATCTCTTTACGGGAGCTGTGAATCTGCACGGTCCCAGAGAATGGGTGTCGGTAACCAATATGGGATATTCATTTTGTGCAATCATGAATTTGCTTGGAATGTATGTATCCCGAAATGCTGCTTCCTCCTCCCCTCGGAGTTCGGATGAGTAGCGATACCGAACAATCTCCACAGGTGGTTACCCGGACGATACTGGATACCCAGACATCTGTCAGAGAAAAAGTCGATGCCGTCTCCATTCCGCCGTCCCAGAACATCATCGGCACAGTGGTAGATGAAAAATACGAGCTGTTGGAGCAACTGGGCGAAGGGGGCATGGGGCACGTGTATCGCGCCCGACACGTACTGATGGGCAAGGAGTTTGCGGTAAAACTGATTCACGCGGAACTCGCCCAGGTAAACGACATTATGCAACGGTTTAAGCGGGAGGCGCGGTCGTCCAGTCTGCTGAATCACCCCAACTGCATCTCGGTTACTGATTTTGGTACCCACAAGTATCACAATATTCGGCAACTCTATCTTGTGATGGAGCTCCTCGAAGGGGAAGACCTCGATTACCTGTTGCACCGACAGAAGAAAATCCCCACGGAAAAGGCGGTTGAGATTGTACGCCAAATACTGAAAGGGCTTGGACATGCCCATGAGCAGGGGGTAATTCACCGGGATCTGAAGCCTGAAAACATTTTTCTGGTCACCGGACGCAACGGTGAGGAAACCGTGAAAATCCTTGACTTCGGCATCGCCAAGATGTCCGGTGGACAGGGAGATGGCGACAAACTGACCAAGACAGGTGTAGTGTTTGGAACGCCAAAATACCTCTCGCCGGAGCAGGCGCTGGGAGACAGCGTTGACCACCGTTCAGACCTGTATACCGTGGGGGTCCTGTTGTTCGAAATGCTCACGGGCGAACCGCCGTTCACCGGAAAAACCGTGATGGACGTCATGTCAGCGCATCTGACTACACCGCCTCCAAAGCTGGGCAGATACGGCAGTTACCCCCGGGGAATGCAACGAATCATTCAAAAAGCAATGGCCAAAAAGCCACAGCATCGCTTCAGGAATGCGGAGCACTTTCTGAAAGCCCTGGAAGAAATCGACTACAGCGACAATTCTGCGCCCACGATGGTGGTCGATCACGTATCCGACAAACGCCTTGTCAGCAAACTGAAAACCGCCTTTTCGACGTTCAGAACCAAACTTATCCTTGCATTGATCCTTCTGGCAATCTGCGCAGGGATATTGGGCTATCTCACGCTGAGGACCGCCCCCGCCGATTCCAAAACGCGGCTGTCCGTTCCTGCCAGACCAGCAGCGCCATCCACACCTGCCCCCGCCCCCGAGAATTCGGACAGTCTGAAGATTGAGCAACTGATTGAAGAAGCCAGCGATGAACTGGATGCCAAAAATTATAAAGAAGCGGAAGTCCTGTGCCGCAGAGCCCTTCGGGCCGATGCGAAAAACGCGGACATCCGGATGATGTTGGGGCATATCCTGTTTGAATCCGGAAAACTGGTGAGCGGCATATATCAGTATCAGCAAGCCATCGACACCGATGCCAGACAAGCTGAGAATGTACGGTTCCGGGCAAATATGCGCGATGGGCTCCAGTGGGAAACCATCCGAAAAAAATCAGCGTTGATGCTTGCAGAATACGGGGGCCCCGAAGACATGGAAAAACTGGTGGAACTGGCCAGCTCGGCCCTGACCGCAGGAGATGTCCGACGGGACATTCGCACGATACTGGAGCGAGTCGGCAAATCGGACCGGGTGGACTGGGTGTCCAGTCTTCAGGCAGACTTTCGCGAGCAGAAAACCTGCAAGGAACGAATTGCCATCCTTGCGCAGATGGTACAGCTCAAGGATGCTGCATTCATTCCGTTTCTCGAAAAATTTGAGATACAGGGCAAACGAAAAAACAACAGGAACCATCCCAACTGGTGTTTTCAGACAAATCTGAAATATGTGATTAAAACACTCTCAGCGGAAACTGTCGAACCGCCACCACCACTTTCAGGGGAGACCACTGACAAATGATTTTTAATGGCATCAAACTGCTTATTCATCCGAGACAAACATGGGAACGCCACCTCAGCAATCAGTCCAGCCATGCAACCAGTCTGGCTGCGGCTGCATTTTCGGCGGCCGTTCTCCCCACCACCGCGGTGGTTCTCGGGCATCTGTTCAGCGCGAAACTGGGATTCACCGATCATACAACCGCCATTCAACGTGCCGCAATCGGCTTTGTATCCGTATCGATCGGTGCGCTGGTGATGATTCCCTCCCTGGCCCTGTTGCTTTTGCGAATCGGCACCAATGCCCGCATCGACATGACATCAGAGAAAGCATCAGCAGCTGCCATGGCGCTGGTATGGGCCACCTGGATATGTGGCGTCATCATGATGCTTCCCCCGCTTTTAAACCTGAGGCCTGAACTGGGAGAATTTGCGTGGTACATTATTGGGTTGTTCGCTGCCTGGCGGGTGCTTTCCCAGAGCGTCGGAAGTGGTCTGAAAGTCAGTCGTCGATGGCGGAACAGATTTCAATTCGAAGCCTTAGTCGCGTTTTCGGTTCTTTTTATTGCGGTGCCTATTCTGCCACCGCTTCTGATGCGCACACTGGTCGGAGTTACCGGTCAGGTAATTTACGGTGCGCCCCCTGACATCCTGTGGCCGCATCCGCCCACACCTGAATGGTAAACATGCTCGATTTACATACCCACTCCACGGCTTCAGATGGTAGTCTCTCACCTGCCGCCCTTGTTCAACTCGCAAAGAAAATAAATCTGACGGCAATTGCCCTGTGTGATCACGACACCACGTCCGGACTGACAGAGGCAAATTCCACCGCGGAACAGATTGGTCAGGAATTTGTTCCGGGAATCGAGCTTTCAGCCACATGGCAGGACATCACTGTCCATATCGTCGGTTTATACGTGAATCCCGAAAATTCAACACTGCAGGAAATACTGTCGCGGACCCGGTGCATGCGAAACGAACGCAATCCCCGAATTATTGCTGCGCTGCAGCGCCTGGGTATAGACATCACAATGGTGGATGTGACATCCGATGTTCAGGGCGACGCGGTTGGCAGACCTCATATTGCCAGACAGCTGATACGTAAAGGCGTTGTGAAATCAACGGACGAAGCGTTCAAAAAATATCTGGGTGCCGGGGCGCCCGCCCATGTCCCCAAAGAACGTCTCCACGCATCAATGGCCATTGAAACAATTCGAAAGGCGGGCGGTGTTCCCATCCTCGCGCACCCGCATCAGACCAGCTTGCCAACCGCGGCGCTGGACCCTTTCGTTGGTGAACTGACCGATCTGGGCCTGCTCGGCATCGAAGTATTCTGTTCCGGATACAACAGCAACCGAGTTGCGGCGTACACTCGAATCGCCAGACGGCATGGTCTGGTGCGCAGCGGCGGCTCGGATTTTCACGGCAGCGCCAAACCCTTAATCCGTCTCGGCCGAGGTATTGGCAATTTGTATATCAGGGATGACCTGCTCGACCCCATCAAACAAACAGCAATGTCGCTGCGTCGCCAATAGAATGACATCCCCCGCAGAAACGCCGGAATCAGAGCACAGCGTGCAGAGCAGGAAATGAATACGTTTTTGAATGTGGGTCCCTCCGTGAATTCAAGCCCGCGCGTCTTTGATGGCCTGAATGGCATCCTCCACGGTGGCAGCTTCGGCGGAAGCGGCATTATACCGCACACCGCTGGTCTTAATATAAATACTCACTGTAAGTTCCGGATTTACGCGATACCCATATCGGATATAATCTTTATTGATTCTGGCGCGAAACTCCCCCCAGTGGGATGCAATGGTGGATTCCACCTTGAATTCATCAAGAATCATGATGACGTCCATTTTCCGTTCGAATTGCTTCAAGTAGTTGATCCATTGGTTATACCAGACCTCGCAGTCGTCCTCATCCTTAATGTGCCAAACGGGCGTCGCCAGCACGATGTCATTTTCCTTGTCATATTCAAATTTCATTTTGCCTGGCATTTCCTGGCCTCCTTCGAATTTCGATTTAAACGCTCAGTAAATCAATTGACATTCCGTTCATTCAGGTATTGTCCCCACACACAAAGAACAGGATGCCGAGCCTCCCAATTGCTCTTCATCATTCCAGTTCTTCAAACGCGAACAGTACCTTCCATTTAATGTTGAATGATATACGGGATACGCGCCCCTTGAAACAAAAAAAGCACACGGATTGACCGTCTGAAATCCGATGTTATCGCCACGGAATCACAATACCGGATTCATGAAAAGCGATATGTAAGGAAAGACAATTCAGACGACAGGGTTGTTATGGGATTTACCGGGCAGCGCCAACCAGGGTGGTGGCACTCTGGCCATCGAACTCAACGGTAAGTGTACCATTTGCCGCCTCAGTCGCGCCTTCGCTGGTAGCATTCTTGCTCGATGAGGTGGAATATTTCTCAAACGAGGTTGTTTTTGATGGCACTGAGAACGTCAGTGTCTGGGAGGAAGTGGACTTGTTGACCACAACAATTACAACATCTGACGGCCCCTTATACGCCGACACATAAACATCCGACCCCGGGCTCCCGGACACATCCACCCGCACATACCCGCTCCTCACAAACTTGGAGTACTGCGCCATACAATATCCGCGCTTGCTGATTGTTCCATCCTCTTTCATGGGGCCATACTGCCGGCGGATATACCACCAGACATACGCCTGGAACTCGGCTTCCACCATTGCGTTATGAATATGCTGCGCGACTTCCAGCGCTTCCGGCCAGCGATCTGCGGAGTTATCGTCGCTGTTGGGCACATACACCTCTGTCATCCACAATTCCTTTCCTGCGCCTTTTTGCTTGAAAAGGGGATATGGGAAATCTCGAACCTGAGTGCCATAAAGATGCGCGCCCAATATATCCATATTCTCCAGAGCAGCCGGATCGTTCAGAATAGGATCTGACATGACTTTACGATACTGGAAAGATTCTGGAGCCATCACCCTGAACGGCAACGACGGGCCCTGGGTTTTAAGAAAATTCACCATCTCATCTGCGCTCCACCAGGTCCAGTCATGGGCGTAATCCGGCTCGTTCTGTATCGAAACCGAGTACAGATCAATACCGCCTTCGTTGGTCATTGTATTGTAATAATCGGTAAGATGCGCCGCGTACTCGGCGTACATGGACGGATTCACATGCTTCTCACCGTTTATGGTTGTCGCTAAATTGGCAGGCGGATTCCACGGCGATGCGAATATCAGCGCCCCAAGCTCCTGTGCTCTTCGAGCCGTTTCAAAATCCCTGCTCCAATCTCTGGAGTTATCGCTGATAAACAGTCTCAACACGGTGAACCCAAGCTGATCCGGCCCATTTCCAAATGCGGTCTCCCGCTGCGCCGCAGTCAGATCACCTATCCACACAGGATGATTGATCCCGCCAAAGCCTCGAATCACCTGCTTCTCACTGCTGATATCCACACACAGGGTGCTGCCTGCGCAATTGACATCTCCAAAATCCGCATCGGCATCCGTGTCTGTATCGGTATCGGTGTCCGTATCGGTATCAGTGTCCGTATCGGTATCGGTGTCGGTTGTACCATTGGGATCCGTCGCTCCCTCGCAACAACGCAAGCCATCGTCACAAACGCCGTCCACCGATGTGCCGCCCCATGACATACAATGGGGAAGGCATTCATACGCACAATCGCCCTCAGTATCTGAATCAATGTCCGTATCCGTGTCGGAATCCGTGTCGGAATCCGTGTCGGAATCAGTATCCGTGTCGTTGTCACTGTCCGTATCGCTATCCGTATCTGTGTCGGCATCCGTATCTGTATCGACATCCGTATCCGCATCAGCCGAGCTATCCCCCGATGGTTCAACGCCGTCGCTGGACGGAGAACAGCCTGAACTGAAAGCAAACAGACTCATCAACACCAGCAAAATATAAGGTATCCTATACATTTCCGTTTCTCCCATGTGAAAAAGTGAGGCTGATGTCCTGTAATTTACAAAAGGTGACATCTGGTTGATGTGCAAAATGAACGGCAGAAATGGGTGGATGAATTGATTCAGACAGGACTGGCCGACCGAAGGAACGATTGATAATTGTAAAACCTACTCCGGCCATTTTTTTCGCTGGGGGTTTTCCCAGGGGGCACTGCATAAAATGCAATCGTTGCCGAAGAAATATTTCATCGCACCGGTATCATTGTAAATCCAGTACCGGAGCCAGGCCAGAATGGCAGGTCGTTCCTCTCCACCGCCGTTACTTTCTATATTTGGTATCAGAAAAGGAGTGGACATCGAATTCGCAAAAAAGGTAGAAAACTCACGACTGCGACAAAAGTATGCTGTGGTGTCTATCCCTCTCCTGCTGGTCTGTAGCGCATTACCTTCTGCGAACGCTGCGGAGAATGAACGCTGAATAGGCCCCGACCATTTTTACTTCAGGAATTTCCGCTATAAATGCAGGATTAAATATATAACGAGATCAAACACAGGAAATAGCGTATTTGTGTATTCCATTCGAAAATATTACTGGATATTCATTGATAAATTCCCAAGCTATGTTCATCAAATTTACAAAGAGAATCCTCAATGGGGACTGTGGCGTTAAAACTTTATGTTATTATAGGTTGAACTTAATTTTTTTGTAAAGCGGAGCTTAACGGATTTGTAATCAGTGGAACACGTATAGAGCGCGCGAATTGGCGGTTCAACAAGGCAAATAGCTGTCGTTTCTGACATTCTATTGCCATTCAGAAGGAGATAACACCATGGTAGAAAAACCATTACACCTTATCGTGGCGGTATGCCTGGCGATGTTTATGGCAATGTTGGGATGCACACCAGTAGCCGAGGAAGACAGAGACGACAGCAGGTCTGATTCGCATGATGATGAGACGGACGCCCCGGAGGATGAAACTGATTCGTCCAGTGAAGAAGACACCGGGGACGAACTGGAAACCGAGGTTGAAACCGAGGTTGAAACCGAACAGGAAACCGAGGTTGAAAAGGAAACGGAAACGGTGGACCTGTGCGGCAATTCCATTCTGGATGAAAATGAAGCATGCGATGATGGCGGCAAGGAGGATGGCGACGGCTGCGCTGCGGATTGCCTTGAGGTTACAGAAGGATATGCGTGTATCCCCCCCGGAAAAGCGTGTCATATGATTGCCCTCTGTGGCGATGGAAAGGTTCAGGCTCCCGAACTCTGTGACGATGGAGGCCGGGAAAATCGGGACGGTTGCAGCCAGAACTGCCAGGTGGAGATGGGCTATAAATGTGAAGGGGAACCCAGCGAGTGCACCGAGACCGAATGTGGAGACGGAAAGCTGGAAGGAGCGGAAAGCTGCGACGACGAGAATCTGATTCCCTTTGATGGATGTTCACGAATCTGTCAGAAGGAACCGGACTGTTCCGGCGGAGCCTGTGAATCCGAATGCGGCGATGGCCTGGTGCTTGGCGCGACGGAATCCTGCGATGACGGCAACACGGTCTCCGGCGACGGATGTTCGTCTGAATGCGAAATCGAAGAAGGATATACCTGTGTACAGGAAGAATGTGCTGCAGATGCCGTTGAATGCGTACTTCGCGTTCCCGTAATTTACAGGGATTTTAACGAATCCCATCCGGATTTCGAACCTGGCACAAATGGCTGCCGCGGCACAGAAGGAGCCGTTGAGGCGGTAATTGGCGAGGACGGGCGCCCGGTTGCCACAGAATTCGCGGAAGATGCATGCATTACCCAGCTTGCTGACTGGTACACCAATGATCCGGCACTGTTCGGCGACACAATTCCATACAAGGTGAGTGAGCTGGTTCTATTTCCAGACGGCAACGGCGGTTATGTTAACCGGTATGGCGGCGAAGGAGAACAATGGATGGGTTACGATGTCAACGCAACGGTTACCGCAATCGCCGATGACGTGAACGATTGTATTGATGACGGCTGCGTGCCGTGCATCGCAGATCCCA
Organism: Polyangia bacterium; assembly: GCA_050287845.1. Taxonomy (GTDB): domain Bacteria; phylum Myxococcota_A; class Polyangia; order JAAYKL01; family JAAYKL01; genus JAFGXQ01. The sequence goes on from JBNKCR010000055.1 coordinate 30,909, forward strand.
CCGAAGGATGCCCTCCCCCGGATGTGGCATACGATGGGACGCCCCTCTTCTTCCCGGTGGACGACATGGAATCTGCAGAATTTTTCGAAGCCGGTGTTCCCCCCGAATATGGCTGGTCAGGCGGACAAGGTGGCATCACCTGGTTGGATGAAGTCGATGTGACCGGAGAAGCAACCCAACACAATTTCCACTTCACATCGGAAGTCACCTATTGGTTCACATATGATGATTCAACAGAGGCGATTTTCAACTTTGCCGGTGACGATGACGTTTTTGTGTTTGTAAATGGACAACTGGCGGTTGACCTGGGTGGCATCCACGGTCCGATATTCGGTTCTGTCACCATTTCTGCAGAGAATTCCTTTGGTATGGAAAATGGTTCCGTATACGAAATCCGGGTATTTCACGCGGAACGCCAGACGATTGGCTCCTCTTTCAAGCTTACATTGAAAGGATTCAACTCTGCGCGCTCGGTGTGCACCCCCACCTGTGGAGATGGCATTCTGGGCCTCGGCGAGGAATGCGATGACGGCGTCAATGCCGGCGGGTATGCGCAATGTAACGAAGAGTGCAAGTATGACGCCTACTGCGGAGATGGCATTCTCCAAAAAGAATACGAAGACTGTGACGATGGCAATTTTTCCAATGGAGACGACTGTCCGTCATCCTGCAGGCTGATTAGAGTGGAATAAGAGCACGCCAGCATCTTGATAGTTGAGATCACCCAATTTTATCTGCCGTTTTTCACTTACGTTTTGAGGTTTCCTTCACTCAGGTATATAGTGAATATACCTACCCCGGCAGCAGACAGATGAGATAACTTTGGGGGTAATTTTTTAAGGCAAATACGACAGTGCGGAAAAAAGGTCCGCGACAAGCAGGAGTTCAGATGAAACGGCCAATCAATTCAGGAATGTTTATAGCAATCGCCGTGATCGGTATTCTGGCAGCCCCCCAGCCAGGTCATGCAGACAACCCGATTATCACCCATGAATATACGGCAGATCCCAATGCGATCGTGGCCAACGGCCGTGTGTATATTTACTGCTCCAATGATGAGCAGAACACGATGTCCGGAAGTGATGTGAATTATGATCTCGTAAGATACACCCTTATTTCTTCAGATGATCTGGTAAACTGGACGGATCATGGCGAGGTCTTCGATGTGAAGGACATTCCCTGGGCCAATCAGGCGTATGCGCCGACCGCTGTGGAGCGAGACGGGAAATACTATCTTTTCTTTCCAAACGGCGCGTCAGGCATTGGTGTGGTAGTCGCCGATCAGCCGGAAGGTCCGTATCGGGATGAACTCGGACACGCACTGATTGATCGAAGCACACCCAACTGTGATGCAACCGGTGTTCCATGGCTGTTCGATCCGGCGATATTCATTGACGACGATGGGAAGGGGTATTTGTATTTTGGCGGCGGATATAACAATCCCCAACGGGAAAACCTCCAGGCGTCATATGCCCGCGGCGTTGCACTGGGCGACGATCTCATGTCCCTCGCCGGAAGTGTGGTCACTATTCCCGTACCATATTTCTTCGAAGCGTCATTCATGCACAAACGGGACGATGTGTATTATTTCTCCTACTCGTCAGATTTTGCGGAAGGCGCTGCTACCATCAGCTATGCCACAAGCACAGGCCCCCTGAGCGGATTTCAGTACGAGGGGGTTGCGTTGCCGGCGCCTCCTGACAATCTCGGAAACAACAACCACGCATCCATCTTTGAATACGAGGGAGAATGGTACATCGCATACCACAACCGCGCCGTTTCCGGCGAAGCCCACAGGCGCTCCGTCAATCTGGACAAGCTGGCGGGATACAACGAGGATGGGACGATTCGGGAGACCACCCCAACGAAGGAAGGTGTTGAACAGATTCGTTATGGAAATCCCTACGAAATCGTGCAGGCGGAAACCATTGACCGTGAAAGTGGTATTGAAACAGAATTTGTCACTTATGGCGAAGTGCATCTCGCTAATATTGAAAATGGTGACTGGACTCAGTTTACCGGTTTTGATTTTGGAGATGCCGGCGCAACCGAGGTGGAGTTCACGGTCTCCAGTGATACCCAGGGAGGCAGCATTGAAATCCATATCGGTTCGCCGGATGGCGAATTGGCCGGCACCTGCGAAGTCCCCAACACCGGTGGCTGGCAGAACTGGCAGACCGTCAGTTGTTCAGTAAGTGGCCTTACCGGCGTTAAAACAGTTGTCTTCCGGTACACAGGCGGTAGCGGCAACCTGATGAATGTCGATTACTATCAGTTCATAGGTGACGAGGTCGATACAGAAACGTCAAGTGACGCCGATACCGATACGGACACTGATACCGATACGGACACTGACACCGATACGGATACTGACACCGATACAGATACTGACACTGATACAGATTCCGACTCCGATACGGATACGGATACGGATACGGATACGGATACGGATTCCGATTCTGACTCCGATGCGGATTCAGACACGGATTCCGACGCGGACTCTGATTCAGATGCCGACTCCGACGCGGATTCCGATTCGGACTCTGATTCAGACGATGGAGATGCATCAGACTCCGGCAGCGAAAGCTGTAGCTGTACGGTACCTGATCGCCCCTTCCGTGCAACGGGATTGCTCTGGTACCTTCTGCAGCTGGCCCAATAAATCGCACATCTCAGATTCACCCAGTCTACACAAACTCAAATTCATTCCCCCCCCAAAAAAAATTCGGGCCAGTACACCGGCAGGGCGATTTCAAATGCCATGGCCCCAATGATTATCCATTGACAGAGTAAAGCATACAGAGTCGTTCATCCAAATGCTGCAGGACGTGCAGCAGTGAGTTGTGCCTCCCCGATTATCCTCACAATCTGTTTCAGGGCGCATAGACGAAACAGAAAAAAAGTCGTATCAAAAGAAGCCATGCACTACTGCTATATGCGCTCATTGCATCTCCCCTATTCTACTTCCACCTTGCAGATGCAAGTACTCCTGAAGTTATCGGTCGCTATCGCCCTGACTTTTTTTCCGTGCATCATTCCACGGAAAGGACAGGCACAGGCTTTGTCAGATACAACTCAAACCACAGTGCTCATGGTCGAAATCGAAGGTATCACTCCCAATTCCGCAGAGCTGCTCACGGCAATCCAGGCACAACTTTCCGCATCTCAAATCGAAATTCACAAAACCCGCGCCGACAACACGGAATACAAAAATATCTCCTATGTCGAAACCGCTTCCCTGCTGAGTAAAAACTACAATGCGCCAATCCTTTTCTGGATACAGGACTTCCCCGGAGAAACGACCATCTTTTTCTACAATACCATTGATGCGCCGAATCATATTTACCGGCGAATACTGAAATTCGAATCCACGAATCTTTCAAGCCGGTTCGAAGTGGTGGCCAACGCCGTTTCCGGACTGCTTGAAGAGTCCGTCGTGACACATCCGAAACGCCATGCCGGCACGAGTTTTCCCAGCCCGAAAGGAAGAGCATTCACCGACCCCCATCCAACTGAAAAGCCCCATCCAAAAAGCACCAGCTCAGAACTGTCTGCATCCTACCGGGGGGCACTGTTCTCCAGTGACCGGTTCTCCAATGGCATCGAAATCGGCGTGGGCTTTCAACCGGGAACCCGGTTGGCTTTCAACATCTCATTCACCCAGAACCTGAGCATGAACTGGGAATCCGATGATATTCGGCTGTCTGTCATGTCGCGAAATCTTTCAGCCGCCATCGCCATCAGAATCATTATGAAAACCGTCGAATTTCGACCGGGCATTCTGTGGTGCACCAGCATACGAACCTACACAATCCGGGCGTCAACAGATACACTCCGTATTCGTGCCCCCAATTCAGAGGCCATTCACAGTATTGTTCCATTCATATCGATGCTGTGGCCCGTTCACGGAAATATCGCCGTGCTGGTAAGTATGGGAGCAAGTATCTCTCTAAATGAAACAGTCTACCAGATAACCCGCATTGAAAGCAGTGAACAAACAATGACAGCACCACTTCTGGTAAAGCCCACTGTTCTTTTGGGAATCATGGTGCTGTTATAGGTGTCCGCCATTGAATGGCGAAAGATTCCTTAAAAAAAAGAGGCTCGGAAACTATGGGGAGTTTTGACCGGGATTTGTTCATTTCTCAAGCAGGGATATGAAAGGAAGAAATTGGAGCTATCAATTTTTTCTTACTATTTCATATGTTTTACCGGCTTCCGTCTTAAAGTCATACACGTAGGTGTCTGGAATCAGCGGTGTGCTCAAGTTTGCAGAGGGCGAGATGAGGGGCGTTTTGACTCTGGCGGTTTTAAAATATAAATTTTCATTCGTGCCGGTCGCTTCGGTCAGCGCAGTTCCATCCCCCATCGTTACCTCGTTGGGAACCCGGATACGACAGTTTCCACCCAGACTGGACTCAATTACAATCCGATCAACCTGTCTGTCGGTCCAACTGAATCCCACTTCAAATCCGCCGTATGTCCGAATTCCGCGAATCGCCCCGGTACTGGCCCATTCATCCGGCAATGCGGGCAGAATGTGAATGGCACCGTCGTGAGTCTGCAGCAGCATTTCAGTTATCCCGGCGGTGCAACCGAAATTTCCATCAATCTGGAACGGCGGATGCGCGTCAAAAAGGTTGGGATATGTGCCGCCACCTTCGCCACCATTTACCCCCGGATCCACCAGTGACAACTGATCTGAAATCAATTTAAACGCGTGGTTGCCGTCCAGCAGCCGCGCCCAGAAATTCACCTTCCATCCCATCGACCACCCGGTAGATGCATCTCCGCGATGTTCCAGCGTCGTTCGCGCGGCATCGAACAGTTCAGGTTCGGTATATGGTGAAATCTGCTTTCCCGGATGCAATCCAAACAGATGCGACACGTGCCGGTGCTTGTCCGCGGGATTGTCCCAATCTTCCATCCATTCCTGCAACTGGCCAAAACTGCCAATCTGCATCGGTGGCATGCGGTCCAGCAGGCTCTGCAGTTCCGCAGCGAACGCGTTGTCTGTATCCAGTGCCTCGGCGGCCTGTATAGTATTGGTGAAAAGGTCAAACAGTATCTGCACATCCATGGTGGCCCCCGCCACCACCGGGGTGCCGTTACCGTTGGGTACATTCTCCGGCGAAGTGGAAGGGCTTACCACCAGCCAACCATTTTTCGGTTCCTCAATGAGGAAATCCTGATAAAATTCACACGCGGATTTCATGATGGGATATACCGATTCCAGATAGTCCCGATCGCCTCCATACAGATATTTTTCAAACAGATGCTGCGACAGCCATGCGGCGCTCATGGGCCACATCCCCCAGGTGCTACCATCTACCACTCCCGTGATACGCCATAAATCCGTATTGTGGTGCGCCACCCAGCCATCACATCCATACATGGTCTGTGCGGTTTCCTGCCCCGTCACCGACAAATCACGTATCATTTCAATCAATGGTTCATGCATCTCGGTCAGGTTGCATTTTTCAGCGGGCCAGTAATTCATTTCCGTGTTGATGTTAATGGTATATTTGCTATCCCACATCGGATCCGTTGACCCGTTCCAGACTCCCTGAAGATTGGCGGGCTGCGTCCCGGGTTGAGAACTGGATATCAGCAGGTAGCGGCCAAATTGATAATAGGTGGTGACGAGATCCGCATCGTGACTGCTGGAAAAATCCCGCACTCTGGCATCTGTTGTGCGGTCTGACATGGATGATGTCCCCAGATTCAGGGCAACGCGATTAAAATATGTCTGAAAGGCCGCCATGTGGGCATCTCTCAGTTCATCATAGGATTTCGACTCCGCCGTCGAAAGAAAATCTGTCGCCCGTTTCACTTCATTGGCAGTGAGTGTCTGGTAATCCACAAAATTTGTGGCAATGGAAACCAGAATGACAACCTCATCCGCATTGGATACGTCAATACTGTTCATTCCAGCGCCAACTGAACCACCATCGTTGAGCACCTTAATGCGGGTATCCGATTTCACCTGGCCGGTCACCCCTTCGTGAGTACTGGAAAGGCCGGTCGCTTCGAGGGTGTTGCCGTCAATGACGTTGAGCCCTTTCTGCAGTTGCCCCTCAATGCCGACGGAAAAACTCAGACTCCCAGCCTGGTCGGCAGACAGATGAATCACAATGACCTCATCCGGCTTTGATGCAAACACCTTGCGGGTATACGTCACCCCACCGACGTTGTAGGTGGTCGTGGCCACGGCATTTTTCAAATCCAGTTCCCGATAATAATCGGTATACCCATTGTGCCCCGGAAACGACAATTTCAAATCGCCAATGGTCTGATACTTGGCGCCGTGCAACCGGGTGGCTACCATGTTCTGGTCAATCAGTGTTGCCGCCCCTGAATAGTTCCCCTGAAAAATCAAATCCCTCACCTGCTGCAGCACACCCAATGAATTGGGATTGTCGTTTCTGGAAGGCCCGCCCGACCAGAAAGTGTCTTCATTCAACTGCAGAGTCTCTTCAGCTGGACCGCCGAATACCATCGCCCCCAACCGACCATTGCCCACCGGAAGCGCTTCGTTCCAGACGCCGGCAGGTCGATCATACCACAGTTTCAGACTCCCCTCATCCACCTGAATATCGTCAACGGGGTCCGCATCCGAATCCGTATCGGAATCGGAATCGGAATCAGAATCGGAATCGGAATCCGCATCTGTGTCGCTGTCTGTGTCCCCGTCGCTGTCGCTATCCGTATCACTGTCGCTGTCCCCGTCGCTGTCGCTGTCCGTATCGGTATCACTGTCCGTATCGGCGTCAGTATCTGTATCGGCGTCGCTATCCGTATCAGTGTCGCTATCCGTGTCAGTGTCGCTATCGGCGTCTGTATCGCCATCTGTATCCGCGTCGCTGTCCGTATCTGAATCAGACACATTTTCCGTGTCACTGGATTTCGCATCATCGGAACAACCACCGACAAAACTCAACGCAAACAACATTAACAAAAATACTTCCCTGATACTCATTGGTTCGCCTCCAAAAAAATTGGCCATGCATATGATAAATGAAAACTGAGTATTCCCAGATGCCGAAGAGCACTCCCGATCATACCGTGGCGTAGCCCGCATAGTCTGATAACGGGTGGATTACAGTGAATTTTCCAGGGGATGTCCTCATCCGCCCACTCTCCGTTTCAACGATGAATTCACTGAGTCGACTCAAGCAGTCCCAGACCGTAATAGAAATGCTCGTTCTCACCAACAACGCTGGTGTGCGTCAGACAACTGAACATGAACTGCATGGCGCATGTATTTACAGTCATGGTTTCATCCGGATTCCGCCTTACCAGTTCTCCGTGTTCGATACCACAATCCGGAATGTCACTGATATTCCCGACGTTATTTCTCGAAACAAATGGATTCGAGTCATCGGCTGCCAGGACTGCCCACTCACCATCCAGGCCAGTGGATGTCCACGAGCGATAATATCGTCCATTGCTGCCAAACGCCTCCACCAGCAGCAGGTACTTTTCGGTCCCTGCAATTCGATACACACTGCATCCTTCATACAAAGCGTTCACATTCAGGTCCCGCATCACTTCCACTGTCGTATCCGCCCTGAAACCATCCGGAAAAGCATCTATCGTGGTTTGTGCACGATACAGAACGCCATTGGCTCTAGTGAAAAACAGAAAACAGTTCGTTTCATCGCAGATCACCCAATAATCCCAACCCAAACCTTCAACGTCCGGAGGCACATCCATAAATTCAGTCGGTGCCGACCACGACATCACCCCAGTCGGTTCGCTGCTCGTAGAGTACGCGGGCACCTGATTATCAATCTGATAAACCAGATACCATTCCTGTCGCGGTGAAAAGAAAAACAATTGGGGTGCCGCCTTATAGGGAGCAAGGTTCGGATTGCTGTCTGCGGCAACCTTCCGTGCCGCTGTCACGTCGCTCCAATCTGTTCCTGTCAGATACACCATCCCCAACTGGGTACCGCCAGCGGTCGTTTCGTCCTGAACATTCACAGTCGCATAAATATGCCAGTTTTCCTCAATAATGACGGCAGTCGGATCCTTTATGGCGATCATACCTGCCGGTTCATCCGGAAACACCAATTCAACGCGACCATTCCACGAAAAGGCATCCGGGAAGTCACAGGTCTCAACTGAATCAGTGTCACTCCCGGTTTCCATTTGCGTGTTACTGCCACCCTCTGTCTGAGTCTCTGTATCTATATCCGTCTCATCTTCGGTCCCCGAATCAGTCCCGCTGTCCGAATCCGTGACAACATCTAATGCCGAACCGACTTCACTGTCACCGGTATCCGCTTCGGGGGCACTGGCACTTTCGCTATCTGCGTCTGCCCTATCACTATCTGTGTCACTGTCAGTATCGGAATTCGAATCCGCCACCGAATCTACTTCAGTTGCAACAATTTCTTCAGCGATAATCGTGTGCTGTCCGCAACCGCAGAAACAGCTTAGAAAAACAAAAATCAGCTTTTTATAAAAGTTCATCACCATTGTTCAGATTGCTTCAAGCGAATACAGCCACTCTTACCGCGAATCGACCCGGCAACACAGCATTCACATCGCCGCGCACAACCGGGCAGCATTCCATGCACGCGGAATGGTATTTGAAAACCCTGCTTGAATAAAGACATTACTGCATTTCCCACAGGAATGGGACACGCTGGAAACCGCTGCATCATGCTGGCTGAATCTGTTCCAGTTTCGCAGCCATATCATACTGCCGCACCACATTGATTCGGTTCATGGCGTCTTCAATGGCCTCATCTATTTCGATTTATTCAGCCGTTCCAACGAAGCATCCCGCAGCTCCCTGAGAATATCCGGAAGACTGCTGCGATTGGCGAAATTAATGATCCAGGTCGGAATGTTGCCGCCCGGATCTGCCATCAACGTATACCGAACTGTTGACTGACTGGAGGATTCATCTTTGCTGATAATGATACTGCCCCTGATATTTGAAACTCTGACGACGCCCTCTGTCGGCGGCGGCCCGAATCGGTTTGTGATTCGCCACTCCAGGCGATAAATTCCCCGTTCCGGGTTTTCAATTTTTTCATACCGGAGACAATAGTCACGCTTGGCCACCACCGGAAAATTCACGAGCTGATAATTGTACCATACATTGGGATAGCGATCTTGCATCTCGTAAAACTGATTTTTCTCAACATACTTTTTGGTGGTTCTGCCAAAGGTCGAGGGATCACATGCTGCGTCCAGAATGACTTCCGGCGATGCGGCAATGGTCATTCTGGCCCTCACTTCCCGAATTGTGGTGCCGGAGGTGGTTCTTGAATACACGACAATGCCGTCACGGGTGGACTTCTCCCGCTCCCAGCCAACTCCCGCAAGAACGGCTGTGGCGATCAGCAACGGAATGACGACACCGAATATCGTCTTCGTTGATCTGTTTTCTGTAAATCTGTCCCAATTCATACATATAACTTTCGGCGCTGGTGCATATTATTTTAGACAATCGTAACGGAATATTCCAACATGGCGCCTAACTTATATCACAATTTAATTCCGTTACGCCTGCTGCCAATCATATTTTCTGCCTTTATGTGACAGTAAATGGATGAGAATGTGACACTTATCGCCCAACACCGCCTCTATAGCGGCGGAATGCATCGGAAAAATGTGTGTATGCTGTCGCACAGGCATCGTTGCAAAACTGATTTTCACCACATTCAGTATTTCCAACGAAGCTCCCGGCTCAAAAAGTATACTTTTCAGATATATTTTCATCTGCCGGATGGATGCCACAGGAACAGCAGTCTATAAATCAAAACTGGAAACTGCACCGGTCAGCCCATATGACAAAAGCTCCATTTTCATCGACTCACCTTCAAATTTCACGAATCCGCTGATGGGAACCTCCGAATGCACAAATGCTGCATTCAGATTCTGATTTCCGAGTCTAAAGCTGGATACGATTCTGTCGCACCCGGAAAACGTACCCGCGGCCACAGAAATATCCCGTTTCATTGAAGTATCCCACTCCACATAAAAAGATTCTATAATATTGCTATACATCGATTGGGTCAACTGAATCACCGCGTCATCGTATTCAATAATCTCTTCGCCATCAAATCTTGCTATCACCTTCTGAATATTGGAATTACGGGGGCTGGCGGGATTCATTTCCATCAGCATGCGGTACTCAATGGAGTTGTAATAGGATATCATGCTGTATTCCAGCCACAACGCACGGCCCTCCTGACCAACTATTTTATAACTGTAGATTGAAGGTTCTCCCTTTTCATCGGTCATGCGGTATTTTATCCATTGCCCCACCGCCAACGGCACCGGATGCCCGGAACTGACTTCGTCAACATTTCGCGGCCCGGGTGTCCGGGCAAGTTCCGAATCCACCTGATTCTTAAGCTTCACGTTTACTCCGCCTGGCCCGCAGGCCATTGCCAGACATGCAAATCCCGCTAAAAAAGAAACTCCCCATAGTTTCATAGCTGCACTCCTGTTCAGTTATTGTGTTCCGACATGAAATGTAATTTGCTCTGTTCTTAAACCGATTCTTACGGTAAGTGCAACCGGTTTTTTTGCCCACCATTGAAATGGGATAACAGCTAATTCAATCCAGCTGCAATAAACTGCAGTCTTGACCACAATTGACTCTGTTCCGCCATGATCAAAAATAAAATTTACATTTTTTTCTTTATCATGCCCCCCGATCCGGTACAGTGTTAAGATTATTAACTATGTTTGAGATCTATTTGAGCTGTTCTCACTGGATGAAGGTACTTGGATACGGGAAAATTGGAGCCTCTACACAGTTCAAGTGGCGAACCACTTGGTTCCTGTTTATTGAGGTTGCTCGTTGTCAATTCGAAATTGAAAAAGGATTTCAAAATCACGAAAACGGATACGTGATGAGCGAAAGGAAGCTGAAATGAGCTTTGAGAATTTAATTTTTACTTCAAGTTCGATGTTGAATTTGAAGAAGGTGCTTGTTGTGTTTTGTCAGGTACTTATACTTCAAATTGGCGTCATTTCAGTTGTAGGCTGTGGAGATGACTCCGCAGAAAGCTCGTCTGGAGATTCGGATTCCGACTCGGATTCTGATACGGATACCGATTCAGACACCGATACCGATTCAGACACCGACTCAGACACCGATACTGATTCAGACAGTGATTCAGACACGGACACCGATACGGACACCGATACCGATTCAGACACCGACTCAGACACCGATACCGATTCAGACACCGATGCGGGGACCTGTCAGTACGAATGCCTTGCGCATTGCGTATCCTGGGGTGGTGCATCTATGGAAGGTACATGTGAGGACAATCTGCGATGTTGTGAAGGCGCTACCCCACCGGATGCGGATACCGATACGGATACCGATACGGATACCGATACAGATACCGATACCGATACTGATACTGATACCGATACCGACACCGATACAGATACGGATACCGATACGGACACCGATACAGATACCGTGCGACAACCTTGCGGTGAATCAGTGAACAGTATCAAGGATGCGGGAATGTGCCTGGATCCGCCACTGCTCATCGGAACGGCAGTCGGGACCAATACCTCAGGCATTCCATCCCAGGAGTTCAATTATTGGACTGCCGAAAATGATATGAAATGGCAAAATCTCGAACCCAGCGAAGGCAGTTTCAATTTTGGTGCCGGCGATACCATCGTGAATGCAGCCCAATCGCAGGGAATTCAGGTAAAGGGACATTGTTTTGTATGGCACAGTCAGTTAGCCTCCTGGGTGGAGGGGCAAACTGGCCGAGATAGACTCATCGGCATCATGAAAAACCACATCGAAAAGGTAATGGACCGCTGGGGCGACAAGGTGAACACATGGGATGTGGTGAATGAAGCCATTCTGACCAATAGTGACACCGGAGATGGCAATGCCAGAATGAGACCATCTGTGTTTTTTAACCAGGTTGGAGACGACTATATTGATCTCGCATTTCAGATGGCCAGAGACCATGCAGACGCCAAAGGCTGGAACAGCATGAAGTTTTACTACAACGATTACAGTATCGACGCTGACAACGATAAATCTCATTTTGCCCATGAAATGATCAAGGGAATGGTGGATCGCGGCGTTCCCATTGATGGCGTCGGTTTCCAGATGCATATTGGTACACCCAACAACATCCCCACTGCACAGGCGGTTGCCGACAATATGGATTTTTATATTGGTTTGGGGTTGGAAGTGCTCATTTCCGAAATGGACATCAACATTTGCGATGGCAAGGTCACCAAAGACCAACAACTGCAACTATATCATGATATCGCTGCGGCATGCGTTGCTCGCCCCAAATGTGTTGCAATGACGTTCTGGGGAGTGAACGATGAAAGCTCCTGGCTAAATGGCTTTGCATGCGGCGGCGGCAATTCCCAGTCTCTACTGTTCAGCAATAATCAACGCAAAGACACCTATACGCAGGTGCTCAACGCATTGACAGGCAAATAACAATAACATCTGTCTGGTTGTACCCCTTTCGTTTCGTTCCTCCCCTGGGCACAATCCTCTCAAACTCAATTTATCAGTTACCCAGCTTCCAATAACATAGCGACCGTTGGCTCTGCTGCCTTTACCTGATGATAAATACGCAACAATTCCGATAATCAATGTGCACGCAATTAAATCCAGCGGAATCGATGCAGTAAAATTGTGTGGAATGAGTGACTGTGATTTTCCATAAAATACTCAGGTAGGTCAATTTAAGATAAAGCGGTGAGAATAAACGTGAGCCATTTTGGTAATCCAGTTTATTAAAAAACCATAAAATAAAAGGATTTGTATGCAACACCAGTTCGCAATATTTATTCCCATATCGAAAAAAAAAGATACCTCAGCTAAAAAAACAACGGCATGAACTCTCTCATTATTTCAATCAGGATAGATGTTAAACAGTGTGCATAGAAAAACACAAAAAAACTTCTATTTTTTTTGAAAAAATGTCTGGATTTTAAAAATCGTTTATTTCATGATGATGCAAATTAAATTAATTGATAATTATATTTTTATTCTTTCAACTTTAGTGAACAATTTTAGCTTGCGTTTTGTGTAGACACTTAATAATCATTGTTTACTAATTTGTGGAAAGAGTTTCATAATCGGTTATTTTTTCGTAGCAATTGTGCTGGGAAAATTTATATGTGCAAATTGTATTGAATCAATAATGCAACACAACTTCTCAGGAGGAACAAGATGAAAAAGTATTTGGTCTCATTAATTGCAGTATTTTTGGGAGCGTCATTGTTTGTAGGATGCTCAGGTGACAAGAGTACAGCAAGCAATGACGAAGCGCCGGCGGAAGGGGCTGCCCCTACCAAAGCAGATGAAGGCGGCAAGAAGAAGATTGGTCTTTCCTTTTCTGATTTTGCTACTGCAAGATGGGCAAGAGAACGCGACTTGATGACCAAGATGTTCGAGGAAAAAGGTTTCGAAGTCATCGCTCAGGGGGCGAACAACGATTCCAAAACCCAGAATGACCAAATCGAAAACATGGTTACTCAGGGAGTAAGTGCCATTATTGTAGTCGCAGAGGATGGTGCGGCTGCCGCAACCGCAGTCGACAGTGCTGCCAAAGCCGGCGTTCCGGTAATTGCGTATGACCGTCTGGTGAAATCCCCCAAAGTTGCTTGTTACATCTCTTTTGACAACGTCGAAGTGGGTCGCCAGCAGGCACGCGGTATTCTTAAGGTGAAAGACAAAGGTAAATTTGTTCTTCTCGGCGGGAGCCCCACCGATAACAACGCTATTCTTTTCAGAAATGGTCAGATGGAAGTTTTGAAACCCCTCATCGACAAAGGCGATATCGAAATCGTTGCAGATCAGTGGGTAGAAAACTGGGATCCGGCAACTGCAGTTAAGAAAATGGAGAACATCCTGACATCGCAGAAAAATCAGATTGATGCCGTTGTTGCCTCCAACGACGGAACTGCGCTGGGTGCTCTTCAGGCAATGAAAGCTCAGAAGCTTGCAGGTAAAGTACCAATATCCGGACAGGACGCAACTGGCCCTGGTTGTCGTTCAATCGTTGAAGGCGAGCTCACCATGACCGTTTTCAAAGACGTTCGGGAATTGACTCCTCTGGCAGTTGATATTGCTATAAAACTTGCAAATAAAGAAGCTGTCACCGGTCTCCAGAACTTCTCTCTTGCAGAGCTGACCCTTGATGAAAAACTTAAAGGCGAAGTTCCCTGTAAGTTCCTGAAAGTTATCCCCGTTGATAAAGACAACGTCTATGAAGAAGTTGTTAAAAGCGGTTTCCAATCATGGGATGAAGTATACGCCGGTGTTCCTGCCGACAAACGTCCACCCAAACCATGATGCATAGGTAACAATAAAACCAGTTGCAACTAAATCTTTCATCATTTCGTATTTTCGATTGGATGGAACGGATTTGTAGAATGCTCTCTGGAATTTTATCTCACAAAGAATACCGAAATGTGCCGTAACATTCAGCAACCTCAGAATACTGGTTGACAAGTGGTATCCTGTCGGCGCTCCGTTACTTCATAAACAGTTGAAGATTCAACAATAGCGAGCAATTTACAGTTTGTAGCGAGTACATCTATTGAACGGAAATAATTCATGGATGCAAATTTGGGAAACGACATTATGACTGATGACAACATTTTAGAAATACGGAATGTTACTAAAAAATTTCCTGGTGTAACCGCATTGTCAAATATTTCTTTCAACGTTAAACGTGGTGAAATTCACGGCCTCGCTGGCGAAAATGGCGCTGGCAAATCCACGCTAATGAAGATTCTGTCCGGTGTTTATCCTTCAGATGAATACACCGGACAGGTTGTTTTTGATAATGAAACACTCAACTTTCAATCTACTGCCATCCGTGATGCTATCGAGCGAGGAATCGCAATCGTATACCAGGAGCTCGTTCTGGTCCCGGAGATGACCGTGGGCGAGAACATTTTTCTGGGACGAGAGCCTACGGATTCAAAAGGTGCTATCAATTGGCATGAGCTTTACTCTGAGACCGACAAATTGTTGAAAAGGTACAATCTGAAAATACCGTTCTCCGCCAAAATATCGTCTCTCGGCGTTGGCAAGCAGCAGCTTGTTGTAATCGCAAAGGCACTTTCAGAAAATGCCAAGATACTGATTCTGGATGAGCCCACATCGGCTCTAACCGAATCCGAGGTAGATACACTGATGGAGATTCTTGATCAACTCAGGAGTGAAGGGTTAACTTGCATTTATATTACCCACAAACTGGATGAGTTTTTCAGAATCACTGATTCAATCACAGTTATGCGTGACGGTACGCTGGTTAATACGGTTCGAACCAGCGATATGACGAACGAAAAAATCATCGCAATGATGGTAGGTAGAGAAATGACGGAGCGCTATCCCGCGAGGGGAAATGAGCCGGGTGAAGTTATTCTGGAAGCCAGTGGAATCACCGTACAGGACCCGGTATTGTCCCATAAAAACTGCGTGGACAACGTCTCTTTCAATGTCAGAAAAGGCGAAATTCTTGGAGTGGCGGGTTTGATGGGGGCAGGACGAACAGAACTTGTCACTACACTGTTTGGCGCCTACGGGAAAGGTTACGCCGGCGAAATCACCATTGATGGTAACTCCTTCGTCGCAAATTCCGCAAGGACTGCAATGAATCGCGGCATTAATCTGGTTCCAGAAGACCGGAAGTTGCAGGGACTGGTACTCATGCAATCCATCCTGAAGAATATCTCCTTGCCGAACATGTCACTTTTCGCGGAACGGTTCAGTATCAACCAGAACAAGGAATTCTACGAGTGTAACACAGTTTCGAAGAAGCTGTCTGTAAAATGTCATAGCATTCACGTACCAGTGAACACCCTGAGCGGAGGAAATCAGCAAAAAGTGGTCATTGCGAAGTGTATTATGACAAAGCCGAAGGTCCTGATTCTTGATGAACCAACGCGTGGAATTGACGTGGGAGCCAAATATGAGATTTACAAATTGATGAACGCTCTTGCCGCGCAAGGTGTCGCCATCATAATGGTTTCCAGCGAGCTTCCGGAAATATTGGGGATGAGTGATAGAATTCTGGTGATGCATGAAGGGAAATGCACCGGAATTATTCCGAACGACGAAAACGCAACCCAGGAGCGCGTGATGACCCTGGCAACCGGCGTTGAAGTTTTACACTAGGTGAGGCAATAAAATGACTGCGAGTATTACAGAACTATTTCAAAATTTCGTGCAAGAAAACAAGGGGAAGGTGGCCGACTCCATTCGCGCAAATATCCGAACTTACTCCATGGTTATCGCTCTGGTGCTGATCTGGATTCTGTTCGGACTTCTGACCGATGGTATATTCTTCACCCCCAGAAATCTATCCAACCTGGTGCGACAAATGATCCTGATTGGCATCCTCGCCATCGGGATGGTGCCGGTTATTGTTACCGGTAATATCGATTTGTCGGTGGGATCAGTAGTAGGCTTTATCAGTGTCATCGTGGCCTATTGTCAATTTTTTATCTTTCCCACTATGTTGGCTGGTGCATTCCCGTCATGGGAAGCACAAACCACATTCATGGGAATTGAAACCAGTATGAACGGTGTGCTATCGACGTTTCTGTCAATTCTGATTGCGCTTGCAGTTGGATTGCTCGTGGGGTTATGGCATGGTTCACTTATCGCTTATCTGAAAATTCCCGCGTTTATTGTAACCCTTGGCGGATTTCTCGGTTTCAGAGGCGGCGTGCTCTTAATTAGCGGCGGACGTACGATTGGCCCAGTGGAAAACACACTGGTTGCCATTGGACAGGGGTATGTGCCAAAGACTTTTGGCCTTGTCCTCGGTGTCATCGTAGTCGCCTGTATTTTCGCCATAGTTCTTTGGGGACGAAAACAGAAACTGAAATATGGTTTTGATAAGTATCCAATTGCCAAGGATTTGTTCAAAGCCGGGCTCATTTCTTCAGTGGTGCTTTTTTATGTGATTTACGTAGCCAACGGGTACGAGGGAATTCAAATTCCCGTTCTGTTGATGGTAATTATTCTTCTTATTTTCCACTATATTACCAACAACACAAAGTTTGGCCGGTACATCTATGCTTTAGGTGGAAACAGGGAAGCGACTCGTTTGTCCGGTATTGACACGAACAAAGTTATCTTCAAGGTTTTTCTGCTGATGGGTGTAATCTGCGCAATTTGCGGCGTTGTGTTGACGGGTTATGTAGCAATGGGAACAACCACTGGTGGGAATCTCTACGAGTTATTTACGATTGCATCGTGTGTGATTGGTGGTACCAGCCTCATGGGGGGCGAAGGGGCCGTTGCTGGTGCCGTTGTTGGTGCACTGGTTATGGGCAGTCTGAACAATGGTATGGACATCCTCGGCTGGACAACTGCCAAGCAAAATATCATTCAGGGCCTTGTTCTGATTGTCGCGGTGTTTGTTGATGTGCAATCAAAAAGCAAAGGAAAAAGTTAGCTCTTTTTACTGACATTTTTGTCAAAATACTGTATCGATGTATAGAACTGAACAATATAAAGTGAGAAAAAGAGATTCTTTAGAAATCTCATTGCAAGGGAAATAGGACAACAACTGAGATTTTATTGAAATCTCACAAACAACACAATGGCCTTAATCTGGTGCTTACATGCCCAGTACGGTCTAGAAAGGTATCACATGAGCCTATTCGTACGTATGTCATGTCTATTGTCGGGTATCTTATTGTCTGCCAATGTTATGGCGGCCGAGACAGAAATCATCCAGCCTGTTGCTGAAATGACTCTGGCTCAGATGGAAGGCGAAGAAGAAGCTGCGGCTGATGCAGATGCTTCAATGGAAGGCGAAGCCTCCATGGGCGACGAAGCTTCCATGGGCGGCGAAGCTTCCATGGGCGACGAAGTTGCTGAAGCTCCTGCAGACCCCGCACCGGCTCCTGCTCCCGTAGCCGAAGAAGCAACCGAAACCACCACCGACGCGGTTGCAGTAAGTGATGGCGAAGCGGATTATGGTAGCTGGAGCACTGAATGGCACGGATATTTCCGTACTCCTTTTGCCATCGGTATCAGCAAAAGACCCGATCCTGACAATCTCGAAAACAGTGATGATAGCCTCCAGGGCAGTCCCTGGTGGGGAAGCAATCACATCTATGACAAAGAAAAGAATTATTATAACTTCGGATTCACCCGTTTGCAGGAAGGTGACTGGGCTGAGATTCTGATTACCGCCAAACACAAACATGTTGCCGCAACCGTTGGTGGCATGGGCTGGTGGTATCAGTTCGTTGGACAGAACCGATCGGCCGCTGCATGGTTCCCCGGACTTGGTTTCATTACTTTGGACACTGATTTCGACATGGGCGGAAGGAACGCTAACATCGAGTTGAGAATGGGTGCTTTCCTCGAACCCTACGCGTACAACGGTATTTATGATACCTATCTGATTCAGCGGTCTCACCTGGTTGGGGAGCATGTGAAATTGACCATCCCGGTCAGTGACACCTTCACCCTCGCCCTGACCCACGGTTTCGGTGCCAACAAAACCGGTTCCGGCAGCGAAGATCCGCCAATTGCTCACACGCTGGCTCACTATGCCAATGTTATCATGAACATCGGTGGTAAAGTGGACCTCGGCGTATATTACAACTCTTCATGGTCCAACGATCCTACGTTCTATGAAGATGACACGGTAGCAGCAACCATGCCAGGTACCTTTGCAGATTATTCCGAAGCTCGCATGAGAGTGATGGGTGCGGATGTTCATCTGAGACTGCCAACGTTTGGTCATCTGTGGGCGGCACTTGACTTTATCACGGTTAAAAATGGATGGGCACTCGGTGAAGCCATCGAGGTAATGCACTCCCCGGGTGGCGCGGGTATCGCTGGCAACTTTCTGCCCAATTCCGGAACTGGCAGTGGTAGTGTTCTCAACGCTTCGTGGATTTACGAGAATTCCCTCCAGGGCTTCAAAGGCAAAGGCGTTGGCGGCGATTTCCCCGACCTGACCTTCACCGTTTTCGGAATGCTGTCGAGCGCCAGTATGGACGATGTGGCCGACGGTGCTGATGATTCCCGTATGCAGATCAAAGGCGGCTTTGATCTTACTTTCTGGCCCAAATCCTGGGTGGGTATCATGTTCCGCTATGATGGTGTAAACTTTGGCAAAGACTATGCTGCTGCTCCCACTGCAGCAGGCGATGCCCCGGAAGTTAAATATCACGTATTCACTCCACGCGTGATTTTCAAATCCAACTTCATTTCTGCTGAAAGCCTCTGGATTCAGTTCTCCAAATACGCATTCAGCGATGACGTCAACGACAACTACTATCTGGAAGACGGTCCTGACGCACTCGTTTTCAAAATGCAAGCCAACATCGGCTGGTAAAAAACAGCAATTCAAAAAGTTGACTGTTTTCTCCTGAACAACCACATTTCCTGAAATCTTCACATCTTGCTGTTAAACACAATGTTTGACTCATTCAAACAAATGTCTCTCTATTTGATGAAGCACGAGTATCTTCAGCATGTTCAATCCTCCGGCCAGCACGGTTGCAACCACCGGAATAGCCTCCCCACGGCCTCAATTCTCATGTGTATTCAATTGAAATGGTCCTTAATGGTACGAAGTCTGCCAAGTGCAGAATCTGGGAGAACAGATTCCAATACATAGAATGAACGTTGGTTGGATATACCGAGGCGGGCGGTGGAGATAGAGGCAAGAGGGCCGATTGAAAAACACAATGCCTACAGTGGCGGATATGCGTTTTCCACCAACACTTTAAAGCCCTTCCTCAAACCATCTGCCAGCATGGGGGCACCGTGCGCCGGTACTAATCCCCTGCCCTTTCGTGGTTTCATCATCCTCGGCGTATCGATTTACGTCATTCGGGCCACACATGGAGTCGTATTTTTTGTTCTTGTCGTTGGGATGAATGTTGTCATTCTCTCCGTCATTTGATAACGAATTGTTTGCTCCGTTATCGTTATAATACGTGTTGCTTGAATCACAACAAATCTGTTGCGCATCTGAGCAGTTGCCTTCGGTTACCTGCATCTTCGTGGGGCACTCCTCCCAATTTATTTTGCAGGTACACCTGCACATTGAACTTTAGTCCCCGACACAGCAGCAAGTCTCTCACATTCTTATGCAATTTCCGTCCTTATACTCGACGTGACCAGAACTTGTCTCTCTGAGATTGTCAGAGGTAGCAATTGTCTGATCGTGCGAATCCGAATTGCTTAACCAAGCCAGAGAATCGTCAGTGCACCCGAGAAAGCAGAAAGATGAAATAATTAAAAGAAATGTACCAAACAGATAAAAGCGAAATCCGACAATAATCAGTAGTTGCCCTCACGGACTAAAGAAGAGATTAATGGGAGATTTGTAAAGACTGTTGGCGGGTTTATCTGATTAGAAAGGAAGCCGATTTCAGCGTGAATTCGGCTTCCCTGAAACTGAAAATCTGAACTCAGTTCTGAACATCAATGGTGAATTCATTCACCTTGGTACCAGTGGGATTACCGCCCCATATCTCAAATCCGGCAAATACGTCTGAGAGATACCAACTGGAATCCAGTTTAAAACCACCATAGTCTTTGGAAGTGGCGTCATCCATCATATCTTTCAGGTCACAACTGAAGTTCTGGACATCGCTCTTGGCCACGTAAGAAATCACCGGGCGATTGGAGCTAAGAGACGGATAGTCTGGCGAGTTGCCACGGGGACCGGCCCATACATCCCAACTCTGACCACAGAAGCTGGCAGATCCCTGAACCGAGCCAATGGGTTGTCTGCCGCCGGGCTTGTGCAGCCACAGCATCGCAAATCCGGAAACAGCATCGCCGTATTCTTCGCCACCATATGGCGGGTTGTCGTTGGAGAACCAGATGTCATACGTCACGTTAGAATCGTCAAGTCCGCTGCCGCTCCATTTAAACGTGCTCTGAGCACTGGAAATGTCACTGATTCGCGATGGAAGATTGTCGGTTCTGGTTGTGGTCAATGCTTTGTTGCCATTCTGTCCTACATAAATAGACGGGAAAGACACTGGAACGCCGCCCCCCTGTGAGCTACCGCTGAAATGCGTAATCTCGAAGCTGTTATTTTCGAAAGACAACTCCTGATACCCACTGGTTGACCCCCAATAATTGTTCTGAATGATGTATTCCTTACCGTCAACAGTTACCTGTTTCCTGTCAAAGTTTGCGTCTTCACCACCATCACCGCCAACTGTTCCTTTCAACGTCATCGGACCAACCTCAAATCCATCAGGGGCATCGTCTTCAGAGTTACCTTCAGCAAAACCAAGTACGCAGAAGTTATACTCAGTTGGTGCCTCGCTATCACCAGGTACCAGGAACACCACTGCTGAAATGGGTTCATTGTTGTATGCTTTTCCGGTCCATTCATTCTCATCCAGGTAGGTGGCTTCCCAACATTTGGTGTTGAACTCAGAATATGGTGCAAAAACCTTCACACCACTGGATGCACCAGCGCCGGTTACCCCGAGGTCATAACACCAACGCTCATCAGGATTATCTCCCCCATTTTCGGTCTGAATCTGAATACGAATGGTTGCAGACGTCACATTACTGGCGATATTCACTGCGATACCATTTTCCTTGACTTCAACTGGTGGCGGACCTTCACCGGTGACGGCACCCGGATCATAGGAGCAGTCTGCAGTGTCCGCATCCTCATTAATATTGAATCCAAGAAGTGCCACGGCGTCGTAGGAATCGCCAACAGCGCCCTCTATGCAGAAGTTTTCGGTATCGCCTCTTTTCAGAAAGTCTTTGGGCTCTGCAGTGGTTGCCTCTTCAAGGGTATCCCCATCAATGTCGTCGCCCACTTCCAGATCGTCAACGCCGGTCCACGCGCAACCGTGCCAATCCCCCGTTTGAACATAGCCATTGCCATTGTCTGCATCGCCATCACTGTCGCTATCGGAATCGCTGTCAGAATCGCTGTCAGAATCGCTATCCGTATCGGAATCAGAGTCAGTTGGTGTGATTTCCTTGCCACCAGTCGCAATCAGACTTTCCAGGCAGAAATCGTACTCAATCTCATCAGTATTGTGTCCGGGAACCAGCAACATAATGGCTTCAATGGGATCTTCTCCGTTATATGAATCTCCACCGGCCTCCCAGCAAGCTTCAGTGAGATCATCCCATTTCACGGAGTTGGAACCATCATCAATCGTAGTACAATATTCACCACCACCTGTGGTCTTCACCTGCAGCCGCAAAGTGAAGCTACCATTCAGGTTGACGTCAACATCAATGCCATCATTATCGCTGGTGGGCTCCCATGAACCTGCTTTACTGGAGCCTTCGGCCTGTCCTGCATTCACTCCGAGAATCCCAACAGAGCCCCAATCCTCATCGGCAGCGGTATTGCCGGTAACACAAAGCTCACTGGCACCTGCCGCAACTCCCTTAAAATCTTCCGGGTCAATTGCAGCGCCGTCAACTTCGCCAGCCGAAGTCCACGCATAGCCATGCGCGGCGCCAGCGCATACGTACCCACCAGCCTTGATTTCGAACGATACATTATCACAGGAGTGATCGACGTCACCATCCGAATCACTGTCGCTATCCGAATCACTGTCGCTATCCGAATCACTGTCACCATCTGAATCGCTGTCGCTATCCGAATCGCTGTCACCATCCGAATCGCTGTCGCTATCTGAATCGCTATCGCTATCTGAATCGCTGTCGCTATCTGAATCTGAATCCGAATCGCTATCGGAATCACTGCTGGTGTTAATTGGAGTTTGCGCTGGATCAGAACCGCATGCAGCAAACCACAATACCAAAAATAGAAATAATAATCGTTTCATTGCTTTTTTGTCCTCCCAAAAACTTAAGAAGAAAAAGTTAAGCCACCCAATTACGAATGTGGCATGGTTTATTTGAATTATATGTTAATTGTCTACTCCAGATTAAGCATGCAAAGCAAAGCTATTCAACATTAACACAACGGTCACCAATTGTGTGGAGAAATTTTGATATTTTCAAAACTCCAATCCAATTTCGCTACAAAAATCATATTATAAATATTCCCATGATATTTTTTGAACACTCAAATCTTTATTAAATAAAAGAAAAAGCACGGTGAATTTTCCCAAATGCTCACGTTACAGTCCCAACGCATCGGCAAAAAAGGACAAAATTATTTTTAAATTACATTCACACAGGACAGCGAAATAACAACAATAATTTCAAGTCATTGTTTTTATTTGCAAAAAATAAGGCTGTACCTTCTCCATTTTGCGAATCGCGGCTGATAGAGCGGCCGCATCGCCAACCATATGAAAACAACGACTGCACCAATCCGCGCCAAAACCTCAATCATCATTCGAAATCGTGGATAAACGAACCAGTCCACTCGCCTCACAACCATAAAAACACCAATCAGCGTTACCGCTGCAACCAGCAATCCGAGCCCAAAGCGCCAGCCGCTGTTCAGCTATCGCGTTTAACCTATCTGCAACGATTCATCCGGCCACCTCGATATTGCCGCCCCGTGGCAGAATACTTCGCAATTTTTCATAACCACGATGTGCTCTGGCGCTGACCACACCCCTGCACTCTGGCAATCTCGCTGAAGCTCATCTGTTCAAAGAAGTGCAGATAAATCACTATTAAATTCGTTCCGACTCTGATGAATGTGAATAAACGTCTGCTGAACCGTATCCTGCGACTAAGTATCTGACCGACATCCATCGGATTCAACATTCTAATCCGCGCATTCGTGTCCATTTCACCGCATTCTCTACTCCCTGTGTTGATAGTGCATGCCGTCTATTCGGCGTTCGCAGGGAGTACGCGGCATCCCGGAAAGTGTTAAAAATGAAAAATCAGTGGAGGAAGGTCAATCCGAAACGATTGCGCAAAAATCTCCGAAGCTACTCTCGCACGACACAGGACATGCATGGCAATACAGGCATTCCATCAACTTTTCATAGTCCACCACACCATCAGGGTGAGTGGCATAGCAATCGTTCACACAAATCTGTTTGCCAATTTCCGTGGGTTTGGCGTCGCATTCCTTTACACAGAGTCGAAGCCCTGTACATAATTCATTCGCGTCACAAATTTCAACCGCAGCAATGCATGTCGACTCCAGGGCGCAGGGAACGCAGTCAGCAAGACAACTGGTTGCACCCGGGTCACATCCCTGTCCGCCGCCACAATCTCCGTTATCCATAAAACATTCAACGTTGTTGCAGATTTCATTGCACACGCCGTTGCCGAGCATCACGTTGCCGCAACCGGGGGAACACTCAACCACGTCATCGCAATCGCCGCCATCATCACCACACCCTTCACCCAGACACTGATAATTGCACTCCCCGTCACCAATCATATCCGCGTCACATCCAGGTACGCACCCATGAACCGGACTGGTCCCGCAATCACCGCCATCAAAGTCACAGACGTCCACATTGCAGGGGGCATTGCAAACGCCATCGTTTATATCATTTATAAGACAATCATCCGCACAGTGCTCATTGTCACAATCGCCATCATCAAACCCGCAAGGCAAATTCTTGCATGCCACGTCGCAGGCGCCGTTGCCCCGCATAGCGTCCATACAGCCTTCATTACACACCATGGGAATTTCAGTGGAACTCCCAGTTTCTGAATCTTCGCCCCCACCATTGCCTTTGGAGTAGTCATCCAGACCCGAAATCTGAGCGCAACCGGAAACTGCCCCAATTGCCATTGCGCCAATGAAACCCGCCACAACAGTAGAGAATCGAACTCGATTGTACATCAGCTTCCCCCTATTCAGAATTTCCCGACAACCACCAGCGCACCCGTTCTCTCAATGATCAATGGCACCAGATGAACCGCCGTAAGCTTTTCTTTTCGTTTGCGACCCACCAGATACAGCACGAGACCGGTACCGGCAACCACCACACCGCCCGCCAGAAAAATATTTGCGGACACGCCGTACCCCATTGCATTGTCATACGCCTCCATCTCTTCTGCGCCACTGCACTCCCGGGTACTGGAATCACATAAATCCTTCACATCCTGCGTTTTCGAGAGCGACATGCCCCCCATGACCCCTCCCAGTACAGTGATAGCACCTCCAACCCCCATCAGCACTGCACCGGCAATCCGAAGTTTGCGCCCGTCATTTCTTTCAGTGGACGACATTCTCTCCCTATCGTCGGACCCAGTGGTATTCCTCCCCTGTGCTGACATATGCTCATTGTTCAATATCGGAACCGACGATGGCGTCTCGGGAGCCTTCCGAATCTCATCGGTCGGTTGTTCTTGCCCGGCCGGGTTATCCGCAACTTCCGCCGGCAACTCCTCTACCTCAACAGTGGTCTCATCTCCTCCACTTAAGCGCACATTGCGTTCCAGAAGGGTGGTTTCATCCTGTATTACTGTGAGTTTATGACGCTTCCCTGCGGTGACTTTAATTGGTCCTTCAAGGGGGATAACGCCTCGTTCCACATCGTCAATTAAAACCCTTGCACCACCGGGTCCACGGACATCCACTGACGCAACCATCAGGCGAAGCCGACGAATTTCAGCAAGGACTTCGTCCTTTCGCTCCAAGCCAATTTCATCTCCTCCATCCGCAAGAAACAGCTCAAACGCCCGTAACGCCAATCCATACCTTTTGGCGGCGGATTCGGCCTGGGCAATATTGAATTGAATTTTCCATGATGGCTTTTCCCGATATGCTTCCCGAAAAGCGTCTGCGGCGGCGGCGTATTGCTCTTCTGAAAAAAGCTCAGTTCCTCGCTGAAACGCCAACCTGGCGCGGGATTCCGCATCATTGGGAGCAACGCCATCATCCGCGGCAACAGTTGCGGAACACGCCAGAAGTATCGCGGATAATAAAGTAGAGAATATCGCTATCATTACTGCTCTCTTCCATTGAATCGTGCGCGGTTCTTCCTATAAATCTGGATCAGAAACCAGCGTTGTCCAACCGGCGAGATTCAGTATCGACCCAATATGTATTGAATATTGTCCCGCCTTAAACGACCCTTTACAGGTTCAATGAAGGTCTGACGACCTTGTCTACGTGCGTTCCGGCCGCATCTGGAGGATAGATTTTAATATTTTTCGACTGGCTTCCCCCGGTCGCGCAGACGTATTTACGCTGAAAACAAACTCTCTCAACCTCTCCCGTTGTGAATCGCTTCCATGAAGGAACTGCAATCCAAGTCCGCTCCCCATATCCCATATGTCCTGGCCCGGTATGAAAGACCTGGCTACTCTGGAAATGAAAAGATATGAAGTATCCATGTTGGGCAGCCAGATTTTACAGAGCAGGATTTCCCCAACCTGAAACTCCAGCGATGTTCGAATGAACATTCCTCCGGTACTGATATTCTGCATTCGCATCCGAAGCGGTGGATAGAAGGGCGCACTGTAGATCTCAACTGGCAATGAAGCAGCTACGCGCATTGGCCGATATTGCTGCATGTCGACCTCCTTCTTCTGATTCAATAATAATAACGGAAAAACGACCCGCAATTGTGTCACAAGATACCCGTCCGGGTAACCTGGAACTCCACTGAAGGTGCAATCAAATTATTGATTTGGAGGAGACGGCGCTGTGTTCATCTGCTTTGATTGGGTCTATCGGGTTTGCCGCAGTCGCTCAATAAGGACGAACGCCAGGGCGGCGCGTTCGTTCCGTGAAAAAGAGTTTTCAAGTCTCTCCAGTTCAGACTGAATGCGCGGAGAGGATTCCGGATCTTCGTTGGCAAGATGAAACGCATCGTCCAGTTGTCCCGGTGAAATGCAATAGGCCGATGGACCACCCATTAAACTTCTAGCTGCCATTCCCATCACATCCTCCTAACATCCAAAGCTGGAACCACACGCACATGCTTTCTGCGCATTCGGATTGGAGATTCTGAATCCGGATTCCACCAGGTCATCAGAAAAATCGATATGTAGTCCATCGAGATACTGAGCCGAATCCGGATCAGTCACCACTTTCAGTTCATCTTCATGGTAGACTACCTGGTCCCCTTCCCGGATGGTATCATCAAGGAGCATACTATACGACATTCCCGCACAGCCTCCCGGAGTTACCGCCAAGCGGAGATAGGCGTCTTTTCCCACTCCGCCGGCACTGAGTTCCTTTTTTGCTTTATCGCTGATATTCAATTGCATTACTTTCTCCTTAATCAAAATTTGCTCAATCAACTGGAACAAAAATTAAGACCGCAAACAGATGAGTCAAGTCTGCTGAATAAAAAACTGGTATTCAAATGCCAGAATTATTCCCGAATATTTTCAGCAAATTAAGGTTGATTCAAGATTATATATATAATGCGCGGTTAAAGGAGTTGAAGTTGTATCGGTTTTCCGCCCATATACTCGGTGAGTACGGATTGCGCGAATGTCAGAGTTGTTTCAAGCGCCTGTGGAGTACTGGTACGGGATTGATACAGCAGTACGAGCGCACCCGATACATTCCCGTCGATGGATGTTCGCAGAGAATCCGATGTGGGAGAACCGAACGGTCCCTCGGTGTCTGCAACACACATTCGCCCCGCCACGTTGACCCGGGCTTTTCTGATTCCATCAAATCCCCAGCCGTCTTCACCAATCTGTATATGCACCGAAATTCCCCGAATTTTCGAAACATCGTACAATCCCACCGGGATCAGATATTTCAGACTTACATAATTCAGCAAATCAACCAGGGGGTGAATGCGGTATACCCCTTTTCCCTTGATACTCCGACGAAGCAGCGCTTCAGAGGAAGGCCGCGTCTTCGTGGGGTCAATGCCAATCGCCCGGTAGAGCGTCCGGGCATTCTGAATGCCGTCAATTTCGCCAACGCTGAAATTTGCATACCGTTCGTGCAGGTTGGTGCTGAGTCCGCTGAACAATTCCCAGATGCGATCGCCGTTGTCTGCGGGCATTTCCATTCCCGCCATTTCGAGAACTCCGATGCGCAGCATTTCGTGTATTTTTTTGTGCACGTCAACCCGGATCATCAGTAGTCTTCCTTCCAAAAAAACGAATGGTCCAGTCTAATGCTGAATCAGAACAACAGCAATACCACCCCGGTCAATACCCCCAGAAGGGGAATCATTTTTTTCCGTTTGTTCAATTCACCAAGTAATATTCCGCCCACCACAAAAGACACCACCACGCTCCCCCGGCGTACGATGGACAGAATAGCGATTAACGCATCCGGATGGCTCAACGCCCGAAAGTAGAGAAAATCCGCTATGATAAGAAATATCCCAATCAACAGTATGGAATACCGCCACTCGAACTGAATGGGCGTTCTTGCAAAAAGCCGCGATACGCCTAAAACAGTGCCGTTCACGATTACCAGATAAAATGAAAACCACACCTGCATGGTAATCGGATCGATACCGATATAATGGAGCAGATATTTATCATACAGCGCGCTGATGGCCCCGGTGAGTGTGGCAATCGCCACCAGCAGCATCCAGATGTTCCTGGAAAATCGGATGCCTTCCAGCTTACCGACCACTGAAAAAATGTAGTACGACACAAACGTGATGCCGATAGCGCCCCAATGCAAGGGCTTCAGGGTTTCGCCAAACAACAGCGTCGCACCAATCAACGTCCATAGCGGGGCGGATGCACGAATAGGCGACACAATGGAGATGGGCAGGTGTTTCAGCGCAAAAAAGGCGGCAATCCACGATGACGACACAAGGAGGGTCTTTCCCAGTATAAACCCGTGTTGCCGGACGGAAGGCAAATCCGCCTGAAGCGTCAAATGATGCATGATGTCCGGCGCGAGGAACGATCCGACAAAAACAGGGATTGTCAGCATCAATGCTGCGCAGTTTGACAGAAACAGCACTGCGAGCACATTGTTGTCCCGGAGCGACAGCTTTTTACAGATATCATATATGCCCAGAAATAACGCCGAGAGTATACCTGGCAAGATCCACATTATCTCTTCAACTTCTTTTGTTTCGGTTTCAGATCAATTGAGGTAGCTCATGAATATCAGGAAGTGCAACGAGATTTGGACGCATCCATCGTGGATTTGAGCTTTTTGGCTTTCGAGGTGAAGGGGCTGGTTTTATAGCGCTTCATCAGCGTATCCACCAGAATGCGCGCATCTGTGCAGTCGCCAAGATTAAAAAAAGAATCCGCCATTTCATACAATGCCTCAGGCATGAACTCGCTTTTGGGATACAAATCCGCAAAACGGCGCAGGGCTCCCAGGGCTTTCGCATACCGCTTCTGAGCGCTGTACGACTGTCCGATGATCAGCTGCAGCTCGTCCAGGTTTCCCGCTTTGGGATATCTGTCCTGATACACCTTCGCCAGAGACCGGACTTCGCCGTATCGCTCGTTACTGAATGAAGTCTTAATCATCCGGAAATGATCTGCGGCCTGCGCCGGCACCCGGGACTCATCCACCGGCATATCCAGGCCAGCTGCCAGCGCAAACTCCACAACCTTTTTATCCGTTTTTTCAACGGACGACTTCACGTTTTCCAGTTCATGAGTGATTTCTGCCACGGCCCCTCGGGACTCACTGATGTCATTTTTCAGTGCTTCCATTTCTGCACCGAAATCAGCTGAATTACGGGCCAGCACACGGGTTGCCTTACTGAGGGTTTCATCGAGACTTTCGACCTGGGCCTGTGCACGGCTGATCATATTTTCAAGTTCAGTCCTGCTGGCGCCGGATTCCTCTTCAAGCTTTGAAAGGCGATCCTGCAGATGCTGCACTTCCTGCTTCAGTTGCTCTCCATCATCTCTTGAAGTGAACAGAAAACACCCGTTCAGAAAGAGCGAAGACGCAATGGTTGCGCCCAGCACTGCAATCACGCGGAATCTCACTTGAAATCTACCCTTCTATCTTTGGCAACGTTCCCGGCGGTGGATTCTTCTTCGCCCTTGGAAACCACTCGCATCTTGGCGCCGTCCACGCCCATGGCTTTCATCAGCTTCTGAACCATTCTGGCGCGTCTTTCACCCAGGGCCATATTGTATTCCGTGGTGCCAGCAGCATCGCAGTGACCTTCCAACGTAATCTGGCCGGGATCATTTTCCTGCATACAGGCAAAGTTCTGATCGAGAACCGAACGCCCAGCGGAATCCACTTCGGAAGAATCAAACTCGAAGAATACTGATTCCAGCAAGCATTGGCTTTCGGGAACCGCTGTGGTGGGCTGAGTGTTTACACACTTATAGTTCACACACGACAGTCCGGCGGGGCATTGATCGTCACTCTGACATTCCGCGTCGATACACGCGCCGTCCGCACATACCTGTCCAGCACCGCATTCTTCGTTCTGGGTACACGGGCCACAAGTATTATCCCGGCATACCTGACCAGCGGCACAATCTGCGCTCGTCGCACAGTAGTTCGGAATGTCACGACAGCCGCCGCCTGCACATTCCTGGCCTTGCGGACAATCCTGATCACCACGGCACTGTTGACACAGGTTGTTCACACAGAACTCGCCTTCATGACAGTGTTCGTCGGTTTTGCAGTTCGGATAATCGGGCTTGCACCCAATCACCAGCAGCGCACCAAACACAACAGATAGAATGATTCCCATTTTCTTATTCATGTTTCTTACCTCCATACAGCTCCATGGGTACATATGTTTGCCATTTCATGTCATTAGTCGCAACAAATAACAACAAGTTTCAATAGGTTATTTCATGTGATGCAAAAAAATACAACTTCGATGACACTATGTTTTGCGTGATGACCTCCCATAAGTGAACAATGTCACAGTGGGGAACTAAAATTGCAATCCCATGAAACGGCATTATGTTACCTACGTAATCAGAAATTTGCGTTGCGGAGAAGTTAAACAGGAAGAGAGGGTAATTAAATGGCAACAACTGAATTGACATCAAGTAATCTGGAATCCTTAATTAGTGACAGCAACATGCTGTTTATCGATTTTTGGGCCGAATGGTGTGGTCCCTGCCGGATGTTCGGTCCGACATTTGAAGCTGCATCAGAAAAGAATGAAGATATTATCTTTGCGAAATGCGATACGGAAGCCCAACAGGAAGTGGCCGGGAAATTTGGCATTCGTTCCATTCCGACGCTCGCCGTGTTCAAAGAAGGCGTGATGATATTTCAACAGCCGGGCGCTCTTCCCCCGGCTGCGCTGGACGAACTCATTGAAAAAGTGAAAGATCTCGACATGGAGGAAGTGCGCAAGGAAATGGAAGCGCAGAAAAAAGCTCAGTGAGCGTGAGCGGTGTCCCCGCCATTCGCTCAATCCAACAGTTTCAGCGCCTTTTCCCGCCATCCCCCCTTATAGTACCGAATTGCATACAGACCGGCCATCATACAGAAAAACACGATGACTGCTATCCAGGTGCTCAACGGCGACATTGACAGTACATGAAAGCACACGAATGTCACCGCAACCAGTAGCCAGTGAATGGAGACAGACACAATCATGTTCCAGAATGTATCCCCCGCCCCCCGCAGTGCACCGCTGAAAACAATAGTGATGGCGTCGGCAAGCAGATAAATGCTGATAAGCTGCACCATATCGATCGCCAATGGCTGAATCTGATCCCAGTGCGCACCGGCATCTGCGGGTCTGAACAGATTCACCAGCGGTGTGGGCGACAGAGCGAACAGTCCAATAAGGCCTGCCACGTAAGTAGTAGCAAGCAACAGACCGGATTTCATGGATTTATGAGCCGTAGCCAAATCCTTTCTGCCGACATATCGGCCAACGAGTGTTGTAACGCCCACGTTGATTCCCAGCAGGGGGATGAACGCCACCATGTCCCAATTAAACGTAATGGTCACCGCCGAGGCGACTGCCAGCCCCTGACCGTGAAAAATCATAATTAACAGCGTGAATCCCAGGAGATTCAAAAACAGTTCAATACCGGAGGGGGTTCCCAGTCTCCACAATTCCTTCATCAGACCGGGATGAAACCGGAATCCGGACAACACATCAAACTCCACCTCGTTTTTTTTGCGGAAATAGGATGCCACCAGAACCAGCACACCAACACCGCCCGCGATGTTCGTACCATATGCAGCACCAACAATGCCCAGTTTCGGCAATCCGAATTTCCCGAAAATCAGCACATAGTTCAGGCCAACGTTGACGGTCATGCTCACGACAGCGGCAAGCATCACCAGACGTGTTCGGCCAATTCCGCTGAAAAAATTGGCCAGACTGCTCCTTAGCAGGGGTAATACCGAACCCAGCATAAGGATGCCGAAATAGATGGCCTGGAGCTCCAGTTCCCGCACATCGACGCCAGAATACGCAAAGAGCTTCTTTCCGGGTGCAATAAGCAGTAGAAGAACGGGATATGCCAACAGCGCCACAATCCCGCCCTGGGTTGCCACCGCGGCACACAGCTCCTTCTTTCCCGCGCCATATCGTTGCGCTACCATTGCCGTGGTGTAACCGATAAGCCCAACGAAGAAAGTGGAAAACATGAATGCGGACAACCCGCCGGCCATGGCGGCACTCATGTGTTCTCCGCCCAGTCGGGAAAGAAACAGACGATCCGTAAACAGCATCACCGTATCGCAGGTGTATGAAACTATCAGGGGCGCTGCAATTCGCAACAGTTCGAGAGCCCCCCCCTCATTCGCCCCTGCGTTCAGTCTTGACTCGCTATGCATAAATACCTGTCGGATATTCAATTTATGGCTATGGATGGACGACTTCTGTTCGCGTCCAGATTCGTCTCAACGGGAACCACGGAAAATGTTGCCGAGTGGTCAACATAAGACGATGAGGTCCCTATCGCATGAAAAAAAGGATTTCGTAAAGCTTTTTGGAAAAATCAATGATTTCATATAATACATAATCTGGC
The DNA here is from genome assembly GCA_050287845.1 of Polyangia bacterium. GTDB lineage: Bacteria > Myxococcota_A > Polyangia > JAAYKL01 > JAAYKL01 > JAFGXQ01. The sequence continues at coordinate 63,694 of JBNKCR010000055.1, forward strand.
ACATACATTCCGTTTATTGTACTTATATCTGTCAACCGTGGTGTTCAGGTTGACTTCGCCAAATGATTCTTTTCAAGAATGACCAGCTGTGATACCTAGCGACGACGATGAAACCGATTAGCGCACTGATAAAATTGGCCAGACCTGCTCAATGGGTAAAAAACATTTTTGTTTTCACCGCTCTGATTTTCTCCGGATTGGTTGGCAACCCCGTTGCTGTCCTTGATGCAATCATTGCCTTCGGCACTTTTTCATTGGTATCCAGTGCAGTATATTATCTGAATGATTTCATGGACATAGAGGAAGATAAGAGACATGAGGAAAAACGACATCGCCCTCTGGCAGCCGGCATCCTGCCACGGAGCGCCGGCAGCATCGGCTTTTTCGTTTTGTCTGCCGGGGCGCTGGCTCTGACATATGCCACGCTGGGTAGCGTATCCACGCTGATACTCTTCTGTTATCTTACCATGAACCTCGGTTATTCCTTCGGGTTGAAACACATTGTCATTCTGGATGTCCTGATTATCTCCGCGGGTTTCGTGTTGCGAATTCTTGCCGGCGCCGCTGCCATTTCCCGGCTTCCATCCACGTGGCTCATCCTGTGTGGTGTCACCATTTCCCTTTTTCTTGGCTTTACGAAACGCAAAGCCGAAATTGTGTATCTCGGTGAATCCGCTGCCAGACACCGGAAAGTGCTGGGGCAATATAATGAGTCTTTCCTGGACCAGGCAATTTCTATCGTAACCGCAGCCACGGTCATCTGCTACATTCTGTATACCGTTGACCCCCTCACCGTTTCCATGGTCGGCAGCCGGATGCTCCTTTTCAGTGTCCCCCCCGTCCTCTACGGTATCTTCCGGTATCTGTACCTGGTCTACCATGAACGTTCCGGCGGTGATCCGACCCGAACCGTATTCACTGATATTCCACTGTTGTTAACGGGGGGCACATGGGCGGTTCTGTGTGCCATCATCATTCTTTTCGGCAGCACCATCGCCGATTTATTCTCAAAGAGCTGAATCATGGCAAAAGGTTTTATTTTACTGGCGATCGCAGTCATTTTTAACGGCGTGGCCAACGTTCTGATGAAAAAGGGAATGATTGGCACGGAGTCCCACGAAAGCATTGGAGATGCCATTCGACATTACCTGACTTCCTGGCCCATCATTGCAGGGCTGACATTGTTCGCACTCAATGTCATCGCGTACACCCAGTCGCTGAGCCGGATTCCGCTCTCAGTCGCGTATCCAATCATGGTTTCACTGACAGGACTGATTGTCATTGGGGGTTCGGTTGTGTTATTCAAGGAATCGATCAGTAATTATCAGTGGATTGGATTCGCCCTTATCATCGGTGGCGTCGTCCTGGTGGCAAAATGATTAAATTTATACAAAAACTGCTATTCAACGTCTCAACGGTCATTTTCACAACCGCGATTCTGTTATTCGGCTGCTACGACTCAGACGAATTTCCAGATTTTCCGGATGAACTCGAAAAAAAGACCGCAAACTTCGAAAAAATTGCGCCCATCCTGGCGGCGTTGCCCACAGCGAACGAAGCCATGGCGGTGTCGCAAGCCAATTCACCGGACAAGCGCGTTCGAAGGGCTGCGGCGCTCCGCCTGCTCACCCTCGGCAGCGGTTCGGAAAAAGCGGTGTCCGCTCTCACCCGGCTGGCGCAGAGCGATGAAGTCCCCCGGGTGCGAAGCGCGGCTGTTCGGGCACTGGGGGCGGTATCCGAAAACGCTGGTGGTGTATCGACGGTAGTCAAAGCCATATGTGATCCGGATCCCAATGTCCGGTTATACGCATTGAAGTCCCTGCTGCACCTGGATGCCCGTGCCAACAATGCCATTCTGGAGTTTCTGGCCAACAACGACGAATCCGCCATGCCCTGCCCCACCGAATCAAATCCCGGGCATACATTGCAAAAGGAGCTCGTTCACCAGCTTGATGAACAGGGAGCCAAGTTCCTCACGCTCTTTGTTGACGGTCTTTCTCATCCCGGAACAGAAGTGGTTCTGCAAAGCCTGAAGCAGCTCAGAAAGCTCGGCAGAAGCGCCGCACCGGCGATTCCGGCGCTGATCGCACTCATGGAATCACCGAATGACAATATCCGGTTTGAATGTATACAGACATTCACCACCGTTGGAGACCAGCATCCACTGATAATGCCCACACTTTTTGACGTCATTAATGATCCGGGCACATCAACCGGTCTGCGGAACGCCGCGAAAAATGCGGTGAAGCGAATTCAGACCCAGCACATCTCCACCAGCAAACAGCCAGCCAACGGCCGCAGAACGCAGCGTCGTCCCCGGTAATCGAAGACCAATAGAACCGCGATACCAATTTACAGTTCAGTTTCTTCAAAAAATCCATTGAACTTTTCGGTCGTGCGGGGCAACTCGCACCGGCCAGCCAGCCAATCAGATGTGCGTGAATCCGGATTGATGCGATATTCCTGGCATCCGTTTTTTTCGACAACCATTTCGATCTCCCTGTAACAATGCAATATTTCTCCAAACCACTTTTCATGGCACGTCCCTGAAAGCATGGTACATTTCTGTCACCGAATAACAAAACAATGCCGATTTGAGCGTGCATGAACCAAGCACATCGGCAACAGTGGAGGACAACATGGAAAGAAGATTTCAGTTCACAGGAACAGGCGGCGGGCTTTTGGGTAAATTTCTGGTGGGAATGATATTGACGGGAATCACCATGGGCATCTACGCCCCCTGGTTTATTGTAAACCTTCAAAAATACATCTGTGAAAATCTCACGCTGAAAACGGAAAATGGTGATGTGAAGTTCAGCTTCACCGGAACCGGTGGCAAACTCTTTGGTGTCTACCTGGTCGGCGCCATTCTCACCGGTCTGACCCTTGGAATTTATGCATCGTGGTTCATGGTGAATATCACCAGATTCTTCGCCGAAAATACACAGGCGCAAAGCGCGGAGGGCAAATCATATACAATTCAGTTCAATGGCAACGGTGCATCCCTGTTTGGCACGTATTTCGTTGGCGTTCTCCTCACCTGCATCACCTTTGGCATCTACGCCCCCTGGTTTATGGTGAAAGTGACCAGGTTCTTCACAGACAATATGGACATACTGGAAAACAGCACCAAAGTCGGCACATTCGCGTTTACCGGCGAGGGTGGAGAGCTATTTGGAATCTATATTCTGGGGGCGATTCTGAGCACCATTACCCTGGGCATCTACTCATTCTGGTTTGCGGTCAACATTATGAAATATTTCAACAACCACACCGACATCTCCCTCAGCGGAAAAACGGTTACGGGAGATTTCACTGGAACCGGCGGAAATTACTTTGCCATCAATTTCGTCGGCTATCTGCTCACAATGCTCACCATTGGCATCTACGGTGCCTGGTACATGTGCAACCTGTTGAAATTTCAGTATGAAAACGTTCGCTTCCTCGACAAGGCATAGTCGACTGGCCATCCAATCCCCCCCCCGGCCAAACCATTCAGCACTTTTTAAATACCAGTGTCAGATACCGGAGCCATCCGTGAAGTTGATACCACAATATGCCGGACCTTTCCGTCCTTCTTCGCGAAGATGTCGCCAACGACCTGCCCGCGCATCTTCTCCCTCCATCACGGGCGTGGTACAGCACTGACAGCCGATACTGGGATAGCAGAGGCTGTGAAGGGAATGCACCGGCACCTTGTGCTCGCTCAGGTAATCAGTCACCATATTCCGGGTCCAGTCCGCAATGGGACTCATGTTATACCCTCCAAAACGCGGATCCTCTGAAATGAATTCGATATTCGCACGACCATTTCCCTCTTCCCGACGGCGTCCACCAAACACCAGTTGATGCCCTTCCCGCTTTATATATCGCAAAAACGGCTGGCCTTTCCGAATATCACAGCACATGGGTTGCCCTTCCGCTGTCCTGTAGAGCTTACACCGATACCGTTCCTCCTGCTGTTCAGGGGTCAACGTGGGATATAATGTTTTAATATTCAGTTTATATTTTCGCATAAACTCATCCCGAAGCTGCAGCGTTTCGTGAAAATGGTACCCGGTATCCACAAAAAGTATCTCGTTGTCAGCTCCCAGTTCGTGAAATATATGCATCAGCACAGATGCGGTTTTCTGCATACTGGAAAGTAAAACCGCCCTGGTTCCGAATTGAGAAATGCCATATTCAATGCGCTCCAGCGCGTTTTTTTCTTTCAGTGCTTCATTTGCTTTCCGAATGTCAATCATCGGTCGTACACTCCGTCTGTTTCCAGGTTACACATCGACGCATGGTCCCGAACATCCACATTCCGTTCAGTTCGTTTGCGGCGTCTGGATGGCTGATTCGGTTCAAACTCCGCATTTGACACAATCGTTGGATTCGAGCTTTCGCATTCGAATGGCCTCGGTGGGACAAACCCGGAGACACTTACCGCATCGAATGCAGTTGTCGTTGTCAATGTATATGAATGTAGCGTCCTGGGCGCGTTCGGCTTCGAATACCTTCGTGGGAAACCCGTCTTCATCGAAGAATATCCGCGATGCCTTTTTAATGCAGTCCCGGGGAGCCGCATCAATACACCAGTTGCAATGAATACACTTGTCCTGATCAATTTCGAACTTGTAATGACACAAATAACACCGGGTAGCCGCATTCTGTGCAATCAACAGAGGAAAACCGGTTTCCACCTCGGCATTGCGCTTGAAGCGATCGGCCACATCCGCCATGGGCATCGGCAGTTGAAACTGAATATCATGGTCCCGCAACCGGCCGGTTTCGCCGTCACAATCAGTCAATTCATACTTCACGCCACGCATCAGACGTTTCACCCCCATCAGATACTCGTCAATCAACAACGCCACGGCTTTGCCGGAAGCAACGGCATTAATCACATCGGCGCTGCCCCCCTTGAAATCCCCGGAAACAAACAGACCCGGGCGGCTTGTATGACCATCTTCTTCCGATTCCACGCCGAACGGCAACAGGGATTCATCCCGTTTCTGACCGATTGCAGCAATGAGCACGTCACAGGGAATTTGCACTTCGCTCCCTTCCAGGGGCACAATCTTCGCTTTTGTCCCCAGGGTGCCATCGGCGACCAAATTGCGCTGCAGCACCAATATTCCCCGTCCATTATCATCCGTTTCGTAGCGAATCGGCGAAAGCAGCGTTCGAATGACGATATCTTCCTCGTCCATCGCCTTGAATTCATTTCTATCCGCAGCCATCGATGCTTCGGTTCTGCGATATGCGATGGTTACTTCCGTCCCCGGCTCGCCAATGCGTCTGGCAGCTCTGGAACAATCCACTGCCGTGAACCCACCGCCAATGACCACCACGTTCCCTTTCAAACTGGTCAACTCACCGCGATTATACCTGCGCATGAAATCAAGACCGCTCACCATAATGTGTTCCGCGCCGGGAATCGACAGGGTGTTGGTAATGGTGGTGCCTGCTGCCAGCAACACGGCGTCATGGGTTCGGCTATAATTGTCGATGTCTTCGGTTGACACGCTGCAATTTGTGTTGATGTTCACGCCACCCTGCTCTATCAGCGAAATCTCCGCAGCCACAATGTCCCGTGGTAATCGAAAGGCCGGGATACCGTCCACCAGCATACCACCGGCAACCGGCGCCTTTTCCACCACCGTCACCCCGTGCCCCATCCGCGAGAGCTCCCGGGCGGCACTCAATCCCGCCGGCCCGGCCCCAATCACCATCACCCTTTTCCCGGAAGGTTCAAAAAGTGGTGGCAAAGCGGTCTGTTTCTCACGAATATTATCGGCTGCATATCGCTTGAGATGACAAATCTGTACCGGCCCCTCCACATTCGTCCACTGATGCCGACATGCGTCCTCGCACACGCGCGTGCAAATGCGACCAAGCACCCCGGGAAACACGTTGTCCTGCTGATTGATGCGATATGCCACATCGGGTTTTCCCTGTGCAATCGCCTCAATATACGCAGGGACGTTGGTCTTTGCCGGGCAAGCCTCCTGACAGGGAATCGCTTTGGCTATGGTTTTCAAATCCAGCGCTGAAACACCGGTACCGATTTCCACCGTTGATTCCCGAGGTTGTTCTGCCTTGTTATATTTAAACCTCGCCATATACAGCTCTCCTGAAATAATCAATTCCCACGCGGCTCACACACTGAGTGAGGTATTCGTTGTCCCTGCGCACCATCAGAAATGCATCCAGAACCAGGGTTACCACTTCTTCACAATCAGAAAGTTTAAACTCTCCGAGCTTCTGGCCGAATGCGGTCTGCGAGCCGCCAAGCAACACCTCATACCCTTCCACTGACCCTTCTTCCTCGCGAATCCGCATGCCGCGAAATCCAATATCCGCAATCCGGTATGGCGAACAGGAGTTGGGACAGCCGGTAATATTCACAATGCCGTTGGAAAGGATGCCCCGATACTTCTCCCTGGAAACCAGCGCGTGAATCTTATCAAAGAGCACCCGGGTCTCCGTCACCGCCTTGGGGCAATAGGTGGTGCCCACGCAGGTGACGATATCCCGAAGGGTGAAACTTCCGTCGGTCTCATACCCCAGCGCATGGATAGCCTTTTTCAACGGCACCACATCACCGGCAGCCACACCGTGGAACTCGATATTCTGCCGATTTGTGGTATACAGACGCTGATCTGCGTACTGCTCAGACAACCCGGCTAATTCAAAAAGTCTGCGAAAAGGCAGTTCCCCTTTGGGCACAATCACCCGAACGGTAAAAAGCCCATCGGTACCTTCCGGGGTATCATGAAGCAGTGGCCGTTCCTCATAGGGCACGCCTTCATCTGTCACAGCGTCCACCACAAAACCGTCGATGGACTTGCCTTCGGATTTCAGATTTTCAACAACCACGTCCCGGCAAAAATCAATACCTTTTCGCTCCACCACAAACTTGAGTCTCGACTTCGCCCGGTTGAACCGATCACCGTTTTCCCGAAACAGTATGGCCACAGCACGACACACATCCACAGCGCTCGCCTCCGGAATGAACCCGAACAACGGCTTGGCCACAAATGCCTTCCAGCCCATCCCACCGCCAATCACCACTTTGAATCCGGGCTTTCCCTGATATGTCACACCACTTAGCCCGACACAATTGATGTGCGGTTGTGCGCAATCCGCACCACATCCCGAGAAATTAATTTTAAATTTGCGGGGCAAATCGTCGAGGTCCCTCGCTGCGCCAAGAACATCTGAGGTCTTTCTGGCCCACTTTCGCGCATTCAAACGACGAGACGGACAGGTTTCCGCCAGTGGACAGGCGGTCACATTGCGGGTCACGTCCCCACAACCGTGTCGCGTGGAGTTATTGTACGCTGCCAGATCCCGCATCACATCCGAAAGATTGGGCAGCTTCAGCCAGTGAAACTGCAATGCCTGCCTGGTTGTCACGTTCACAATCCCCTGACCGTACTTCTCAGCCACCTGGGCAATATTCTTTGCCTGCTCGCTGGTCACCACGCCACCGGGAATAACAATTCGCGCCATATGATTCCCCGGTTGCCGGCTCTTGTAAATACCGTACCATTTCGCGATACTGGCGTCCGCGGCAGACATCGCCCCCTTCTTGCCAAGTTCATCGAAATCGAGGTACATCCCCGATGCTTTGATATCTTCATCTTCGCTTCGCGGTCGAAACGTTAAATTTTTCGGCATATGTACTGGTTTCCTTTCAGTCCTCGTAGAAAAGAAGCGTCGATGCGTAGCGTTCACTGGTATCGGGAAACACAGTGACAATCGTCTTTCCGGCAAATTCGGGCCGTACAGAGACTTCAATCGCGGCTTTGGCTGCAGCCCCGGAGGAAATCCCCACCAGCAGACATTCCTCTCTGGAAATCTGTTTTGCGGTGGCAATCGCATCGGCACTACTGACTTTCACAGCTTCGTCCACCACATTCATATCCAGGTTTTTTGGTAAAAAGCCCGCACCGATTCCCTGAATCATGTGGGGTCCGGCCGGTTCCCCCGAAATAACCGCGGACTCCGCAGGTTCCACCGCGATCACTTTCAGCTGCGGATTCTTTTCCTTCAGATATTTGCCTGCGCCGGAAATAGTCCCCCCCGTTCCAACCCCCACCACCAGAACATCCACCTGACCACCGGTTGCCTTCCAGATTTCCGGTCCAGTCGTTTTATAGTGAATCCTCGGGTTGGCCGGATTCTCGAACTGCTTTGGCATGTAGCCACCAAGCTCTTCCACCAGCTTCGTCGCTTCTGAAATAGCGCCGAGCATCCCTCCCCGCGCCTCGGTCAACACAATTTCTGCACCCAGTGACCGCAACATTTTCCGACGCTCCAGACTCATGGATTCCGGCATAGTGAGCACCACCTTGTAGCCTTTCAATCTGCCAACCATTGCAAGACCAATACCGGTATTCCCCGAAGTTGGCTCCACAATGGTCATGCCCGGCGTAAGGCCGCCATATTTCTCGGCTTCCTCTATCATGGAAAGCGCGATCCGGTCTTTCACGGATGATCCCGGATTGAACATTTCCAGCTTTGCAAAAATAATTACATCCTCAGGAACAATACGCTTCAATGCCACCATTGGCGTGCTCCCAATCAGACCTGTTATATTCGTCAATTTTGCTCGCATCTGACTTCCCTGTTATTGAGTTTTCCAGTTACTATTACTCCTATTTAAGTATTTATATACCCCTTTGCTGATAAGTAAAGGAGCATTTAAAAAAAACCGATACATCAATTCTGGATATACCCCCCGAATCCACACATACACCGCGCTGTCACATTTGGCCCCGGTAAAACACGTATCTCAGGAATTCAGCCTCCGGACTTAAATATAATAATGTAAGAATTCAGCGCCTTTTCAATGGGCACAACATGATTGGCGGATACATTTTTCTCAAACAACGGATACCAGGGTTCATTCTGAACCAGCGAGCTGGAACGTATAACTTCGGGAACAAATAGATCTATGGCCAGATATTTTACTCCCAATGCTTTCCGCTCTGGACCAAACGTGCAACCACGCCAGTCTTCGGTAAAATACAGGCCATTGTGTATCGCACCTCCATACAATGACACACCCCATTTACCATCCACCGGATGTGGTTGGCGCGCCAGCACCTTTGCTGCCATATCGCCTTCTGTCTGTTTCGGTCGTTCGGTAACCGTTCACTGGTCCCAGCAGGCAAAGCGCGGTAAATGCCAACAGGGGACGCTCCATGGGGGAGGTTGGCTGCATTCGATACACCCACTTTCTCTGATTCGCTTGTTGCTCGCTATCCACAGGCGGACTGCAATAACATCCCCAGTAACCATCCTGTTAAAAAATTATGCGGATAGACCCCATTATTGAACTTATACCTGCCTGCGCAACCATGCCATCGCAAACTCGGGGTCTTTGTGGTAAGTCGCAATGACCCCGCGTCTTTCATACTCCTGTACCATTTTTTCGATATTCATCTTTCCAGTCACTCTTTCCGGCAGCACCATGGCCCAGTATTTCCACCCTGAGGCCAGCATCCTTGGCTGCCAGAATTTATCGCCCCATTCCTTGTCCGCAGGCAGTACGGCACCGAACTTCCGGTCATCGGATAACCATTTGGTGCACTTGTTTTTCTCGAAAGCCTCAAGACTGGTCGTCAACATTCCTCTGAAGATTTCGCCATAACAGTACTTGTGAAACTGGTGGTAAATAATGCCATCAACCGGATAGCACCAGACCGTAACATATTCGTTATCAATAATAATCGTCCTTGAATCAGACATCAACTGCTCCTTCCATTTAAACACATCGCAACGCGATTACTTTGCCTTTAATATTTTATATACCAATTATTGTGGGCGAATGAAAAATTTTGAAGTATCTGTCGGTTCATTTGACAGCCGAAGTATAAAACACCCGTTCTACTGCAACCATCACCACTGATCCACGAAACGGCTTGTGCCCGATTTTTTTTAAAATTATGGCATATGAGAGTAAATACAGTATGAATAAATTGTGATTTATTTTATACAGCTGTCTGGGGATGGATTGGAAATGGACCGTATACGCAGGTATGACACGTGATTTTTGGTAGATATCAATTACTTGAACTTCTTGGCACTGGTGGCATGGCCGAGGTTTTCAGAGCCAAATCCTATGGAGTGGAAGGATTCGAGAAACTCCTGGTCATCAAGAGAATCCTTCCCAGATACTCCGACAATGAAGAGTTTGTGGAAATGTTCGTCAACGAAGCCAAAATCGCTGTTTCGTTGAACCATGCCAACATTGTGCAGATTTATGATCTTGGGAAGGCCGGAGATTCCTATTTCATGGCCATGGAATACGTCCAGGGCATGGACCTGGGGCAAATAATCCGATGGAGCACAGCGGTTGGCAAACCCTTCCCCCTGGAAACCGCCATTCATATTATCTGCGAAGTGGCCAAGGGGCTGGATTACGCTCATCGGAAAAAAGACCAGGATTTCAATCCTCTGAATATTATCCACCGCGATATCAGCCCCCAGAATATTCTCATTTCCAATGAGGGCGAAGTGAAAATCACGGATTTCGGGATTGCAAAAGCCCTCAACATCGTGGACGTCGGTGAAGATGGCCCTATTAAGGGTAAGTTTGCCTATATGGCGCCCGAGCAGGCCATCGCAGCACCGCACGACCGACGAGTTGATATTTTTTCAACCGGCGTTGTCTTCTACGAGCTGTTGACGGGCATCAATCCGCTCAGAGATCGCACACCGGCAGAGATTCTCAAAATCATCCAGAACGGTGAGTTTCCCAACTGTCAGGTGCCGTGTTGTGGTAACCTGGATAGCATCCCTGTAGATCTGGAACCCATTCTACGCCGGGCATTGGCCCCAAACCCCGATGACCGATACATTTCGGCGGCAGAACTATACGAAGCGTTATTGACATTCGGATATGTCGAAGGGCTTCGCGCCGGGGCATCCTCCCTTGCGGAGTTTATCGATCCTCTGGTGGAAGAACAGGGGCTGAATACCAATATCACACAATTGCCATCCATCGCCCCCAGGGGCGCGTCCAGCAGTCCACTGCGAAACACTGATACAAATATCACATCGGTGCGGGACCCCTCCGATACCGATCTCGCCCAGTTCGAGGACAAAAACACCATTCAGTTAACCGCTGCGGTCCGGGAAGTAGCTCTCCTCGCGTATTCCTGGGAGTCGAAGGGATTCGATTCGCGGAAATTGCAGAAAATCGTCGAATCATACGGTGCAGTGATCCTTGAAAAAGACGAAACTCGGCTGACGTTTGGCTTTGGTATATCGGTAGCATCGGATGCGCTGCATACCGCCGCCAGATCGGCATGTGAAGTGTCGAAGGCCATTCGCAGCGACCATGCGTTCAGAGCCGCCGGCACCTTTGGCATCGGCATGCATCTCGCATCGCTGGCCGTGGAATTCAATGGCACGGTCAGACTGAATCCCGAGTATCAGTTGGCGGTGGAACGATGCAATGCGCTAACGGAAATTCGGGCCAACGCCATTCTGTTTTATTCGTTGTTACTGCCGCTGCTCAACAGATGGTTCAAAAGCAACGCCTTTCCCCATAAAGTTCACACCAGCCTCTTTCAGCTTCTGGCACCGGAGGACAACACACCTCCATTGACCAAACTGATTGGAAGACGCCAGGATTTAATGCTGATAGGAGAACTCCTTGCCGGTGTGAGCGAAGGCAGGGGCCGTGTGCTGGGCCTTCTGGGTGCTGCAGGAGTTGGAAAGACGCGCCTGCTTCATGAGGTAAAACGGCGTCTGACAAGCGCCGGTCATAATTTTGACTGGTATGAAACCACCTGCTCGCCATGGAAAAAGAAAAAAAACCATTCCACACTGCAAATGCTGCTTCGAAACATGATTGGCGCAGCCGACGGCGATAGCGTTGAGGTGGTTCAACAGAAGCTCATTTGCTTCAATCAATTCGGTCTCCCTCCCCATGAAGTGTCTGCTCTGGGCAAATTTGTCCTGACCGGTCAGGGAGAAAACGCGCACGTCCTCAAGTCGGCGTTTATCCGAATCATCCGACAAAGCGCAAAAAAATCACTCATTATCGTGGCCATTGACCATCTGACGGCGGTGGACGACGAATCACTGGATATTATCCATGCGCTGTCCCACAACATTTCTGACGTACCTGTATTGCTGACAGTGGCTATCCGGTTGGGATACACCCATGGGTTTGAGGGCAGCCCCATCTATACACAGTGCGATGTGGAGCCGCTTACTGACAGCGAAATGGAACAGTTGGTCCAGGCCATTGTGCCGGGGCCATCGGAACGCCTGATTCGGGATATCCTGAATGTGAGTGCCAACCTTCCCCTGTTTGCAGAAGAAACCATTCACGAGGCGCGTGCACTGGGGTCATTGAAGGTCAACGATGCCGACAGTATCTATATTCCCAGAGAGTTCCACTGCCCCATGCGCATTCGCAACCTGATTGCATCTGAACTCCTCGCTCTCCCCAGGGATCGCCGAATCATTCTGCAGTTGGCCGGATGCCTCAGAGAAAAAATCGAAACAGATGTTCTTTCCCTGTTGCTGAACAGGCCTGCGGTGGAGCTGACCCCCATTCTTCAGATGCTGGCCAGAATCCGAATTCTCACCGCGGTGGATGAATCCACCTATCGATTTCCGTCGCGGTTCATTCAGGAGGCTGTTTACCGCAGTATCGAAAAACCGGAGCGTTTGCTCATTCACCGCACTGTCGCCCAGCGTATTGAGCAGGAGTTTCCCAAAGACCTCGAAAAATACGCCGAGCCACTGGCAGTGCACTATCTGAAAAGTGGTGCCCGCAAGGCCGCATTCGACTACCTGATTGTGGCAGCGCGCAATGCGGCAGTCACTCTGGATCACGAAACCTCAGTGAAGTATTATCTGCTCGCCCTTGAACTGGCCATGAAGGGTATTGGCAACGTATCGAGATACGACATTTTCGAACAACTGGCCTCCATCGCCCCGCAAACCAGCCTCGCCAACGCGGTATTGAAAAAAGCAATTCTTCTGAAATCCGAGATCGCAGCGGAAAACGATAATATAGATGATTTAGATGATATAGATGAAATTGACAATTCCTACGCATTGATGCTGGATGCCCAGGAGGCCATCCTGTGGGCGCATGTGGGCGAATACGAGGAAGCGGTGGCTCAGCTGCGCGACGTCATATCCCGCCAGGACGAAGCGGAAGCACAGCTTTCCGGACGATATCTGGCGGTCATTCTGTCCGAAATCGGCATCATTGGAGAGGCAACCAGCATTCTGGCAGAAATTGTCCAGGGGGCTTCATCCACCATGGATCCCTATGCCAACGCATACCTGACCATCTGCCTTGCCCTGCGCGGGAATACGGAGGCGGCACTCGCCCGGATTGAAGCCCATAGTCCGTCCACCAGTGTGGCACCGATTGCACTTCTGTATCTGATTGCCGAGGGTCACTGCCTGTTTATGGGGCAGAAATACGAACTCGCACTGGAAGCATATACCACCGCCGCTCATTTCGCAGATGAACAGGCCATGAAAAGGGAGACAGCGTTACTCCACTATCTGATGGCCACGTGCAATCTGGAACTCCTGGACTACAAAACAGCTTTCGACCATCTGCGGGAAGCCATTGGTATTTCTACTGAACTGCAATTTCAATGCCTCAAGGATCGCACTCAAATCGGGCTATGGTTCATTGATGCCGAAAAATTCGGCAGTGATGATGCGCTGAATCAATTGTTGACCATGGAAATCAATCCGGCGGATGTGGAAACCCGGATTCTGAACAATTACTGTCTGGCACGCATATTCATCGGTCGGCGCAAGTTTTCAGAAGCGCAGGAAGTGCTTCAACGGGCACAGACCCTGATGAGCACGCATAAAAACCGATTCTACTACTCCCGCATCAAAGCAATCCAAAGCAGTCATTGAACACATTTTCTGTGTATCTGTCCTTAATTCAGGGACACGCGACAACTAAAGTCCATAACAATGTTGATTATACTTGAAAATCAATGTCAAAAAAATTAGAGCTGTTTGGGCCAAAATCGAAAAACCTCCCGTAATTTAGAAGATTTTTTGATTTTCGAACTCATTTTCAGAGGATCTCGCGATGAATATTTTAGTAATTGTTTTGCTGGCAATGCTCACTGAAAACTATGTGCTCTCCAAGTTTCTGGGGATCTGCCCCTTTCTCGGTGTTTCCAAAAAAATAGGCACAGCTGCCGGCATGGCAATGGCAGTGCTGTTCGTGATGCTGGTGGCATCTCTGCTCACGTACACGTTGAGCACATGGGTACTGATTCCCCTGGAAGTCACGTATCTGCAGACCATTGTCTTCATTCTGGTAATTGCATCAACAGTGCAACTCACCGAAATGGCCATCCAGAAACTGTCCCCGTCACTCTATGAAGCCCTGGGAATATTCCTGCCGCTCATCACCACAAACTGTGCGGTACTGGGTCTGGCTGTTCTCAATATCGACAAAGGATACAACCTGGTAGAGGTGCTTTTCAATGCCATCGGGGCGGCCGCGGGATTCGCCATCGCCCTGCTTCTATTTGCGGGCTTGCGTGAGAAAATGGATACTGCCAATATTCCTGCGGCATTCAGGGGTGCGGCGATTGCATTTATCACCGCAGGGATTCTCTCGTTGGCATTCATGGGCTTTTCCGGGCTGGCGCCGGCCAATTGAGGGAGGTATTGATGGTAACAGCACTTTTAGTATTATGTGGCGTGGGACTTGTTATGGCTGGATTGCTGGCGGCGGGGCGTAAAGCATTTGCTGTGGAGGTCGACAAAAAATTTGAGATGCTGATGGACATCATGCCCGGCGCCAACTGCGGCGGTTGTGGATTTCCGGGATGCAGCGGGTACGCCAATGCGTTAGCTGAAGGTAAGGCGGTAGCAACAGCCTGTCCACCGGGCGGTGCCTCTTTTGCCGAGGAAATTGGTAGAATTCTTGGCATTGAGGTCCAGGCCACCGAACCCATGGTTGCGCTGGTTGCCTGTGCCGGCGGCGATGAAGCGTCCCCCAGACGCAGTCAATACGCCGGCATTGCCGACTGCAAAGCAGCCCATGCCGTGGCCGGTGGGTTCAAAGCCTGCACCTATGGTTGCCTGGGGTTGGGTTCATGCATAAATGCCTGCTCGTTTGATGCAATCGTTAAAACAGATAACGGACTTGTTCGCGTGCTGCCTGACAAGTGCACCGGATGTAAGAAGTGCGTCGAAACATGCCCGCGCGGCATTATTCAGATGGTTCCCAAAAAGGCGGAGGTTCACGTGCTCTGCACCAATCCACAGAAAGCCAAAGCCGTAAAAGCGGTCTGTGCGGTTGGCTGTACCGGATGTAAAATCTGCGTGAAGCAATCCCAGGCCATCAAGGTGGAAGACGCGCTGGCCGTTGTGGATTACAGCAGCGACAATGCATTGCCACCGTCCGCGGCAGTGGCCTGTCCTCAGGCGGCGATCTTCGATGCAAGAGAATATTCTCTTGCAAACTGGCTGGAAGACAAAAATACGCGGGTACAATTCGAAGAACGCGCATCCGCATGGAAAGCGGAAGAAAAGAAAAAAAAGGCGGAAGCCAAAGCGAAACTCAAAGCCAAAGCGGAAGCGAATGCCGCCGCCCAGACGGATGGGACCAATTCTGATGCGAAAAAGGGAGCCGAGTCATGACGGTACAGACATTCAAAGGTGGCATCCATCCCAGATACAATAAGGACAAAACCGCAGGGGTGGCAATTGAAGTGCTGGCGGCGCCAAAAGAGATTATTATCCCGCTCTCCCAGCACATCGGTGCACCGGCACGGGCCTGCGTTGAAAAAGGCGAAGTGGTCAAAAAGGGACAGGTCATCGGTCAGGCGGGCGGATTTGTTTCTGCTCCGGTTCACGCAAGTGTTTCCGGAGAAATAAAAGCGGTGGAACCTCGCCCTGGGGCCATGGGCATAGATGTAATGAGCGTGGTCATCGAAAACAACGAACAATACGAAGTTCTGGAAACCAAGGGCGTGAGCGAATGGCAGAAGGCCGATCCGGAAACCTTGAAGAATATCGTTGCCGAAGCCGGGATTGTGGGCATGGGCGGTGCCACATTCCCCACTCATGTCAAGCTTTCACCTCCTCAAGACAAGCCCATTCAACACGTCATATTAAACGGCGCCGAGTGTGAACCGTACCTGACTGCCGACCACCGGATAATGGTGGAGCACGCAAGTGATGTGGTGAATGGTTTGCAGATTGTTCTGAAAATCCTGAATGCACGAAATGGAATCATCGGGATTGAGGACAATAAACCCGATGCCATTGCCGCCATGAAAGCCGCTTGTAACGGTACAGACATTGAAGTTGTCCCCCTGAAAATCAAGTATCCCCAGGGGGGCGAAAAGCAGCTGATTGATGCCATCCTGAAAAAAGAAGTTCCGTCCGGAGGACTGCCCATGGATGTGGGCGTGGTGGTGCAGAACGTGGGTACCGCCAGAGCCGTGTTCAACGCGGTGGCCAAAGGAATTCCGCTCCATGAACGGGTGGTGACGGTAACTGGCAGTGCTGTTCCCAGACCGGGCAATTTCCTCGTTGCGATTGGCACGCCGGTTTCCGTGGTGCTCGATCACTGCGGCGTGGATTTATCAGCTGCCGGTAAACTGATATTGGGCGGACCCATGATGGGATTTGCGCAGTATTCGGTAGAACCTCCCGTCACGAAGGGTACCAGTGGGATTCTGGTTTTTAATCAGACAGACGTGGATGTTGTCCCACCACAGCCATGCATCCGCTGTGGTCGATGTCTCGACGCCTGCCCCATGAGGCTGGTGCCGGCGGACATCGCTGCGTTCAGCGAAAACAGAATGTACGATAAAGCCGAAGACAATGACGCCATGGACTGCATGGAATGCGGTTCCTGTGCGCACGAATGTCCGTCGCGGATTCCGCTGGTTCAAAAAATCAGACTGGCAAAGGCAGAAATCATGGCCGCCAGAAGAAAGAAAGGATAAGGAGGCGCATCTCATGAGCAACCAACTAATTGTCTCCTCATCTCCTCATGCCCACAGTGGCACCACCACGTCGAAAATCATGTGGACAGTGTTCTTCTCACTGGTTCCCGCGGCCGGATACGCCGTCTATCTGTTTGGATTGCCTGCGGCGACTGTACTGTTATCCACTATTGTTTTCTGCGTCATATTCGAAGGACTGACCAACTTCATCATGAAGAAGCCCCAGTCTCTGGCAGATGGTTCCGCAGCCCTCACCGGACTGATTCTGGCGCTCACGTTGCCCCCGGGACTGCCTATCTGGATTTGTGGCATTGGCGCGTTTGTATCCATTGTGGTGGCGAAATCCGTATTCGGCGGACTCGGACAGAATCCGTTCAATCCGGCCATGACCGGACGCGTGTTTCTGCTGATTGCGTTTCCAGCCCCGCTTACCCGCTGGCTGGTTCCCAACGGAACGGGCGACACCCTGTTCAATAAATCGGTCAGTGCATTCGATGCCGCCGGAAATCTGGTGGATGCCACCGCCAGCAATGTGGATGCCATCACCGCCGCCACTCCCCTCGGGCTGCTCAGCGAAGAAGGCGCCAAAGCCATTGCGGGCCTGGACACTTCTTCCGCTTTTCTAATGGGAAATATCAATGGTTCACTGGGTGAAACCTCCGCATTCATTCTTCTGGCCGGCGGGATTTTTCTGCTGGCCAGAAAAATCATCAGTTGGCATATTCCGGTTGCATTCATGGCAGCGGTGGCGGTCATCGCAGGACTGACCAACGTGGTAAACCCCGACCAGTACGCCAGCATCTTGTTTCACCTGCTGTCAGGTGGTGTGATTATCGGCGCATGGTTCATGGCCACCGACTACGTCACCAGCCCCATGTTCCCCAAAGGTAAACTCATTTTTGGTGCGGGATGCGGCATCCTGACGATGGTCATCAGACTCTGGGCGGGGTACCCGGAAGGCGTGTCATTTGCAGTACTGCTGATGAATGCCTGTGTCCCCATTATTAACATGTACACCCGACCCAAAAAATTCGGACTTCAACGACTGGGGACCCCAGGGGAGGCCGCCAATGCCTGAGTCACTGAAAATGATCCTGGTTCTCACATTGATTTCCGGCGCCGCTGGCCTCGGGTTGTCGGCAATGAATGACTATACCAAACCCCTTATTGCCGAAAACCAGCGCGACTTTACGCTGGCATCCATCAACCGGGTGATACCCGAATCCGCCAAACCCGATCCGTGTGAAACATACGAGCCTGCGTTCGATAACGCACCCGATAAAGATGTGGTATGCATCAACGACATGACTGTGTATCGCGGGCGCAAAGGCAATGAGGTTGTGGGAATCGCCGTGGTGGCCATTGGCGAAGAAGCGTATTCCGGCACCATCACTGTCCTGGTGGGATTGCGAATGGGCGACGGACAGCTATCGGGAATTCAGGTACTGCAGCATGCGGAAACCCCGGGACTCGGGTCGGTCATGACAAAATGCGAATTCCAGCAGCAGATGGTGGGAAACACACCGGATGCCATCAAGTGGACCGTCGTAAAAGATGGCGGTGATGTCAATCAAATCAGTGGCGCCACCATTTCGTCGCGAAGTCTGCTCAATGCCATCCACAAAGCCCAGGACATCTGGAAAAACAACCGGGAGGATATCCTGAATCAGGAACCGCTCGCTGAGGGAGAAGTCTGCAATGGCAAGTAAAGTGTCAACCGCGCAGGAAGTAATCAAAGGCATGTGGCGAGACAACCCGGTACTGTCTCTGCTTCTTGGATTGTGCCCCACCCTTGCGGTCACCAACTCCGCATACAATGGCATTGGCATGGGAGTCGCCACCGGATTTGTTCTCATCTGCTCAAACATTCTTGTTTCCATGTTGAAATCAATTATTCCCAGGAGTGTGCGTATTCCGGTGTACATTGTGGTTATCGCAACGTTCGTGACGGTTGTGGACATGTCGCTGAAAGCCTTCATGTTCGAGCTATCTCAGAGCCTCGGCCTCTTTGTGCCGCTGATCGTGGTGAACTGCGTCATCCTGGGACGGGCGGAAGCGTTTGCATCGAAAAACTCGGTTTTCCGTTCATTTCTCGATGCGGTTGGCATGGCCCTCGGGTTCACCCTGGCCCTGTTTGTTCTTGGTGCCATCCGGGAAATTATCGGTTCCGGCACACTCACACTGTTTCAGATGGGTGACACCGAAATCAAATTCTTTATACTCGGCAGAAGTTATCCCGGCATCCTCGTCATGATTCTGCCACCGGGCGCATTTCTCACTCTTGGATTCATGATGGCCGCCAAGAACGTAATTCAGAAGCGACTGAACAGCTGAATCCCTTTCTTCACGCCAGATTTAAAAGAATACAGAAAAAATTTCCAGCAGAGCCCCATTGGCCTGCTCTAACTTTGCAGAATAATTCTGATCAATTCGCGATTTTTTTGTGAAGAAGGACCAAATGAGGGCATTCTTTAAATACATTCTTCGTCTGGCGCTAGCCGGTCTGCTGTCGCTGATGGTGTTTTCCTGCAGTAACGGCGGCAACCAGGTCTGCTGCGACGCTGCCCAATAAAATCGAACCCGCCAGGAACGTACACCTGTATCAGATAGAGTTTGTAAACCATTTCATCAACCTGTACACTGTACGCTATGTTTGCAGCGCCCTTCCGCAGAGCATCAAATCTACTCAGACCCGGTCTTACCCTGTTGATTCCTATCCTGATAGTTCTGTTTCCAGTCGCTGGCACCACATCGGTTCTGGTGATTATTTCCTCTGATGCGGACCAGATACGACACAGCGTTCTGCAGGAATCCATTGATGCACAACTGATGGATTATGACGCCAGCTCGGAGTTATATCTCGCGCAGCCTCCCTTCCCCACTGACGAAGGCGCACTGCCAACTGTTCGCCGGCTGGCAGCGCAAACAGGGAGTAAAGCAGTTCTATGGCTCAGTGAAACCCGATTTTATCTGTATGTGACGGAAGGTGAAGAGAGCCATCTGTTTACGCGGCAGCTTCCGGAAGATACCGGCAGTTGGGAGGTTCAATGCGATGCCATTGCGTCTACTGTTCAGGCTATGCTGTCCCCCTGGCTCACCTCTTCCTCCCCGGAAGCCCCTCCGGAGTCTGCAGAAACCAACGTGCAGCCTCCGGTCAAATCGACAAATCCCACCGACATCACCGGAAGGCCGGACGTTTCCAAACAGAATGATGCGCCACGGACCAGGACGCGTACAGCAAAACACAAACGACTTCGCATGTCCCGGAGCGAAATATTCACCAACGTGCGACCGGGAATCGGTGCGGCGTTTGACACCTGCCTGATGTCCACCGAAAACATGTGGGCCAGTGGAGCGGATGGCACACTGACGCTCCAGCTGGGAAAATACTTTCTGGTCAGCACGGAATCCGGATTCCTTTGGGAAACCACTCAATCATTCCGGATGCTGCGCATTCCAGTCAGACTCAGAACCGAGATTCTATGGAAAATCACCTCCTTTTCAATTGGCTTTGGTGTATCTCTCATTTTTGATGTCGCGCGCGTATCGTCCACGAATCATACGAGAATCAATAATGACAGGAGGGTTTACTTTGGCGCAGGAGGATCCATTTTATTCATGTACGAAGTGAACCCTATCTTTTCCATCGTCGCCCGCGGTGGTGTCGATATATATCAGGCGGCCGACAGCTATTGGTTTCAGGATGACCTCATCTTTTATTATGGAGAACTGCAGGGCAGAACATCTGTCGGAATTATTTTTTGGTTCCGCTAGTTATTTTTTCCCTTTTTACGCCTCAAATTCACTATAGGATGTGAAGGTGTAGGAATTTTTTATGCATACGGTACAAACAGAAAAACATATTTCGCCGACAGAGATCATGAAAGATGCGGCACTCGTAGAGCGCGCCGTGTCAGGAGATCGTCGGGCCCGAGAACGACTCGCGGAAGCCGCATTTAGTCGGGTACGCAAGCTGGTGTATTTGTCATACGGGAGCAGATACGATATTGACGATGTCACCCAAATCGCCATGGTTACTGTTTTTCGGGATTTGCCCGGGTTGCGAAACTACGACCGTTTTACCGCATGGATGGATACAGTGGTGTACAATGTTGTTCGAACTCAGGGGCGAAAGCGGATTCGATTTACCAGCGTATTCGCTGACACGGACCCTTCCCCCGACAGCCGCCACTGGGAAGTTACTCCAGAAGACGAGCAAATCGGATACCAGTTAATAAATCGCCTGCAGCATCATCTGGAAAAAATCGCATCAAGAAAAAGAACAGCCGCAGTTATGTCCATATTCTTCGGATATGTAGATTCCGAAGTTGCTCACTTAATGGAATGCAGCGTCGAGACCGCCAAAAAACGAATACAGCATGGCCGGAAAGAACTTCTGGAACGAGTTCGCAAGGATTCGACATGCGGCGATCTCCTGAAGGAGGGTGTCTGATGTCAAATACTCTATGCCGCTGGGTTTCACAGATGATTACAAAGCCCCCAACGGAATACTTATTGGAACATGAAAAATTGATTGTGGACGAACACATTGAAGAGTGTATTCACTGCTGGGAATTGCAGCAGATTGCCGCTCAGTCAGTATTGTGGAAATCGTTGAATCCGCCAGAGTTGTCGCCATTTGTGGAAAAAACAATCATAACGGCAGCCCTCGAGGGGCGTATGCCGGAAAAAAACCGGGAACCGCTTTTCTCCGGATGGTTACGTCCGGCGCTGGTGATTACCGCTGGTACGCTGGCTCTGGCTCTGGTATTTGTCTTTTTGCTGTTGCCGAACAACGGCAAACCCAGTGATAACGAAAAATCAGGGGGCAGTGCGGCTGTCGCTGTCAGGGACGTCTCATCGAAAACCTATAATCTGCTTCATTTCAAGAAGAACACGCCGGTGAAGCTGATGCGGAGCGACAAGGTATGGGGCACCGACAACGCCATTGTAAATCTGGAGGTGCTGTCAGGCCCCCTGACCCGAATCGAATTGATTCAGGGAAAAATCGTCGCTGAAGTGACCAAACGCTCTCCGGGAGAGAAGTTTGAGGTGGTCGGTCCTGCAGGGGTCGTGGAAGTGGTGGGCACCATTTTTTCAGTTGAAGTGGAGGATATAGGAGTTCAACGGGTGCGCGTCCTTAGAGGCGTGGTGAACGTTCGCGAAACCGATTCAGGCAAAGTGCAACCGGTTAAAAAAGATCGCACATACACGGTTGGCACTGCCAGACCGGTGCCCGCTACCATCGCAGAGCTCGACAGCGACCGCGCGCTGATGGAAACAGGTGTCTCCAAAAGTGAAGCCCGGGTTTCCACCAGAGCCGCGACCCACCGTAAAAAAGATTCCCGTTCCGTTTCTTCGGTATCCCTGGCCAGCAAGGCTATTAATGAAAAGCGACTGATAGAAGCCAAACATCACATTGACGAGGCACGGCAGTCCTCACCGAAGGATCAGGATGTACCGGAGTTGTATGCCCGGCTGGCCCGGGCGTATCGTCAGCAGAAAAATTATGCGGCTGCTCAGAATATTTATCAGAAACTGATGACCGAGTATGCCAGCAGCAACGCCGCAAGGAACGCTATTGTAGCCCTTGGACAGCTGGAACTGAATGCCCTTGACAACGCCCGCGGAGCACTGGTTCATTTTGATGTATATCTTTCCAGAATGCCCTCGGGTTATCTGGCGGAAGCCGCCTGGGTGGGCAAAGCAAGGTCCCTCGAAAGATTGGGCGAACGAAATGCGCTGTTGGAAGCCGCCAATCAGTATCTGAACAAATACCACAATGGATCATTTATGGGAGAAATGCTGCTCTACCGAGGCCAGATCAACGCCGATTCCGGCAAGTGCGGTCTTGCGAAAAAAGATTACGAAGCTATCATTCAACGATGGCCCGATTCCAGAAAAGCCAAAGACGCCAAACAGGGACTCGTCACATGCGGCGCCCGTTAGCCGTCATATTCAGACTGTTTTTCCTTTCAATTACCGCTCTGCTCGCATTCGGTTGCCAATGGGACGGCGACATCTATCTGGATGTGGATGGCATCGATTCCGAGACAACGCCGGATGAAGCAATCCCCACAGATACAGCCACCGGGACGGGGAATGATATCCAAACCGAAGAACTGGACAGTGACACTGGCAGCACCGAAACAGATTCGGAAACAGATTTTGCTTGGTCCGACACCCTCATGGAATTGCAACCAGTTTATATGAATTATCGATTCTACGACCCCCCGGATGATCGCATCTGTGTATTTCTGTTTCCGCAATCACAATTTCCAGATGACGGGAGATTCGTTCGGGCATTGAAAGTGGATTTCTCCAAGGCAGTATACCACGAATGTTGGGACGCCATTTTTGATGAGTACTTTGAAGACCTTAATGGCAACTATTATTTCTATCTTCCTCTGGAAGAAGAAAAATTGAAATATGTTGAAGAAGAAGAAGGAGTTGCTGGGGTTGTTCTGTATCGATATGGCGATTTTTTTACCCCCCCGTCTCCGACCCCTGGAATTGACTACTGGGGATATACGTATTTCTTTCCCGAAATTTCTGCTGAATACGATCCCCGCTCGTTTTACGTGTATGAGGTGTCTTACCTCGCACCGCCGCCGGGATAGTAGTGATGACAACGAATTTTATGACCACTGACTGTTATTGTGACAACGACTCGGCGAAATAACGGGCGTCAGATACGTTCAGACTTCCATAAATACTTACGGACCCAATATACAGATAAAAGCAGGGCTCCGGTGCCGCCGGCAATAAATGACAACCACACGGCGTGAATCCCCGCCCCAAAGACGAAAACGGCCACATAGGCCCCGAGCGCGCCAATCATCACCACGCGAACCAGGGTAATAATCAGACTGGGCCAGCCGTACCCCAACCCCTGCAGAATGCGTCCGGTGGTCATCCCCACTGCCATCAGCGGATAGGCAAAAACTGCATAGCCCAGATACTGGCGTCCAATCCGCAATGCAGTGTCATCGTTGACAAACATGCTCACCACATCGTGGGAAAACAGATAAATTGTGCCCCCGATACCAATGGACACCGCTACGGCCCACCCATAGGCATACAGCGTAGTGGAACGCACAAGGTCCGGACGATCGGCGCCGGAAAACATGCCCACCAGCGTCATAGTGGCGGATGCAATGCCAAGGACTGGCAACGCCACCACCATGTCCACCCGGTTCCCGGCCACATACCCGGCCACTGCCATCTGGCCGAACGACGAGAGAATCTTGTTCACAAACACCATCCCCACGGCCATCACCAGTTGTCCCACGGTGGCAGGCAAGCCAATGTTCACAATCGCCCAAATCAGCTTTTTGTCTGGGAACATATTGACGATTCTGTATCGGGATGAAATTCTCTTTCGGACAAAAACCACATAGCAGAGGGTCAACACCGCGAAGCTGTGAGCGCAGATGGTGGCCACAGATGCTCCCCGAATACCCATATCGAGGACAAACATGAACAGGGGATCGAGTATCAGGTTCAGCAATGTGGACATGCCCAGTATATACATGGGGGTACGGGCGTCTCCTTCACCGTTTATCACCGAGCGCAACGCCGTGGAGAAGAAAAAAAACGGCATCCCCAACCACAGCGGAAACATGTAGTCCCAGGCGAATTCAGCCGTTTTTCCGGATGCGCCCAACACGTGAATGAGCTGGGGACCAAACAGCAGCCCAACGCCTGTGAACACCAGCCCGGTGATCACCGAAAGCACCAGACCGTTACTCGCCAGCAAATCCATGCGTCCCTGGTCGCGGGCGCCGTATGCTTTGGCCACACAGGCGGTAATCCCCGTGGAAAGTCCATTGGTAAAAGCGATGGCCGCGAAGAAGAGTCCACCAATATACCCGGACGCAGCCAGCGCTTCAGCTCCCAGCTTACCGACGAAAATCGAATCCACGATGGAGTAAAACGCGTGAACGGTGAATCCCAGCATCATGGGAGCTGCGATGGTCCACAACGCTCTGCGCGGTTTGTCAAGAAAGCGGTCCAGCCGGTCTCCCGGATACTTGTTTTTCATAAAGCGAGGTTCCTGCCTGTGGCTATGTGCTATCGCCGCTTTCGCCGCTTTCTTCTGGACACATCATCCAGGGCGTTGGCATCTGACGGAGATGGTATATTCGGTTCTACTGATTGTGTTTTTACAAGATTGTGTTTTTTGGAAAGCGACTCGAAACGATTCCGCGCCAGCTCTGCAAAAATGCAGCGATCTTCCTTACCCTTCCGGATTGCTTTTCCATAGGACGCCAGTGCTTCAGGGATTTTACCCCGTTGTTCCCGCAAAAGTCCCCGCACCAAATGAATCCAAACGTTCACAAACGGCTGTGTGCTGTCCGCTTCCCCCGACAATTCGTCCGGTTTTCGCCGGTGCGCCAACTGTAATTCTATTTGTGTCAGCTGACACATCATCGCAGTGTCGCCGCCCGAATCCATTGTGGCGGCTTCTTCAAGGAGAGCGCCGGTCTCCGGCCCGGTTTTCCCCTGAGCCAGTTTCGCCCGGGCTACCATCACCAGTACTTCAGGCAGTCGCGTAACGCCGTGCTTCAGCATCTGCATGCCAACGGTCTCCGCTGCAGCCACATCGCCAGTAACCAGCAACGACTTCACATATGCGGCCTGCAACGCCGGCAACTCTGTCTTCGGAGCAAAAGGTATCGCATTGGACAAACATTCTATCGCCTCTTCAAACCGCCCAAGCTGCGTCAGCGCAAGGCCCAGCTTCGCATCCACGGGAGCGCTGGCGCCAAACAGGGAAAGCAGCACCTGTCGGGATGCATAAGAAGGTACCTCAGCGGCTTTTCCCGTGGCCAGCATCATCAGTGCCTTTTTGTGAAACCGTTGCTCCAACCGGGCGATTACCCGCGGCAAAAAGAAAAACAGAAATATCATTGCGGCAACGGCGGGCACCACTACCCACTTCTGTCCAAGGCGCCAGAATACAAATAGCAATCCAATGGTTACGACCTGCGCCACCCCCCCTGCCAGTGACATTTTTTTTCTGTACCTGTTGTCAGTCATTGTCCACTTTCACCGAATCATGGTCATCCATAGAGGTGAGCATTGAGTCTGGCAAGCATCCGATCCAATTCCACTCCCGGCGTCAAAGAAGCATTGATGCAGCGAACCGCACAGATATTCAGGGCGCCCCCCTGCAATACCGCATCGACGTTGTCGTGATCAATCCCACCGAGGCACACCGCTGGAACGGTGGACACTGCCAGCATCTGCTGCATGCCGGAAATCCCCAGAACCGGATCGGGAATTTTTTTGGTGGGAGTGGCGTAAACCGGCCCAACGCCAATGTAATCGGGGTTCAACTCACAGGCTGCCCGCGTCTGAGCAGGATTGTGGGTCGATAACCCGATGATGGCCTCTGGGCCCAGCAACTGCCGGGCAGCTTCATACGCCATATCCCCCTGTCCCAGATGAACACCATCTGCGCCACATTTTTTTGTCACATGGACACTGTCGTTGATGATGAATTTTACGCTGGCGGGAATGATGGGGCGCAGCCTCAGTGCCACAGCCAGGACTTCATCTTCCGGAACATCCTTCATTCGCAATTGAATGATTCTGATTCCCTTTTCCACCATGATTTCAGTTAGTTTTTCGTACCCAAGTACCGGATTAGTCAGAATACCATAGAAGCCAATTTGAAGTGTCTCTGTCATATTACAATTCCTCTGCGGCCCTTGTATCACGGTGCCAACGAAAACAGGAGGAAAAATTCCACACGCATGATTTCATGCCTATCCACTCAAACGACATCCGACAGCAGGTAAAGTTCCACAAGGAAAGGATGCGCGAATGCAACACGAGAAAAAAACTGCCTGAAACAGAAAGCTATCCGGGAATGATTTGCGCCCGAATCAGGTACTCGATAACCGTTTCAACGCTACTTTCAATGGATTGCACGCCTGTGTCCACTTCGACTTCCGGGGAGACCGGCGCTTCGTATGGCGCATCAATCCCCGTAAACCCGAAAATTTCACCTGCGCGGGCTTTTTTGTACAATCCCTTGGGATCCCTGGATTCACATACGGATACGTCAGCATTGCAATACACTTCGACAAACGAATTGGGCTGCAGTTGCCTCGCGATATCACGTTCGGAGCGAAACGGGCTGATAAACGCTGTCAGATTCACCACTGCGCAGTCCGAAAACAGTCTGGCCACCTCACCGATTCGGCGAATATTTTCGATGCGATCCTCCGTAGAAAAACCCAGGTTTTTACTCAGTCCGTATCGAATGTTGTCGCCATCAAGGACATAAGTACTCACCTTCCGTTCGTGCAGCGTCAACGCCACCGCGTTGGCCAGCGTGGATTTTCCAGAACCGGACAATCCAGTAAACCATAGAGTGGCTCCCTTGTGGCCATGAAGCGACGCCTTCATCTCAGTAGTCACATTCTGCTGATGCCATTTGATGTTTGTTGCTTTGGGTTCTGTCATTCATGGGTCCTTTACGGTAAAAAAGTATGCAACCTCGAAGCAATGCGATGACTCCTGTATACCGATTTATCCGAATGGCTTCCAGGACATTCACATTTATTTTCGTTCTGATATTTTTGCCCTATCGGCTTCAATCCATTCTGGCAATGTCTGAAAATCAGTTGAAGCCTCTGAAATAAGACCCGATACACTAGGAATTGCGGAAAACAGGACTTGTATTACAGTCATCTCAAACATATAAGTCTAGCAAGCAGTGAATGCATTCCCATTGATTACAAGTGTGCCATTATAAGTGGCACTCCCAGCCCTAAGGAATAGAGGTATGAAACAGAAATTCACAATGAAAAAAATACTGGCAGGAATGGCTGTCGCGTTGTTCAGCCTTCCGGCAAATGCCCAACTTCAACTGTCTGCAGAAGCAAATGCTGAAGCGGACACAAACAAAGGCGCCGCTGCAGGAGGGGACGCCGCGGAAGGGCCCGCTGAAGAAGCCGCACCACCCCCACCACCACCGATGCCTGTCGCCGAGCCGGTTGCAGCAAGCGACCCAACCGGAGTTGCCGGGTACGACGGCGGCTTTTTCATTCAGACAAATGATGGTAATTTTAAATTGAAAATAAACGGTATTGCCAAAGCGCGCTGGGATTTTATTGTAGATAAGTACGAAGACTACAACGATGCCGGGGAATTCGATCCCGGTCACATCACCCACTCCAGCTTCAGCCAACCGTACGCCCGAGTGGGACTCTCCGGCAATTTCATGACTCCAAAGCTGGGCTACATGCTCATGTGGGACTTCTCTACCAATAGCCCAATATATGCGTACGCGACATGGACGTTTCAACCCAAAAAACTCGTACTTCACATGGGGCGATTCATACGTCCCTTCTCCAGACAATACCTGACTTCATCCGCCAAACAGATGTTCGTCGATGGCCCCGTGGGGCAGATGGGACAGGGCATTGACATTGGTCTGCAGTTGAGCAACAACTTCACCTCTGTAACCGGATTGGAATGGGCGGTGGGCGTTTTCAACGGAAACGGATCCATCGTAGGCGTAGACAACGGTGACTTCTCGCCGGTTTTCGTTGGCCGTATCGGATATAACAATGGCATCAAAGGCTACTCCGATACCGATTTCGAAGGCGGTCCACTTCGATTCGGTGTGGGGCTGAGTCTTTCCACCGAATTCGACCACGATGATGATGATGTCACCACCCATTACATGGGCCTTGATGGCGCCATAAAAGTGAACGGTCTTGCTCTTGCCGCTGGAATTTACCTCGAGGCCCTGTGTGGAGAAGGATTCTGGGATTCGGAATCAAACAATTCCGTCAATGACTACGGCGTGGAAGTCAGCGGTTTATCGGCATTCGGCACATATGTTCATGCTGGTTATCTCATTAACAACAAATTTGAACCGGTTGCGAGATACGGCCTGCTCAATGGCTACTACGAAGACAATGACCTGCATCAGCGGCTGACAGCTGGTTTCGCCGTTCATATTTTCCCCAATCACCGGTTCAAATGGCAGAATGAACTCTCTATCGACATTCAGCACGCTACTGACCCGGAGGATCCCGATCAGGAAGATTCTGTAGCTTACCAGGATCTGATTCTGACCTCGCAGGTACAGTTCTACTTCTGATAAATTCACAACAGTCTCCGCTCCCCCGATTCACTTCGCGTCATTCATCGACGCGATTACGCCGTTCGCCGAACAGTCTGTAAGTATTGACCGAAACAGAGATGCATTTCCTGCCGGACAGCACTAAATGGGGGATATGGGCGACTGTGAGAAATATCAATTTCCAGTTTTTCACTTGACAGCGACGGAGGCGTCACTATGGTGTCATTCTGAATTGAATATGAATTCAGAACCTGAATCCGTATTCGGCGACAGAATAAAAAAAGCAATTGCATCAACGAAAATTGAAATAAAACGATATTAATTATCGTATCCGGAGCAGAATGATGACCAGGAAGGAAAAAGAGGTTGCCGAACGAAAAGCGCATATTCTTGAGACGGCAGAAAAGTTGTTTGCGTTAAAGGGGCTTCAGAACACATCAGTGGCGGATATCGCACAGGCGGCGGAATTTGGCATTGGGACGATTTACAAATATTTTCAGGACAAACACACATTGATTGCGTCCCTGCTGGAAGAACGCGTTGCAGAGCATTTTGACGCACTGGACGCTGCCATTTCGTCACATCTCTCGCCACCGGAAGCGGTTGAGCGACTGATTGAAGCCTTTCTGACTTCCATCAAGCGCCGGAGCGATTTTTTCAAAATCTACTTTACGGTGTTTCACCCAGCCCTTGAAGCAACCTCCTTTTTTCCGGAACTGGAAAAATTGGAGGAAAGAAAACGGGAACTTTTTACCCGTGTGGACGACATATACAGGGAAGGAATTGATCAGGGATATTTTATTGATGTCGAAGACGAGGAATATCTCACCGCCACCACATGGGGGGTGCTGATGTCCTTCTACTTCCTGGCACAGAAACGTTCCAATGGCGCAATTCACGTGGAAAAAATGAAACGTATTATCAAGCAGCTCCTGTTCGAACAGGTAAGGCTGACGGCATAAATGAGGACTTTATCAAATTTGGGGTACCCCAATCACCACTTTCCGGTGTTCCGGTAGGTAAGTTAACTGAAAAGTGACATATTCGTGGAGTTATCGATATGAAGAAATCAAGAAAACAGGCGTTCATCGGGCCACTCATTTTCACTCTGAATTTACTTCTCATCGCCGGATGTTCCGGCTCAAAGGAAGGACGTGCGGATGTGTCTTCTCCCCCGGAAGATACAACCAAGCACAACATGAGCCAACCCCAGGAGGCCATCGCATCAGCGAAATCGGCGAAGATTGCCAACGTGCGTACTGAAGAAGTGAAAACCGGAAACCTGATCCAGAATGCATTGGCCCACGGGGTGACTATGGCGGACCATCACATGGTGTACTCCTCAGAGATTCAGGGAAAAATCGAGTATCTGGGATTTGATTTGGGTGATGTGGTCAAAAAGGGTCGTCCGTTGGCTCGGATTGATTTTAAAACCCTGAAGGCACAGGCGGAACAGGCCAGAAGTACCGCTGATTTGGCCGATGCGACGTATAAACGTATTGCGAAACTGAAAAAAGACGGACTCATCAGCCAGCAGCAATTCGACGAAGCATATACCAGCAGCATTTCCGCCAAAGCGCAGCTGGCCATCGCGAACGCGGCACTGGCAAAAGCGGTGATAAAGGCCAGCCATTACGGTGTGGTTTCGAAAAAATTTGTTGAAAAAGGGGAGTTCGTTGGCCCGGGCACGCAATTGTACGAGGTCATCGACTATCGGAAAGTGATTGTTGAAGCGCAGTTGGCTGAATCCCAGGTGGCATCGGTTTCTCCCGGTTCGAGAGTGAATGTACACATTGATGCCCTTGGCGAAAGTTTTGAAGGCACCGTGGATAAAATTCTGCCAACGGCGGATGATATGAGTAAAACGTTCACCGCACGGGTGGAGATTCCAAATCCGGACCTCCGGATTCTGGTGGGGATGAGCGCGCGTCTGAACATTGATGCCAGGAATTATAATGATGTCGTGATTGCGCCACAGAATGCAATCATTGAAGAACAGACAGGCGCTCGCAGCGCTTTCGTTGCCAACGGCAATCGGGCGGAACGCCGGGAGGTCCTGCTGGGCGCACATCAGGGCGGCAATGTAATCATTACAGATGGTCTGAAACCCGGAGACCAGCTCATCGTGGTTGGCCAACGCGATCTTGTGGATGGACAACCAATCAGTATCATCAGATAACCGGGTACAATCGACAAAGCCAATCAATTCAATAACAGCGTAGTGGAGCATCGATATGAAAATCACCGAGGTAGCTCTCAAATTTAACGTAACTGTTTACGTTTTAATCATTTTTCTCATCATCGCCGGAGCCATGGCAGTGAAATCCCTGCCCCTCGAGGCTGCACCGGAAGTGAAAATTCCCATTATGATTGTATCCACTGTCTACCCCGGGGTGGCCCCGGAAGACATGGAACGTCTGGTGACCAATGTCATGGAAAGAGAACTGGCCGATTTGAAGGATGTGAAAAAGATGAGTTCATCCAGTGCGGAGTCATACTCGTCGGTCACCATCGAATTCGAAGCGGACGTGGATTTGGACCTGGCATACCAGAAGGTAAGAGACAAGGTGGACAAGGCCAAGGTGGACCTGCCCGCCGATGCGGAAGAGCCAGCCATAATTGAAATCAACGTCGCAGAATTTCCTATGATGCTGGTGAATATATCCGGCGAATACAAACTGGATAAACTGAAGCAGATTGCGGAAACGGTTCAGGACGACATCGAAACCATCCCCGGTGTTCTGTCGGTGGGGTTATCAGGCGGCCAGGACCGGGAAATCCACGTGTATCTCAATCCGGGAAAAATGGAGTACTACAAACTCGGTGTGGGTCAAGTTATCAACCGCATCCAACAGGAACACCGCACCACCCCTGCAGGATATCTGAATCTCGGGGGAAGCAAATATTCCGTTCGAATTCCCGGAGAATACAAGAATGTCCAGTTGATGGAGGATATCGTTCTCAAATCCCCGGGGGGAAATCCCATTCGGCTTAAAGATGTGGGCAAAGTGGTCGATGGATTCAAAGAGAGGGAGACCATCTCACGGATGGACAAGACCGAGTGCATTACCCTGCGGGTTGTGAAACGGGCTGGCGCCAATATTGTGGAAATCGCCGACCAAATTAAAGTGCTGCTGAAGGAAAGGCAGAATTCATGGCCGGAAACAACAAAGTACTCTATCAGACAGGATCAGAGCGAATTCATTGATGATATTGTCACGGACCTGGTGAACAACATTGTCACCGGATTCCTGCTGGTTCTGCTGGTGCTTCTGTTCGCCATGGGAATTCGCAACGCGTTCTTTGTTGCCATCGCGATTCCCATGTCGATGCTGATAAGCTTTGTGATTATCCAGGCCATGGATATCACCCTGAACATGGTGGTGTTATTCTCACTCATTCTGGCGTTGGGAATGCTGGTGGACAACTCCATCGTGGTGGTTGAAAATATTTACCGACACGTATCGGAAGGCGCCAGCAGAAAAGAAGCTGCTCTCGCAGCCACCCGGGAGGTGGCATGGCCGATTATCGCATCCACCGCAACCACGGTAATGATGTTCGCCCCCCTGCTTTTCTGGAGCGGCATCATGGGTGAATTCATGAAGTATCTCCCCATCACGGTCATATCGGTGCTGACTTCTTCACTGTTTGTGGCGTTGGTTATCAATCCGGTTGTTGCATCGAATTTCCTCAAACCATCGGGAGAAAAAATGTTCGATGACACCGGTCATGCCCAGGGATTCATCACATCCCGTTATCAGAAATTTCTCAACTGGGGACTCAATCACCCCTGGTTGACTCAACTGTGTGCCGCAGCCGTTTTCGCGGGAGTCGTTATGCTCTTTGGTCGTTATGGACAGGGAACAGAGTTCTTTCCCAATACCACACCGGAACGGGCTCAGATTACCATTTCCGCTCCCCAGGGAACAGATCTTGAACATACAGACGAACTGGTCCGCACCGTTGAAGAAATCGCCATCCAGGAGAAAAACGTCAAAAATGTGGTCGCCAACGTGGGAATGTCCCGCGGTATGGTGCAGCTGGGCTCCCCCACCAATGAAGCGGTGATAGACGTTGAGTTCAAGGATCGGAAGGATTGCATCGGCTCAAGCTGGGATACCATTGAGCATCTTCGGGAGGAACTGAAAAAGCTGGGAGGCGCGGAATATCGCGTTGAAACTGAAGAGATGGGACCACCGGCCGGCGCCGCCGTCAGTGTTGAGGTTTCGGGAGACAATTACGTGCAACTGAATGAGTATGCACAGCAAGTGAAGGAGTTTCTCAATGGCATTCGGGGTGTGGTCGACATCAAGGATGATTACGAAGCCGGGAAGCCCGAAATCAAAATAACCGTGGACAGAGAAAAAGCGATGATGCGCAAGGTGAACACCCAGAGCATCTCTACCGCCATTCGCGCCGCCATCAACGGCATTGAGGCCAGTGTACTCCGGGAGGGGGAGGATGAATTTGACATCATTGTTCGCTATGATGAAAGTGCACGCCAGACCATCAATGATATTCTGGACATTCGGGTGACCGGCGAAGACGATGTGCAGATTCCGGTCCGTGACGTGGCCACGGTTTCCACAACCGGGGGATACGGAAGCATCAATCATATTGATCGCAAACGCACCATCGCCATCACCGGCGATGTGGCCATGTCGTCCGGCAGAAGTAGCGGTGAAGTGATGACTGAAGTGGAGGCGTCACTCACAAAGGCGATGAAACTGCCGTCCGGGTACAAGTTCAACTTTTCGGGTGAAAACGAAGAAGAAAAGAAATCCGCGGACTTTCTTGCCCGGGCGTTCATGATAGGTTTCATGCTGATGGCATTGATTCTGATTACCCAATTCAACTCCGTGATGCGCCCCGGTATCATTCTGGCGTCCGTAGTCATGTCGATGGTGGGGGTTCTGGTGGGGCTGATGATGACCCAGAGCAAATTCTCCGTTATGATGACCGGTCTGGGAATTATCTCGCTCGCCGGCGTGGTAGTGAATAACGCTATCGTACTCATTGACTACACAGACCAATTAAAAAAAGGCGGGCTACCGCTCAAGGAAGCGCTGCTTCGCGCGGGCGTGGTGCGATTCCGTCCGGTGATGCTGACAGCGGTCACTACCATTCTTGGGCTTTTGCCCATGGCATTGGGTATCGGAATTGATTTCACAACGCTTCTGAATACCGGTGAAATCAACATCGAAATGGATGCATCATCTTCCGAGTTCTGGGGGCCCATGGCTCAGTCGGTATGCTTTGGATTGTTGTTTGCAACGTTGCTGACCCTTATTCTGGTGCCGGCGATGTATCAGTCGCAAAATTTAACTGCCGGTTTTTTAGGTCGTCTCTTTGGACTTCAAAAAAAGGACACAGCTGTTAAAGAGAAAAACAGAAAATTAAAAAAAGGCGACAAAAAAGGCGACAATGATACCAGCTCGTCAGCGCCCCATGGGATGCAATCGGAATCACAAAAATCCGATGACGTACAGGATGGCGCACCATCCGAAAGTGACGCGTCGAATACAGATTCGCCCCCCCTGTCCACCGGCACGGGAGATGCAAAACGCGACTCGAATCGAAGCAGGAAAAAGAAACATTTGAAGAAAAAGGATCGAAAATGAAATATTCAATGAACATCCTGTTGTCCGTTATGGTGGGATGCGCCATGCTTTTTTCTGGTCTGGCCATGTCCCAGACGCCGGAGACTCCATCGGCAGAAACTGACGATGCCAGGGACGCAGCTTCCGCAGATACAGCGTCGGAAAATCGTGAAACCGACACCGCCGACATGCCTCCGGTGCCGTTTTCAGAAGATAAGGGTGCCGCACTGCCCCGGATGACCGCAGACAGCTATCAGTTCAATGAGTCCGGTCCCCTGATCTCCCTGGAACGCGCGCAGCAGCTGGCCAGGAAAAACAATCCCTCTTTCCGAAACCTGGATGAACAGATTTATCAGTCTGAAGTACTCATCAAATCCGCCTGGGCGATGCTTCTTCCAACTGTCAGCGCTACGGCACAATTAATTCGGAATCGGAAGGAGGCCAGCATGGCACTTCCTGATTTCCAGGATCCGAATTTCGGTCCCGCACTACTGGGCACCGCACCAATACCCATGGGGGATAAAATCGTCATGCAGAAGAAATGGCAATCCTCCATTGGGCTGACAACAAACGTCACGTTGTTCAACGCCCGTTCCATTCCGCTGATTCAGAATGCGTATGACATGGTGGACCAGCAGCGGCTCAAAGCACAGATTGCCCGCAACGACCTGTTATTCGCGGTAACCAGCGCCTACTACCAGATTGCCAATCTTCGGGAGCTGGTCAACGTGTATGCGGACAACATTACGGTTGCCAAAGAATCCCTTCGCATGGCGGAAGCGCGGAAGCTCGTAGGCCAGGGGACGCAGATTGATGTGATGCGCGCACAGATACAGCTGAAAGAGATGGAACAGACCCTGGCCGATGCGGGGGATGCATACAACACGGCGAAACGAAGCCTTGCCCTGTTTATCGGAGTTAAAGGCGACTTTCAGTTGGTTATGCCCAGGCAGATTCAGAATGTGGAACAGACCGAAGCATCACTGACCGACTCAGCGTTGAGCAATCGCGTGGAACTCAGAAGCGCGGAGATGGACGTGGTATTGGCACGCCGCATGATTGAAGAGACCCGAAACAAGTGGATTCCAAAATTTGACGCCACCTTCAAGGTGGACCTCAGCAATGTGGAAGGCTTCAGTGGCGAAAAGGTGAACTGGATGCTCATCTTCGGTATGAACTGGTCCATTTTTGAGGGAGGTGCGCGACTTGCGGAAAGAGACGAAAGAGCGTCGAAGATTCGTATGGCGCAGAACCAGATTGATCAGCTGAAACTGGACATAAAAACGGATGTTGCAAACAAAGTACAGGACAAAATCTCAAAACAGCGCAAGCTGGAGGTATCCGGAGAGCTGGTGGCACTGGCCGAAGAAAATCACAAAATGATTTCGAAGCAATACGAAGTAGGCATGGCCAATAGTCTGGAGCTCACCGACGCCGCCAATGAACTGGCGAATAAAAAAGTCATGCAGGTGGTGGCCAAACTGGAATACGAACTCGCCCTGCTGACCCTGGGCAAAACCGTTGGCGAATACTCCTCGCTCGCACTGAAATAGGCACGTTCCCAAAGCAAACTCCGACGAATTGCGCCAACAAAACTGATCCACATTGATGTCTCCCCACTGGTTCGTACTCTGATCCGCAACTTCAATTCTGGCCTTTTTCCGATAAACCGTTCCACGTTCCAGAAACTGCAGGTATTCTTTAAACGACACAGCAGACATGCCGGGGGATAAATATTTTTTTTGCACTCCGGAAGGCAATTATTTATTCAGAAGGGCCTTCGCGCGCGCAAGAACGTTGTCCACGCTGAATCCGAACTCGCGAAGCGCAATGTCTCCCGGACCACAATGTCCGAAGCCATTGATCCCTATCACATCGCCGTCGTTCCCGGTATAGCGCTCCCATCCGAATGGACTGCCTGCCTCAACGGCCAGACGTTTACGGACATCGGTCGGAAGAATGGATTCCCGGTATGCATCGGACTGGATGTCAAACAGCTCAAACGACGGCATGGATACCGCCCGGGCTTTCACGCCGTCCGCAGCAAGCTGCCGTGCGGCCTCGACACACAGGTGCACTTCCGAGCCGGTACCTATCAGAATAATTTCGGGTGTTCCGTCGCATTCAAACACGGTGTAGGCGCCCCTGGCCACATTGTCTGCCGTGGACATCTCCAGTTGCGGCAGATTCTGACGGGTCAGGGCCAGGGCTGTCGGCGCATTTCTTCTCTCCATAGCCACTTTGTAGGCACCGGAGACTTCATTGCCATCAGCGGGACGGATAACGGCGAGATTTGGAATCAGACGCAGCGATGTGACATGCTCCACCGGCTGATGGGTGGGGCCATCTTCTCCAACGGCAACGGAATCGTGGGTAAAGACATACACAACCCCCGCATCAGAAAGTGCTGCGATACGAATGGCGTTTCTCATATAATCGGCAAACACCAGGAAAGTGGCACAGAACGGTATCAACCCGGAACCATGTAACGCAATCCCATTGCTGATGGCCCCCATGGCGTGCTCTCTCACGCCAAACCGGATGTTGCGATTCTCGTATGCGTTTTTCTGGAAATCACCGCTGCTTTTAATGAGGGTCAGATTCGATGGTGCGAGATCCGCCGATCCACCGAAAACACCACTGAGTGCACCGGCTGCCGCGTTAAGGGCGATGCCCGAAAGAGCCCGCGTTGCCATGGGCTTGTCTTCCGGCGTATATACCGGCAGTGCATCTGCCCAGTCCTGTGGCAGCTTGCCAGAAATCTGCGCCTGATACGCAGCATGTTCAGCGGGATATGCTTTTTCATATTTGTCGACCATTGACCGCCATTCGGTTTCGGCCGCAGCCCCCCGCGTCACACACGTCTTCATGTTTGCTTTCACGTCTTCGGGAATTTCAAATGGTCCGGCTGTCCACCCGAGATGCTTGCGGGCACTCGCCAATTCGTCTGCCCCGAGCGGCGACCCATGACATCCGGAAGTTCCCTGTTTGTTCGGCGCACCGTATCCAATGGTGGTGTGCACGCGAATCAATGTGGGTCTGTCGACAGTTTCTCTGGCCAGACGCAGGGCTGCTTCAATGCCTTCAAGATCGGTATTGCCGTCTTTCACCTCAAGCACCTGCCAATTGTACGCTTCAAAACGTCTGGTCACATCCTCGGTAAATGCCAGAGTAGTGGCTCCGTCAATGGTGATCTTGTTGTCATCGTACATCACAATCAGCTTGCCGAGCCCAAGATGTCCCGCCAGAGACGCGGCTTCGCTGGAAATACCCTCCATCAGGCAACCATCCCCTGCGATGCAATAAGTAAAATGATTGATAATCTCATGTCCCGGCTTGTTGTATGTCGCCGCCATGTGACGTTCCGCGCAGGCCATTCCCACGGCATTGGCAACGCCCTGCCCGAGTGGTCCAGTGGTCACTTCCACCCCCGGAGTTACTGTATTCTCAGGATGACCGGGGGTCTTCGAACCCCACTGACGAAATTGCTTTATATCTTCAAGCGTCGGAGATTCGTACCCGGTCAGGTGCAGAAGCGAATACAGCAGCATGCTTCCGTGCCCCCCGGAAAGAACAAATCTATCCCGATTCGGCCAAGCGGGATTTTCAGGATTGTGATTCATGATTCGGTTCCAGAGCACGTATGCCATCGGTGCGCCGCCCATGGGTAACCCGGGATGACCGGACCTGGCTTTTTCAATGGCATCGGCGCTCAGGAATCGAATTGCATTAATTGAGGCAAAATCAATGTCTTTTGTACTCATTATCTCTCCACCTTCAGTTGATTACAGAATGAACCCCACCGGTTGCAAAACACATTTGTGAGGCTGGAATTTGGTGTATCTATTAACACCCCCAGTCACTTTCGGCCAGTATTTTCAGGGAAAAAGACGGCACCATCCACCTTGCGACAGACACATTAAATGAGACCGCGATTGCGCCGAAGCCACCATTCTCCCAATGCCAGACCGAAGAGCAGCAAAAACGCCAGGGGATGAGACCATAGCGCGGTATCCTTCCTCGAAAGCACGCTATCCCCTTGAACTGATTTCAATTTCAAATCTTCAACGCGAACATCGCCATCGAAAAATTCCCCACCGGTGGCTTCGCTGATGTCCCGCAACACCGCCGCATTGGGCGACAGATTGTTCATTTCCAGATTCGCCGAAGCCACCAGAAAGGAGTCGGTTATTTCGAGATTTTCTGAGGGTACAGACACTCGAACCCTGTGCGGGCCACTGTCCGTGGGTCGCCAGACTTGACGATACTTACCCGAGCTGTTGGTTACTCCTTCGAGGGTTTCAGACTGAAGCTGCTGATTTTCGCCCTGCCAACTGATTTGAATGTTCAATTTCTCACCAGCCGCAGACGTGTAATCCCGATTCATCACCGAAATGCCAATGTTGACCGGACCACCTCCACCGGAATTCTCCCCTTCCCGTTCAATATCCACTATCAACCGCGAAAGCTCCCTGGACCGGGTCAACCATCGGATGGCCTGTTTCCAGAACTCCGAATAATAGCCGGAGGGTGCGCCGGTCATCGCTGCGCTGAAGCCCCAGTTCCACAGGCTGTCCGTGGCAATCACCAGTGTGCGACCACTCCCCGATTCTGAAACGGCCATCAGGGGGATGCCATGGTCGCGGTCACGGATATGCGAATGGGCCATCAATACCTGCGCATCATTCTGAACGCGCTTCATATGAACGATACCGTTCAACCGGGGCAGCGAACGAATCTGCTCCTCCGGCAGATCATCTCTGCCGGTTCGCATGAACAATGGATGACGTTTTCCGGTATCAGTGAGTATCGGCGCGAACGGGGCGTCGCTGAGCAGTCTTGAAGAGGGTGTATTTGCAGATGGAAATGCGAGAGGCAATAATTTACCCAATTTTGACTGGGCAATCGCTGCCGAGGTCAATCCGTTCACGCCGCCCATCACAACCAACGCCCCGCCATCGTTCACGTAATCTGCAATCTGATCCAGATAGGCATCAACACCGACGGATTCGGGTGCGAAATCCTGAAATACCACCACATCAAACTCTCTGAGATGCTCGGTGAACAGCTTCTGGGTGGGAAATGGAATCAACGAGAGCCCGGCGTTGCTCTGTGTGGTGGACTGATACGCAGTTCTCAGCAAATAAAAGGAAACCAAATCCACCTGTGGCCAGTTGGTCAACGTGTCCCTCAAAAAACGCTGGTCCCAGCTGGGGGCGCCGCTGACATGAAGAACGCGAAACTTGTCCCGGAGCACGTTCAGCTCCACAAATCGACTGTTGTTTTCAGTGATGTCTTCGTCCGGGTGAGCGGGGATTTCCACCTGGTAAATATGTCGCCCCGGGTATTTGGGCACCACCTGAAATGTCAGTTGACCGAGTCCATCGATGACGGTCGCTGTTTTCTGTTGCAGTAACTTGCCGTCTTTCAGCAGATTCACCTTCACCTGAGTGAGCGGCAACCCGTGATTCTCCAGGGTGACCCGAATCGGGTTCACCTTCCTGGAAAAGGCAAAGTCATCCACCAGAATCTCTTTTACAAGTATATCTTTGCGCTCGCTGTCGCTCCCCACAAATGCCACGTTGAACGGCACTCCCAGTTCCCGGAATTTCTCAATCGGAGCGTTGGACGTATCGGCGCCGTCACTGAAAAGCAATACGCCGGCGAAGTGTCGTTCGTCGTTCAATCCCGCCAGATACGACACCATACTCTGAAAGCTGGTCGCACCCGGTTCAGCATCTTTCAGGGTCAATTGCTGTAAGCTTTCAACCGGGCCTGCAGATTTGGCAAAGGAAAAAAATTGGACGTCCAGCCCAGTTGGAGTCATGTGCGGCCCCAATGTGCGGTTGGCCAGGGAAAGGGCCGAAGACAGACGATTCCCCGTCTCCGGATACCCCATGGATGCAGAAGTATCAAACACAACAGCCACCGGTGTTGGCGTGGGCGATGTCCGGGTCACAATGAGGCTGGGCTGCATCAGCATGTATGTGGCACATCCACAGATAGCCAGCCGGACTCCGGAGACGCCCACCCGAAATTGCCAGCCGTTCTGGGGATCGATACTGACGAACGTCCATATTGTCATCCCAATCGAGGCCACCAGCGCAAGCACAACGATGGGATTAGAAAAAGATAGAATGGAACTTATCTGCCACGATTCCATTACGGAGTATCCTCACCGGCGTTGGAAAATCGCTTGTGTGGCATCTCGTCTTTGTAGTTGCCACACAGGGCATACATCACCAGATTCACACCGAGCCGAAACGCATTCTCCCGTTGCCTGCTTCCTCCCGGGACTTCGAATTCCCAGTTTCCGAGGTTATCTCTTGCCCAGGCGCCCCCCATATCGTGATCTCCCTGGATAACAGCCACCCGATCACCGATTCGGTATCCGGTCAGTCCTTCCGAACCTTTGTGAAGTCCCGCAGCACTCTGTAACTCATAAAATGACCTGTATATGACGTGCCCCGGAAGTATCTGCTCGGATTCCTGGTCCGGGAAAATCGCCTTCAGAAATGTGGCAATGCTCTCTGCAAATTCCTTGCTGTCGCCGTCATCGGTAAATGCAGGGTCAATAATGAGAGTTCCGCCCAATTTAAGAAATCGCTGCAACACTTCAAGAGCAGAATCGGTAAACGGCGTAAAGCCGCGATCTCCGGACATATACAGCAACGGACTGGTCGCCAGCTTGCCGGCAAGCGGTCGGGTACTCGAAGGTTCCAGCGCGGAGTCGATGGCGGTTCGCTTCTGCAATTCAAACGCCAATCGGCGCAGGGCCGTTGGTCTGGGTTGCCAGTTTCCACCGGAATAGATTAACTGGGTCAAATCAATTTGCGATGATGCACCAATGGCACGCCCTCCCCGCGACCACAACAGCGCGCCGGCGGCACACAGGGTTCCCATGAATGCACGTCTCGAAATCCCTGATGAATGTTTCCTGTTTTCTGCGCTCAACATAAAATACTTTGGGACGTTATTAATCCGTTTCCAATTTTTCACAACCATTGTATGAAAGCAATCTATATTCGTCAGGGGCGATGGCAAAGCCACGCTTAACTGATTAGACCGTATTGGCGTCGTTGTCGGGACAGAAAATACCTGTCTGTATCATCCGTTTTTTCGCCAATGGCATGGTGAACCCAAGCTGTTTTTGAAACCAATCGGCTTTGCAATTGCCCACCTGACTTGCCCATTATGGAGAACGAAAATGAAGCTTTCAATTTTCACAGTAACTGCATGCACTATTACTCTTTCTCTTATTGTATCAACTGCAGCCCATGCCGAAGGCGAGCGCGACAAATTGCAACGGGACCATCATTTCCAGGGGGTCTTGAACGTCACCACCGGCAGTGGCTGGTACATGGTGGCGCCATACGACAAAAATAATCCGGCCAAAGCCTGCGGGTATCCGGATGACGGTCGAATGGGAGAAGCGGAACCGGTCTGCACTGGACGCTCCACCTGGTATGTGGATTTTCTGGGCGGATTCGGAGTTCGCCCCGGTCTCGAACTGGTGGTGATGTATCGTCAGGGTGTGGAATCAGCCACTCTCGGAAGTCCGCAGCCCCGCCGCATTGGAATGGGATTTAAAGTATATAAGCCAGCAAACAGTCTGATTAAAATGGGCTTCGGGGTGATTCCGTTGATTGATTTTTCAACCCGTCCCTCGGGTTCAGAAGAGCGAGGCGACCTTGTGATTCACATTCCCATTCTGCTTCAGTTTGATATTGTAAGATGGTTTGGCGCCTATGGTCAGGTCGCGCCCAATATATCCTTTATCTCGGAGTTTCGCTTCGACATCAACTTTGGTATCGGAATTCAGGTGCGATTTCCGTGAACCGGGGGTGACAGATGGAAATGAACAGCGCATGGATAGGGCTCGCATCATTTATATGGCTGGCAGGGGCCTATTTCGTATATGGGCGGTTCATTGAAAACAAGCTGTTTCCGATAAACGACAGGACACCAACTCCCGCACACCGGAAACGGGACGGCGTGGATTTTGTACCGGCCAAACCCATTGTGCTCTTCGGCCATCACTTCGCGTCCATTGCCGGTGCAGGCCCAATCATCGGTCCCGCCATGGCCGTGGCGTATTTTGGCTGGGGTTTTTCTCTTATATGGATACTTTTGGGCGTAGTTCTTATCGGTGCCGTGCACGACTACACCACGCTGATGCTGTCACTCCGTCACGACGGCGCAACTGTCCCATTCATCACCGGAAGCGTCATTGGCAAATCCGCCCGGACCCTGTTTATGGTGTTTGTGTGGATTACGTTGATTTTCATCATTGCGGTGTTCCTCATTGCAGCAAAGAAAACACTGATGAGTGATGCGCGTGTCGTCATCCCGGCATTCGGTATGATTCCACTGGCCATGGGTTTCGGGTGGCTGACCAATAAAGTCAGATTGCCATTGCTGCCCGCCACGCTCATTGCACTGGCCGGGCTCGTCGGGCTGTTTGGACTCGGAATGGAATACCCAATATTACTCCATCATCCGGGCGAAACCGCGATGGAATCTTTAAAGGAAACACATCCCCTGATACTTTTGACCCTCAGTGAGACTGCCGCATCAACCACATGGATTCTTATCCTGATGCTCTACGGTGCGGTGGCCGCCATACTGCCTGTATGGTTGCTGCTCCAACCGCGCGACTACATCGGTTATTGGATTCTGGCATTCGGAATGATTGCGGGCATTGTGGGACTGTTCATCGTTCACCAACCCATCACCTCCCCCATGTTCATTACTGAAACCGGTGCACAGGGACCAGTGTGGCCCATGCTGTTCATTCTGGTGGCCTGTGGCGCCGTGTCCGGTTTTCACTCTCTGGTTTCTTCTGGCACCACATCCAAGCAGCTCGATAAAGAGAGCCATGGACGTCCGGTTGTTTTCGGCGCCATGATTACTGAAGGCGCGCTGGCGGTACTGGCGCTCCTGGCGGTCGCAGCCGGCATCACGTGGACGGGGACCGATGCGTCTTTGGGACAGGTAACCACTCAGATTGCCGCCAATCCCATCGGCGCTTTTGCTCGCGGTTTTGCGGTCTTCACCGACGGCTTTCTGGGAAGATTCGGTTTTGTCTTTGGTGTGGTGATGATCAACGCATTTGTCCTCACCACGCTGGATACATCGGTGCGGCTTGCACGCTTCATTACTGCGGAACTGACGGAGCCTCTATTGCCACTCCTGAAAAACCGATTCCTCTCCACACTCCTGGTTTGCGGCGCCGCACTGGCACTCGCTCTTACCGGCAACGTGGCTACACTATGGAAAATGTTCGGGGCATCCAATCAACTGGTGGCATCATTGGCGATGATTGTGGTTTCAGTATATCTGATGCGGGTAAATCGCCCAGTCGTTTACACTCTGGTTCCTGCCCTGTTCATGCTGGCCACCACCTGTGGCGCCCTCATCTGGCAGTTCATCGGTTTTATGAGTACGGACACGACCCTTTCCATTACCGCTCTGGTTCTTCTGGGGCTGGCGCTGTATGTGGGCATCAGCGGCGTTCTGAAAATGATTCAGAGCCGAGTCACCACTGTAAAATAAATGCAATAGTTCCTGGGCTGGAAAACAATACTGACTAGAGCGGCGACCGGTTTGACTCCTTGCTGCAATCGCAGTAATTCGGCAT
Organism: Polyangia bacterium; assembly: GCA_050287845.1. Classification (GTDB taxonomy): domain Bacteria; phylum Myxococcota_A; class Polyangia; order JAAYKL01; family JAAYKL01; genus JAFGXQ01. The sequence continues at coordinate 108,010 of JBNKCR010000055.1, forward strand.
CTTTGCGCTTTCGTCCTCAGTCCCTCGGTCGATGTAGCTATGGCTACACCTCGGTCGGGCCTTGCGGGCGCGCAGCAAAGCTGCTCGTATTCCCGCGATTTCGCTGGCGGAACCAAACCGATCGCCGCTCTGGTACAAACAAAATGGTTGAGAGAGTGAGAGGTGACGGGATTTTCTGAAGTGCGGTGTGCTGGCGCATGGTTTTGTAAGGATGCGCTGCAACGACTGCAGAAAAAAGTACAGCTGGTATCGCAAACAGGCCGAAGAGTTGGGGATATGAACCATTTTTTTCGGTATCAGGAAATTTATCCTGGCGCCAAAACCAGCCATTCTGGCCAAATCGCCCGGCAATCGGGCGTTGACTTCCGCAGGAAAAGCCATTCAGTTTTCAGGGGAGGCCGTCCAGGTGCCGCTGTGAATACCGTTGTGGCTCCAGGTCCCCGTCATCATTCCCGCGCTGTCAATTTCACCGGTGAACAGCACTGTCGCATCGTAGTAGTAGGGTTGAAGCACCGCAAAACTGATGCTGTTTCCAGTGACCGCGACATTCGATACCACATCATCTGAAAACCCCGGATCCGTGCAGGATAATGTGCCTTCATACCCGACGCCCGTCTCCACAAAAACAATAGTCATCGCAAAGGTACCGGTAGTGGAGAAGTGAGGTGGATCGCCGGTGATTGTCCCCGTCCAGTTGGCGGCGAGTTCGGGGGGCATCAACATGCCGGTATCGCTGTCCGTGTCCGCATCCGCGTCACTGTCCGCGTCCGCATCCGCGTCGCTGTCCATTGTGGCGCTATCTCCTTCCCCGCCTTCATCACAGGCCGCCATGCCCCACGCGAGAAGAAAAATCCATAAACTGACATTCAACAAATATTTCATTTCAAGACACCCTTCCAGTTGAAACGATTAAGTGACCCAAAGAATGTAAGCACGCCGGCCAGTCGATTCAACTTCGCTACCCACATGACCTTTGCGGTGAGCGATGTGGACAGGAACGACATTTCGGCGAACTCCAACCACGGCAGCAAGATCATTGTTGTGCCCTTCGACGGCGAGCGGTTCGACGCCGATATGAGCGCCGACTGATTCAGCTCCGACCTTTATCGCATACGGTGCATTTTTTTTGTGAGAAATGCCGGGCGCGCCAGCACAAGTCATCCAGCGGGGAAGGAGGCGATGAAATCAGCCACCAGATTCAGGTTGGCGCGTTCCAGTCTTCACGAACCACCGCCGTGATTCCGATACTGGGGATCGGCGTTGACCACCACCACAGATACGACGCTCTTGGTCACCGATCAAACCAGAATTTCATGTTTCTCCCCATCTGTTTCAATCGCGTCATTTGCCAGTCACAAAGCAACGGTTGTGCCAGCATCCCCGAGCATCAATAACAGAGGGCAGTCGGAATACTGGGGAACCCCGGAGACCGCACTGCTGCAGGCGCCTCCGTGCCCCGATGGGCTGAGAAGCGCGTGCCGGTGACCGCCATCAGATGAGAATGAACCCACGCCATGGTATACCAGAATGGTACAACACCTCAATGCGGCATATGGCGGTTTGGGGTACACCGGCGACGGGGCAGGGGATGGCAGCTGTATTCGGGTTGGTTTATACAAGTCGCCTGCATTGCATGGAGCTCAGGTATCTCAGACATCACGCCCCGGAACAAATCACGTGTTTCGGATTTTTGGCAACTGTCACTTTGTTCTGTATTTGAGCTGTTGGGTTTGAACGTAAAAAAAAACGCGGGTCAGTTGTAGTTGCAGTTTGCGTCCCAGTGCAGCATGGTGCCGCTGACTGTGGCGTACATTGTTGAAGTCGATGAGTGCGGAGTCCAGTTGGTTTTGTTTTCGGTTGTCCATTTGAGGGTTTTGTATATCAGTCGTGCGGAACCGCAGCTCAAGTCAATTTGGTCGTGATTCATTGCAGTCTGTTTCCAGAGGGCGCAGGTGTACCAGCTTGATGGACTGTTTCCGGCAGGGCTTCCGCCGCACATCGGGTATCCCTTCGTGCTGTCTCTTCGCTGGAAAGTGGAATTCACTCGAAGTTGTCCGCGGCTGATCCAGTATTTCCAGCGGGAGAACATGGCGAGATTGTAGTAGTCATTGTAGTCGTTCATGATGTCGTCATTGTACGCCTTGTTGCAGTCGAAATACACATGGTCGTACCACCGGTTGCATCGTCCCCGATCTCCAGGGGCTACTGGCTCGTGGGGATCGATGAGTACCCAGCCCACCTTGTAGAAATTTTTAAAGTATCCGTTATGGCTGTCGTTGTAATTGTGATACATCAGTTCAAAGTTTTTGGCAGCGCCCAGACTTTTGCCGATAACCAGCAGGGTCAGCTGACTTTGTGGAATTCCCTCTGCTGCATAGGCGCTTACCAGCCTTCGGATTTCACTCTTTACGTCATCATAGTCGTTTCCGTGTTCCATGTAGCTGCCCTTCAACTCTTGTACAAATCCGCGTTGCAGCGCGTATCCATAAGCCGTGTTCCATAAATATCGGATATATCCGTTGTCCGCAAATCCGTCGCAAAGGACCACAACCAGTCGGCGGGCGGCGTCGGGAAAAAATGCTTTTTGAACTTGAAGAGAGGACGCTGCATCATTCGAATCCTCGCTCACCGATGCCACACTGGTCATTTCATCCAGCGGCAATATTCTGTTTCCGGGAAGGCTGTGATCTGTGGGTTCGGTATCTTGAGACTCGTCGGAAAGTTCGGGTAGCACCGGATCCCGGTCGGCAGAAAGCTGGCCATCGGTGGCGTCCTGTTCGGTTGTGAGTTCCGTGCTGTCGTCACATGCCACCAGCAGCAGAGGAATACACATGATGGGAATACACAAATTACGGATTGCCTGGGTCATTTTAAACTCCTGTTCTTTTGTCACCTGGAGAGCCTGTTTGGAATATGAAAAACAATTACTGTATGGAGCAAAAAAACAAAAGTCTATTCGTTCCTCTCCAGTGTTGTGATTCACCCTGTTGAAGCATTATTCAGCCAGGTTTAATGCGCGCCCGCAAGGCCCGACGAGGTGTAGCCATCGCTACATCGACCGGGGGACTGAGGACGAAAGCTTAAAGATGCCGGGTTTCCGCGATTGCAGCAAGGATTTAATCCGGTCGCCGATCCAGCATCGCAGATTCATGAAAATAGTAGTATCGTCCGCAAGCAACTCTTCGAATAAAGTCAACATTTTTAGCGGCTTCCAGCATACATGTCACGATTTGAGGTTTGCTCATGAGATTGTAACATACATCACATATGCTTCCTGTTATATATCTGGATGGCAGATGATTTTGCAGACCATTCTCTGTCGCAAGGTCTACAAAGATGCGCGGTCCCCACACTCTTAATGCATGAAGGATAACATTTTGTTCAGCTCGACTGAGAATATTGCTGAGTGTATCGTTTTTCAACGAACCGAGATACAGGGGGTGATCATTTCCGAGACGAGTGATGGGACCAATGCACGCAAATACATCTCCTGACGGCGATATGATAGGCGCTGCGCTCAATGAGCACGCCAGTTGCGAGGGCTGAGAATTTGTGGCGTATTTTTCAATATCGACTTTATCGAGGGCCCTTCCTACTGGATACGTGATGCCCGTGAATATTACTTCTTCGGAGACGAAATTTTTCAGTTTATTCAATACTGATTTATATGCCGGGTCTTCAATGCTCTCAGTGAACATTCCTATATAATACGGAATGCCATGGTGCTCGGCGGCTTCGACGACATTGTTTACTCTTGAAATGGGAATAGCCTTCTGGTGATATGCGTCCGCGCTGATGGCCAGCGTTTTTAAAGCTGAAATCTTTTGAAGTGTTTCCTTTGCAACCTTTTTCGAATCTGCCCAAAATGCATTTGTAACGGCAGTGAGCCCCAGTTCATGGTTCTCACATATCGCAGAAACATCGATCAGTCGATTAATGTCAACGAAAGGCTCTCCGCCGGATAGAGCGATTGTTTTTACTTTTCCTTGATCAAAGGCTGCGAGTTCCTTGATCCACCTGGATGCATCGTTCAGGTTTAGCGATTCTTTGCGATCGGGACCAGCTTGTACAACACAATGATTACACCTGACTTGACATTGATAAGTAATAATGAGTCCGATGTTGCTCAGGAAGGTGGGATTATTAAATGATGGCCCAATCACTTCGGTTTCTTCGCATGATTCTTGCTGTTGGTGTTTCTTGCTAATTTGATTTCTCCGGTGTCAATCGGTCCGCGTTTTTGTCGATGCTGGACAGAACTCAAGGGGCAGTATCACTATTCTCTGGACAATATTCGAGCATGTCCTCCGAAAACAAGCGAAGGGCATTCTCAAAATTGAATGGTTTCGATGCCAATTATTGCAAGTGACTTTCGTGGATGAGTGCAACCTTAAACCCTTGTTTCTGCAATTTCTGGATTGCGCTGTCTTCGATTCTTAATTCGTCTAAAATAATTCCCCAGGGGAAGAGTTCCATTGATTTACGGCCAGATGCAGAGAATTCTTTAAAAATATCAATTGGAATTTTTACCGTATTTAATTTTGTCTCTGGTTTTTTCATTTTCTTACTCCTTTGTTAGTTGACGGCGTATTTTATTGCTGAACATCACATTGGGTATAGCAGTGCTTCCGTTTATTGCTCCTTTTCTGAGAATGGGAGGGTTTCCATACAAATGTGATATTCCAGAAAATTTAAAAGGAAAATTTAGCGCTGTCAAGTCCTAAAAAAAGAGCTCGCTGTCGTGAAAACGGCGAGAATAGCTGGCGGGAGAAGGTGTAAAAATGATGGATACCCCAGAAAACAAATGGATTCAGGCGTAGCTGGGCCATCCCTTTCAAGGTGACTATTTTTCTTTTGTAACTGAACTATTTTGATATTGATGTAGGCGTGCTAAACATAAATGGTGTGAATATAGATTTTCTTAAAACGTATTCAATGGGGCTTGGATGTATTTCGTCGAAGACCGCAATGCATGATCCGATAGTTAATATTTCAACAGGAGAAAACACGTATGAATGCCAATGCTGTTCCCCGAAACCCTTATCTTACCGCGCCGTTGGTATTGTTGATGACGATGCTGATTTCTGTTTGCAGTGTGGCGCAAACAAAAAGGGTCACCCCTCGAATTGCTCCGAAAACCGTACGCGGCACCACCGAGGAAAATAAGCATGCCCAGACACCTGATAAACAGATTCCCCAAAAGCTGACCTTTAAGGAAGTGAATCCGGATTTCTCGAAACTGAAAGACAAAGTGGTTCAGGTGAAACCGGGGCTGCAGATGCGCGTTGGGGATTATGTGAAAGGGAGCAGTTTTAAGACTATCCCGAAGTTTCAGCGGTTTTTAACGAAGGATTTTGAGCGGCGTTATCTGAAGGCCGCGCCGGATTATCGCGAGGAAGTGGAGGCCAAAGGCGACCGACTCATCGTTCGGCGAACCCTGAAACTGAAAACCGACAATCCCTGTGCCATTCCGGACGGAGGCTCGAACGATGTGTCGATTTGTTTTCGGAAAAATACGGCGAGAGGCCAGAAGGCGTCCAACAAGCTCACCCGGGATCTGGACGATATTCGCCAGAAGCTGCGCAGTGGAAAAAAGGCGCCTGGCAGATTTAAAAGTTCCATGGAGAAGAAGGTGCTGCAGCGCCTTGATGATGTCGTGGAGATGGACGATGAGGCGCTTATCGAATTTTTACTCAACAACGCCGATGAGGAAAAGTCCATTGTTCATGAATCCGAAGTGCCCTTTGTAGCAGATGCGGAACTGCTTCCGACTGCTGTGGACAGCGCTGTTGTCGCGGGAAATGTTCCGGGACAACAGTCTGCTTCGGTGAATAATACCCGGCTGGAATTTGATAGGGTACAGGACTCCACCATGGATTTCATTGACGGCACCACATGGACCAAAGGAATCGAAGACAGCTACGAGGTTACCTTTGCCGGGTCCACCTGGTTTACCGATCGCTATTATGCGCGTTTTTCCTACGAAGTTTTAATTGGGGTCGGCCTGAGATTTCCTGTTCGCGTGGATGCGCGTTCCACCATTTCTCACGTGCGGGATATAAATGGCGAGGTGTCCTATCCGGCCACATCCCTCTGCAGTGGCGTGACCCGTCAGTCGGCGGCCATTCATTGCGCCAGCAGAGCGGATTTGGTGTTCAAGGGGACTGGTGTTGATGGGGATGCCGCCTTCTATCAATCGGCGGGAATGCCGGCGGATTTGATGTTTGATGCCAAAGAATTTGTGTTTGTGGTCACTGCCAATGCAAAGCTCTATGCGTCGATTCCCGGGCCCAATTTCAGTAAGAGCTTTGGAAAGAAGGTTGACTTCAGCCGGGATTTTACCACCCCCATTGGCAACAGTGCGGAGGCAACTCTGGCGGAAGTTACCCTGCGGGGAAAAAATGTGGGGCTGGCGCTGCAGGCCGGTGCGCTGGGCGTTTCTGGTTGGGCGGCGCTGAATCCCGGAATTCGGGTTACCGCCAGCGGAGGCCGTATAACGCTTCCGGTTTCGCCTTTTGAACAAACCGCAACGCTGCAGGGAAATACGAGCGTTCCGGTGTCGCGTCATAGCTGGTCTTCGCCGGTTGTGGTTTCGCGGCGCTTTGGAAACAATCCCACGGCCCCCTGGGGCGCGGTGGTCAACGCTCCCCAATACCAGACCGAGATTGTAGTAACGCCCACGCTGGGCGTGGAGATTGGGGTGGAGGTTGTATACTGGAGCTGGAACACGGTGTTCGGTCCTTACGACATCGATGTGCTGGCAGTGTCGCTGGGAGATTTCACTTTCTCCCATCATCCGGGAACCGTGCAGGAATACCGTCAGTTTATTTCGGGATGTGAGCCCGGAGATCCCCAATGCGTGACGTCGTATCGGGAAGAACTTCCGCCGTCCAATATGGTTGCTGCGGTTGCCGCTCACCAGGCTGTTACCTCACAGCGCGGCGATGAGGGAGGGGTGATCACGGTATACGAAGGCAACTGGGGAAGCTGGTATCCAATGGACAAATGCCGGCGGGGAACCTATGCGCGCAACTTTGCGGTACGGCTTGAGGACAGTCGCGGCGACGGAGACGATACCGCCCTCAACAGCATTGCCCTGTGGTGTACGGATCCCAACGGACAGAATGGCAACCTGGTGGTATCGCATCCTGGTCACTGGGGTGATTGGAAACCGTTTGCACACGAATGTGACATCCAGGGCGATTTTATCCGGGAAGCGCAACTCAAGTACGAAGGAGCCAGAGGGGACGGAGACGACACCGCAGCCAATGGATTTCAGGTGAAGTGCAGCGATTCCATGACTCATCCGACGTATCAGGGCAAATGGGGAACATGGCAGCCCATGCGGGAATGTCCGGCCCACCAGGTGGTTTGCGGTATGCAGACCCGGGTGGAATCCAAACGGGGTGGCGGCGATGACACCTCTCTCAATGGCGTGAAACTGCAGTGCTGTAACTACGACGCAAACTGAATTTAAAAGATATAAACCCGGTGCCAATACCCTGAACAAAATGACTGGGGGTCCTGAACAAAATGACTGGGAGTCATTTTATTGGGGTCATTTTATTGGGGGTACAATAATTATCAATAGATAAACTCCTACATTTCACTTCAGTAGATGCGAATATAGATCGCGCCGAAAAATGGCAATTATGCTGGATGGACGGTGGAAGCGAAATGGCTTTTTTTGGTGAAGGAATCCGCCCTCTTTTTTTAAACATGGTGCTCTATCAGATGTTCGGTCGACTTGTACTTGGAAGGGTGGTGATTTTGACATGAGGATGTGTTATTCGCCAGGCGTCTGGGGTTCACATTCTGTTTGCAGGTTTTTTTGTGCTGATGGCTTTCTCGATTGGATGTACTCAGGACACTGAGTCGTAAAATGCTGATGCAAATACATCCACCAACAGATGAAATTGATACCGCGGTGCAGGCAAATATTGTTGCCGCTGGATATGGGCAAAAATATTGAAAGGAGATTGGGAATGAACGTATTCAGGATTCTTTTTATAATATCCCTTTTTGCGGCGATAGTGATTAATGCAGCGGGTTGCAAAACAGAGAACACCGATAGCGGTACCGAATCTGGCAGCGAAAGTGATACGGATAGTGATTCTGATTCTGATTCCGATACGGATACAGATACGGACACGGATACAGATACGGACACGGATACAGACACGGATACAGATACGGACACGGATACAGATACAGATACAGATACAGATACAGATACGGACACGGACACGGATACAGATAATGATTCCGATACGGATACTGATAGTGATTCTGATTCTGATTCCGATACGGATACGGATACAGATTCCGATTCCGATACGGATACGGATATCGACACGGATTCCGATACCGGGAGCGACACTCAATCGGGACAGTTGCTTCCCGGGGATATAGCGGCAGCTGCAGGTACACCATTTGTTGCAGCACATGCCCTGACACGTGCGTTGTTTGGATCCTACGACGGGCCGCTGTTCACAGCGCTACGGGTATCGGACAATCAGGAGCAGGATATTGGTGTGGTGTCTCCCGGTGGGCTTGTAGATCTTGATGCCCTTGAATCGTTTTGTGCGGGGACATCCTGTAAACTGACCACGCTGTACGATCAGACTGAAAATAAAAATGACATGTGGCGTGGGGATGTCGATTGGAATATGCCGGGAACACCGAAATCCTGCGATTTGATGGACATTGAGTACTGGGAGTCGTCAGACGGCAAGAAATTCCCCATTGCCCTGGAGCATGGTTACCCCCCGGAGAGTTCATGGAAGGAACGGTCGCAATGTCTGAGGAACAGAGATAAAACAACAAATATGCCGCTTGGTGCGAAGCCTCAGACCACCTATGCCATCTTTCATGCGAAGTATTTGAATGACAACTGTTGTTTCAACTACGGTAATACGGGTAATCTGATTCACTACACTGGCCCTGGTACCTTGAGTGCATTGACTGTTTCAACGATGACTCTGTGGTCAAAAGGAGAAGGCACGGGACCGTGGCCAATGGTAGACTGGGAAACCGGTGTGTATGCGGGAAATGTGGCAAAATGTGATTCCGGTGCGGCTTGCCCCAATTGCACCGCCACTGGAGAAAATCCGAATCCGTCAGTGCCCTACGACATTATTACGGCATTGTTTAAACATGATGGCACCGCGCATTGGCAAGTGAAAGCCGGAAACTCGAAGGAAGGCTCCCTTGCAGTTCACATTGATCTTCCAACCCTGCCGGAAGGTGGATATTCGCCCCTCCAACAGGAAGGCGGGCTTGCCCTTGGCGAAGGTGGTGCCGGGGATACGAATGGTTCTGGCGGTTTCTCCGAAGGTGCGGTGATGGCGGGAGAAACCACTGATCAGACGGATGAGGCGATACAGGCGAGTATTGTGAGCGTTTATGGTTTATAGCTCCCTGGGTTTCCCGTTCTCACCGGGGGTCAAACCCCCGAGCGAAGCTGGTTATAGAGGGGCGCTGCAGCGGCGAGAAACCCGGGCTGTTTCTGTTCTCCCTGCAGCAGCACGTTGAGCGCGTCCTGTTTCCGGCCCACGTCGTTGAGAACCACCGACAGATCGTAATAGGCGTCCATATTGGTGGCATCCGACACCTGAACGGCTTTTTTCAGGTACTCAATGCCGTCACTGGAGCGGTTCAGTCTGTGTAGTGTCACTCCCAGTCCCTTTAAGGCGTAGGCATCGTTGGGAGACCGGCGCAGAATTTGTTCATTGGCGTCTTTCGCTGCCTCAAAATTTCCCAGGGAGAATGAAACGAATCCCAGCAATGCCAGCGCATCGGCATTGTCGGCTGAGAGGTCCAGAATACGCTGAAGGGTCAGTTCCGCCAGTTGCCACTTTTGATTTTGCACATAGCTCCAGGCCACATCAGTCAGGGTTTTTATGTCAGTGAACTTTTGGAGATTCTCCCGGGTTTTTTCCAGAGCCAGATGGTAGGAGCAATAGACATTTTCTGAGTACAGCGTTCCGTTGAGTGTCAGGCGGGTATTGGGACAGCCGCCCAGACACACGTCTCCGTATGTACAGGTGGCGCAGTCTCCGCCCAGATCAGTCTTTTTCATGTTTCTGGACCAGCTGAATGTGCTGTTGTCATTCCATATGTCAATCAGAGAGCGCTTGCGAATGTTTCCCTCGATCATCGACTCATCGCGAATGGAGGTGCATCCCAGCACATCGCCGTTGTGCAGCAGACCAAAGCTTCGTTTACCCGCGTTGCACCCCTGCCAGTAAACCGGCATCTGAGTACCAATGCTGATTTGACGCACAATGGATTCGTTGCCGGTAAAGTAGCCGAGACAATCGGCCGGGAACACTTTAATTTTGCCCTCCAGAGTGGTCTGATATGCGTAATCCAGCAGATCATCCACTGCCTGTTTGTCAATGACCAGATCGCGATGGTTTGCCATGTTGCCCATGGGTAATCCAATCTGCAATTGCCACAAATCGACCTCATTGGAAATGAGTATTTCTTTAATAGCGTCGAGCTGGTGAATATTCTCCTTGGTCACAGTGGTGTTGGCCGCACTGGTATGTTTGTGACGACGCAAGACCTGAAACGCGGAGATGACCCGGTCGAAGGACCCTTTCTTGCGAATTTTATCGTGGGTGTCCTTTACTCCATCCAGGCTGATGGAGATGGTTTCAACTCCGTTTGCTGCTGCGGTTTTGACCATATCGTCATCTACCAGCCATCCATTGGTGATGATATTGGGGATGATACCGTTGCGAAAAAGCCTGCCCGCCAGTTGTGGCCAATCTTTGCGGGTGAGCGGCTCGCCGCCGGACAACGTAATCCAGCGCATTCCCAGCGCCGCCATATCGTCACATACCCTGAGGGCTTCCTCCGTGGTCAGCTCGTCGGCCAGGGCATCCTTACATGAAGACCCGCAATGGTTGCAGCGCATATTGCATCCCATGGTAATTTCCCAGACTGCAGTGAGTGGTGTGTAGTCCATAGTTGTATCCTTCTTGAGAAAAAATGTCCGCAGACCCCCGTTTGTTTGTGGAGGTCTGCGGCAAAATTTGCGATTGATTGTTATCAGCAGCAGCCGTTGGATGTAAACGGTGCGGCGTACGGTTGAATCATCGTTGCGCCACCCATTGCTGACGGTGCGGCATAACGGACAACCATTGGCGCGGCATACAGCGGCTGCGCGCCGGCGGTAATCGGCGCAGCGTACAATACGGTAATGGGCGCGGTGTTCAAACAGGCTGCCTGAGTCATCGGTGCCGCGTACAATACGGTAATGGGCGCGGTGTTCAACCCGGCTGCCTGAGTCATCGGTGCGGCGTACAACACCGTTATGGGCGCTGCAGCCAGATTTTGTGCGGCAATCATATTGGCCTGCGCGGCCATCGTTGCGGGGTCGGCAAATCCCAGTTGTCCAGGTTGCGCTGCCATAGTGGATGCCTGGGCCATGGGCGCAGCATAGACTACCAGTGGACAGGTCATAGCGGCGACCGGTGACGACTGGGCCATTGGCGCAGCGTAGACCACTTGAGGCGTCATGGCGTTTAATGACGCGGCCTGTACCATGGGAGCTGCGTAGATAACCTGTGGTGGCGCGGTGCCCGCATTGCCGTAGCTCATGGGTACGGCGTATTTAAGAACCGCCGACGCATTGGCGGCATCACCTACATTGACCGCCTGGGCATTGGTAAACGCCCTGCCGTCCATTGCTCTGGAAATTTCGTCCGCTGCGGATTTCAGTGTTTGGCTGATTTCAATTTCATACACCGCCGTATCCCCGGATTCTCCTGGACGCCATGGGGCCATAAGTTCAAAGACTACTTTGTAGGTACCGTCTTTAATTGCCAGCAGGTCGAACGTCTGATTCACCGGTGCGATACCAGGACCGGTGGGGGCGGTGGTGGTACAGGATAACGCCAGTCCCCCATCGAGGGTTGTAAGATACCACGAATAACCGGTGGACCCTGCCATGGACTGCAGGGTAATCTGAACCGGTTGTCCTACAAAAGCTGTGATTTTTTTTGGCTCTGTCATTGTCGCGTCTCCTTATGTGACGGGGTTGATTCAGAGCAGGCTGCCTCTCTGAGACCAGCAAGCCCTGACGCAGAAAACGGCGCTTCGGTTCCAGGGAAGAACTGCAGCACCGGTATTGGCGACGATGTCTGAAACATATCCATGCCTTCTCTGTTTTTCCCACTGAGGCTCTGCAAAGAGGTGATGGTGTTGTGCACCTCTCGAACCTCTGACGGCAGCAGGGAAATACCAGTGCGAAACAGATAATGGTTTCTGAAAAAACCGTAGTCGTCATACATGGCTTCATGAAGCACTTCTTTTTGGCGCTGTTCCTCCCAGAGTCGGGAGCCAGGAATCTGGCAATACCACTGCAGCAGAGCGCGCACCCCATAGGTGCTGTACAGATGGAACGCGAAATGCACCGTCTGAAGCACCTCGCTCTTTGTTTCCCACGGCAATCCGATAATAAATGAGAAATCGGCCCTCTCGGCCAGCTGATATTTATTCAATAGCTCGGCTGCTTTTTCGAGGCGGGCGATTGTAGACCCCTTGCCCACTTTTTTTAGCCCAGCGTCGTATCCACACTCCGCACCCACTAGAAACTGGTGAGCAAATGGCTGCACCGCGGCAACAAATGGTTCTTTGTTCAGGTCATTGGCACGGGCGTCAAATACAATTTTGGGCGACATGCCACGGCGCTCAAATATATTGCAAATTTCGATGCAGCGTTCCGTGCGCAGGGTAAATTCGTCGTCGATAATTTGAAGAAGTCCTTTTTGAGTATAGAAAGTATAGGGAAGCACCTGTGCCACACGGTCGGCAAATGCCTCCGGGGACATGCCGCGCCAGCTCTTTCGGTGAACGGTGCTGCAGAAGGAGCAGTCAAACGGACACCCCCTTGAGGACTCAATGGCCAGGCCGGTGTATACCCCCTGCGGCAATGACGCGTATTCCGGAATGGGCAGTCGCGCCAGAGCCGATTCGTCGAGTACGGGGCCAATGGGATTGCGCACAATGTTCCCCGCCAGGCTTCGATATGTCAGATTGGGCACCCTGCGAATATCTGCCCCCGCTTCCAGCACAGCACACAGCTGAGGCAGCGCCACCTCTGCCTCTCCGCGAATGACGAACGTGGCATCTACGCTGGAGAGCAGCCAGCTGTCAAACATAGTGGCGTGGATACCGCCAAGGACAATGGGGGTTTGTGGCAGTACAGCACGAATCTCGGACACCAGCTCTTTGGCCGTGGGCCAGGACAGCGAGCTGATACCAATGCCGATGAGATGGCTTGTAGCCAGATGCCGCCAGTGATTGCTCAGGTCTCTGGACCCCTGGGAAATCAGGTCCACGATTTGAACGTCGTGCCCCTGTTGTCTCAACACAGCTGCCAGCAGGTACACGCCGTATGGCGGGCAGGTACGGACGGCATCCATGGAAATGGGCATCAGCCGACCGTCCTGAAAATCCATTAGCGGCGGACTCAGCAGCGAAATCTTCATGCGACTCCCCCTTGTCGTTTCGCGATTCCAGCTCAAGACATAAACAGATTTTGCTCTTGCGACAACGCAAGGTGCATTTCTCTGCCTTTTCAAAATGTGCCTGTTCTCAAATGCTAGCACCATTCGTCAGCGGGGCAACTGTGACCTCCAAAAAAAGCAGCGGCACTACCAATAACGGGTCGATAGTATGGGATAACGAGGTCGGACGTTCTCTGGACATGTTCTAATAATCGCGATACGCACAGTTATAAGTGCGGCATTCACCTATAAGCTCGTCGTTTCCTTGAGCAGTACAGCGGTTCATGCGTGTTCGTTATTTTCATTGAATCTCTAAAAGATCAGCGAAAATATATTGGACGACATCGCGATCCCCCTGTAGATTCATTGGCCTCCCTTGACATCTTCTTCCAAACAATTGCAAAAAAAAACGTTTTTGGCAGATCTGGAATCAATCGAGTTCCAAAATAATGCTATGAAAAATAATTCTATTCATGTAATTTAGAACAAATAACATATTTAATATGAGGAGACGATATGAAAAGGACCAACGTTAAAATGATTTATAAAAATGCGATAGGATGGGCTGTGGTATTGGTGTTCGTCGCAGCTTGTACGCAACAACAAGAGATTTTGGAAACCACAGTTATGCCCGATGCAAAAGCAATCGCAAACGGTACCATTTCTTCTGATCCTCGTGCAGTCGGCGCTATTGTGAAAGCGATAGCGGGAACCGGGTACATGGGCGCAATATGTACCGGAACCCTTATCGATGAACACTGGGTAGTCACGACAGCAAGTTGCGTTGAAAACAATTCTTTAGAAAGCACACCTCGCTTGACCTATTTTGTGGTCGGACAAGATGCAAGTATCACTGAGAATCATACCTTCTTTGCAGATGTCGACATTCTGCAAATTGATCGCATCAAACTTCATCCCGGCTGGGATTCCGCCAATGCCACAGAAAATAATGTTGCACTGCTTCATCTGGCGTTGTCTCCCAGTGAAGCTGGAATCACCGACGTTCCCGCCCTGCCTGTCTACACCGGGAATTTGAGTGCGGCAGTGGGAAGCAGCGTCACCTATTACGGCTATGGATCCGTTGATGAAGATGCCACCTCTCTGGGAATAAAACGGTCATTCATCACGACCATCGGCAGCACCGAGGTGGCCTGGTTCTCAAGTGAGAATGAGGGGGCGCCATTTTTTGATGCCGATTCGGGCAGTGGCGCCATCGTGAATGGTTCTGTGGCGGGCGTAATGTTCGCTCAAACAAATTCAGTACCTGCGGCCGTGGTTTCAACGAGGCTGGATACATACAGCAGCTGGATTGACACCGTGATCGGTTCGGTTCCCGATTGCAACATCACCGCCCAAAGCTGTTCTTGTGACGCCGCATGCAACACTGACGGCTCTTGCGACAACACGGTTTGTGAAAAAACAAATTGTATGGATTTGTATGATTGTATTGCCGTGTGTGCGGACCAGGAATGTGTAGATGCATGTTATGTGGCAGGGAGCGAAATCGCGAGAGAAAACTACAATGCATTAAATCAATGTAGCCTAAGCAATTGCAATCCGGCCCCGGACGGGATGGAATTTTTAGAATGCTTACAGACGTATTGCGAACTCGAATTGGATACTTGTGTAGACCTTGCGCCGCCGTGCACAATTACCGGAGGGGATTGTGCTCCGGGATTTGCATGCTATGCCACAGCAAGTGGAGACTTTGCATGTTTTCCGTCGGATCAATTGGATATTGGAACATCATGCGACGCTACCCTCTCAGATACACTTCCGTGTGATGACGGTGCCCTTTGTCTGCCCGATGAAACCTGTCATGCCTTTTGTATTGAAGATACCCACTGCGACACCGATGAATATTGCGCCAAGCCACTGTGGACAGACGTCGACAATGTCGGCGCGTGCATGATGCGCCCCGATGATACAGATACAAATACGGACACAATGTCAGATACAAGTACTGAAACCGATACCGCCATAGAAGTGGATACAGAAACATTGACAGACACAGATACCGGAATCAGTGTGGACACAGCCACGGACACTGCCACCGATACCTACGCCGATGCCGATGCTGACACGGATACCGACACGGCTACCGACATGGACACCCATGCTGACACGGGTACAGACAGCGATGCAGATGGTGACAGTGACACCGACACGGATACCAACGCCGATACCGATACGGCCACCGACATGGACACTCATGCCGACATGGGTACCGATAGTGACAGTGACAGCGACACTGAAATGAATGCGACCATAGATAGCGATACAGGTGCCCCGGGAGATTCTGACACCCACGATTCCGATAGTGATTTCGATATTGACGCAGATATATCAGAAGGCTCAGATGATGGAGGATGTGGCTGTGTCCTCTCGACATTTTCCGTTCGAAAAACAAGTCTGTGGCAACTGCTGTAGCGCAGATCAGAATTTGAGAATGCGGCCAATCAGTCCTCTATGCCACGAAATCCAAAACCATGAACACAACGGCGACAACTTTGACATCAGTTTTAATCGGCTGACAAAAAAATGTTCGAATTCTGCAGCGGCATTGTTATATTCTCCTGGAATCTTCCGATAACGAGGTTAATATTATGTATTCTCAAATTGATTTATTTGCACGGAAGGATTTCAACAAATGACAACGCTAAAACAGCTGTTGGATGAATTGATAAAAATCGAAGGTATCATAGCCGCGGTAGTGGTTAGCCGGGATGGTTTTCTGGTGGAAGGCGCGACGCGTGAGAGGAATGTGGACATGGACGCGATGGCAGCGGTCATTTCCGCCGGGGTGAGTTCCTCAGAAGTGATGGCCCTCCAGTTGTCTGTGGGAGAGCCGCAATTGAACATGATTGAATGTACAAAGGGCATGATAATTACAGCAACGCTGGGAGACGATGCTGTCATGGCGGTAACGGCAGACCCTGATGCGAAAATTGGCAGCATTCGTTATAACTTGAAAAAGCAACTCCCCAACATCGCGGCATCTGTTTAGACGCTGTTCAAAGCAGTTTGACGGCGTTGTGGGGATTGAATCCCGCGGTAGCGGTAAAAACAGACCGGTTTCTGCAACACGGGATTTGCATACCTCACGCAGCCATCGATATTGGGGATAAGTGAAATTGCTTTGTTATTTATGGGATGCTGTACTCAGTTCGAGGGGGTAACCTCGTGGTACATTTCGTCACCCAGCAACCAGGCGGTGACAGTTTGATTGTGATGACCAAGGGCACCGGTGATAGTTGCGCCGGTTTCTCCGAAAGTCGATAATCCTACCATCGGTACCTCTCGCGCTTCACCGGTCAGCCTGGCCAGACAATCCTGAACGGCCTGAACCTCCATGGCGGAACACGACAGCGCCTTGCCGTGAAGATGACACAGAACGCAATTGAACAGTACCACCGCTGCGACCCGCTTGGGGCGCCCCGCATCAACCCATGCCCGCTCCACTGCGGTTCGCACCGAATCAACCCGACTGTCGGCGTCTCCCCTCAGCAGCGTCAGACCGATTCCAGGTGGAACGGCAGAGAAGAACGACATCGATCCGTCGCTTCCAATATCGGCAGGAGAGCGCACCTGCCAATAGCCACTCGTGGCGTCCAGCAATCCCAGTGGATGGTGCAGAAACTGCGTTTTCGCCTCGTCGATGGTTTTTGCCCCCACCAATTCGCAATATACCTCTGCCGCAGGTCGGTTATCGAACGACAGAACTTTGCGTCCTTCGGCTTTAGTGATGAATGCGCCCTTGTCCAGCACAGCGGAGAAGCAGTTGGCCATCCCCGTGCCATTTTTAAGAGACGTTGCGATTGCGACAATACCGAGCTCGTCCTTAAGTACCCGTCCGTTCTGGTACACGCGTGGCTCCACAAATCGCGAAAGTGCATCCGCCGCAGAACCGCCGACCACCCTTGCGCCACGGCCAACAATATTGGCGATGCCCCGGATGGTATCCTCCTCGCAAAAGGTACGACCGTCGTGGCCTACCAGCAGCGTGAAAGGAGTTGCAGCTATCATCTCCACAGCAGAGCGCCGCAGCATCCCCAGGTAAAGGTACTCCGGTCTGAAATTCAGATTGCTGATTGCCTCAGTCGTAGCGGATTCACCGGCGGCGATGGCGTCGCTGCCGATTGGGCTTGCACCGGCACCAAAACTAATCGCCTGCTGCGGCGCTTCAAAAGACATAATCGCCACAGAACCGGTGACAATGTCTTTTGATTTGTGACTCATTTCGCCGGCGCTGGACATACCCCATGTCGTCCCCCCGAGGGTTTGGTGGATGCGCTGGGCGATAGCATCCTGATCCTTCATCGCGTCAGCGAAAATGATTGAGAAAGATGCCTTGATGTTCTCGGCTTGAAGCTGGGAGAGCGCTTCCTCAACGGTCTCTCCGTGCCCCACCGACACTCGGATTCTGCTTTTTTTTGTCATGTCCACCTCTTTCGGAGGGAGTATGTACCGAGATCTTCCCGGTGCCCTGGACGGGTTGCCGGAGGCCAGCTTCCATCGTCCTGCCAAACATATAAACAATCGTCTTCTAAACGTAATCCAAATGAGTTGATAGTCAAAAGAAAGTTCATGACTATTCAACCGACGAGCATGGGAGAGCCAACCTGGAATTCTCAAAACAGATCATTTCCGCCGTCAGCTCAATATTATTTAACGAGTAAAAGTCGAACGACTTAACTAACAAATCAGATAATGTAATCAACGAGGCCGTTTTCATCACCGTATCCTTTCTGTTTGAGCCATGCCATGTCAAATACAGAACTGAATATCGGCAACACCCGACGAAAGTTTATACTGTTTTACATTTTAAAGCCGATTCCAATGCCAAACGGCTCTTTTCAATACTTTGCCAACTCGAAGGGTGACATAGGGTTTTGGGGGACAAGGGGTCAAACCTTCCTACTCGCCATTTGAAGCAAGGCAATGAAAATAATTGGACAGGCGTGCACCCAGCGTCTCCTATATTCAAAATTCAATTTTCATCAAATCCGGGTGAATGAATTTGTATTTCAGGGTGGTTTTCAGTTTTTCGTTGCTGATGGTTTTGTTGGAGCCCGTTTGGGTATCGCTGACTTCGGGTGGGGGCTGGTGGAGCAGGGCGGCGGCGTGGGTGTAGAACGCTATTTTTGTGGGGTGGGTGTCAGCGCAGCAGTTGAAGGTTTGATTCCAGGCCTGTTTGCGAATTATTTGATTGATGATTTCGATGCAGTCATCGCGGTGGATGAGGTTGACGGGGGCGGTTGGATTGGAGAGGGAGCGGCCGCCGGCGAAGAAGAGGCCGGGGTGGCGGCGGTAGCCGACGAGGCCGGCGAAGCGCAGGACGGTGGTGTTGAGTCGCTTGTTGCCGGTGAACACTTTTTCAATGGAGAGGCGCTTGCCTTTGGGCAGGTCGTCGTCCTCTGTGGCGACCTGGTTGTTGTTGGGATAGACTGAGGTGGAACTGACCAGAATGATATTTTGAATGGGGGAGCGCCTTATATGTTTTAAGAGTGTCTGGTGGCCTTCGACGCTGTCGGCCGGTATGTTCACTACCAGAGTTTCCGACTGAAGAAATGCATCGACGTTGTCTGTGAGCGCGTTAATGTCCACAACAAAAGGTGTTGTACCAATGGCGCGCAACTGGTCGAGCCTGTCTGCAGTGGTGCTCGACGTTTTCACATCATACTTTTTTTGGACAAACTGCAGCGCCAGGGGATACCCCAGCCATCCGCTACCTAAAATGCTGATGCTTCTGTTCATTTATCTCTTTCTACCGTTATCCGCCGGAATCCTGAAACTTTTTTTAAAATTGAATCACAGCGGGCAAATATGGGATGAGTCACACCCCGGGAATTCGATATGGAGCTGTTCTTTTAAAACGCAGAAGCACTTTCAACTGAAAATCTGAAGAGAAGAGGGGAGATAAGGATGCGGGTTACTGGGGCATCATCATGCCGGGGGGCATTCCCTGCATGCCGGGGGGCATTCCCTGCATGCCCATGGGCATTTGCGGTGCATCCTCATTTTTGTCATCCGATTTTGCATCCTTGAGGAAATCTTTAGCTACCTTCTGTGTGGCCGGTTCCATGCCGTAATTGGCCACTTTAACGATGTACTCGCTGTCACTGGATTTGACATACCGCTGGCTGCCGTCATCCTTGGCACCGATGGTCAGAGTCACCTTGTGGGGTTTGCCGTCCTTCTCGGTTTCAATGACCACCGTTGCGCCATCTTTGAGACCATACGAAGCGTCTTCCTTTTTGCCCAGCGGCTCCGCCAATTTCACGTCGAGGAATTTTTCGACAAATGATTTCAGGCCTTTTTTATCCACCTGCCTGGGAACCGCGGAATCGGTATCTGCTTTTTCAACGGCTTCGGTATCGGAATTGACAGCTTCAACAAGCCCGGGAATATCCCAGTTGTCGCCATCCTTAACGATATTGATGGTGCCTTTTGCATTGGTCACGGTGATGGATTTTGCCTTGTCCGCTTCGATTTTCACGTACTGGTTATCCACATAATTCGACGCGCGGCTGTTGATGCTCCATACGGACAGACCGATGGCGGCATACACATCTTTTGAATCGCCCAGACGAACGTGAGCGCTGCCCTGTGCGCCACGGCCCACGAACACCACCACATCCTTGCCTCCAGCGGTAAAAGTTATCTTACGGTCAAACGCATCGTCGCCCACATTGAGCGCCGCATGGTTGGCTTCGGTGGTAGCGATGGGCGTATCCACTTCGATAACCGTCATCATGTCCAACAACTCGGTGATTTTTTCCGCAGTTACCGGGAAATCGTCCGCTGAAGCCAGCACCCATTTGTCCCCATCCTTTTTGAAATTGAGAGCGGGTTGCACTTCGTCGCCCTGCGTGGCAACTACCTGTATCCCGGTGACATCACCGGATTTAAAATTAAAAAGAGCTGTTTTCTTTGTAACTTCTGGCACGTCTTTTACGGCTGACCATGTAATGAGCGCCAGAGCCGCCTGCGCTACCAGAAGGGCGATGAGAATTTTATTGGTCTTATTCATCAGTTGCCCTCCTTCTCCAACAGAGATTTCTGCTTGCGTCGTCTCGTTACCGTTGCAAATACAACAATGGAAAGTGCAATCAGCACAAAGAGATAGTTCCCCCATTCCCATTTGTTGCGAGTGTCTTCATCGAGGGGTCTGAGCGTTCTGGCAAAGGTGCCCGCGGTGCGGATTTTAAGAAGTTCCGTATCTGCCACGGCCCAGTCAATGAGGTTTCGCATAAACTGGAAATTACTTCGGTGCACCTGACCCGCCATCTGCGCACCGATTTGCGCGGCGAGGTCGGAGAGCATTTCAGACGATCCGATAACAGCCAGCTTCGCACCGGGAACCGCCTTTTTCAATGTCCGCCCCGTACGGTCTTCCTTCTTCTCGTCCTTCTCCTCTTTTTTCTCACCGGCAGCCATTGCAGCTTCGTCATCACCGGCGCCATCACCTGTTTCAGCTTCAGCTGTCCCGGCATTCGCCTCACTGGCATCGCTGTCTGTTTCTGCCGCTGAACCGTCGGCGCCTTTGGCGTTGTCCTTTTTGTCAGCAGTGGCGGCTTTCGCATTCTCCTTTGTGAACAGGGGAGAGGGCTTGTCCGCGAAATAGCTGGGGAAGGTTCCTTCCAGTACGGCGGCCAACGCGTATTGTGCCCGGGTGTCCGGCGGAGCGAACTCCGTGGCGGCGCTTTCAATGCTTTCGGGCAGGATGGTCGGTGAATTCCGGGTCCACGCCTGATCAGTGGTTTTCAGAATGACAGTGGATTTAATCCCTTCGAGTTTGTCGTTCACATCAATGGCGGAACCCCAGTTGAATACAACGTTCTGCAATCCGGACGTGGCAATGTGGCCGCTGGCGAATCCCTCTTTTCGAATATCCGGGAAGAAGGGGTAATCCATCATCTGTACTTTGCGCACCATGAACATTCCCTTTTTCTCCTGAACCGGTACCGGGAATGCTGCATTCTGCGCATCCATGACAAAACCTTCCTCGATGGTCACGCCATAATTTTTGAGCATTTCCTCGATACCCTTGTCTGCAGGCACGCCTTCAACGGTCGAACGGCCGGGTTTCACACGCTGATCACCCGCCATCACAATCATGGCGCCGCCGCCCATCAGATACTGGTCAATGGCAAACTTCTGTTTGTCTGTCATTTTACCGGGCTTCCCAACCACCAGAACATCGATGTCGCCGGGAACCAGGCCTTCCTTCAAATCAACTCGCTGAACCTTGAACTCCTGAGAAAGCATTTTTTCCAGGTTCTGATAGTCCGGTTTGGGCGCCGGCGGCTGCATATTCGGGGGCATCCGCGGATCCCGCTGCGGCTGTTCGGGCACCTCGGTGAAAATACCGATTTTTTTGATGAACCCAGTCGCTTCGCGTTTGAATGCGCCCTCAATGGATGTCTTGATGGATGCTTCGGTTTGCGGTCCCTGTAATGCGATGCGGGTCGCCTTGTCGCCGTTTTCGAGAATCAGGTGCAGATAGAACAATTGCTCGCCAAACAGATCCAGAGCCATGGGCTGAATACCGTATTTGTCCATGAGCTCCTGCTGTTTCGCCTGATTGCCGTCCACATCCACTTCCTCATACTGGAATTTGCCCCTGGCTTTTTCTTCGAGTTCCTTTGCCACTTTGCTGATGAACTCCGGTACTTCTTTGGCGTCTTCGGGCAATTTGTCGGGAGTGACAAACAGGGTCAGTTTCGAAGGTTTCTGCATGCTGGCAAAAACAGATTCGATGGATTGGAATCCGCTGCTTACTTTTTTGATTGCCTTGGTTACATCGTATTCCAGGTTCTTCAGTTTGACTTCAACGTCTTCATTGTTCTGCACAACCTCAATCAGGTCGTCAATGGAGAGCACTTCGTACTCATCTCCGTACTTCACCAGGATATGGAAATAGGCATTGACCACCGACTGCTGGTGCCTTGCGGAAACCCGGAAAGGCAGCGGCTGAATGTCGTAGGCCTGCGCCACTTCGGACTCCAGCTCCTCATCCGCATTGGGGTTTTCGAATTTGACAGTGACTTTACCGTGTCCGGCAATTCGGTACTCGTTCAGGAAGTCGCGAATATTCGGGACCAGCGGCGCCAGCAGCGGATGGGTTTTTTCCGAGAAATATCCGGCAATCACCAGGGGTTCCTGAAGGCCATTCAGGATTTCCTCGGTGGATTCGCTGATGGAGAACTGACCATCTTCGGTGAGATCCGCACGGATGCTGGTGACCGGTGCCAACCAGATGTTGCCGAGAATCATGTTCACCGCAACGAGAATGGCAGTGGCGTTTTTGGTGAACGCCCGGGCTTTCCCCTGCGACATCTGCGTGTCTATGCGTTTGATGTCAATGAAATGAACATTCAGGGTGACGAAGAATGCCGAAATGCTCAGGTAGTAAAAAATATCGCGCAAATCGAGAACACCCCGTTCAATGTTATAGAACCGGCTGCCCGATCCCAGCGCGCGAAGCAGATCGGCGGTGTGCGCACCCACAAAATTGAGTACGGTATCCGCACCAATCAGGTAAAATAATGCGCCGATTATGGCAGTGACCATCAGCGATACAATCTGGTTGTTGGTCCGTGCGCTGACACACATGCCAATGGACATATAGGCCATCGCCAGAAACAGCGCGCCCACATATCCGCCAATGACTGGCCCCGGATCCATATCCCCCAGAAAGGCCACCATGATGGGCAAAGGAAGGGTAAGCAGGAGCGCCACCACCACCAGCGCCATACCGGCCGCCAGCTTGCCGACCACCAGATTCCATGTTCGAATGGGCATGGTCATCAGTATTTCGAGTGTGCCCCCCGCCTGCTCTTCACTCCAGCTGCGCATGCTGATGGCTGCAACCAGGAAAATCAGAAGAATGGGAAGCCATTCAAACATGGGCCGCACATCGGCGATGTTGCGGGCAAAGAATGTGGCATAAGTGAAGAACACAAAAAGGTTCACCACCAGGAAAATCCCAAGGAAAATCAATGCCACGGGAGAGAGAAAGTATGAGCGAAGTTCTTTTACAAGAATAGTTTTCAATGGTTTCATGCGGCGTCCTCCTTCTTCGCCTCTGCTTTTTGTTTCGCCTGTTCATTGATCAGCGCGTTGAACGCCTGTTCCAGCGTCGGAGGGTTCGCGGTGATCGATCCCACGGACCAGTTCCGGGCAGCAGCGAGAGTCAATATCTGGGGAATCGGCGCGACATCGCCCTTCCAGCGGATGCCCCAGATTGAATAGCCGCTCCGTTGCGGGTCTTTTTTCAATTTTTCAATTTTGCCCAGGCCCGAAACTTCATTGGCGGCCAATTCCAGGTCACTGGTGCCAACGCTGTCGGCCAGTGAAATCTCAATTCGATTGGATGTGAGGAATTCCTTGAGGGGAGCGTCCTTCACCAGCTGGCCGTCAATCAGAATCAGAACCCGGTCGCACACCGCCTCGATTTCCTGCAGAATATGGGTCGATACAATGACCGTACTTTTTTCGGCGAGCTTTTTGATAAGTCCCCGGATTTCGATGATCTGTACCGGGTCAAGACCGTTGGTGGGTTCGTCGAGAATGAGCACCTCCGGTTGATGCAGAATCGCCTGGCAGATCCCCACTCGCTGACGATATCCTTTGGATAGCGTGCCAATGGGCCGTGTCAGGAATTTTTCGAGCCCGGTCGCCTTGACCGCCTCGATAATCATGGGAATCTGTTTTTCTTTCGGAAGCTCCCGCAACGAAGCAACCATCAGCAGATACTCCTGAACCAGCATTTCCGGGTACAGAGGGGCGTTTTCCGGCATGTAACCGATTTGCCGTTGGACGCCGATTCGATCTTCAAGTACGTCCTTGCCTCCCAGGAGGACGGTGCCTTCCGTCGGTTCGAGATATCCCGTAATCATCTTCATCATTGTTGTTTTGCCAGCGCCGTTTTGACCCAGTAGACCGACGATTTCGCCCTTCTGGATGTCCACGTTGACGTTTTTCACCGCTTCAACGGCCTGATACCGTTTACTCAGGTTTTTCGCGTGTATCATGGATTCAATTCCTCCTCCTGCTAAGTGACAGATGAGTTTGAAAATTTGATTCGTAAAACAAATCGAGGGGCTACTTATTCCAGAAAAGGAACAAAAAATCAGCGCTTTTTTGATTTATTTGTACGGACGCCTGGTGAGACATGCGAATATTTCGTTGAACAGCGCTTCAGCCAGAATGGGCTTGGTGACATACCCGTCCACGCTGGCCTGAACGCATTTTTCCCGATCCCCTTTCATCGCCCTGGCGGTGACGGCAATGATGGGGAGGTGTTTTGTATCTGGATTTGATTTGATTCGGGCCGTTGCTTCATAACCGTCCATCTCCGGCATCATCATATCCATCAGAATGAAGTCCACGGTTTCGGTTGGCAGTTTCGCCAGCGCTTCAACCCCATTTGACGCCACAGCCGTTTCAATGCCGACCTTGTCGAACAATGAAAGAAGTACATAAACATTAATAATGTCATCTTCGACAAGCAGACAGCGTTTACCTCTGAGCAAATCCGAAATATCGGGTGGAATGGTTTCGCCCGTTCTCTGGCGAACCATCCCTGCGCGCTCCTCTGCCGGGTGGACGTTTTGTTTCATTAACACTTTGTGTTCCCGCGCTCTGACAATCTGGCGCTGGGGCAGGTACAGGACAAACGTGCTCCCCTCACCAACCTGACTTTTAAAAATAAGCTCGCCACCCATTATGTGTGCGAGCTTCCGTGAAATCGACAACCCCAATCCGGTGCCCCCGTACTTTCTTTTGATGCTGCCATCTGCCTGTCGGAATGCCTCAAACACAACCCCTTTCTGGTCTTCGGGAATACCAATTCCAGTATCAACTACGGCAAAGGCAATGGATTCCCCGGGTTGAAGCACATGTCTCGGGGTTCGAACCGGTTCTGACGGCTCAAATACGTTCAGCGACACTTCGCCGGTCGCCGTGAATTTAATGGCATTGGATAACAGGTTGTTCAGCACCTGATGAACGCGAACGCTGTCGGCCATAATGAACGGTGGTACCTCTGAATCAATATGTACATTGAACTTCAGTCCTTTCTGGGTGGCGGTGTAGGAGATTTTTCTTTCGATATCCCGGATGAAGCCGGTGAGTTCCATCTGGTCAATCACAAATTCCATACGACCGGATTCCACTTTCGATAAATCCAGAATTTCATTTATAAGATTGAGCAAGTCCGTTCCCGAGCTGTAAATGGTGTTGGCAAATTTCAGTTGCTTTTCGCTGAGATTCCGTTCGGAATTGTCCGCCAGCAGCTGCGCCAGCACCAGAATTGAATTCAGGGGAGTCCGCAGCTCATGACTCATATTCGAAAGAAACTCGGATTTGGTCTGGCTGGTGGATTCGAGGTCTTTTTTCTGGCGATAATAATTGAGGTAGAATTTCAGTTTTGCGGGAAGAACCACCGGCAAGTCCGACCAGTGAATGGAATCCACTGCGCCAGTTTCGTAGCCCCTGGCGATTTCCTGCTTGTTCATGCGGGCGCCGGAGTAAAAAATAATCGGGGTATGCTGCGCCATCGGGTGGGTGGCAATGATTCTCGCGGTTTCGAAACCGCCAATGTCGGGCATGTTCACATCGAGCAAAACAGCGCCAAATTCATACTTTGAGACCAGCTCTCGGGTTTCCTCACCCGAGTCCGCTTCCATGATCTGAATCTCCAGATTTTTTAACAGCTGTTTGATCTGCACCCGGTTGGCTATGCTATTGTCTGCCAGGAGCACTCTGGGGGTTACGTTCATTTGCCAGTCGCTGTAAAATTTTTCCATTTTTTCCTGCCGTAAAATTATTCTTCCCACGGGAATTCTCGTCGCAGCAAACAAAAAATTAAGAGTGGCGCAGGGGCGACCAGCCGAATCCCTGCAAATGGGGGTGCAAAGACTGATCGACCCATGAAGAAAACGTTTATGGACTTGCGCGTTGAGCGGAATCCCAATACACTGCGTCAATGAAAAAAAGACTGTGTAAATATTTCATAATTGCGATGGGTTGTGCAGTGATGGGGTGCGCCGGGACAGCGGCTTCCGGAAAAAAGACATTGCCCGCCACGTCGTCTGAACACATGGCATCCATTACGGTCCCCGACGGCATCACCGATGAAAACGTGTGGACCGAAGAGATTCTGCTATTTTCTCTCGATGCAAAGCAGCCGGAGCGTCGGGAACTCCGGGATAAACTGGTGGCATACCACGTGAATCTGTTTAACGGTCTGGCTGCGGATGCTTCTGATGAACGTCTCGAACAGTTCCGTTTTGCGCTCGCTTTGCATGACCCGTCTGATTTCCGCAGTGGTGATGTATCGGTGGGAGCAGCGCCAATGGCCGAGTGGCTGGTGAAGGAATATGAACCGCAGGGCAAAGAAGCGCTTGTTCTCGCCGGTCTCGCTTATCTGTGTATGGCACAACCGGAGGAGAAAACGTGTCACAACCGATTTGAGTCCCTCCTGGATTGGTCGGAGAGCGTGCGAAGAACCATGCACGACCCCATTGAACGCTACAGTTCCATCGCGGCCATGTATGGGGAGGCCGCAACGCTGGTGCCACATCGGGAGTTGCTCGAAAGGCTGGCGCTGGCTCTTGCCGCACGGCAGAAGGCGGTGGTTCAGTTTCTGCAGGTGTTTGCCGGCGAACGGGGCGGATTTTCACCTTTAATGTTTCATTCGGTGATTTCCAGAGGCGGGATTGGAAAGGAATTTGTTCACGCATGGTTTATGGGGGGATACCTGGATGAAGTGCTGGATAAAATGAAGGAACTCGATGTGGTGGATGCCATGGAAGAGGACCTGCTGGCCATTCTGACCCAGTTGAACGCCGGAAAGAACAGCGCTTACAATTATCATCGACTGGCATCGCAGATACTGGGGTCAAGGGATCCGGTAGCGGGAATGCGGGCGTGTATGCGTGCGCTCCAGTTGGAACCGGAGGAACCGCGGTACAATATGTGTGTCGGTCGATTTCTCTCCAACATGGATCGGCAGGTGGCCGCAATCGACTACTACGCCGAAGCGGTTGCCCGCGACAGTGGGACCACTCTGGTCCAGGCGATGGAGCTGGTTCAGGATTCTCTGTACCGAATTCACATGGACGAAAACAGCCATGAGATGCAGGAAGCGCTGGCACGGGCAGAGAAAATTTTTAAAATGGTCATCGATAAAAAGCTGGACGACGAGGAGGTGCTTTTTACCGCTTCTTCGCTGATAGAAACCGCTGCCAATATTCAATACGACGATGGCGCCATCGCCAATGCGGAGAAATGGTTTCAGATGGCCAGCCAATTGTGGCCGAGTCGGCCAACTCCCATCACCAGAATTGCGGAAATTTACTACTGGCGGGGGGAATACGATCGCGCTGTGAATTATTTGACCCAGGCAATGAATGCGAAAGAAAAGGTGGGCGGTTCGTATGCCGATTACTGGCGCGCCATGATGTATGAGCAGCGGGGAGATTGTCATGGGGCAAAGGGAGATGCAGAAGCGGCCACTGCGGATTATCGTCTTGCCCTGAATCGTTGGGAGAAGGCGGATTATCCCATTGAGCAGGCTCCGGTGATTGCCATTCGCAACGGAATTCTGCTGTCGCGGCTTGGCGATACGGAAAAGTCGATGGAGAAGTTTCGGGAAGCCCTTCAGCTGGCCCCTGACCGCCGCGCGTCCTATGCAGAAATTATTTCCTTTCTGGTCATGAGTGAGCGGCTTGCAGATGCGGAAGAATTTTATCAGCTGGCGTTCAATCAGGACATGCTGGCCCCCATGTGGAAAGTGTATTTTTCTATCTGGGTGGATGGATTGTCTCGCATGCAGCAGGGGAAGTCGTTCGAACTGGCCGCCGGATATCTGGAAAACACACGCAATGAGAGTTGGCAGGACAAGCTTGCCTCCTTTTATATCGGCACGGTGGATGCCAAAGGCCTGCGCAAAGAAGCGACCAATGTGGGCCAGAAAGTGGAAGCCGATTACTACGAAGCGCTTCGCCGGTTGATCGATAGGGATTACGAGTCCGCCAGGGCTCTGCTGGAAAAGGTGATGGCGTCAAACCTGTATGCATTTTTTGAATATAAGATGGCGTCCGAACTCCTGCGAAATCTTCCCCAGCCGGGTAAAAAATGACATGCTGTCAGAACGATGACGATTCATTCGGTTTTTCCCTGTTGATATAATTCTGACAAATATCTGAAATTATTGGGCAATATGATTTGGTGAGGTATGGTACACGGATTGCACAAAATCTGTGGCCATGATGTACTGTAATTCAAACAGGGGCGTCCTTTCCGCAGCATTGGTTATTACGCTTGGAATTTGCACATTTGCGGGCAGGGCAAACGCGCAGCGCCCGGTATATGATGTCGCCGCGAGCGCCGGTACCGGATTGTCCTTCGGTCCCGGTGACGAACGAACCACGATACTGATGAGTCCGATGTATCTGGATCTGGATTTCCTGTATGCCAACGACGAGCGGCCTCAGTTTGAGATGGGGGTGGGGTTGCAGGCGGAGCTGATAGGACGGGTCTCAGCCGGGGTTGTGCCCCAGTTGAGATATACGTCGGGACCACGGGTGATCATGTGGTACGGCATCCTGGGGGCGCCGCTCATTGTTGCGCCATTTGTTCTGTTCGGCGTGGAGGCCGGCGGCGGTTTTCTATGGCGATTTCGACCGCAGTTCGGTGTATTCATAGAGGTGGTGGTGGATTATTTTTTCCTGGGTAATGATATCGAGGATAGTGGTGTGCTGATTCAATTGGACTCCAATGCGGGTATACGGGTGACGTTTTGATGAATTGCGATCAGATTAAAATGTGCTTTATTTTATGTGGGGCGTTCCTGATGTCCACGGGGTGCACCGGCGAATGCATCAGAAAAAGCGACTGCGACCATGGATACTATTGCGACAACGGAGATTGTGTGGCGGAAAATGCGGCGGATACTGACACAGAGACAACTTCCGGTGGCACGGCAACAGATACGCCCACCACAACGGCAGACACAGCAGACACGCCGTCTTCGGATTCAGAAGGAAATTCCTCAGACAGTAGCTCGGATGGTATCGATACATCCACAGACACATCCACAGACACATCTACAGACACATCTACAGACACAGGTACATCAGCGAATACGGGATAGGTGGAAAGCAGTGAATATAAGATGAAGAAAAAGGATCCTTTTCTCGAAGCACTTGCAATGCTGGGCGATTTGCCCACCCTTCCACTGGTTGCTGTTGAAGTGGCAAAACTGCTGGAAGATCCATCCACCAACCCCAGACAAATCACAGAAGTGATGAAAGCGGATCAGGCTATCACCTCCAGGGTGCTGAAGTTGGTCAATTCTCCATATTACGCCATTCGCGGCGGGGTATCCACCATTGAAAAGGCCATTCGATATCTGGGGTACAACACCATATATCAGATTCTTATCGGGATTTCTGTGATGGAATTCAGTCGTCTGGGGGGAGAAGCGGGGCTGGATCTGAAAGAGTTCTGGAAACATTCACTGGGAGTTGCGGTGGCAGCGGAAATCATTGCCGAGCGCGCCGGCTTCACCGATCCCCGGGAATTATTTGCCGCTGGACTGCTCCACGATCTGGGGAAACTGGGGCTGGCCAAGGTGGCCAATAAAAAATTCAGCGAAGCCGTCAGCCAGGCACATAAAAGTGGAATCCCCATAAAACAGGCCGAGAAGGCACTGGGGTTGCCGTCTCACGACAAGGTGGGAGGTGTTCTGGCTGAAAAATGGCGCCTGCCAATGACCCTTCGCGCCGCGATTGCCATGCATCATCTGAACTATCAATTCCGCATGTCCACGGTATCGAAAAATCTGCAGCCCGAAGTGGATGCGGTCATTCTGGCCAATACAATCTGCAAGCGCAACGAGATTGGCGACAGCGGAGATTTGATTCACCCGGAGATTGATAGAGAATTGATTGAACGGTTGGGGTTGATGCACAATGATCTGGACCAGATCAAAGGCGAAATGGCCCGAAAAGTTGAACAGTCCAAAGTTTTCCTCGAGTTCCTCGAATACAATGTGTGAACGATAATTATGGGATCAGATAGAATCCGATTCGTGCGAACCTGAATTTCAGTTGTGAACCAGGTTATCTGTTCAAACTGGAATTATGCAGTAAGCGCCGTGGTCATATAACATCTGCCCATTTGAATGGTTTTCACGGCATCAGCGAGTTCGCTGCCAATTCGTTCGCTCGTCAGGTACCCGTGGGCATTTCTTCGCATGGCCTGAATGGCGCCTGCGCGGGAACGGTCGAGGCTGAGCATCAGTACCGGAATCGACGGATGCTGCATTTTAAGAATCTGCAACAACTCCAAGTGGTTACTTCCGTTGGCAGCGGTTTCAAGAACCACAATATCAAACTGGTTCTGAGACATTTTGGACAGTGCCTGGTCAATGGATGGCACGGCGGTAGTGGTTGTTGTCAGGTTTTCCGAGTCAAGGATACTGGTGAGCCTGTGTTCGGTTTCAACGTTCTGAGTCAAGAGTAATAGATGTATCATCGGTCTCTCCCGGCGATATTTAAAGCAATTCTCGTGCCAGAGAATTCTATCTGAGCTGGAATACGTTGTACTTATCGGGATGTCGTATTGGATGTATTCACTCTCTATTATTTAACTTTATTCTCCAATACATAAATTGCCTGCGTCCGCGGCATGCCGTTCCGCTGGATCGACTTCGCCCCTCCATCAACTGAGCGTTGATTCGGGCGTTTGAGGGAAATGCGAAAAAAAACTTTTTTTTTCGTTTTCTGCTCAATGCTCCGCCATTCACGCCGATGTAGTGAGTGAAACCTGTGAGGGTTGCAAAGCACGGATGCTTTGAAAAGTTCACAGGTGGAGCGTCAGTGGTTGACGCGATCATGGAGCACGGATGGCTCCCCAACCGCCAGGTTGGCTTTCACGGAGGAAAGTAAAATGGGAATGGTAATCAACACCAATATTATGGCGATTAACGCCCAGCGGAACCTTTCAGTAACCACTTCAAATCTTTCAACAAGCATGGCCAGATTGTCTTCCGGTAAACGCATCACTGCCGCCAAGGACGATGCTGCCGGTCTGGCAATCAGCGAAAAATTGAAAGCACAGATTCGGGGCCTCGGCCAGGCAGAACGAAATGCCAATGACGGAATTTCGCTTGTGCAGACCGCTGAGGGTGCGATGGATGAGATTTCAGCCATGCTCATTCGTATGAGAGAGTTGGGCGTTCAGGCCGCCAATGGTACCACCACCACAATTCAAAAGGGGTTCCTCGCAAACGAATTCAATGAATTGAGCGACGAAATCACCCGTATCGCCAACTCCACCGAATTTAACGGCACCAATCTTCTCAATGATGATGGTGGTTCGGTCGTCCTGCAGGTTGGTATCAACAATGACAACAACAGCCAGATCACCGTTGGCCTTGTTTCCGTAACGTCCACCGATCTCGGCGTCGCGGCCCTGAGCATTTCTGACACCTCTGGCGCACAGAGCTCCCTGGCCACATTGGACCAGGCCATTTCTGACTTGTCAGAACAGCGTGGTGTGCTTGGTGCAGCCCAGAACCGGCTGGCCAGTACAGTACGAAACCTTGCCACGACCAGAGAAAACCTCTCCGCATCCAACAGCCGTATCCGCGACGTTGATGTTGCGGATGAATCGGTCGCGATGACGCGTTCTCAGATATTGATGCAGGCCGGTTCCTCGGTGTTGGCGCAGGCCAACCAGATACCGAGCATGGCCCTGTCATTGATTGGCTGAACCATATGGGGGTTCATCATTTTCACTCAATTCATGATCGCCGAATTGGGTGAGAATGCGCGGACGGAAACGTCCAATAGGGCACTGCCACGGGTGCCATGATCGCCAGGAACTGGTGGCAGTGCAACATTTAAAATGATGCCGGAGACGTTGGTCTTCGGCTGGGAAAATAACCGCTGGAGCAAGAATGCTCCCCGCGAAACAAAAGCGGCTTTCATGGAGGAAAGAAACAATGGGAATGGTAATTAACACCAATGTAATGGCAATCAATGCCCAACGTAATCTGTCGATTACAACCTCTAACCTGTCCACCAGTATGGCGAGACTATCTTCCGGTCAACGGATTACCGCAGCCAAAGACGACGCTGCCGGTCTGGCCATCAGCGAAAAGTTAAAAGCACAGATTCGCGGTCTGGCCCAGGCAGAGCGAAACGCCAATGACGGGATTTCGCTTGTGCAGACTGCTGAAGGTGCGATGGATGAAATTTCTTCGATGCTGATTCGTATGCGAGAGTTGGGCGTACAGTCCGCCAATGGTACCACTGCCACTGAACAGAAAGGATTCCTTGCAAACGAATTCAATGAATTGAGCGACGAAATTACCCGTATTGCCAATTCAACGGAGTTCAACGGGACGAACCTGTTAAATGGAAACTCGGCGTCCGTTCTGCTTCAGGTGGGAATCAATAATGACAGTAACAGTCAGATTTCTGTGAACCTCGTGTCAGTGACGGCAACGGATTTGGGTGTCGCGGCGTTGAGCATCTCTGATACCGCCGGGGCGCAGGGCGCGTTGGCCACCATTGACCAGGCCATTTCTGACTTGTCAGAACAGCGAGGTGTGCTCGGTGCTGCCCAGAACAGACTTGCAAGCACAGTGCGAAACCTTGCCACCACCCGTGAAAATCTCTCCGCATCCAACAGTCGTATCCGCGACGTGGATGTGGCGGATGAATCGGTGGCAATGACACGATCGCAGATTCTGATGCAGGCCGGCTCATCGGTGTTGGCACAGGCCAACCAGATACCGAGCATGGCGCTGTCGCTCATCGGATAGCGGTTAAAACGCGCCCGGGGGGTCATGACCCCGAACGCTTTTAGCATAGACCAGGGAAATCACCGGATACATGTGAGACCGGTCATCCTGTGAGGCCCCTGAACAATGTAAACTGAAACGGAGCACGAACGCTCCTCGGATAGTCGGCAATGACGTCGGCTGCCCGGTTCCACGTAAGGAGAACGACAATGGCAATGGTAATCAACACCAACACAATGGCAATCAATGCCCAACGTAACCTGAGTAAAACGAGCAGCTCTCTCTCCACCAGCATGGCAAGACTGTCTTCCGGTCAGCGCATCACCGCAGCGAAAGACGATGCGGCCGGTCTGGCCATCAGCGAAAAAATGAAAGCGCAGATTCGTGGTCTGGGTCAGGCCGAACGGAATGCGAACGACGGAATTTCGCTGGTGCAGACTGCTGAAGGCGCCATGGACGAA
Source organism: Polyangia bacterium (assembly GCA_050287845.1). Classification (GTDB taxonomy): domain Bacteria; phylum Myxococcota_A; class Polyangia; order JAAYKL01; family JAAYKL01; genus JAFGXQ01. The sequence goes on from JBNKCR010000055.1 coordinate 141,816, forward strand.
ATCAGCGGCATGCTGATTCGTATGCGGGAGTTGGCGGTTCAGTCTGCCAACGGTACGTCGGACACGGCACAGAAAGGATTCCTCGCCAACGAATTCAATGAACTGAGTTCAGAAATCAGCCGTATCGCAGACTCCACCGAGTTTAACGGCACAAATCTGACCAACGGCGATACCGCCACAGTTACTCTGCAGGTAGGTATCAACAATGACGACAACAGCAAGATTACGGTAAACCTGGCAGATGTTTCTGCAACGGGTCTGGGAGTCAACACCGGAAGCGGCGGCTTGAGTATTTCTGACGCATCCAGCGCTGGAAGTGCGCTCGCCACACTGGATTCCGCGATCACTACTCTGTCCGAGCAGCGTGGTGTGCTGGGTGCGGCACAGAACAGACTTTCAAGCACCGTCCGCAACCTTGCCACCACCCGCGAAAATCTGTCCGCTTCCAACAGTCGTATCCGCGACGTGGATGTGGCGGAGGAGTCGGTGGCGATGACCCGGTCGCAGATTCTGATGCAGGCGGGTACTGCGGTCATGGCGCAGGCCAACCAGGTACCGTCAATGGCACTGAGCCTTATCTAGGGCCAGTGAATGAAATGATGCTCCTTCCGGGGTTTCCTGCCCGGAATTATCCGGAAGGAGCGCTGTTTTTCTTTTCATCCCAATCCCCAAACCCCATTGATGATCCGCGCCCCCCATGGGGCATCCACCGAAGTGATTGCAACTGGCCATTGAATTGACGAATTGATTTCTCACGAAAATGATACGGGCGGCTACGAAATGTTGAACTTTCGCTGGATGGTGAAAATGTTCTGCTCTGCCCGGGCAACGATGGCCGGGAGATGTTTGGTATTCAGATGAATCTCATGGAGCGCCTGTAGATCAATGATGGGCAGCACCATCAGGCGTTGCACCGAAAATCCCATGGTGTTCGCGAATACATCCGCCAGGTGAAGGACATACGCCTCGGTCTTATGCGTGGCATTTTCCGGTGTGTGATGGAAATAGACAACATCCTGGAACGCCTTTGAAAAGTTCCATTGCTTCAGCAGTTCCATGGTGAGCAGGTTGTGATAGAACCCCAGATATTTCCGCTCGATCTTCATTGATGGCACCTTTTCCTGCCATGCGAATTTGCAGATGTGGCGATACTGCTCGGGTAATTTGAGGAACAGAAGCTGTTTTCCAAGGTCGTGCAGGAGTCCCAGCAGCATCAGATATTCAGGTTCGGGATGGTTCATCTGTTGTGCGATTTCCCGGGCAAAAATCGCCGTGGCAATGCTGTGTCCCCAGAATGTATAGGGAGACGCGCAGAGGGCATTGTCATCGAAATAATTGGATACCGTGGCGGATTCCTGAACAAATTTTTTCAGCTCGTCAAAACCGATGACGGAAACGGCGTGGGAAACATTGTTGGGTTTACTGTTGGCGCCATACCAGGCGCTATTGGACATTTTCAACGCAACGGCACTCAAGCCCGGGGCCATAACCAATATCTCTCCAATCTGGGAAACCGATGCATCCGGCTGCCCCAGTTGCGCAATCAACTTGTCCTTGATTTCCGGGATAGTCGGTATGGCGGTGGTATTTGAGATGAGCTGGGCTGCCGTCTGCCATTTTTCTGTCGGAGATGGTTCTTCAACGACGCTGTCCAACGTGGGAATGGTTTCCTGATGAATCAGTTTCCACAGATGTTCTGTGTACAATTCACGCAGAAATTGAATGAACGGATGATCAATATTCTCGGAGTTCTGAGAAAAATACCGGAGCAGTGTATCTTCCAGAAGAAGTTGCTGCTCTTCACTCAGTTCGGTTCGCTGGGTATCATCGGTACCCAGCACGTCCACAAATAAAATTGACCATGTTCGAAGTCCCTGGATGTGTTTTTCACTTAACGTGGTGTCTTTGGGAAGCAACACCTGTCCCCGCCTGTTCAATACGTTTCTGGCGGTTGTCATTCCCGTTTCCAGATCATCAAGGGCAATCAGTGTCATTTCCGATAGTCAATTCCATAGTGTTCTGTTGTTGTATGTGGCAGGTCAGCCCAACGGCATACGCATCGGCGAGCTGATCTCCTGCAATTTTATATCGACAATGTTTTCGAAAACTTAATGAGATGGACCAATTCTGGTTAGAGGACGCGCAATATCATCAGAACCAGGGGAACTGCGATGCTTGAAAAGAAAAACAGTCCGGGCGGGCCAAACAATACATCGTGCGCACCTTGATAATTCACAGATTTCATTGAAACCTCCGTATAATGTTCTGCAACCTGTCGTGCCACTGTGAAACAATTGCGAGAACGATGCCAGGATGCGAACATCATTTAATTGTATGTTTTTATAATGTTTTCGTTTTTTTTAGCGCGGTGGATGTGTGACGATGAAAATAAGAATTGATATTATTTGTATGTTTGAATCTTCATAAAATAGATTCACTGCAACAGCTTGAGCGCGGAATCCCCGTTGCGCGACAGTCGGATGCGCTCCGCCATCAGTACCGCGCGGAGGTGCTCATAGGCTTTTTCAACGTTGTCATTCACCAGAAGATAATCAAATTCTTCGTAATGAGAAATTTCTCCGAGGGCTGCCTTGAACCGCTGTTCCAGAGACGCCGGGGTTTCGGTACCTCTGGAATTGAGACGCAGTTTCAACTCGTCAATGGAAGGCGGAAGGATGAATATGCCAATCGCATCGGGATAGTTGTTCTTGATTTGCCTGGCCCCCTGATAATCCACATCGAACAGCAAATCCACGCCCTGGGCAGCCGCGGAACGAATCTCGCCGTGGGAGGTGCCATACCGATTGCCGTGGACATGGGCCCATTCGACGAACTGTTCCTCGTCAACCATTTTATCGAACGTGTCCTTGTCGGTGAAAAAGTAATCCTGCCCATTTGTTTCGTTGGGTCTGGGAACGCGTGTGGTGTGGGAAATGGAAAATCGAATGTCAGAGAATTCGGCAAGGAGCCGCTTGCACAGTGTGGTTTTCCCGGCGCCCGAGGGTGACGAGACAATGATTAATAACGGTTTTCGTGTGGTCATAAATACTCCGGGAATTACTCGATATTCTGAATCAATTCTCTCATTTTTTCCAGTTCACCCTTGATGGCGACCACCATGTGGGTGATTTCCGTAAGCACAGATTTTGAAGCGATGGTATTGGCTTCGCGGCTCATCTCCTGAATCAGGAAATCCATGCGGCGTCCAATTGGCCCCCGTTCCCTGAAAACGTCCTTCATTTGTTTGGTATGGCTGAAGAGTCGATTGATTTCTTCATTAATATCGGCCTTTTCGGCGATAATTGCCGCTTCGGTTTCAATACGGACCATATCAGGAGAATGATGACTGGGCATCAGATCCTCGATTTTGCTGCGATACTTTTCAAACACCTCATTTTCGAGACGCCTGGCCTGCGTTCGGATACTCGATGTGAATTCGTTGATTTTTTCAAGGCGCGATTCCACGTCCCGTGCCATATGGGCGCCTTCCGTTTCCCGCATCCGTATCAGAATGTCAAGGGCCTCGTTGCAGGCCCGGAGGCTGGCTTCCGCCATATCGTCGGACGCTCTGGGGGGCGGTTGCACAAACAGGTCTGGCGCCGTTGCCAGTGCGGACATGAGAGATTCGGGCTGGACCCGGGTCTGCGCCGCCACTTCTCTGAGTTGTTCCACATAACGGATAAGCCGGGTTCTGGAGATACCAATGTCGCCCAACCCCTCATAAACGAACGACAGATGAACCGTGCAATATCCCCTGGACAATCGGCTTCGAATGCATTTTTCAAGGGACGATTCCAGACTGTTCAATTCAGCGGGCACTCTGGTGCGAATTTCCAGAAATCGGTGGTTCACCGTCTTTACTTCAACGACTGCCTGGCCGCTGGCTGTACTGGCTTCGCCCCGGCCAAATCCGGTCATACTGCGCATGAATGAATGACTCCTGACTGTAAATTCTGAAAGTTACTTGAACAGAGCGTTCAGTTTGGCCTTGGCATCATCATCGGTTGAGCCTTCGTGCGCCCCGTTTTTAAACGTGAAATGACTGCAGTAGTTGGCGGACTCCCGATCAGAAATATACTCGGTGATTCGCTCTCTGCACTGATTGTGGTAACCGGGATCCCAGTACTCACAGTTCCTGCAGCAGTGCAAATCGTGGGCACAGTGAGGACAGGTATCCGTCCGTGCCATTTTAATTCTGTCAAAATCTATTTCCTGTCCACATTTGAAACAAAAGTGATGGCGTTCTTCTATTTTTGGAATGTACATTAACAACCCCTTGATATTAATGTTAGAATGGTTCAAATCGTCTCTGACAAGATCATTTTTTGAACCGTCGTTCTTGTCGAGGAGAATAACAGGATAATTCATGGTTGCAAGCAGAGCTTTGAGAACATTGCAAATTTGTGCATCTGCACTGATGATCGCCGCTGTTGTCATTGCCTGTACGCCTCCGGCAGATGATATCCCGGTCGAAACAGGCATCGTGTCGCCGTACCGGGTATATCGGGGAACCAGTGCATTGGTGGCCTTGCAGGCACAGGGACTGAATTTTTCCCGGTGCGAGAACCTGAAGGGCGGGCCGACTGCACTCCCGTCAGCGCTGAACCGCATTTTTTCGTTTCATGATGGAGAGAGTGGTCAACGGTTGGACTCGTTGTCGGTTGCCTCTGTGGAATCCGTTGGCCCCGCGCTTGTGGAGATGACTGTCACGGTGGGGCAAAACGCTCCGGACGACGTTGTGGAGCTGCGTTTCAGATGTGATACAGATCGCATCATTCGGGCGCAGATGGATGTACGGTCATCCGCGCCCCGGTATTCCCTGGTATTTTCTCCCGATGAACTCTACGCCGGGCAGGACAGGCAGACCGTCACCGTTACCCGCGTTCTCATGGATGGGACCCCATCGGATGAACCGGATGTACCGGGTTTGCCCACCAGTGTCGTCCTGGAGAAAGACGCGCAGGTGACGGTTGGCAACATTTCCAGAAGTGATGATCCGGAATCTCTGACCATAAGTTTCGATTTAGATCCCGCGGCGCTTCCCGTGGGCGAGTTGTCCAGTCCTTTAATAGTCAACTTTGTCTACCCCACTGATGTGTACAGTGGTGTTCTGACCATTCTACCGGATAATTCACCTTACGTCACAGCAACGCCGACCAGGCTGTATAAACCGAAAGCCGGTGATGGGCCACTGTCGGCTTCCATATCTCTTAAGGTGGCATCTCTGTTTGCCGAGTCGGAATCGCTTGATTCGTCCCGGGTGACCGTGTCGGTCCCGGAGAATCCCGGAGTTCAGCTGGCCGATACCGGCTGCATCCAATCCGGAAGTGACCCGGACAGCATCGAATGCCCGTTCGTCGTTGATAACAGTGCCTCCCTCGGTCCCACTGCCGTGCAGGTTCAGGTGGGAGATATTACCACGTATGCCTCTGTCAGCGTACTGCCAATGGCTCTGGATGACCGCATCGTTCGATTCTGGCCGGATCGCATCAATACCTGCAACCTTGAGAGCTGTGCTGAAAAGCTTTCTGAGAACTGCAGATGTCCAGCACAGACAGTTGTTGCCGAGATGGTGGGGCCGGATGTGAGCAGTGACTGGAGCGCTCGTCTGATAGGGGACAACGCAGAAAATGCGGAACTGGTATCGGCGCAATTGGTTGCCAATGATCATTGGATTCTTTCCGTACGGGTGCCGCATACGGGGGAGGCATCCGGGATTGGGGTTGAATTTGTATCGGGAGACGGAGAACAGGCCATGCAGGGATGGTTGTTGCTCAGAGATATCGGTGACGTCGGCGCCGGATTTCGGGAAATTTATACCGCATCCAAAGTGGATCAAACGTTCGTAAAGCGAGGGGAAAAACCGTACAGCCAGAGATTGAAACTCCAGGATACTTCTTTCCAAATCAAGGATGACTCGGCAACGGGGCGGGAGGCATTATCCACTACCCGCGGGGGTATCTCGCTAAGCAATCCGATATCTTTTACGAGCGGTTCGATGAAGACATCCGGTCTTTGGGGAGGGCAGGGGTTCGTCCTTGATGAATTCCAGGTGATCACCGAGGCGCCTGTCGGCCCCGCAATTCTGCGCGTCACGGGAGAATCCGCACTTGCGGACAACGACGTCTGGCTGAAAATTGTCCCGGGCGACGGAGACACCGGCGTGATTTTTCCGACACCCGACATTATCTGGCTCAATCGCCCCACCGCGACTGTTGTGTTCACTGCGAGTGGTGATATGGCGCTGAACTCCAATACCCGGTTTCATATTGCCGACCCGGCCATATCGATTCAATCTGTCGCATTTGCTGAAGATTCAATTACCGGTGTGGCATCTGCCACGGTAACGTTGAAAATATCGCCGGCAGCGACGGCGGGATTGAAGACCTTCTATCTGTCCAATGCGGATGGCAGCAAAGCCGCGGTGAATATTCGCGGGGTAAAGAAAGAGCAGTTCACTGTTCCCAGGGTAGAGCAGTCACTTGCCATTTACCGGAGCGTGGGCAAGGGACGAATCTCCATCCAGATCAAAGAATCCATGCACAATGCACCGGTTGCGTTGTCCATTCCCACCGGCATCGGCGCCACCGTTGACAGATACTCCACGCGCCACAAGTTTACGCTCAATAATAGCAACGTGGTCCTTTCTCAGTATGTTCTGGAAGTTGTTTTTTCCCTTGAAGCGAAAGGCCCGGGGGGCTGGATTGGCGTTTCAGTGAATGCGGGAGGAGAGCGATTTGTGATTCCGGTGAAAATCGTGGCCGAGACCGATAGTGGAGAAGAAGACAACTCTCTCACGGCGACGTTGAGCAGAGAAAATATTGTTCCCGGCTCTCGCGACGTGACGGATTTGAACATTTTTATTCCCCAGTCCATGACCCGGGGAGATACACCTGTCTTTCTGGGAAGTGTGATGTCAGAGGTTCATACCCTCGATAACAATGTATACGCAAGACTGGCTGAAATCCCCACTGAAGGAGGAAATTCTCTGCGAATGGCGGCAGACTTTGCATATACTCTGGATTTGCCGGCTGATGACCGTTATCCCGGTGTGCCCATCAGCGTGTCCGCCAGTGAGGGAGCAATCGTCGGTTTCTGGGATATCCTGCCGGACGATTTGATACCGCAGTTTGATGATGATACATTTGAAATCGAGGCGGATTATTCAAATATTTACACTGCTTCTGAGGGCGGCAGAACCTTGATTCGCGGAAAGGTGAGCCCCCACGTGGATAACTCATGGCCCGCCTCGCTCATCCAGATCAGGGGAAGCAGAGATTGGAGCGAACAGTACGAAAGCGTGCCTCTGTCGCTGGTATCCATGTCTCAGATTGAGGCATTTCCGTCGATTGCAGCGGTGGAAAGTGAAGAAAAATCAATTGTCACGGAACATTCCGCTGCCGGGTTGCTATATGGTGTTTTCAGGGAAAAGGAGCTCTTTAAAGTCAGTGCGGAATACAGCGAGCCCTACAAAATCAATCTGCTGAATATTACGCCCGGAGATACGGTGCTTTCCGGTAATGACCTGTGTCAGGTGCCATCTTTTTATGTGGATAAAATTCAGATATTCAGCGAGCACGATCGGTTTGCGCTTCCGGCTACTGCCGGAAACTGTCGTGTCGCCGCAGTTATTTCCGCCCGAACGTTAATGGATACCGCCAGATACACCCCGGATGTAACCATCTCCGCCTGCAACGGTGAATGGAATTGCGATGCCCTCCGCGTTGATGACACCGCCGATGGCGGTTCAGATCCGATAATGTATTTTAATTCAGGTGAGTATGCCGGCGTACAGGTTGAATCCAGAATGGCCAGTATTGGATTCTACACCCTGAATCTTCGTCAGCCCGAAGTCATATACCGGGTCAGTGCTGAAACCGGCAATCAGTATATTGAGTTGCAGATGGAACCGGGGGCATCCATGGATAACTGCCTTCTTGCGCGGCTGGATCCCGAATCCACAGATGATGTTCTGTTGGTCGAGCAGGCTCTTTCCGGCGTTGTTCCCGAAGATGGCCGTGTCTTCGTTGGGAATGCGGCATTCGGGTTTGTGGATGTTGGCGATGAAAACCGGGTCACTGATATCGGAATTGAGGATGATTTCAAGCTGCGCCTCACATGCAGCGGGCGTGTGGCGGATCGGTTCCAGGTGGGTGGTGTGTCGGTGGTGCGATATTTATCTCCCACTGTTCTGCTCGAAGGACCCCATCTGAAACACTACAAGGCGCCATGTTACATGCGCATTGGCAATGGAATCGACACCAACCGGAACGACAGGGACATTGTGCCTTCCACAAATTGTACCGTATTGAATTAGCCAGACAGCGTCCGGGTTCACGACAGAGATGTTGAGATGTTGAACGGGAGAGAAGGGGGGGCCTGAATTGCAATTCGGGTCAGGAAAGTTTGCGGCGTTTTTTCACCTGATCCATTGCCCGTTTATATTCAATTTCCCACTCGCTGGTGCCTTCCTGCAAGTTGCGGATTTTACGTCTGGCTTCTTCGTCAATTTCATCTTCGATTTCTGTGTGCTTGCGCAATGTTTCCCGCATGACCACTTTCAGTTCGTTGTCTGCCGCATAAATTTCGTCCACAAACTGGCTATGCATGAACACGCCAATGATCTGATCCATGATGTAGTCCATGGCGTCTTCACCGAAGATGAAGTTTTCTTTCTTGGCCAGCTGGCGTTTGAGCTTCGGGAAGGAATTGTATGGCAATCCCTGCCGCTCACAGATATCCTTGGCAGCGTCGGTCAGCTTTCGGTCCCTACGGATATATTCCCTGAGCACCGATGCAATATCCAGCTCCACTTCATTGGGACTGTCCGTCTCAATCGATTCAGCACTCAACAGGCGCTGGGTGATTTCAGCCGCGATAATATCTACTTTTCCGGAAAACAATTTCATCGTCTCGACCTTTCCAAAAGGGTCATTGTTTCATTTAACCAAATTGGGCAGCCGAGTATGGATCGCGCTTAAAGTGAAGTCAATCTGCTTTTCGAACAAAACGTCTGGCGGGTATACCATCGCCCCACCTGTGGATTCTGTTCATTTGTTTCTGCTCTGCGCTTCCTTCTCGTATTTGGAGGGACATTTGGTAAGGATTTCCGTGGCGTTCAGGGCATCTTTACCGGGGATGAGGGTTCCTTCCACCACCAGTTCCTTGCCTTCACGCATGGTGTCCGGCAGAATTCCGGAATACTCCACATCAATCACGGATGCGTTTTTTTTCAGCTTAAATTTGAACTGATCCGTACCGGGTTTCTGCTGAATGGACTCCGGCACCAGCAGACCGTTGATTCTCACCGGTGATTTTTCAAATTGTGCGCGGGCGTTGAGCGCTTCTTCCACTGTTTTGTAATATATCATGCTCTCTTCAAAACTGGATGCTGTCAGCCAGGTAATGGCGCCAGCCACGACCAGAACAGTCACTATCGCTTTGATGAGTCGTTTCTTTGTTGCGGATTGGGTGTGTTTGTCGTTCATCTTTTCATCGGCATTCTAAAAATTGGGAGAGAACGTTTTCAGCGCAGTTTCCAGCCCGGGCGCCACTGCCTTGAATTTGACAAATTCTCCTGCTATTTCTATCACAATCAACCTGTGTTTGACAACAAAAATAGTTTCCTGAAAAATCCAGTCCTCGGCGCCATGGGGCAGGGCAAAGGTTAATGTGCATCCGTCCAATCCCTTCCGGGTTCGAAAACAGTGGGTGCCGTTATGTACATAGCCCATCTTTTCCATATGTTCGCGGGTGGCATCTTTCCAGAAACTGAGGGATGCCGCGGGATAATTATCCACTTCTCTGGCTTTCAACATGACGCCATCGGCGGTGATATACTTGAACTCCTTATTATCATTGTATCTTTTGAACTGTTCCGGCGCGTTCATGGTATACGGCACTGTACTGCAGCCCAGCAGTGACACGGTGAAAATTGCCAGCAGCGCCACATGGCAGAACGTTCTTGCGGAAAATCCGTTTTCAATGCGCATATCAGAATTCCTCCAGAAACGTATTCAGATTGGCGTCGTTCAACCATTCAAACGGCGACGCCACGTAAAGCACTCTGTCCCGCTCATGAAAACTGAAATGAATCACCAGCAGCGACCAGCGCGATTGTTCTTTCAAATATCGCAAACGGCCTTTCACCGACTCTATCTCGTCAACCAGTCTGGCCATGCTTCTTTCGATATCAAGAGTCGCTGCAAAATCGGCTTTGTCAAAAAATCCCCGGAGTTTGGCCAGAATTTCCTGTTGGCTGATGAGTTTTCCTTCCAACTGAGCAATCTCCAGGGTCAAATCCTGCCGTTCGATGGTTTTTTGAATCACAATGCCCTGTTTCGAAAACAGCGCCATTGCTTCGGCCATTTTCGCTGGCGGGATTTTAAGCGTTATCGATGTATCATTGAGATGGGTTGCATACCCACCGAGAGTAGTTGCGGATTTTTTGATTGCATTGCGGGCAATGTCCACATTAATCACTTTGAGAACCATCGTTGTTTGTACTGACTCCAGACGCGCTTCGGGCGTGGGGGCAACAGGGCCGGGCGCCGACGTGGCAGACTCAGATTCAGTTGCTTCGACGACTCGTGCAGCCGCGTCGTTGTCATCGGTGGATGCATTGGAGGTCTGGGCGAGTATGATGGGGGAAATAAAAATCGCCACAATGGCAACGAATATTGGGATAGTGAATTTCACCTGGTCACCTCAAATGTTGCAAGGGCATTCAGGAGTTTTTCCTGATGCCGTTCATACGCGGCTTCGTTGGGAAAAAAGACTTCAAGTACAAATAGTTCATCTTCCACAACACAGACACCGGTGAGATATAACCGGGGTTGCAACGAGGTATCCCTGAAAATCTGCCACGTCACTTTTCCTTTCTGTCCGTGGGTGACCAACGTTTCCCCCCGTCCCTTCATCTCATATGCGATGCTGTCCGACCAGAACCGGTTGTTGCCAGCGGGGTCATTGGCAACCACGCCGCCTCGAAGGACAGTGGTATCCGCCGCCTGCGCCCGATAATCGGCTGCTTCTGAAAAGAACACAAAATCATCCGGCAGGGTCATCTGAACTCTGCCCATCGCACCGGTGAGGGTAGCGCGGTGAGCAGACAATTCTCTGATCCACGGGAAGGGAGACTGATGCCGAACCGTGGTTTCGTCCTGCAAAATGGGGGTTAAATCGATGGTTATCGTAAAATAATCGAGGAGGTTCTGCAATGTGGCCAGTGTTGAAGTGATGGATTCAATCTGTTCCGAGAGCCGTTTGATCTCTTCGAGCACCTGCAGCCGCTCCCGGGGTTCGGTGATTCTGTTGAGCAGGGCCAGCAATCGCTCTCTCGTGTCTCTGGCCACTGCCAATCTCGAGTTGAGGTCGGTAAACTGCTCGGTCACTTCCACCGCCGAAATCTCGCGCGACAGCACGTCGCCCAATTGGCTGAACGTATCCATCATTGCTTCAAAATTCTTTCCCGGAATGCGGATCACCATGGCGCGCTCCGTCATTGAATCCACATAACCGCCGTTTTCCCGGACGATTCGGGAGATTTCGTCCTGGGCTGCCAGCAGGCGCTTTACCCGCAGATGCAGATATCCGTCGTATACAATCAACGGCTCTTCCGGTGTCTGGAGCGACGTTCCGTTTGCAGAAGCTGCGGCGTGGGGTTCCGACTTGGTAATCGGTTCAAAACCTGAACCGCGTTGAGCTGCACTGGATACCGCATCGCCACTGTAAGGTTCCGGGGTGGCCGGCATCATATCCATATCCGCCATTATTTCATTTTCAGCCGTTCCACCGTAGTCCTCGGCCATACGCTCTTTTGACATTTCCGGTGGGGCTGCCGATGAATGCATCACCGTCTGCTGAGTGGCGTAGGCGTCGTCTGCCTCCGCAGCATCCCGTCCGGCGTGATTTGCCCCGCAAGATAGACATAACATCGCGGTAATCCCCAGAATCAAGCATATTCTCATATCATTTCTCCCATTGGCACAATCGTGAGTTCTGTTATTACCGCCATTTGACGCGCTTACCATCAAAAAAGATCCTATTATTCCGGGGCTCGTCAGATATTCTCAACGCTCTTCAGCATTTCCGGCACAAAGTGTCCCCGTACCTTCACCAGACTCGGGGTATCATCCAGCTTGCGCACCGGAATGGTGGCGCCATCCGGTTGCAGCAGGTCCCCTTCCACGATGTCGTCATCGAATCGGTATTCCGTGACATCGCTGTCGGTCTGAGCGATCACCGTTGCAGAAATGAGAATTGCACAAATCATTGCCATCGCTGTGTTGAACGTTTTCATGGGGGTTTCCTTTCGGTTGAATTGTTCTGATGACTTTGTCGTGAGAGGAGGGATAAAGGTTTTAAATTTTTTTAAGAGAGCGTTTTATTCAAAAACAGAATGCACGTGCTTCCAGTATCGATCCCTGGGGTGTTGCTGCAGATACTCACGAATTTTCGCTTTTCCGGCAGCGTGATTTCCATTCTTCAGATGGGTACAGGCGTCCTCCAGCAGTTGCTCTGCTGCCGGAATAGTGGGCATTTGCGTATTGGGTGCGACTGTCGGCGGGTTCTTCGATTCCACCGTCATGTCGTCTTCGGGGGGGACCAGGATTTCTTTTGGGGGGGTGTCCGCAATGCCTCCACCTCGCTTCCGGGGTCGGGTTGACCTCGGCTTTTTCCGGGAATCCATAGCGGGAGCTGTGGTTGGTTTCTCGACTGCAGGATTTCCATTCACTGTATCCGTTGCAGGCAACGACAATTCGGGCAATTTCGGTCCCGGCAATGCATAGGTTTTTTCAGGAATCAATAACGCCGAAATGACATCACTCGCATCAAGGGGTCGACGGGTGTCGATGATGTTGTTTTTTACCCGGATATACCACCCCGCATCCACAATCTCCCGAACGCTGCCTGCGAGTAACGCAATTCTTCCTTCGAAAAGACGAAGCTCCGTTTCATCTGCGGTGACCTGCAGAGAAAAGATCGTCCCCAGCACTTCAATGACGCAACTCGCGGTATGGATTTTCGTTGGAGCGCTGCGTTTATTGAAACTGGCCAGCACTCCGCCGGAAGTCAGGTTCAAATCACCGGCATCAGAAAGAAAGGAGACCGTTGTTTCTGCGGGCATCCAGAGGGTGGATTGATCGTTCAAAACCACCTTGGCGCCGCCGGCAGTGGGCACGCGGACCGGCCGATGAAGCGGAATTGACGAAACCAGTCCACTCATTTCCCCCAATAGATGGGGGGGATGATTCGTATTTGCTGTAACCTGAATCGGTGCGTCGGACCACGGAATCTTCCGGTATCCGAGGAACCCCAGCCCCAGAATCAGCAGCGCCGCCACACCCGGCACAAGAATGCGGGAGATGCGGCGGGGATGGCGGCCGGCATTATCTTTCCGCAACCGTGAGACCAGATTCCGTCTGGTCAACTCATCGGCGGATTCGGTTCGAATGGCGCAATGATCCAGCTCACGTCGAAATGAATCCCATTTTTTGCGGTTCTGAAACAGCGGCTTCATCATATGACTCCCCCCGACTTTTTTCCCGATGGCTTTTCGGGGTGCACCATCAATTCCCTGAGCACCGCGCTCTTCGCTGCCTTTTTCATCATATCCCGTCGTGCAAAGAAAATTCGGGATTTCACCGTTGGTCCATTTGAACCGGTCATTTCCGCTATTTCTGAAATGGTATACCCTTCCATTTCAAACAGTATGAATGCAATCCGGCGTTTGGGGCTCAGGGTATTGAGAATGGCATACAGTTCGCGGATTTCAGCGCGGACGGACATTGACTCGCACTGTTCAGCAGGCACCGGGGGAAACGCGGTATCACCGTCGGCAATTGGTTTGCGCTTTTTTTTACGGAGCCAGGACAGGGCGACGTTGGCAGTCATCCGATGCAACCAGGTGGCAAACCGGCAATCACCCCTGAATGCGTGGACTGACTGGAGCACATGCACAAAAACATCCTGAAGTAAGTCGTCCACATATTCGTTTGGCCCCAGAATCCCCACCAGTAACCTTCGAACATATGTGCCGTGCATTTCATACAGCTTGCCGACAGCATAGGCATCACCCTGTTGGGCCTTTTCTACCAGAGACTGCTCAATCAGAATATCTTCCCGAGTCGCGTGCTGTTTTCTTTCACCGGATGATTGCAGGGGTGGCCTCCTATTCAAACCAACTGTATATCGGACGCCGTGTGCTGTGAAAAAGTTTGAAGGAAAAATAAAAAAAAGCCGGCCGCATGAAATTTCAAAAATAGTGGGTGTTGAAGTTTCCGATGAGGGGAAAAGCCACACGCCGGGTCATTTTTCCTGCAACAGAACTTGAGTGTAGCCGAGCGGGAAGCAACAAACCGGGCGTGAATGCCCATCTCGTGAATGCCCATCTGCCGCTTCCTGGAAGGGTAGTTCCGTCTATACTTTATCTTTTCCCCTTAAATGACCATTGAACAGAATGACTAAAAACGCTGCAGAACCTGCTTGACTTCATTTCCAACACCATATAGTAATGGCATCTCAACAACCTTACTGATTTTGCGAAGACTCTCTATTTCGACGTGAATAGCCGCTATTCAGCGTTTTTTCTGTGTGCTCAAAGGGGCGCAGAAAGTCACAACAATATCGAGAGGAGAATAGTCCATGGCAAAAGCAACGTTTCTTCAATTGTTGCGGGTTCAAATTCCGCCGGAGATCATTAAACGCCAGGACCGGGTCAAGTACCTGGTCCTGCCAATCTGGCGTGCCAAAGAGCTGATGCCGGAAATCGAAAATACCGTTGTGCGCATGTCTGAGGGGAAATCGAATGAATTTGATGATTTCATTGAAGTTCAGGTGAACAAGTTCCTCGAAGGCGAAAAGCCCCCTGCAGAAATCGAAACAATGATCATGAACTTCGCCGATTGCAAACTGCGGGGCGAGGACATTGTCATTCGTGCAGGCGATTACATCGCTCTACAGAACTATTATCAAAACGGTTAAAAACATCCTGGTAGTCCACAATTCGAAGCGATCAATTTCGGCATAACATATGCCGTGCTTTGAACCAGAATGGAGGCGACGTTGACTTTCGTAGGTTTTCCTTTCATCGTTGGTTGGGAATTTACTCAGCAATGCAATTTGCGGTGTCAGCATTGCGGTTCCTCTGCAGGCGAACCGCGCCCGGAGGAATTGAGCACGAAAGAGGCATTGGATATCTGCGATCAATTCACGGACCTTCTGGTTCAGGAGGTGGATTTCACCGGTGGTGAGCCCCTGCTGCGCAATGACTTCGACAAAGTTGTATCAAAACTGACCCGTAGCGGCATTCTTGTCAATGTCCTGACCAATGGACTGATCATGTCGTCGGACACAGTGTCTCGGTTAAAAGATCTCGGTATCTCATGTGTCGGTATCAGTCTCGATGGCATGGAAAGCACACATGACAGGATAAGAGCCCGAACGGGATCGTTTAATGCCGTGTTGACTGCCATGGATAACATGCAGCAACAGGACATGCCCTTTAACGTTATTTCCACCATCAGCAGCTGTAATCTAAATGAATTACCGGCTCTGCATAGCCTTTTGTCACAATACGGTACCACCCACTGGCGGCTTCAGGCCATTTTCCCCGAAGGCAGAGCGAAGCAGCATTCTGAACTGACGCTGGACAAAACCGGACTAGCGCGTTTGGGGCGGTTTATTCAGACAAACCATGCGATCTCCACAACGAATGCTCCTGAAATTCTGTGCAGCGACGGCTTGCAATATGTCGTTCAGAATCCCGAGAACGAAAGCCCATGGCGTGGCTGTCCTGCGGGGATCACCGCCTGCGGAATAACCAGCGACGGCAGGATTAAAGGATGTCTTTCCATGCCGGATGAGCTTATCGAAGGTGACCTGCGAAAAGATACGTTATGGCGTATCTGGTTTCGCGACGATGCCTTTCCATACAGCAGGGCTGCCTGTGCTGAGCATGTCGGCGATAACTGCAACAACTGCCCAAAGATTGCTGAATGCAAAGGCGGATGCTCGGTAAGCTCATATGCGCTCACTGGCAAATTCAATAATGATCCTTATTGCGTCTATAATGCCCTTCAATAACGCCCCAAAAAGGAGAACACAGGAAATGCCAAGTATAAATGAAGTATGGGAACAGGCCGTGCAGGCAAATGCCAATCTCGCGCGGTTACACGATGACATGGTGTCCTTGGGTACGTGCTGCAGCAATACGAACAGCAAACTGCAGTGGCTTATCAATCTGACCACTGAAACCAATGACTGGCAGGAAGAACTGTTCAAGGTGGCCAACAACGGATTTGCAGCCATTTCATCGGGGATTCAGGGGATTCACGATCGCCAGGAATTGATGAGTCAGCTGCTTCTGTTCATGGCGGAACAACAGAACACCATGATTTGCGCGCTGGAAAAAATATCGAGCAATACCTGTAGAATGCTCAACCATTCTGCTGAACAGACCGCCCTGCAACGACACATGGCAGATCACCTGTACGGACTCGAACACATGTACGCCACGTCAAATCCCGAAGCCGCTCTTGTTTATCGCAGACACAGTGAAGCAGAGGAAAAGATGCGCAATTGCTGTCCATCAAAACCATCGCCACCGGAATGTCAACAGGAACCGTGTTCTAAACCCGTTAAGCCAAAATTTAAACCCATATCGGAATTTACCGGATACCAACCCATTGACCCCGCGGTCAATCGAGTTAAACCCGATCAGCTGGATTAGAAGAGGGTGGTGCCATGACCATTCAAATTAGAACAGCCCCCTATGAACGTGTCGGAGGCGATCATCTCGGACCATTCGAGGTCCACCCGGATTTGGTTCAGATGCATTTGGGCGTCATCGCCATGAGCGGCACAGAGGATTTACCCGGTAGCATGAATACGGACACAGATCCTGCAGATCCTGATTATCTGTTATTGGAGTGGGATCCCGGTCCACAGGACACTACGACCGCATCAGGTCAGGTGCGTCAATTATTGAAGGACATGGTTGATTCATCAAGGGACTTCAAACTCTTTGGCGTCGGCCCCGGATTCGTGTGGAGCGACGGCAGCACACTGCGAGACGGTGCAGGTGGCGCACTTGGGTCATTTTTATTTTACGATGTCGAGAACTGTGAAGGAGATGGTCGCTGGGTCAGAGGTGTCAACGGCGAGGAAGTATGCACCTCGTCAGCTGGAATTCTTTTTCACGAGATGGGGCATCGTCACCTCGGCCATCCATCCGGTTTCTCGAGCGAAGACACGGACAACGATGAACGTGCCGCAGTGGGTGTGGAGAATCTGCTGCGAACTGCACAGGGATTGGTCGAACGCGATCCGGACCACTGGCCCGAATCTTCCTGCGGATGTCCAGGCAGCGACTGCTGCATTGTTGCCAGCGTCGCCAGTGGCTCGCCATATTCATCCGAGGTTCATGCCCTGCGCTTTCTAAGAGATTACATATTGCGGACCACGGTACTGGGGCGTCATCTTTTTGATATGCTGCACAGCGAATATTATTCGTTCAGTGTTTCTGTCTGTCGCATCATGTTACTGTCCCCCGAAGCCAAAACCAATGTTCAAAACTGGCTTGTCATACCGCTTATTCAATCATATGAGGCAGCGCGTCGGTATGCATGTTTTCCAGAAGACATCGCAGGTCTTGGAAAACAGGTGATGGAAAATTCCCTGCCTGACTCTCCGGTCGAATCTTTGGAACATGCCGACCTGGAAAAAGGTCTGCTTTTCATTGAGGCGTTGCTCGAGAGGTCGCCTTCGACGGTGCAAAATTGCGCCCTTGATGCGAGTACAATCGAAATCTGCGACACACTGAAAACCCATCTTCGCAATTGTCCCCATATCACATGGGCAATCATCGAGCCATTACTGGCATATGTGGAGACGAAGGTTCAGTTTCGGGGCACTGCGCAAATCGAAGACGCGGGACTTTTTTTTAAGCAAAGGATGGAAACATGGCTGCCGGCAATTCCTTTGCGTTATCTCCTTCCCAAAATGTCTGATACCGATCTGCTGGAAAGTCTTTCGCGGTTGTCTGAATCAGTATTTACATCATCCGATGTCCGTAAACAACTCGGTATCAGAATATCAGACACACTGTCTTCCCACAAAAGAGACGCGATAACCGGCCGTCTCAGGGACATGGGGTATCTTTAATGAAGACGGAATCATTCAGGGAAAATGTGTCGCTTCAGGTGCAAAAATGTGCATTTAGCGATGGCCAACTGCAGGTCGATCTTATGCTGTCCAATAATGGAGACACAGCAATATTTGCAATTTCTTCGCCCAGGCGCATCGAGTTTGACCAGGGTTCCGGTGTGCTTCATCTATGGCTTTCTGACGAAGGCCGAAAGCGTGAACAAATGCCCGGTGTTGTCAGAGAAATCAGTTCTCCCCCCAAAAAAGCCCTGAAACCGCGCGAACACATGGTGTTGAACATTCACGTTCCTGTCGACATCACACGGCTGGTTCCCCACGACGATCAGACGTTTCATCTGGAGGCCATCGACCTGACAAAGGCAGAACACGTTGAAATCCATTGTAACGTGGACGACAAGCCGTTCTACGCCGATAAAAAAGAGACAGACATCACTAAACAGCTTGCGCACTGGGGAACCAGACTGGATATAAAAGCAAATATTGACCGAAAAAACGCGTATTAGGGAAAGCATCGGGACAGTGCTCGAATTATTGATTAATCTCCTTAAAATGTGCTTGATACTGATATTCGGCAGTGATGTTTTCGCTGTTTCACCAACGGCGGGGATTGCTGAAAACGCGCAGATATGGTTTTCATGGTTCCTATTTTGCCCAGCCCCGCGTGTTCGCATGTATTCAACGTAGGGGAGATGGCTACATGAAAACAGCGCTTCATCTGAAAACGGTTCTCATCATGGCTACCATGCTCGTTTCGACTGCGGGAACTGCTGCTCAGTCGATAAACACCTCGTCTTGGCGTATCGCCGCTGGAAATGTCTTTGCAGAAAGGGTGGGGGGGGCCTTAAGAAACACAAATAAATGCACCCTTCCCGGACTGGCTTTTTACCCTGGCAAAACCGCAAAGATGAGGGGCAAAAAGGAAATTCGGTGGCGTAAAATGCGTTGAACAGTGGGAGCCAACGCAGTGATTCGGAAACGAAATATGACAACATCCCCCCGGCTCCCTCGACGAAGGGGAGGCGGCGCAGATTTCCCTATACGCAATTTCTTTTACGGGTGAATCAGTCGGCGGCGACAAACGCCGCTTTGGTGAGATCCGGGGATACGGGTGTGATTTCAGTTACTTCAAAGATTTTGAGGGGCGATGTTCCCGCTTCGCGATCTGCAACTTTGAACTCTGTGAAGATGGTTTTGGGCTGAATCACATCTCCTTTGAATTTCAGTCTTAAATTCCAGTATTTGCTCAACGCCATGGCACCCACACGCATCAGCTTTCCTTTTACGTTCGGCTTACCGGCCAGGGCGAAGATTCGTTCTTCGAGAGCAACGGCGCGCTGATACTCGGTGTCGTTGACCGCATTGGCTTTGATGACAGGAAGCATGGCTGCGTATTCCAGCATTCGGGCCTTAATCTGTCTGGTACGCACCTTCATGTTTTCGGACTCAGCTGCCCTGCGACGGATATTCTCATATCCGCGGGTCGCTGTTTCTACCATGCGGTATATGGTACTCGAATTCACTTCGAATTCCTTGCGGAAGGCGCCTTTCAGCGTTTCTTCTGCCAGATTGCCGGGGAATGCGTGATGATTCCAGTTCAGCATTTTCTGACCATGCCATTCTTCAAACGGCAGATCGGTTTTGATGAGACCCTTTTTCTGCAGGCGATGATACAGTCCGGTTACCGGAAGTGGCGTAAACAGCATGAACTGAACCGTGTCCGCTTCAATACCTATAATGAAATCAATATCTTCCTGAATGTTTTCCGGGGTATGATGCTCCATGCACAGAATGCCGGAACCCAGCACGGAAATTCCGGAATCCCGCAGTTCCCGTACCAGATCTCTGGGCTCAATGCCGTTATTCTTTTCAAACGCGCCCTGGTCGGTTTTGGACTCGAAGCCTATCCAGGCAAACGTAACGCCCATGCGCACCATATTGTCGACACCAAACGCGGTAATCGCTTCACAGGAGGAGAAGACATGGAAATTGAAGAAGCGGTTGTGTTTTTCCATCTCGTCAATCAATTCCAGCGCGCGTTCCCTGTCTTTCAGGAAATTCTCGTCCATGACGAAAAATGCGTCGGTTCCACGGGCATCCGCAATCTGACGACAGGTGTTGAAAATTTCTTTTCCGGAACCAAGGTAGGAGGTGTACTTCTTACCGAAAAAATGCGATGTGCTGCAGAAACTGCATGCATTCACGCATCCGACGCCGGGTACCAGCAGACTGGCGGTGGGACCGGGTACCGGAACACCGAATATCCGCTGCATCTCCGTGGAGGGAAGCGCCGGGTGAACAATGGGATCCAGCAGACTTTGCCCGATGTACTCCCGCATCCAGTAAATGCCTTCGCCCTTCACCACATGGTCGCACTCCATAAGTTCTTCCACGCCTTCAATGGCGGCACCATGTCCCCCGAGGATGATTTCCGTGTCGGGGCAATGCTTTCGAACGAGGGATGCCATTTCCTTTGCTTTGACGAAGTTCGGGGTAATGAATGAAATTCCGACAGCATCATAGCCTTTCTGGATTTCCTGAATAAACCTCTCCCGACTTGGGAAATCGAGAACATTAACGTCTGTATCCAGATTGGCAGCCATAAAATACAGGCCAAAGCTGCGATGATGAAATCTGAATGACGCAGATCCCTGTGCTTTGGTTACCTGGTTATGAAAGAGCTCCATGATGTTCTCTTTGCGGCCCCATTGGTCGTCTACGCCAAATGGACCGAACACACCACTGAACAAAATTCGTTTACGGGAATTTCTGGTAGCAATCGCCTGGGTCATAATTCTCACCTTGGTTGTAAAATCGCAGTTGCACTATATTGCTGCAAATAAACTAATAGCACCCGGGGGTCACCAGGCAGTCATCCGGATGTCATCGTTCTGTCATGGGTGGATAAATTGAGGATAAATTCTGACGCCAATACTTATTTCTTTAATTTTTTCAACAGTCTGGGACCAAACCAAGCCAGGAGAATGGCAATCCCCACCATCAATGCGATCCGCGGAGAGCGGGCAAATCGAACAATGAATGGGGCAACAACCAGCAGCGCTATCAGCTGTATCCACTTTCGAAGCGTTCCCGTCTGTGCCGGCGACGGGGAGGGCGTACCCCGGTGACCTCCGGATGCCGGTGGTCCGTTGGTTCTGCTCCCCACCACCCAGCGGGCATCGTCATAAGCGGATTTCAATTCGCTTTTTGAAAGCACCTCATAGGCTTCATTCACCTCAACCAGTTTCTGTCGGGCGAGGTCTTCCAGGTCATTGCCCTGGTGTTTATCCGGATGATATCTGGAGACCATATTCCGATATGCCTGGTGAATGTCACTGGCGGTTGCCGTTCTGGAAATTCCAAGAACTGCGTAATAATCTTTGGCTGGGTCAAATTTCATGGGGTCAATATAAAGATGGATGGACTGGCTGCAAGCTATTTCGCAGATTTCAGATATGCCCCATACTCCGAATCAGTGGTAATCAGGAGCCAGGTGCGTTCACCCAGTGTGTTTCGGTAGCTTTCAAGGGTTTTCAAGAAGCGATACAGCTCCGGATCGCGCTTGTACGCTTCGGCATATATTCTGGCGGCGGCTGCGTCAGCCCGGCCGCGAATCTCTTCGGCTTTTTTGTAGGCTTCTGATTGAATGCGCTTTAAATCCCGGTCTTTCCGTCCGAGAATCTTGGCTGAAAGACCTTCCCCCTGAGAACGGAGTCTGGATGCCACTTTGGTCCGCTCGGAGATCATCCGTTTGAAAACGGATTCCTGAACACTCGGAATGTAGTCGATTCGCTTCAATCGAACATCCTTGAGTTCAATGCCAAGTTCCATGGCTTTTTGAGATGCCTTTTCGATAATCTGTTCGGTAAGCGCCTGACGGCCCACCGCAATTTTATAGATATTGGTGGAGGAATCACCGGAGCTGGCGTCGCTCTCCAGCGCTTCCTGTGAGGCGACCGCAGCATCGATTCCGGTATTGTCATTTTTTATGAGGTCATCTGCAGAGGGCTCTGTGTCGCCCGCAGCGTCGTTGGCTGTATCTCCCGCGTTCGCTTCACCGGGCTCCGTTGCGGATGTGTCATCGGTGTTATCGGTATCCTCAGCGCCGGCTGTTTTATCGGAAACAGCGGCATTCTCCTTTTCCCCTGCATCCAATGCCCCTTCCGATCCCACTGCGGCGATTAATTTTTCCGCGTCTGACGGAGATGGTTTTTCCATCGCCGCGATTTCCGCATCCACATCGCCAACGGAACTCATCTGATTTTCTTTCTCTTCATTGGAAATAACAAACTGTCTATCGGTGCTGCGAATGGCTTCGATGAGATTATGGTTGGCAATAACGTTGCGGGTCGCCGAATCCAATATGTCGTCAAGCCGCCCCTGTGCGCTCTGCTCATCGCGAAGTTTTTCAATGAATACAATGGGATCCACGATTTTCCAGCGGGCGAACACATCAATGAGAATGTAGCGTTTGTCGAGGGTGGTAATCTGATTGGGATCACCGTCCCAGGCCAGCCAGCGCTTTTCGAATTTGCGGGCTTCAAACCAGGGCAGTTTAAAGTGGAGTCCCGGTTCGGTGACCGGATCTCCGGTAACTTTACCGAATTCCAGCAACACCGCCTGCTCGTCCTCCCGAACGGTATAGCTGCAGGTGAAAACCGTCACCGCAAGAATGGCAACCACCACGAGAATAACCAGCAAAATGCCTGAAGATTTATTCATTGGGCACCGCCTTTCAATACGCCAGCCGTCCGACCGGCAGCGCCGCCATCCTGTCCGAGGGGAAACAACATGGGCACCATTCCTTTGGTGGACTCATCCACAATGATTTTCTTTTCGATTGAGGAGAGGACTTCATTCATGGTTTCCAGATACAGACGGGTTCGGGTCACTTTGGGAGAGTCCTCATATTCCCGCTGGAGGGCCACGAACTTCGCCACATCACCCTGGGCTCTGTTGACGCGTTCGATGGCGTATCCTCTGGCTTCTTCGAGGATCTGATCGGCCTGACCGGCCGCCCGGGGGAGCTCTTTATTGTATTGGGCCAGCGCCTCGTTTTTCTTCTGATCCCGTTCCTGTTCCGCCTGATTCACCTCATTGAACGACGGCTTCACCGGCTCTGGCGGTGCGGAATCCTTCAGTTCGACCCGCTGCACCGAAATGCCGGTCTCATAGTCTTTACAGAGTGCCGCCAGGCGCTTTTTGGCCTTCTGCAGAATTTCTTCACGACCGCTGGTCAGCACTTCGGTAACGGAATAGTCGCCCACCACTTCACGCATGGTGGATTCTGACAAGTCCCGCAGCGTATCTTCCCCGTTTCGAACCTTGAAAAGAAACTGGACCGGATCAGATATCTGGTAGTGAACAATCCATTCCACAATGGCCACGTTCAAATCACCGGTGAGCATGAGGGATTCCCGCAATGTGCTATCGCCACGGGTGTACTGGGATTGAATTCCCGATGAAGTGGTGCGGAAGCCGAATTCCTGCTTCAGCTGTCGTTTGGCCTGAAGTTTCTGCGCCACCTGAATTCCGGGGATCAGATAATTCAACCCGGGTTGGTCCGTTCGGGTGTACTTGCCGAAAGTGGTGACCACGGCCAACTCGTCTTCGTTCACTTTATACAGACTCAGGGCGCCCAACACGATAAGCAGACCAACGCCAACGATAATCTTAATCAGCAGGGCGTTCTGTTTCAGGGCGCGCTTAATATCTTCGGGGCCCGGCCCGTCGTCGCCGAACGGCCCGTCTCCAAAGGGGGATCTGTTGCTCATATTATTCTCCTCACGGTTAAGTGTTCACAGGGAACATAACACAGTAAATCCCAACGTAAAGTCTTTGATCAAAAGCCTCTGCGTTATCCTCGGAATTGTGAATGTCAGTAGTTGAATGCTGGATTGCTGAACCGCTTGTCACAGATGTTTGTCGGCGTATTCCACCCAGCCGCCTGCACGTACCAGTGCTTCATCAAAGGGAGCGATGGTGAACGGAACGGTTTTTGCGCTGCTCGCCGATGTGAAGACCAGCGCCTTTTTATCGATATCCACATCGCAGGTTACATCTTCGTGGGCCATGGTGAAGAGATTATCGATTTTCTCCGCATCCATCTCGATGGCGAGCATGCCGCAGTTGAACATATTCTGCCGGAATATCCGCGCATAATTGTTGGCAATCACCAGGGTAATCCCGTTTACTTCGAGCGCCCATGGCGCGTGTTCCCGCGACGAACCGCAGCCGAAGTTGGCGCGGGTGATGATGACCGAAGCCTGCCGGGTCGCTTCGCCGGCGGGGTCGAATCCGTCCAGTTGGAGATCTTCGAGCATGTGGGGGCCAAGGGC
Organism: Polyangia bacterium; assembly: GCA_050287845.1. Lineage (GTDB taxonomy): Bacteria > Myxococcota_A > Polyangia > JAAYKL01 > JAAYKL01 > JAFGXQ01. The sequence goes on from JBNKCR010000055.1 coordinate 166,319, forward strand.
CTCTTTTTTCACTTCGGTCAGATATTTCGCCGGGATAATTTCGTCCGTATTTATGTCAGAACGGTCTAAAAACAATACTTTTCCACCAAATGTTTTCATTGCTCTCACCTTATTCCATCATCGTTCTGGGATCGCACAGCGTGCCTTTAATGCCCGATGCCACCGCCGCCGCCGGGCTCATCAGATGAACCATGCCGCCCTGGCCCATACGACCATTGAAATTCCGATTGGTCGTGGCCGCACAGACTTCCTCGGGGGCCAATACCCCATTCGACATTCCCAGACAGGCGCCGCATGTGGCGTTGGTAACACAGAATCCGGCTTCCATCAGGGTGTCCAGCAGCCCTTCCTTCATGGCCTGCCGGTAAATATCGGTAGTTGCCGGTGACACAATCCCCCGTACGTTGGGGGACAGTTTGCGCCCCCTGGCCATGGCAGCCGCTTCGCGCAGGTCGCTGATTCGGCCGTTTGTACAGCTGCCGATATACACCTGATCGATGCGGATATCAGAAACCTCGCTTATTTTTTTCACCTGATCCGGCTTGTACCCCACGGTTACCACCGGCTCCAGTGTGGAAACATCGATGTCCAGCACTCTGGCATATTCGGCATCTTCGTCCGACCACCAGGCCTTGAATGCCGCCAGGGCTTTCGATATATCATTATCGTACTCATCCGCAATGAATGGCCACAGGTACTCGAGGGTTACTTCGTCGGGCATGCAGACACCGGAGGTACCGCCCGCTTCTATGGCCATATTTGTGATGGTCATTCGCTGTTCCATATTCATGCCGTCGATGACCTCGCCCCGGAACTCGATCACGTGATCCGTGGCGCCATTCACCGTGAGCTGGCGGATTACTTCCAGGATGACATCCTTGGCATACACCCCTTTGCCGAGACTTCCGGTCAGATTGACTCGGATGGTGTCCGGCTGCCGGAAGGCGCAGACGCCTTTGAGAATACCCACTTCCAAATCCGTTGTGCCCACACCGGCGGCAAAAGCACCGAATGCACCATGGGTACAGGTGTGACTGTCTCCCATGATGACAGTGTATCCCGGACGGATGAATCCCTTCTCCGGAAAGAGGGCGTGACAGACGCCGTTTTCGCCAATGTCGAAGAAATCCGTAATCTGATGCCGCCTTGCCCATTCGCGCAGAATTTTGGACTGCACCGCACTCTTGGTGTCCTTTGACGGGGTGACGTGATCGATGACGGCTTTGATTTTACTCGCATCAAACACCCGATCCTTCCGCCGCCACTCCAGGTCTGCGATGGCGATGGGCGTGGTGATTTCATGGCACATGACCACGTCCAGATTCAACACTCTGGTACCTTCAAACGGCTCTGCCTTTAAATGAGAATCAAATATCTTTTGTACTAACGTTTTTCCCATGATCGTTAATTACTCCTTGTTTCTGATAATTTCTGTCGTGCGTCAATGCTTCCGGATGCCCGGACAAAGCGCCCGAAGAGAAGTATCAACTGTTTAGCACCTTTACGGATTAAGGGAATCATTATTTCAGGAAAATGAGCCAGTTTTCTTTCAGGTCGTCCCCGGGCATATTCTGCGGATGCAATGATTGCCCGGTCTTGTGATTGTGTCTTTCTATATCTGTCTTATATTGAATGCGTATGTTTATCCGTATTCGAATTATTGATATTTTTGAGAGACTCGCCGAGGTGGAGCAGTTGGCGGCAGAACTGTACAAGTATTATGCGATGCATTTTGCCGACAATCCCGGGGCTTGCGAATTGTTTGAGACAATGAGTCGTGAAGAAGAAGGTCACCGGGATCAGGTGCTTCGCCAACAGACCACCCTGTCCCGAACGTTTTCCGCCGGTGATTATGTTGAAGTGGATTTGTCCGGCGTGGATCAGGTGGCCAACGCCATGTTGCTCCAGATGAGGAAATCAGCGCCGTCCCTCAAAGATGCGGTGGGTTTTGCCATATGGATGGAATCCTCGGGGATGGAGTCGGCCTATCGGATGGCGGCCGCAAAATACACGCCCGAAATCTCCAGTCTGGCATCGGAAATTTCAGCACATGAAACTCGCCACCTGCAGCAGTTGAAGACGTTTCAGGCCACCCTGACGACACAGTGAACGGAACTCAATAATTCATTGGACCATAATTGGGATCAACCACCGTTGCCTCCGTACATCGGCAGGTACAGTGTGAACGCCACCCCCAGACCATCGTTGGCCGCATCGATATACCCGTCGTGCAACTGGGCAATTCGGGAGGAGATCGATAATCCAAGACCGGTGCTGTCGGTACCGGAATAAAAGGGATCGAAAAGGTCTTCCATATGAGATGTATCAATCGCGGGGCCGTTGTTTTCGATGCGCAGGCACGCCATGGCCTGCTCGCTTTTTACCCGGATATCCACCGAGAGGCGGATGATGCCCGAACGCTCCCCAATGGCCTTTTCCGCATTGATGACAATATTGATTGCCAACTGAGCCAGTAGATCGCGGTCGGCCCGAACATACACCGGTGATTCGGGCAGTGCAAATTGCAGGGAAACGTCGGTTTGTCGCGCATGAGCCCCATATAACTCGCGGATCCGCTCGGCAACTTCTCTCAGGTCCAGTTTTTCCATCTTTGAGGGGGCCGGCTTTGCAAACGTCAGAAATCGGTCTGCAACATTCTGAAGCCGTTTTATTTCAGATACGTGAATTTCCCAGAGACGGCGTTCTTCACAGTCCCTGGGCACCACGGTGTCCACGATTTCCGAAGTGCCCAGCAGGGAGTGCAGAGGATTTTTGATTTCGTGGGCGATGCCCGCCACTGTCTGGCCCAGGGCACTCAATCTGCCCGCCCGAACCAACTGCTGCTGAAGGGACTCCCGTTCCCGCAACGAGATTTCCAGTTGACGACGCTGTTTCTTTTCCTTGGCGGACAGATATCCGGAAATGGCGCCCAGAATGAAGTAGATGCCGATTTCCAGAATTTTTTCGATTCCATTGGCTGGATCGAAATGGTGCGGCAGAATGAACGCGTGGGGAATATAGGCCAGAGTGACCAGAAAGGCGAACAGCAGACCGCCGCGAATGCCAGCCTGCAATGCGCCCACCACAATGGGCAGATAGTACAATCGTCGCAGAACATCGTGAGCATGGATGTTTTCATGACCGGTGAGATAGTGAAAGAAAGTCACCGCCACCAGCGGGAGCCAGGCGCCAAGGATGACCGTCGGGGTAAGCAGCCACGCGCTGTGATGGGGGACCCTCATTTTTCAATCCCGTATTTTTCCATGCGATAGGCCAGAACGTGTCTTGGAATTTTTAGCCACGATGCGGTTTTGGATACATTCCGATTTTGCAGTTGCAGCGCTTTTTCGATGATATTCTTTTCAAGGTCAAATAGCGAGATCCCCTCCGAAGGCAACGGAATATTGTCTATCAGTACAGACGATGCATTGGCGGCGCTGGGCACAAACGGCAGATCATCGATTCGAACGACATCCCCAGGGGTGAGCAACGCCAGTCGCTGGCAAACATTTTCCAGTTCCCGGATGTTTCCCGGCCAATGATGGGTGCGCATGGCGGCAACTACGCTCTCCGGCAATTCCATTGTGCGCCCTTCTGCAAATCGGTTGATGAAATGTCGAGCCAGCAGTTCAATGTCCTCGGGCCGATCTTTGAGAGGGGGTACGTGAATCTGTACGACATTAATACGATAATAGAGATCTGCGCGAAATCGTCCGGCTTCCACTTCCTCCGCCAAATCTCTGTTTGTGGCGGCCACTACCCGGACGTCCACGGCGGTCGGTGTATCGCTCCCCAGGCTGTCAATGGTCTTTTCCTGGAGCGCGCGCAGCAATTTTCCCTGAAGCATCAGGGGCAGCTCGGCAATTTCATCGAGAAAAATGGTGCCGCCGTTTGCCTGTTTAAACCGTCCCGGTCGATCGTTGATCGCACCGGTAAACGCACCTTTTTTGTGGCCGAACATCTCGGATTCAATGAGGTTTTCTGGCATTGCCGCCAGGTTGATGGGGACGAACGGCCCCGATGCCCGTCCACTTCGGGTATGAATCCGCCGGGCGATGAGCTCCTTTCCGGTGCCGCTGTTTCCGGTAACCAGAACCGACGCATCGGATGCCGCGAAGCGATCGGTCATATTGATGATGTCGCTCATGATTGCGGATTGAAAGAGGATAGGGCGCTCAATCCCACCGGCCGAAATACGCAGTGTATTGATTTCGCTGGCCAGCGCCTGGTGTTTCAGGGCTTTTTCGACCACCAGCAGCAGATGATCCCGGCTGAAGGGTTTTCCCAGAAAATCCGCAGCGCCCAGTTTCATTGCATCGACAGCCAGCGTTACATTGGCATATGCGGTAATGATAATAACTGGCAGTTCGATATACTCTGCGCGAATTTTCCGCAGGACATCGATACCTGAAATTCCCGGCATTTTCACATCGGTAATCACCAGATTGAATGTCTGCTCCGCCAGAAGATCAAGCCCTTCATTGCCATCCCTGGCGGCAGTGACATGATACCCCGCCCTGGAGAGATTGAAAACAGCCAGTTCTCTGCCGGAGGCGTCATCCTCTATAATCAGTATTTTTGCTGACATATGAAGATCTTACAGCCTTTTACCGGAACATCAACCGAAACCATGATCCGGATTCGTGGTTTACGAAGCAGGTGAAATCCCGGGCGCATATTTGAGGATCCATTGAATCGGATTTCGTTTTAAATATATTTCTCCGGATCCTGATCAAACTGCGGCTTACACCCCGGGCAACAGAATGCATAGAACTTCCCCTTGTACTCTGAAATCAGCGTGTTGGCGGTAACTGAAAATTCATTTTTCATTACCGGGCAAACCGCTTTGGTGCCAACGGCAGGTTTCTGGGGAAAGCCGTTTGTTATACCTGAAGCTGATTCTTCGCTTTTTGCACTAACATCATGATTATCCATACTTTTTTGTGGAATCATCTGATCGTGTTCAACGGTTGCGGCAGCGGCTTCTTCGGGGCTCTTGCTGCATCCGGCCAGCCCGGTAATACCGAGCGTAAATATGGCTGTAATAATGGTTATTTTTGTGAACATCTGATTTTCCTCCTTATGGAACAGGTTACCACCTCCGTCAGTGCAACCCATGTGCCAGACAGAATTTCCGCAATTTTCAGATATGTCTGCCGCAGGGTGCATGATGAATTTTCAGAATACTGGGCAACGGGATATTCATTTTGAGATTATTCTCAACGTCTCTTGGGGGAATTGGCGTTGACAGCATGGTACAAATTCGGCACAGAAGTTGCGTAGGCTGGAAAGGGTGATCAATATGAATGCGAATTGACTGGTTGTTTAATTTGCTGATTTTACCAGGAAGGACGAGGAAAATATGAAAATTGAGACATTGGCGCTCCACGCCGGGAATGTGATCGATGAGACAGGTGCGAGACAGAATCCCGTGTATCGGACAGCCGCGTATGTATTTCGCGATACGGAACATGCCGCCAATCTGTTTGCGTTGAAGGAACTGGGAAATATTTACACCCGATTAATGAATCCCACCCACGATATTCTGGAAAAGCGAATGGCCGCCCTGGAAGGGGGCGTTGCGGGACTGGCAGTGGCGTCGGGCACATCGGCTATTTTCTATACGGTCATTAATATATGTGCTCTGGGCGATGAGGTGGTGGCCGCCAACAATCTGTATGGGGGCACCTACACGATGTTCAACGACATTCTGCCGGGAATGGGCATCAACGTCCGATTCGTTCCGCCAACGGATCTGGAAGCGGTCGAAGCCGCCATTTCGGAGAAGACCCGGATGCTGTATTGTGAAACCATCGGGAATCCGGCGCTGGATGTGGTGAATCTGAAAGCCTACGCCGCCATTGCGGAAAAATATGAGATTCCGTTGGTGGTGGATTCCACGTTCACCACCCCGTATCTGGTGCGCCCCATCGAACATGGTGCCCATGTGGTGGTTCATTCTCTGACCAAGTGGCTGGGCGGTCACGGTGCCGGGATTGGTGGCGTGGTGGTGGATAGCGGAACCTTCAACTGGTCGAATCCGAAGTTCAAGCTGTATAACGAGCCGGACGGTTCGTACCATGGATTGAGATATGCCCATGATTTGGGAGAGTTGAGCCCGCTGGCATTCATTCTGAGAATGCGATTGGTGCCATTGCGCAATCTGGGGGCGTGCCTGTCTCCCGACAATGCATGGCTGGCAATGCAGGGCATCGAAACCCTGGCGTTGCGGATGCAGCGACATTGCGATAATGCACTGGCAGTGGCGAATCATCTGACGCAACATCCGAAGGTGGAGTGGGTGAGATATCCGGGATTACCGGAAGATCCGGCCCACGCAGCCGCGAAATCTCAGTTTGAGCATGGATTTGGCGGGATGGTGGTGTTCGGAATCCGGGGCGGGCTGGCGCCGGGCAAGAAATTCATCAATAATCTGAAATTGATATCTCATCTGGCCAACGTGGGAGATGCCAAAAGTCTGGCGATTCATCCGGCGAGCACCACCCATTCCCAGTTGACGGAACAGCAGCAGGCGGAAGGGGGAATCACGCCTGAGCTGATTCGCCTGTCCATTGGAATTGAGCATATCGATGATATTCTGGCCGATATAGACCAGGCATTTGAATAATGACGAACCGTTTCTTTATCGGACTCCGATGAAAGGCAGCGACAGCTCATGACGATTGTAGTTTCCGACGATTATCACGCCAGAGCATCTCTGGAAAAGCTTGGTATATATTGCATTTCAGATGAAAGAGCCCTGCGGCAGGATATCCGTGGACTTCGGATTGGTATCCTGAATGTGATGCCCGAAGTGGATAAATACGAGGTCTCCGTATTGTATCCGCTGGGACGAACGCTGATTCATATTCATCCCGTCTGGATACGGCTCGAAAGTCATAAATACCGGGAATCGAAGATGAAGCATGTGGAACGCCAGTATGTGACCTTTGAGGAGGCGATTCGCACGCGACATCTGGATGGGTTGATTCTGACCGGGGCGCCGGTGGAGACCATTTCGTTTGAGGAAGTGCGCTACTGGAAGGAAGCCGCGGAAATACTGCGTTATGCCCGAACGAATGTGGCTTCCACGTTGGGGTTGTGCTGGGGCGGACTGGCGCTGGCCAAATTACTGGGCATTGAGAAGACGCCATATCGGGAAAAACTCTTCGGTGTATTTGAAAACCGCAATATTGAGCCCGGGCATCGGATTACCGGACGAATGGATGACCTGTTCTGGTGTCCCCAGAGTCGGCATTCCGGCATTCCGGATGACGTGATGGAGCAGGCGGCGAAAGATGGGGTGGTGCGACTTCTCGCCCATTCTGTGGATGCCGGGTACTCCATTTTTGAGAGTATGGACATGAGATACATGATGCATCTCGGTCATCCGGAGTATGAGGCGGAGCGTCTGGTGGAAGAGTATCTGAGAGATCGCGACAAGGGGATGAAGGAAGTGGTTCGCCCGGTCAACGTGAATATCAACAGACCTATCAATATCTGGCGCGGTCACTGCCACGAATTTTATAATCAGTGGATCAAGTTCGTTTACGAGACCACGCCTTTCTGAAATTCCTGTATTGCGCCCCGTTGGCACACATACGTCACTAAAATTATTCCCGATTCCGTTCTGTTTCGGTCCAGTTGTGTCGCTGCAATTCGCGCTATGCAAAATTCACGCTTCGCGGTAGAGAACGGAGACAGAAGATCTCAGCTCTGTTATGCTTGAACAGGAGGTTCATTTGCGCTGGTTATTCCACATCTTTATAGTTGTCGTCATTTCAATGTTCGCAGTGAGTGGATGCAACGATGTCAGGGATGTGCGCTGTCAGAACGGAGAGTGTCTGTGCCTCCATGGCGATAACTGCGATATGGAATGTATCTCGCCGCCGTGCACTGCCATCTGCGATGATAACGGTACATTCTGCAACGCCGAATGCGCCAATGGGGATTGTGTCTGTGGTCCGGGCGCAGAATGCCAGTTTTTCTGTCCTTCCGGGCCGTGCCATGTATATTGCAATGGAAATTCCCGATGCGCCGGCCAGTGCTGGAACGGCAGCTGCAATTGTTCCAGTGGCAGCAATTGCGTTTTTAAGTGCGCCTCCGGTCCGTGCCATGTGAACTGCGAAGGAAACAACAAAGAATGCGACGGCGAATGCGCCAACGGTACCTGCACCTGCGGTCCGGGGAGCGATTGCCGGTTCAAATGCTTGGATTTCGATTGTAAGGCAATTTGCGAAACCGGGGCGACCTGTGCACTTTCCTGTCCGGCCGGAACAACCGGTGTGAAGGACAGATGCTGGATCTCCAGTTGCGCTGCCGGCGATATACAGGTCTGTGCCGATGGTCTCTACACCGTTTGTGGAATGCCGTGCCCGGAGGCAAAGTAGGGAATAAATAGCGGAGTACGAGGAGATTATTGGTTCATCTCCAGCTTCAGGTCACCACCCAGCCCCGGTCGTTTATTGCCACCCAGTCTCAGCCCGCCGCCGGTGGCAGCCCCCGGTTCGTTCTGCAGATTCAGTTTGAGGTCTCCGGGAACAGCCGGTATACCGGGGAGATCCAGCCCGTCATCACTGCCGGTTTCCGCATCGTTATCTTCGTCTCCGGCAACTGCTTCGCCGTCGTCACTCTCATCAGCCGGCTGGTCACCGGAGATGCCGAAAAGCTGGCCAAGTTCTGTTTTTACGGCTTCGGATGGGGCTTTGGCGAGCGCTTTTTTGGCTACTTCCCGCATTTCGTCAAAGCGGGCCGTCGCGCGGTAGATCTGTGCGAGAATCATCAGGGACTGAAAGTTTTCCTTTGAAAGCCGGACCGATTTCTGCGCGTACTCAATGGCTTCATCGACATTGCCTTTCATCGCTGAAAGTTGCGCCTGGGTAGCGGCCACTTCCGGGGATGCAGGGGCGATCTTCTCGGCGATTTTCAGTTCCTGGGTGGCGGAGTCGGTGTCGCCGCGCATCATATTCAGGGCAGCCAGAAGCGCATGTGCCTGATGGTACTCCGGAAATTCGGCGATGGTCTGTCGAATGGCCGACTCGGTTTCCTCCAGATTGCTCTGGGTCATCAGATTGATTTGCGCCAACGAAATTCTGGTGATGGCCCAATCCCGGGTCTTTTTGGCCTTTTCGAATTCTGCAAGTGCCTCCTGAACGGCACCGCTTCCCAGAAATATTTTGCCACGGTGGATTTTCAGCAGCGCGTTGTCCGGGGCCAGCTCCACGGCAATCTGGTTGTCTTTCAGTGCCGCCGACATATCCATTCGGGAAAATTGGCTGAGGCTTCGGTGTGCGTAAAACGGTGCAGTGGCTGCTGCTGCATCCAGTACGACCAGATTGGTATCGCTGGCCTTTTCCTCGCGTCCGGCCCAGGGGTCAAATAGCGCATCACCGCTCACTACAGCGTAGCGGCCGTAGATGGCCGATGGGTCGGCTGGTGCCTTTTCCTTTTTGAAGTTAAGGATTTCAACCATTTCAAGGTTCTGCACGCCAACACTTTGCGCGCTTGCGAACAGAAGACAGGCCATTTCATAGCTGGTGGCTTCAACCGCCTCGCCCCTGTTGATCCGGTCCAGCAGTTCGGCGGCCGTGAGGGACGCCTCCGGTCTCGGCAGATTCTGTGAATATGAAGTCCACTTGTTCTCTTTTTTCAGTGTCAGCAGCTTGTTGTAGATGGCGGTCAGCGCCGTTACGTCCGACTCATCTCCGGCCGCTTCCCTGGCAAATGCGTCAATGGCATCATTGGTTTCAAAGGGGACGATGGCGTCTTCCGCTGAAATCCCCAGGGTTTTCATCTGACTTCGGAGATCTCCGGATGAAATGGCGCTGTCAGCTCCCGGCGCTTGCTTCTGTTTTTGAATCCCCATGTAAATCACCGCACCTGCGATTGCCACAAGAAGTACCAGCGACGGAATGAAATACTTTGATTTCGGTTTTGGACCCGTTTCGGTTGATTTCCCCTGTGCGGGTTCCACATCGTGAATTCCCATGCATTCAGGGCAGCGAACCTTATCGGATTTTTCAGATTCAAATGTTATGTCGCAGTGATTACATGTGTATTTCATTATACTTTCACTCCAGTTTCTCGGAAGGTTTCGCCAAGGTGTATGGTTCAGCGTACTGAATGTCAATACCGCACAGGTTTCTTTTTTATTCCCGTAAAAACCGAAATGTAGATTGTCGGAAGGAAACGGCTTATTGTTGACAGGAGAGAAGTCTGGATCTTTTTCCATCGGTGCGTGGGACTTTTTTCGCAGTGCAACGTCCCATTTCCCGGCAAACGCTGGCGGATGCGCAGTCAGCGTCGCCATCGACCACACAGAACCCGTCTGACCCCGGCGTGCACTTTCCATATTCGGCGCAGATTTGCGATGCCCGGCATCCCTCTTCATCCGCGACGCATTGGCCATATGATTTTTCTCCGATGTAATTGGGTTGAAAATGACACTCCCCCAGATTCTTACAGTTTTCGGACTGGGCACAGTCGATGGGGCGGGTTGCCACGCAAAGATCTTTGGGGGCGTAGGTGCATTTGCCGGCATTGATACACGTTTCTGTTTCCATGCACGACATATCCTGAACACAGTTGCCGGCTTTGGCACGTTTGAATCCGATGGGACAGGAATCCGAACCCTGCAGTAGCACACAGCCAGGCAGTAGAGCAGGGAGGGAAATAATCAGCAGGTACACGCAAAACTTCATTGGCTACTCCTTTCATTTCAATCCGACAGAGAATGTAGCAGAAGATTGCGGGGGGGGCCAGTGAGCGTTGCGACGCAGGCTGCAGAAGGTTACTTCAGTACCTTTCTGGCCAATGCAGCATGGGGGCCCCGGGGATAGGTTTCAAGGTAGGTGTCGGCATATTTACACGCCATTTCTTTTCGGCCGGTGCGGTATAAACTTCAATGAGACGGCCAAGGGCTTCACGCCTGAGACCGGCGGAATCGCCATCCCGGGAGAGGCACTGTCCAATGGCACGTGCCTTCTGGACCGCTTCGTCATAGCGTCCGGATTTTACATCTGCCAGTCATTCAGACGATGGCCGCCTGCGTTGCCGTGCGGAAGAAGGGGCCGATATCTTCGTTACGCCGAATTCGATTATCGAAGAAACCGGAGAGGCCGATTTGGCCCTTCTGGTTAAATCAGAACCAGATGAATTCCGTGCCGCGAAAAATTCCAATTTACGCGGGGTAAGCGACGCGTTTAATGATTCTCCGGCCGAAACGGTTTTATAATGAGAAATCATCGGGCCACTGACGTTAACCGACCCTTCCTTCATCTGCAGATTTAATTTTTTCTCAGCGGCATCCCAGGATACCTGAAAGCGAGTCCCGGTGACGTGTATCCGATACGGGCCAGTGGAGAAGTCCCAGTTGGTCTGCCTGGCGTGTTTGATGGCGGCATCAATGCTTCCCCGTTCCACGATAATATGGGCCCCGCTGGGATTCAGCTCCTGAATACGGGCACTGCCCATCTGGGCCAGAGAAACCCGGGACCCATCTGTGAATGACAGAGAAAGCGGTTTCCCGACGTCGGATGAAATCCAGCTGCCTTCCGCAATTTTCTGTTTGCCGTGATACGCTTCGAGTTGCGGCTCGTTACCCTCAAGCAGGACGAGGAAGGCCACGGTCAATGCCGCTGCCACTGCACCGGCAATTATTATCCGTGGACGATGTTTTTGCCACGGGGTTGTCTTCCGGGGATATGCCTCCCGGGTAAAAGACAGATTGTCATATACTTCAGCCAGGCAGCTCCGGGTCTGAAGAATCCTATCCTGCGTCTGTGCAACCGTGGCTCCCAGTTCACGAAACTGTGCTTTGAAATTCCTCATTTGTTACTCCATTTTTCAGACTGCTCCAGTTTCTCCTCCAGCACCGCAAAGTGGCGGGAGAGTGCCAGGAATCGCTTTTTCGCCTTTCGCAGTTGTCTTTTCACCGTGGACTCAGATACATCAAACACCCGGGTCACTTCTCTGATTTCCATGCCATCAATAAAACGAAGGGCGAAGATGAGCCGCTCATCGGTCGGCATGGCGTCGAGCACCTTATAAATGAGTTTTGTTAATTCGATATCTCCTGCCGATACCCCTGGTGCTGCATAATTGGTTGTGGCCGCATCGTCATGGGTCCAATGCATTCGCCGTCTGGCCCGTTTTCGGATTCGCTGCCGTACCGTCAGAATGGTCAGCGAGGTCAACCATGACCTGATGGCGGCGTTGTCCCGGAGCTGATGAATCCGGGAATACGCGGCGACAAAAATATCCTGCACCAGATCAGGAATCTCAGGATCGAACCCCAGTACGCGAACCACCAACCGCTCCACCATCTCGCCATATCGATGAAACATCGCCTCCATTGCGCCCGGATGCCCGGATTTAATTGCGGCAGCCATCGCCACGTCATCCCCCGAAAATCGGAAAGCCAGTGGTTTAAGCCCATCTTTATTTTTTTGTCTTACCTGTATCATTCTGCTCTCATTGGTGTGTGGAGCGCCCAAATGCAGGTCAGCTTTTTATACGTAACGGCCGGAACAAAATAGGACTGAACAGCGAACGCCGGATTTTCAGGCGGGTTCTCCCGGACCGTCCATAATGGAGCCGGCCTGAAGCACTGGGGCGGCTTCGAGTTCTTCGGCTTCCATCATGGTCACCACCTGGGAGAGGATTGTGTCAATGACGGCCTGATTCTGGGGTGGCAACGCCGCCAGCTTCCTTGCAAACCGTTCCTGAAGTGGCGATGGGGCTTTCTGGACAATGCGAATTCCTTCCTCGGTCAGTGCCACAATCACTTTCCGTCGGTCGGATTTGCTTCGGGTGCGGATGATGAATCCCCGGGATTCCAGCCTGTCCAGGACACCCGTGATGGTTGCCTGGCTGAGATGCATGGATCGGGCGATTTTTCCCGGACTGCTGTCCGCGGACTGTTTGAGAAAACGCAGACAACTGATTTGAGGTGCCGTCAGATTGTACTGACGGGACAACTGATGACTGTACAAATCAATGGCCCGGGTGATTTTTCTCAGTGAAGTAAGGATGTTTTCTTCGTAGTTCGTGTTCATTGAGCTCATTTTTTTTGGTGAGTTTCGTTTCTGAAAACCCCGTAGAACGGCTCAAAATATCAAAAACGACCGAAATTACAATCTGATAGTTGTGTAAGAGGCAATTGCACTGTCGTGAAAACGGCCGGCGCAGCCTTTGGCAGACGTTTGAATATTGAGCGATACCCCCGAGGTTCCGCGATGGGGAGGAGCCGACATCATGTTGAGGTGTCTCGAAGGCTGGTGTTGAGGGATTTGCACCAGCAGTTCATGTCTTCGAAGTCGCCGCTGATATGGCAGTTGCGTACGAGGGTGCCGGTGTACTGATAGCCGGCGCGACCGAAAATCCGATTCATCGAGATAGCGCTGGCCCGGGCCAATGTGTAGAGATTGGGAATACCACGGTGCGCCATTTCCCGCTCCAGCGCCCGGAGCAATATGGACCCAAGGCCAATGCCCCTGAAGTCTGGCAGGGTCGCAAAATCCGTCATTTCCGCGTTACCCAGTTCCAAAACGGTTTCTGCAGAGGCAATGGCCGCCGGTTGATCTCCCCGGAGAATCATTATGTACACCACATCGTTCTGCATGGATTTAAGGATATAGCTGGGGTCGAATACCGGAAAGGGGTAGCTGTCGAAACAGGCGGTAAATACGGCGGCCAACGCTCCTGCATCCCGGGCGCTTGCATTGCGGCAGGAGAATCCGGCCGGTAACACTCTGGACTCGGCCGGCGGTGCGCTACTGGAGGCGACAATGATTTGCCTGCGTTCTTCTTCGTCCGGCATGGGCACCGTGCGTTGCTCATCTGGAAAAAACGACAGTACCGCTGCGTCGTTGCCATTAAAATAGCCTTTGATCACCGCTTCCTGCTGAAATCCAAGCAGTTTCAATGGCGCGGCATCGACCATGGGGGATTTGAGGAAAATTTTCCCCGCCTGCTGCTGCAGGGCGTGGATTTTCAGGCTATGTACCATTTTCGCCAAATCAGACGCCACATATCGGACCACGCGCAACCGTCCGTTTCGCGTACTGAAAAACGCTTCGAATTCATAGCCGTTGCCCCGAATCCGCTTTGTTTCACCATATTCCGGAAGGTTTTCTCCCGTAATGATGACTTCGTCAGCAGCGTCGTAATCCAGCGCAGCAGTCCTGTCAATCACCGTTGTCATCTTCACTGTCACTCAGCATATCTTCACGTCGTTGTGCGCGCTCGAGATCCTGTGGCACAATGGCAATCACATTGTTGTTGTCATCAAACAACTTGCCAACGCCAACATCGGTGGCCCACTTGGCGTGTTTGTTGGTCTGTTTCGCTTTGGTTCCCGGAGACAACTCGTCGCAATAGCTGCAGTTGGACGGACAGGTGATCTCCTTATGTGGTGGTTCACTGTACAGACAGATTACACCTTCGTAGTTTCTGAGAACCACCTTCCGGGTACCCATGGATATGAGATACTGGGGTGTCAGTGGAATCTTTCCACCACCACCGGGGGCATCCACCACGTATGTCGGGACCGCGAATCCGCTGGTATGGCCGATGAGCATCTCCATGATTTCAATTCCCTTCGACACCGAAGTCCGGAAATGTTCGATGCCCCTGGACAAATCACACTGGTACATGTAGTACGGGCGGACTCTGTTTTCCACAAGGCGATGAACCAGGTTCTGCACGATGAGCGGACAATCGTTCACGTCTCGGAGCAACACATTCTGATTGCCGAGAGGAATGCCCGCATCGGCCAGCTTTCGCAGCGCTTCACGACTCTCGGGCGTAATTTCGCGGGGATGATTGAAATGGGTGTTGACCCAGATGGGTTGATGTTTTTTCAACATGGTAATCAGTTCGTCATCAATGCGCTGGGGCAATACAACCGGTGTGCGGGTGCCGATGCGAACGACTTCCACGTGATCAATGGCATTCAGCTCGGTGAGAATCCAGTCGAGTCTTTTGGTGGAAAGCAGAAACGGGTCTCCACCGGAAATGAGCACATCACGTACCTCGGGAGTGTCCCGTATATATTGAATGGCAGTTTTCAGCTCATCTTTCGATGGGGATTGCTGTTTGTCTCCCACTGAGCGCTTGCGGGTACAATGTCTGCAGAACATGGCGCACATCTGCGAAACCAGCAGCAACACCCGGTCCGGGTAACGGTGCGTAATGCCGGGTACCGGACTGTCGTGGTCCTCGGCCAGGGGATCTTCAATATCTTCATTGGCAATCATTGTCTCCTGGATGGTTGGCACCGACTGGAGACGAATGGGACATCGTGGATTGTTCGGATCCATGAGGGATGCATAATACGGCGTGATTGCCATGGGAAACAGTTGAGACGCCTTGCGGATCTCTGATACCTGCGCATCTGTGAGCGGCAGTATTTCTCTGAGCTGATCCGGATCTGTAATCAGATTTTTCAATTGTGTTTGCCAGTCGGCATCCGCCAGCTCCGTCAGGGATGTATTTTTCGTTTGGGTCTGATACATTTTTCTCCTAAATTTTTGTGTCTTTATATTTTGTACACTAAATTTTAGCATGCTTTTTGACACAATACTCAGCCGCTGTCCAGACCTTTTGCCTGAATGCTGCGGCATGGCTCCGGGGCGCACGGTGATATCGCCAACGTTGATTTCACTTAAATCGGTTTTGAATTTAATTGGATCAAAAATTTCTGATTCGAAAAATTGTGTGTTTTCAGGTTATTATTGTGGGGTGAATCGTAAAAATGGAAGAGATGGCCAACTGAGTTGTCATGGAGGGGATGCGTTTTGGACGACCAAACGACGATTAACGGACGCTATCGGATCATCGGCGCTCTCGGCACTGGCGCTCAGGGAACGGTGTATGCGGTGGAGGATATACTCGCCAATAAGCGCTGTGCACTGAAACTTTGTGGTGCCCACGGGTCAGGGGCTCTTGAAACTGAATTTTTTCATCTGCTTGATTTAAGCCATCCCAACCTCGCGCATGTGTACGATTATCAGCGAATTCATGATGTGCATCCGGGCAGTGACCTGAAAAAAGGGCAGGTGTTCTTTACTGAAGAGTTGATTGATGGGGTTCATGTCACCGACTATGTGCGGGGCTTGTCTGAACCCCGACGTCTGGCGGCCGCTGCTCAGATAGGCATTGGCGTTGCACGGGCATTGCGGATGTTGCACTCCCGGGGCATGTTGCACCTTGATGTGAAGCCATCCAACATCATCGTGGAGCCGTCGGGAATCCCGCGTCTCATCGATTTGGGACTGGCCAGGTTGAAGAGCAATGCGATTGGGGTGAAGTCCGGAACGCCGGGATATGTGCCACCTGAGATTTTTGAAGGTATTGCCGGTGAAGGTACGGATGTATTCGCGCTGGGGCGAGTGCTGATTCAGCTCCTCAGTCTGACCCCGCCTCCCCTGGGAATCGATGAAACGCCGCAGATTCCCGGGTTCGTCCCGGATAAACTGAGGACGGCGCTTCTGCGCATGACCCACAGCTCTCTGGCGCAACGCTATAGCGCCAGAGAAACTGTTCTGGCAATCCAGAAATGTGGTTTATCCGGTATTGAGCCGCACGATCATTATCTGGATGACAGCAGTGAGGCCGAAGACCCGTTGAGTCGTTTCGCGGTGGCCCGATCCACAAAATTTGTGGGCAGAGATATCCAGCGCGACGAGCTGTCTCAGCTGCTGATCCGAACATTCGCACAGCCCGGAATGCTGCTGTGCGTGGTCTCCGGTCCGGTTGGTGTTGGAAAAACGCGACTCATCCGGAAAGTGGTCGCATCGAGACAGGTATTTCACGCACAGGCGCAACAGGCGTCCATCACCTTTGTTTCAGGCAGCCTCGAACGGGTTTCCCGGATGGTTCTTGGCGATATGGATGGTCTGGTCCCTGATGCGAATGGGATTGCCACGGCGGATCGCGCCGGTTTGCCGGGGCAGCGTCCCCCCTCGGGACATGTGAGTGAAAACCGTATGGGCGCGCTGCTGGCGTCGCTGGCAAATCACGGGCAACCCATTGTGGTGGTGGTGGAAGACGCCACTGCTTCCCAGATTGTGATTGCCAATAATGTGCTTCAGTCCCGGGCATTTACACCGCCATTCGGATGCGTGTTGATTTTTGAACATGGCGATGTGGGCTTTTCGCGCGAATTTGCGGACATTGCCCCTGTGATTCATCTGGATCCGCTCTCCGTGGCGGAAGAGCATCAGATGGTAACCGGAATCACTGGCGTGGCACTGACAACGCCGCAGATGGAACAGTTTCATCGGATTACCGGGGGAAATCCGCGATTTTCCGAAGCACTGGTAGAGCAATTCTTTTTTGCCCAGAATGCATACCAGCTGGGCAATGCGCCGACGATGTCGGAAATTGCGACCGCACCGGGGCAACTGGTCGCAGCCAGACTGCTGGCCGATGCGACTCGGGTACAAAAAAAAATTCTGTATCTGTTTTCGATTGCCACGACGCCGTTGTATGTCGATGAAATTCAGAAGGCCGCTTCTCTGGATGACGGGCAGACATGGCAGCGGTTTCTCACCCAACTGGCCGATGCGGGATATGTGCATACCGATTCTGGACGGACGTCGCTGATTTCGTATGTGGCGGAAGGTATCCGGGCTTCGATGGATGACAGTCGGAGAAGGGAGTACCACCACCTTCTTTTTAAGATTATGCGCGAAGATCGGGTGCCGGGGGAACGCGGGCGCCATGCCTTCCATGCCGGACTGCTTACCACGGCACGTCAATTTCTGCGCGAAGCCGCGGAAGTGGCGATGGCGTCCGGGGATATTGGATTGGCCATCAATTACCTTGAAATGCTGAATCAATGTGAACAGGTATCTCCAATTGAATGGCGGATCCAATTGGCGGTGTGTTATCGCAGGGCAGGGCGCTATTCCCGGGCGTTGCGCGTGTTGAATGAGATTCTGGAAACGTCCCCCACCGACAAAGTGCTGTTTGAGAAAGCCGCCGCCCTTCGGCTCATTGGCAGTGTGGCGGATGCAAGGGAATTGCTTCTATCGCTCAAGAATAGCGCCCTGGACGAAATTCGCGCTGCCTCGTTGGCGCTGCTGGCCAGGATTCATCTGGATTTGGGTGAAATCGATCATGGGCTCCAACTCGTCCAGGAGGTGGTGTTGCCCGATGCAGCGGCCCATGACAGTGGATTGCTGAACATTCAGGGATTGCTCTGGCTCACGGTTGGACAGGTGGAGAAGGCGGAAAATACATTTTTAAAGGGACTGGCAGTGGCCAGGGAACGCAATTCCTCGGAGGAGGGGAGGTACCATGCGTATCTGGGAATGGTCGCTCATACCAGAAAGAATTGGCAGGATGCAGCGGAGCGATATGCGACCGCATTTCGCCTGTCCGACGAGTTCGGGGACAGTCATGGCGCGGCCACCAGTGCGGTGAACTGGGCAGCAGCACTGACCGAGCTGGGCGATTTCTCCAACGCCCTTATTCGCTATCGCAATGGGTTGGCGAGACTTCGTCTGGTCGGCAGGCCCGCAGAGCTGGTGCAGTCCGAAGCCAATTATGCACAACTGTTGCTGCGGCTCGGAGATGCCAGAGGGGCGTTGGACGTTGCGCAGAAGGCACTTTCAGATATCGATACAGAGCAGAGCCCGCTGGTTCGTGGTCATGTGTTGCTGGTGCTGGGGGAATCGCTGAATGCGGCGGGAAGCAGTGCGGATGCCGTGCCGATTCTGAACGAAGCGGACGGTGTATTTATCCAGATGAATCAGCAGCACCGTCGAGATTTGTGTCAGTTGCAGTTGGCGACTGCGCGGTTGCATGAAGGCGATGCCAGTGAAGCCGCAAAACGACTCGATGGAATATGCGACGCGATTGTGGTGGATTCTTTGCCGTACCATATGCTTCGCGTACTTGTCGCCATGGCCAAAGAAGGCAATATCAACGCTTCCCTTGTGTCGCTGGAGACACAGCTGAGGGGCAAGCCGGACACGTTGAACCTGGAATACTACGAGGGGGCGGCCATTTTCGCGATGGGGTTGTACCGGATTGGCGACACGGCAAAATGCGCGGATTGGATACGCAATGCGTTGGCGCTGCTGGACGATTTCCGACGCCAGACGCCGGCATTGCACCAGCCCGTAACGTATCCCCACGAATTTTCGCTTAAAACGCTGCAGGCTCGTATTGCGATGACCGCGGGAGAATCGAACGCGGACGGCTTAGAGGGAGTGAATATGAAACAGATGTTGATGGAACGGTTGATTCGCATTGCGGCCAGATTGAATTCTGAGCTGAACCTCGATGCGCAACTGGATATTATCATGGACGCCGCCGTTGATGTGACCGGCGCCGAGCGGGGCTTTCTGCTCATCCGTGACGACAACGGCGCATTCGTTATCCGTTCTGCGCGAAATATGGATGCGGAGGCATTGCTGAAAGAGGAACAGCATTATTCCGGCAACATCGCGCAACGGGCGTTTGAGACTGGCGAACCGATTGTCACCACCAATGCCCAGGAGGATGAGCGGTACAGGGATTATCGAAGTGTGGCCATGCTCAATCTGATGTACATCGTTGCGATACCACTGCTGGAAAAAGGCAAGGCCCAGGGCACCATTTATCTGGACAGCACCAGCAGGGGGCATTTTGACGGGGAACGAATTGAAATTTTAAAAATGCTGGCCAATCAGGCGGCCATCGCAATGACCAACGCCAGGCTGATGGCCCATGTTCAACGGAGCAATGCCCAGGTAGAGAAATTGAACCGAAAACTGGAGAACCGGCTTGAGTCAACGGAACGGGAACTGGCGCAGACCAAACAGGACTTGCGGGAAATCAACGAAAGCCTGGCGACCCGCTACAGCTATCATGGCATGATCGGCACCTCCAAACCCATGAAGGAGATGTTCCGGGTTCTTGACAGAATCGCGGCAACAGATATTCCGGTGGTGATCAGTGGGGAATCCGGAACGGGCAAAGAATTGGTTGCCCGGGCCATTCATCGGGCGGGAATTCGACGGGAAAAGCCGTTTGTGGCTGAAAACTGCGCGGCGATTCCGGCAGCGCTGCTCGAAAGTATTCTTTTCGGTCACGTGCGCGGCGCTTTCACCGGGGCGGTCCGGACGCGAAGCGGGTTGTTTGTGGAAGCCCATGGGGGGACCCTTTTCCTGGACGAAATCGCCGACATGCCCATGGAGATGCAGGCAAAGCTGTTGCGGGTTCTTCAGAATGGTGAAGTTCGGCCCGTGGGCCAGAACCAATCTATCCGCGTCGATGTGCGTATTCTGGTGGCATCAAATGCGGACTTGAAAAAGCGCGTTCAGCAGGGCACTTTTCGTGAGGATTTGTTTTACCGTCTGAATGTGATGGATATGAAATTACCACCACTTCGCGAACGCATTGAGGATGTGCCCATTCTGGCGAGATTTTTTGTGCGGAAACACGCTCCCGACAGAGACATTGCCATTTCGGCCGATACCATGGCTCAGCTGATGCGATACAGCTGGCCCGGCAATGTCCGTCAGCTCGAAAACGAAATCATCCGCGCCACAGTGATGTGCGGCGACACAATGGACATCGAACACTTCAGTGAATCCGTGCATCAACTGCCTTCGGTGGACGCAGACGGCGGTGATGCAGATGACTTGCATCTGGAGCGCCATGTGAATCAGTTGAAAATCCGGCTGGTTCGAAGTGCGTTGCAGCAGAGTGGTGGCAACCGGAGCCGGGCGGCAGAGTTATTGGGCGTTTCCCGGTTTGGGCTTCAGAAGATGATGGCGCGTCTGGAGATTGAAGTGTAGCCCTGTGCCGTCCCGCGCCAGTGCATCAACGGAAACAGTGATTCTGGTCCGCAGCGTTCCGGGTATACAGCGATAGGAATATGTGAAAGAAAGCGAGTGTGGGGTTATTCTGCGTCAGCAGCAGGAGCAGCAGCGGGGGCGGCTGCAGCCGGTTTTGCTTCGACGGCAGGTGCGGGCGGCGCGGCGGGTTTTTCTTCCGCGTCATCTGCAGTTGTGGCCGGTGCGGGTTTTTTGGCCGGTTTCTTTGCTACCTGTTTTTTCACCGCAGGTTTGGCCGGTGTCGCGGGTGCTTCCGCTTCTTCGGCTTCGTCAGCCTCCGCTTCATCGTCAGCATCTGCAGCGGCTTCGCTATCAGCGGCCGCTTCATCGTCGGCTTCCTCGGCTGTGCTATCGCCATTTTCCTCGGCTGCACTGTCCGTCGCTTCGGCCGTTTCATCAGCTGCATCGGCAGGTGCGTCGGCTGCTTTGGCATCATCAGCGCTTTCATCGTCCGTTTTGCTTTCGGTCGTTCCGAATTCTTTGGCAATATCGATTTCCTTGCCACTGGCGTCCATCTCCATCAGGCTGGCTTTCTTTTCAAGACCAGAAGATTTGGATGAGGATGTCCACGCCAGAACAATCGACGAAACCATAAATAATGCCGCTACGATTCCAGTCAGTTTTCCAATGAAGGAACCTGCGCCTCTGGGACCGAAAACGCTGGATCCGCTTCCCCCGAATGCCACTCCCATTCCGCCACCTTTGCCTGTTTGCAGCAGGATGACGAGAATCAGAAACAAACAGAAAATGATATGTAAAGTTGTGAGTAAATAAATCATGACGGGTCTTCTACATCTGGATAAATATCATTGTCAAGAAGTAGTTGCATAAATGTGCAAGTGTCATTCATGAGTGAAATAATATTTATTCAAGCCGAAAAATCCGCAGAATATGGGAGTGTCAATGGGGTCTGAAATGTCCCATATTCATTGGAATCGGTACCATGCGATTGGTTAAAAAACGTTATTTTTATGCGCCGGCGATAATTCCCAGGAATGAATCTGCCTTGAGTGCAGCTCCGCCAACCAGTGCGCCGTCCACATCGGGTTGCGCCAGCAAATCTTCGGCATTGTCCGGTTTCACGCTGCCACCGTACTGGATTCTCACTTTGTCGGCCGCTTCCTGATCAAACAGTCTGGCAACGAGATCGCGAATGAATTTGTGCGCAGACTGTGCCTGCTCAGTGGTGGCCACCTTTCCGGTGCCGATAGCCCATACCGGTTCGTAGGCGATGGTGACTTTTTCGAGCTGGGCTCTGGTGAGGCCCCTGATGCCGGCGACGGTCTGCTCTTCGAGAACTTTCTCCGTGGCGTTGGCTTCGCGTTCTTCGAGTTTTTCACCGACGCAAAGAATTACTTCCAGACCTTCCGCCAGAAGTGCATCTAATTTTTTGCGAATGATTTCATCTGTTTCGCCGATGACATGACGTCTCTCCGAGTGACCGACCAACGCAAATTCAACACCAGCATCTTTCAACATCGCAGTTGAAATTTCGCCAGTAAATGCACCGTTTTTCTCGAAATACACATCCTGCGCACCCAAACGTACGGGTGTGCCGGCAACCACTTCTTTCACCGCGCCAATGGCGAGGAATTGCGGAACGACAGCCACATCGGCGTTGGCGTCGGCGGGCAGACCGGCCACAACACTTCTGGCCAGCTCTACGGCTTCTGCGATGGTACAATTCATTTTCCAGTTTCCTGCTACAAAAGCTTTACGCATATTCAGTACCTCATCTGTGTAAGTCCCTGCCCGCAATAATATCGGGAGAGGGAGCTGGAGTTTTATTTTTTTGACTGTGCGTTGCCCATGGCAACGAGCGTTGGTAACGTTTTTCCTTCGAGCATCCGGATAGTGGCGTCTCCGCCGTCGGATATATGGTCGAATCCTTTTTCGAGTCCGATGCTGCGAATCGCGCGTGCCGTTTCTTTGCCAATGGAAATGCCATATGCGCTGGCGCCGGCAATGACCCGGGCAATGGACTGAGTACCGGCGTTGGCGTTCTGTTCCATGCCCAGATGCCCTTTCCAGATGATGGTTCCCGCTTTGCGGATCACCTGCTTCCAGCTTTCAATCGTCCGGCTGCCAATATCGTAGACGGTCAGATCTGACGGTACCTTTCCCGTACCGAATTCCTGCAGTGCTTCGGGATCGTCGCCGGCGCACACGTCGGTGGGCAGAACCAGGTGAATGTTTTTCCGGGCAGTGCGTTCCAGCAGATCTCTGGCCAGGGGGAATCGCTTTTCTTCCACAATGGACTTGCCGGTGCTGCCGCCGGTGGCCGCGGCAAAAGTGTTGGCCATCTGTCCGCCGAGCACAAGTGTGTCGATGCGGGGCAACATACTTTCGATATATTCGAGATTGTCAGCAATACGATCTCCGCCCACAATGGCCACAACCGGATGGGCGGGTTTATCGAGAAATTTGCGAAGCGCGCGCAGTTCCCGCGCATATTGAATGCCCATCACCTTTATTCGGGCGTGCTTCAGGATACCATTGGTGGATGCCAGTACATATTCACTCAGGGAGAACGCATCATTCACATAAATATCGCAATATGAAGCCAACTGTCTGGACAGCTTTTCATCGTTTCTGAATTCACCCGCATGAAACGCGAGATTCTCCAGCACGCAGATCTGTCCCTCCCGCAATCCGGCAATCACACTTCCGGCAGCATCTCCAACGCACGAATCGGTCAGGAACACTTCGCCGATATGGGGCTGCGACGCCAGATTCGCAGCAATGGGTTCCAGGGACATTGTGGAAACCACTTTGCCATCGGGGTTGCCAAGATGGCTGGCCAGCACTACCCGTGCGCCGTTTTCCAGCAGATAATTAATTGTGGGCATGGCGACCTGGATCAGGCTGTCATCGACGATTTTCTGATTTTCCAGCGGAACGTCCAGATTTACGCGCACAAGTACTCGCCTGGCTTCGACTTCCAGATCTTTCAGTGACAGTATTTGATTTTGACTCATGTATGTTCCGGATGCGGCTTCGCCGTCTTAAAAACTTGAATAATAAATGTAAAACCCTTTTTTTCGCGGGAACCATATGTTGGGAATGCAACATCCGTCAAGTAAAGAAAACATAATTACTTGATCACGGGATAGTCTTCGGAATAAGTAACGGATTTGTACAAGTTTAAAACCACAGAGAGGTGATACGTGAAGCAGAAAATTTTAATGTTCGCTGGTATTGCGGCATTGTTTGGATTATCGGCAGTCGGTTCATATTATTTTTTCTGGTCAGCGCCGGATTGGCGAAAGCAGACCGATACGGCGTCCATGGGCGTCGATCAGTACGGGCATCCCTGGATAGGAGCAGAAAAGCCCGAACTGACCATTCACGAATTTCTGGACTATGACTGCCCCCATTGTCCTGTCGCCCATCAGTATCTGCGGAAGGCGGTCGCCAGAGACCTGGATACCATCCGGATTGTCAGACATGATTATGCGCGAATGGCGTGTATGTTTGAGTATGGTGATAAAGTAACCTACCGATGTCCGATGGTTCGGGCGGCCTACTGCGCATCCAAACATGTTCCCTACTGGAAATGGAACGATGAAGTTGTGGCCAGTCCGAGGCATGAGACCGGAAAGGAACCCTCTGTTTATTTTAAGAAAATCCTCGAACGCCTGCAGATTCCCGAGAAAGAATTCACGGCCTGCCTGGATTCTGATGAATCTGGAAAATACGCTCAGAAACTGTACGAAGAAGCCCACGATGCAAAGATTAACTCAACCCCCACCTATGTGGTGGATGGCAGGCGCATGAATCTCAAAGAGCTGCTGACCCTTCTGGACAACCGCTGAAGCGATAATTCCCCCGCGGATAAATGATGTGATTATTGGATTGAACCTTTTGGTTTCCACACTTCTGTATTGATTAACATCCGTAATCAATATAATGAAATCATATCGGAAATCAGTGCATTCAGGAGCTGAATGTCCAGTGGTTTTTCGAGCACCGGGGCGTTGCTTTCGTTGAGGAATTTGGAGATTTCCACATTGGAAGCGCCACCGGTCATAAAGATGATGCGCTGGGCCAGTGGAGAGGACATTCGCTTGAGGGTTTCCGCCAGTTCAAGCCCCGACATTCCCGGCATGAACACGTCGAGCAACAGAATATCAATATTCCGATTGGCACGCATAATATCCAGGGCTTCCTCTGCCGTTCCGGCCGCCAGAATGTCGTGTTCCTTTTCGAGGATACGCCGTGTGGAGCGGATAATTGCCGGTTCATCATCGACGATGAGGATGGTGCCTCGCCGGTCGGGGCGGGCGCCGGCCATTTGGGATGAGCTCGGCACTCGCGTGGGAACCGGCTTGGCGACCGGAAGGGACAATGTGAGGGTGAGGTTATCTTCTTTCACCTCATAGGCAAGACCCGCTCCCGCACGGTTCACCAGCTTTGCCAGTACACCGTCTTTTTCGAGCTGGCTGAGCAGCACGGTGGGGACATTGAATGGTCCCGCCGAAACGGCGATGGTTAGATCCACCTTTCGCTTTTCCGGAAGCAGGTTGATATTCACCAGCAATACTCTGCCCGATGCCAGCGCGGACTCCACGAGCTCAACAAATATGAGGAACAGCGAGCGAATCAGGAAATGGCTGCGACATTTCACCAGCAGAATCTGTTCACTCACGGGCCGGATATTCACATTGATGCCCCGCTTTGCATAAAAGCGAACCGCAGCCACCACCATTTCAACAATGCGGAGCAGGTCAACGGTTTCGGTTTCCCGGGTTTCCTCCGGCGCAAAGGAGCGCAGGGCGTCGGTCAAATCTCGAATAACTTCCACCGCACGGATGGAGTCCTTGATAATCAGGTCCTTATCTGCGGGTTGGGTGTAGTGTCCCATATTTGCAGAAATCTGTTCGGTATTGTTTCGAAGAACTGTCACGGCATTGTTGATTTCGTGCGCCAATCCAGCGGAAAGCCGTCCGAGGGCGATGGTGGCCTCAATATCCGCAGCCCTCGATTGGGAATCTTCAACGGATTCGTCCATAACCGCCAGTGCCCGAACACCCAGACCGATAATTTCGCCAAGCAGACCGAGGCTCTGCAACTCTCTGGGCGCCATCACGGAATGCCCCTGAACATACAGGATCACGATTCCTTCGGGAGTGTGCGAAGCCATCAGCGGAATCAGAATCAGTGAATAGTTGGATTGGGTGCCATCCTGCAACACGTCTTTTACAATAACATCGCCCCTGGCCAACCGCCCGATTACCGAAGACCGGAATACGCCTTTGAGAAATTCTCTGTCGAAGGTGCCAGTGGTGGCGGTCACTGGCCAGTCCGCCACTGCGCCTCCCCATTCAATCGAAGCCGAGCAGATGGCGTTGGTGACCTCTGATATGACCACCATCGTTTCGGACAACAACTCCTTTTTATTGGAGGCTTTTCGACAGACTGCGGCAATTCGTCTGGCAACCGGGAGCAATCTGGCCGCATCTGCGATGGATGCCACATTCGGGTATGCCAGCGGGCTTGATAAATCGGCCGAAATTTCCACCATCAATTCACCGCGATCATCTGTGTTCATGGCCAAAGCGACGGAACGGGGGACGTCATCAATCCCGAACAGGGTGGTTTTCAGCATGCTTCGCGATTGCGCCCCGGTTCGGAAGGCATCCATTTCTGCGTCAAAACGTTCATGGTGCTGGGGGAGAATATGTTCCCGGAAGGGTCTGTCCACCAGCACTTCTGTGGACAAGCCGGCGATGGCGCACGCCACGTCCGTCGCAGACAACACTACGCCGTCCATATTCATTGTGATATTCGGATTTTGTTGCATAGTTTTCTTCTTCTGGCAAAAATTGGATGTCAATTTAGCACATGGATGTAACAGAGAATATACTAGAGTCAATGCACAGAGAAAAAAAACGGTTCCGGAAGGAATGGGATATTTGTGATTGCGATGTAATTTTGTTGTGGATCGCCAATGTTCTGTTTTCCGCAATACTCGGATGGGGCTGTTCATCCTGCGGAGGAGGGGCACGGGAATCCAGCAGGGAGGATGTACAGCCGGTTCCCCCGGTTCAGACCAGCTCCCGGGATTCCGAAACAGAAAAGGAAAAAGCAATGAAACAGATATTTCCGGCCCAGGTTGCGGGTCAATTCTATACAGACGATGCCGTTGCGCTGAAAGCGCAGATACAGGGGTATCTCGAAGACGCTGCCAAATCTTCCAGTGTCATGAACGCACTGAAGGAACGGGATTTGGTAGGGGTTCTCAGTCCCCATGCCGGATATGTGTACTCGGGGCCGGTGGCCGGATATGCTTACGCTGCCGCCGCTGTCCGGGCATCGCAATACAGACGGGTCGTCGTGATGGCGCTCAGTCATCGTCGCGCTGCGCCAACCATCAGCCTGCTGGATATGGATGGCTACGCAACGCCTCTTGGGACCATTCAAATTGAGCGCGACACGGTACAGAAGCTTGTCAGAGAAAACCCCGAACTGTTCCGGGCAGATTCAGATATGTTTGCTCAGGAGCATTCCCTGGAAGTGCAGCTGCCGTTTATTCAGGTGGCGCTGCCCCATGTAAAAATGATTCCGATGATTGTGGCAACCTTTGACGACGACCTTCTAACGAGGGCCGGAACGGTGCTTTTTGACACGTTTGGCGAACATCCCGATACGTTGTTTGTGGTGTCCTCAGATCTTTCTCATTTCTTTCCGTACGAAGAGGCCCGAATATACGATGATAAAAGTCTGTCACTTATTGAGTCATGGGATATTGCGCACTGGTTGCCTCATGCGGCGCAGTCTCGCAAGGGAATGTGCGGGGTGAAGCCGATGTATACCTTTGCCCGGATGTTTGATAACTATGATTCGGAGTTACGTCAGGTCAGTCGACTGAAATATCTGAACAGTGGCGATACTGCCGGAGATCGAAGCCAGGTGGTCGGGTATGGCGCGCTGGCGTTCAGCCTGAAAAAAGGCATACGTACCGGGAAGTCGTCTGAGACGAAGTATGGACCGTACACCCCGGAAATTCGGAAGGAATTGATGAAACTGGCCAGAGCCAGTGTCCGCGCTGCTGCGCGGGGCGAGACGGTGCGAATGGCAGAACCCGAATCAGCCATATTGGCACAGAGCGGCGCCGCTTTCGTGACGCTGAAAAAAAATGGTCAGCTTCGGGGATGCATTGGCCATGTCGTCGCCAGAATGCCGCTATATCAGTGTATTGAAGAAGTCGCCCGCGCGGCGGCCATCCGGGATCCCCGGTTCAATCCCGTAACACCTGCGGAGCTGGACGGTCTGTCATATGAAATATCAATCCTGACCAGACCAGAGCCCATCCGTGCTGAAGATGTCGTGGTCGGACGGGATGGTCTCATCATCAGTCGGGGTGGCTATTCGGGATTGCTCCTGCCGCAGGTGCCCATCGAATGGAACTGGGATCGCGAGGAATTTTTGTCTCACACCTGTCGCAAGGCTGGCCTCCCCATGGATTGCTGGCACGACAGTGACACCCGGATTGAAGCGTTTCGAGCCATTGTGTTTGGCGAAGATGAGTTGGACTGAACGTGACATACGGCCTACCTGGGGTGTTGAATACCCGGAATAGGTGCATCGAGACGGGACACCACCGTGCCGTCAGTCTGTTGACATCAATGCCGGTAATTTTGACGCAGGTGCGAGAGGAAGGCGTCAGCCGACGTTGGAGAGATTGTCGGAAAGACCGCGTTTGATTTTTTCCACAAGTGTGGTTCGGTTCAGACCGAGAAGTGAGGCTGCCTGGTTTTTGTTGCCATCGGTGTAATCGAGGGCTGCCTGAATATAATGGGCTTCAATGCTGCGCAGGGTGTTTTGAAGATTGAGCCCTTCGTCGGTCAGCGGACGGATGAAATCAATCATTGCCTCGGCATTCTCTTCATCAAAGAATGGCAGATCCTCCACTTCAATTTCTTCTCCCATGCCAATCAGCACTGCGTGTTCCATGGCATTTTCGAGTTCGCGGATATTTCCCGGCCAATTATGAGCGGTAACCCGTTTCAGGGCTGTGGCGCTCAGGGCCAGCAGCGGTTTGCTATACCGATGCGCCGCTTTTCGGATGAAATGATCGCAGAGAGATTCGATGTCGCCAGGGCGATCTTTGAGTGCGGGAAGTTTGAGTTGAATGACATTTAGACGATAGTAGAGATCCTGCCGGAAGGAACCCTCATTGGCCGATTGCAGGAGATTTGCGTTGGTGGCGGCAATGATCCGGACATCCACGTGTCGCACCCGGGATTCCCCAACCGCCGAAAATTCTTTGAATTGGAGGACCCGAAGCAGTTTTCCCTGCAAGTCGAGTGGCAGTTCGCCAATTTCATCAAGAAAAATGGTGCCGCCGTCGGCGATCTGAAATCTGCCTTCGCGGTTCCGCATCGCACTGGTAAAAGCCCCCTGAACATGTCCAAACAATTCGCTCTCCAGTAAATCTTTTGACAAAGCTGCGCAATTGACCGCAACAAACGGTTTGTCCCTCCGGTTGCTGTTCATATGCAGTCCCCTCGCCAGCAATTCCTTCCCCGTCCCCGTTTCCCCTGTGATCAGAACCGTGCAGTCGGTTGGTGCAACCTGCTTCGCCTTTTTGAGCACTGATAGAAGTACAGATGAGTTTCCAATTATCTCCGAGCTGAATTCGTTCTGGGTGGTCATGTGGTATTCCTCCAAAAATAGTTCGTGCGACGGCAACACACGTCTGATAAACCCTTGCAGGATTGATGCCGGAAGTGCTCGTGTGTTCATATGGTAAAAGTGTGAAAATAGTGGATTCGCTAGTGGCCTCTTAAAAAAACTGCATAAATTCAATGGGTTAAGTGATTCAGCAGGCGCTTCCGACTAGTCGGTTGTTCAGCGCAATTGGGGCTTTTTTTTTAATATTGATGGAAAATATTTAAAAAAGCGGCACTCACCCAGGTATGGTTTTACCCGCCAATATCCCGCTTTCAAATCATGAAAACGCGCTCGATTCTCACGCAATCCCCGGAAAAGATGGAAAAAGGTGCGTGGAAATCACGCCTGCGACTCCCTGGCGATTGGGAAAGCCAGATATTCCCTGAACGTCAAATTCCTCTCATGTGTGAAACTGACGCTTAGGTAGGATTTGACTCGCTGTTGTCGGTTATGATTTATAGTCGGATTTCAGATCAACGGCTTTCATCTGATGCGCCAGTGCATGACGGGACAGGCCCAGCAGCCGCGCGGCTTCCTGCTTTGTATGCCCCCGTCGGAGCGCCTCTTCGATGAGCATGCGGGTGACCGATCGGGTGACATCGTGGAGTGTTTCATTTTCGGGGAAAGAGACAGTGATATGCCAGCTTTTTTCATCTGTTTCGGATAGCGGCAGATCGCCCCCCTCGATTTGAAGTTCGTGCCCCAGTATCAGGGTCCGTTCCAGCACATTGCGCAATTCTCTGATATTGCCCGGCCAGTGATAATGCATCAGACGATCGGCAGCGGACCTGGCCAACGACGGTCGGTGGGAGAGTCCCAGATCGGATGCAAGGGTCTCCAGAATTTCCTTTGCCAGGGGGACGATGTCACCTTTCCGTTCCCGAAGCGGAGGAAGGTGAATGGGGAGCAGATTGATTCGGTAATACAGTTCTTCAAGGAATTGGCCTTCTGCCAGCATCTTGTCCAGAGAAGAACGACAGCTGATGAGGATGCGGGTATCCAGGGGAATCAGTTCCTCACCGCCAACACGCAGGATGGCTTTGGTTTCAAGATAACTGAGAATGCGCGCCTGGAGGGGCAACGCCATACTCTCCACTTCGTTTATCAGCAGTGACCCGCTGTCTGCCAGTTCCAGAAGACCTTTTTTCCGGCTATGATTGTTTTCAGCGACTCCCGGCTCATGGCCGAACAGCTCCAGTTCCGCCGCCTGGGGGGTCAACGCCGCGAGGTTGATGGAAAAAAACGGGCCTTTTCCGCGATTGGAGTGGCTGTGAATCCAACGGGCCAAATGCTCCTTGCCAACGCCGTTTTCCCCCATGAGGAGCACGGGGCTCTTTTGCCCGGCCGCCCGTTCGGCATGGGCGAACGCGTTTTTCATGACCACACTTTTCGCCCGGGCATTTCCGGCTGGCGACGCCGGGACAATGGAATGGGTGTTGGACGACCGGAGCATCTGAATTTCTTCGTTCAGATGCTTCTTGTTCAGCGCATTGTCCACCGCCAGCAGCACTTCTTCGGTTTCACACGGCTTCGACAGGTAGTCCACCGCGCCCCGTTGAGCGCTCAGTACCGCACTTTTTATGGAAGCGTGTCCGGTGATGATGATGAACTGCGAGGTGGTGTCATTCTTTTTCAACTCCGCCACGAGTTCGATGCCGTCGGCATCCGGGAGGTTTTTATCCATAAGGATGACATCAGGGCAGAATTTCACCATGGCATCCCGGGCGTCGCCGGCGTTATACACCACTCTGGTCCTGTATCCGAACCTGGTGAGGAGCGTATCGAGAAATCGGGCGTATTCCTTCTGGTCATCAACAATAAGAACGGTTCCCTTCAATTTGAGTTCTCCCCGGTTGGTGATTTGTTTTTCAATGTTAAATGGAAACAACGTCGCATGCGGCGATAATTTAAGACGTAAAAAATCCATCTCTCGCTGCATCAATTCAGTACACTTTGAGTATACCTATTGAAAATAGCGTCCTCGAAGGAGGGAATCCAGTTTGTTCTTCTGGTTCCCCGCCTGACTTCGCGGAAATTGGGTTACTCAGGTTTCTAGAGCGGCGATCGGTTTGGTTCCGCCAGCGAAATCGCGGGAATACGAGCAGCTTTGCTGCGCGCCCACAAGGCCCGACCGAGGTGTAGCCATAGCTACATCGACCGAGGGACTGAGGACGAAAGCGCAAAGATGCCGAATTACTGCGATTGCAGTAAG
This sequence comes from Polyangia bacterium, assembly GCA_050287845.1. Taxonomy (GTDB): domain Bacteria; phylum Myxococcota_A; class Polyangia; order JAAYKL01; family JAAYKL01; genus JAFGXQ01. The sequence goes on from JBNKCR010000055.1 coordinate 198,038, forward strand.
GAGTCAAACCGGTCGCCGCTCTAGCTGAGTGATCTGCGTCAATGCTCCCTTATTTAGAGATGAAAGAGTTAACTCTCTCGGGGTGTTTCATCGCCAAGGAGGATTCTGAGGTAGTGTTCGAGGTCCTGGGTATTGATGGGTTTGGGCATCACGTATTCAATACCTTCTTCCATCAGTTTGGCAGTGGCTTTAACGCCAAGATAGGCAGATTGGACGATAATGGGGATATTTCGAAATCTGGAATCTTCGTTGATTTTTCGGATCAACTGATATCCGTCCATTTCCGGCATCATCAGGTCGGTGACAATGACTTTGATGTCATCGGGATTCTCTTCCAGAAATTCAAAAGCGGTTTTGCCGTTTCCCGCCTTGATGGGAACGTGCCCCAGCTTTTTGATCGTTTCCGATATAAGCAGTCTCGATACGACATCATCTTCTGCAACCAGTACTAAGGACATATGCATCCCCCCTTTTTTTAAGTTGCACCAACCTTAAAAACCGATGGCCGCCGTCGCTGTGTTCAAAACACGTTATCCCGGTTCGGCTCCGACTCCTGTCGTTCCTCTGAACTCGTCAACAGTTCTCAAACCTGATTTCATCCCGCTTCCGGAAACAGATCAGTTTTGAGTTGAACTCTGGAACGAACATTTAATTCTATCGGCGTAACCGGATAAAAATAAATACTAAAAATAAAAATTTAAATCGGATCAAAGCTTAACCTAATTCTGCAAATTGACGTTTAAAGATACTGACAACGAGTGGATTTCAGTTATGCAGCAAAAAATTTTTGATCGATTTCGAACCATCGCCTATGAAAAAGCGGGTATCAGCCTTGGTGAGCAGAAAAAAGAACTGGTGGCCGCCCGAGTTGCCAAAAGGCAGCGGGCACTGTGCATTCCGGATGTTGCAGATTACCTTGAGTACCTAGAGACATCGTCAAATGGTCAGGAAATTGTTCATTTCCTCGACGCTATCTCCACCAATTTCACTCATTTCATGCGCGAAAAGAGTCATTTTGAATTGCTCGCCAGTGAACTGCGGCGGTGGAAAAGTCAGGGGTACAGTCGATTGCGTATCTGGTGCGCGGCGTCATCCAGTGGCGAGGAACCGTATAGTCTGGCGATTACGGTGTGCGAGGCGTTGGGCACCCCGCTACCCGATGTGAAAATTCTCGCCACGGATATAAATACGACTGTGTTGAACAAAGCGGCGAATGGTGAATACAGCGGCCAGTCCCTGGAAGTGCTGTCCCGGGCGCAGCGAACAACCTATTTTGATCTGCTTACTCCCAGAGGGGCACTGGAACCACGATTTAAAGTAAAACAATCGATTCGTGAATTGCTGGTTTTCAAGAGATTGAATCTGGCGCAGCCGCCGTTTCCCATGACTGGGCCGATGGATTATATCTTCTGCAGAAACGTGATGATTTACTTCGACAGGGCAGTGCGGCAACGTTTGATTTCGGACGCGGAACGTCTGCTTGCCCCGGGCGGCCTGCTGGTAATTGGTCATTCGGAAACACTTACTGGAGTGAACACGGCACTGAAGATAGTGAGACCGTCGGTGTATAGAAAGGTGAACTGATGGTGTTGGCAACATCCGGTATAGGGCCAGGCAATGCAATGGAAAAGTTGATTACAGTCAATATTGCCGACCTGAAAGTATCCAATGAGCATGACAGCGTGCTGGTCACCTATGCGCTGGGATCCTGCATTGCGGTGATTCTGTACGATCCGATGCAGCGCTGCGGCGGCATGATACATTATATGTTACCTTTATCTGGTAAGTCGCCGGAAAAAGCCGCTGCCAATCCGGCCATGTTTGCCGATACCGGTATCCCTCTGCTGTTTGAAAAAATGTTTGCCATGGGATGCCGGAAAGAAGATATCATTGTGAAGGTGACAGGGGGCGGACAGCTTTATGATGACAAGGGAACTTTCAATATTGGCAAGCGGAATTACACGATAATGCGGAAAATGTTCTGGAAAAATAATATCATTATTGCCGCTGAAGATGTGGGCGGCGCCAAATCCAGAACAGCGAAGCTGCGAATAGCGGATGGCAGGGTGACCATAAAAATTAAAGGCGTGGAGGAAGTTCTATGATTTCGAAAGAAAAAATACTGAAAAAAATAGATAGTCTGCCCACACTGCCCACAGCGGTTGCACAGCTTTCCCGACTGATTGCATCGCCAACGGCTTCGGCAAAAGATTTTGAAGCGGTTATCAAACCGGACCCGTCGCTGACGGCCAACTTGTTGCGCCTTGCCAACTCAGCGTACTTTGGGCTTCGGCGTGAAGTGACGTCCGTGAAGCAGGCCATCACATTGCTTGGAAATAAACGGGTGTTTGAGATTTCCGCCAGCGCGGGATTCTCAAAAATCATTCCAGCAAATTTGCCCGGGTATCGAATTCAATCAGCAGATTTCTGGCTGCACAGCATCGCCGTGGCAGTGCTTTCGGAAAAGCTGGCCGCCGAACTGCGGGTGAAGGCGCCCGGATTGCTTTTTACTGCAGGGCTGCTCCATGACCTTGGAAAACTGGCCATCGGTTCGTTTCTCGAAGAAGAGGAAAGCGCATTGCTGGATCGCCTTTCCAATGAAGACGTTGCGTTTTCAACCGCTGAAAAAGAACTGCTTGGCACCGATCATTGCGAAGTCGGCGCGGAGCTCGGCCAGCAGTGGGATTTGCCGGATACGGTGATTTGGACAGCTCGATGGCATCATCAACCCTCGGAAGCAGGAGATGTTGATAGTGTTCTTGTGGATCTGGTACATCTTGCGGATGCTATAGCGCATATGTTCGGATATGGGGCAGATGTGGGAGAATTATCACGTACCATTGATAAAGAGGTTGCATCCAGATTGGGATTTGATGTCCATAGTATTGAAGTTGTGAGCAGTGAGACTGAATCACAGATTCGCGAAATGGGAGATATGTTCAAATGAACAGCGCGGGAGAGGATGAGGACTGATAGATACGGTGGATCCATCAACGAACCACGTGCTGCAACGACAGCTTGAAGACGTGCCACGGCTCTTCACCATCACTGAACCTCACTTCATAAAAATCTCCGCCCAGACACAGCTGGCACACCCTTGCGCGTTTCAATTCATCATTTTTTTGCAAAGTTAGGCTTTGTCTCAAAAGGGTAATTGAACCTTTCGATCTTTTGTTTTTGCCCCAGAGGGGCCCAGACATAATAACTTAGCGCTTATGGGGCTGCCCGGGGCTGATATGCCTGGGCCCCTTCGGGGCGGCTTATACCAAAAGAACTTTTGAGCGTTAACTCTGAATTGGTCTTGATTTTGTATAGCATGGCGCTATGTTATTGTGGTTGACGTCTGATGCGCCTGTGCACCTTCCAAGCCTGGTTTCACTTGAAATACATTGTCCGTTACATTGATCGTCAATCGAATTTTATGAAATGGGGTCGACCATGTTAGAGACCGGTCCGCACGGCACCTGTTGTCAAATGAAGGCATGTCCATCTGCTTTATTTTCCTTCGACCGCCAGAGTCGCGTCCTTACCTGGGGGCCTGACGCCGAACGTCTATTTGGCTGGACAGCGACAGAGGCGATTGGGAAGGTGCTGCCGATTGTTCCCGACGAGGAATTCGAAAATCATTCTCAAATTCGCAGCAGAATTCTGTCCGGGGAGTATGTTTCAGAACTGATGGTGGAACGGCGTCAGAAAAGCGGCAATAAAGCGACTTTTATTATTGCGCTGCATCCGCTGAAGGACGACTGCGGCACCACAATTGGCGTTATCGAAATGGCCCGCGAAATTTCGCTGCAACAGACCATCGAACGGGAGCAGGAACTTGCTGTGAAGTTTTTTGACCAGGTCAACCGCAGCCATTCTACCCGTGAGCTGGTGTCTCACGCAGTTCGTTTTTTTCGCAGAGAGCTGGATTTTGAAGCGGTGGGCATCCGGCTTGAAGACGGGGATGATTATCCCTACTACGAAACCCATGGTTTCCCCGGGGAATTTGTCCTGATGGAAAATTATCTGTGCCGGCGTGATGTAAACGGGGACCCCATTTATGACAAGGACTGTCATCCCGCACTCTCCTGCATGTGCGGCAACGTGATTCGCGGACGATTTGCCCCGGATAAGCCTTTCTTTACCGAAAATGGCAACTTCTGGTCAAACAACACCACCCGTCTGCTGCAAACCACCAGCAATGCGGATCGGATGGCTCACACCCGAAATCGATGCAACGGCGAAGGCTATGAGTCGGTTGGGTTGTTCGCACTGCGAACCGGAGAAAAGTGTCTGGGACTTCTGCAGTTGAATGATCATCGCCCAGATCGATTTTCAGTGCGGAGCATCGCCCTGTATGAGCGCTTGGCAGCGCATCTGGCCGTTGCACTGGCGAAAGCGCAGGTTGATGAGGCGCTGGCACGGTCCGAGTTTCAGTTTCGCCAGCTGGTGGCAAATCTTGATGATGTAGTCTATTCCACAGATATTGATGGAAATATTCTTTTTGTCAGTGCGGCTATCGAATCGATGCTGGGATTTTCATCGGAAAAATTGACTGGCGAATCATTTTTGTCGCTGGTCTATCCGGAAGACAGGGACAAGGTCCAGGACGCGCTGGTGCAGATCCGCAGCCAAATGAAAAGCCACTTTGAGTTTCGCACCATCGATAAAAATGGACAGTTGCGTCATTTGCGATCAAATGCACGCATTCGCCTGAAAGACGGCACACAGGTCGGGATGGACGGTATTATAGTCGACATGACGGATTACCGCCGCATCGAGGAACAGCTCTCTCAGTCACGGCGTCTTGAAGCAGTGGGACAGCTGGCGGGGGGCATTGCGCACGACTTCAATAATCTGTTGTCAGTGATTCTGAACTACGCGGACTTTGCATTGGAGGCGCTGCCGGACAGCACCCCTGCACGTGCACAAATATCCGAAATTCAGCACGCTGGCGAGCGCGCCGCAGCGCTCACAGGGCAGTTGCTGGCATTCAGTCGCAGACAGATACTCAAGCCCAGAGTAATGAATATCAACGAAAGCATTCACTCCGTTGAACGGATACTGGCCCGACTGATTGGTGAAGATATTGACCTCATTACGCCTCTGGATGAATCATTGGGAAAAGTCTTCGCGGATGCCTCCCAGGTGGAACAGATTTTAATGAATTTAAGCATTAATGCCCGCGATGCGATGCCCCGGGGCGGTAGGTTGACGATTCAGACGACGACCGCTTCCACTGCCGATATTTCCGAATGCCAGAAGTTGAATATTCCTGCAGATCGAAATTACATATGCCTTTCAGTGGCCGATACAGGGTCCGGCATGGACGCACAGACGCAAGAACATATATTTGAACCGTTTTTCACTACCAAGGAAGAGGGGAAAGGCACCGGACTGGGGCTGGCGACTGTCTACGGCATTGTGAAGCAAAACAATGGCTTTATCGAAGTGGATAGCGCCCCGGGCAAGGGGACAGTCTTTTCTATTTATCTGCCCGAAACAGACTTGTCAGATGCTGATCGGCCGTCAGACGGTGCGGCAGATGAAAGAAGGCTGGGCCATGAAACAATTCTTCTGGTGGAGGACGAAAAGGTTGTCCAGACGCTGGTCGCCGCTATGCTCAGCAAATCCGGATACAACATTATCACCGCATCGAATGGTGTGGAGGCGTTCGAGCTGCTTAACGATGACCAGCACAAGAAAATTGACCTGTTATTGACGGATGTTGTCATGCCCCGGATGGGAGGGCCGGAGCTCGCAGAGGAATTGAAGAAGTTGCGCCCGCAAATTAAAACCCTGTTCATGTCCGGCTACACAGACAACGCTATTATTCATCGCGGTGTTTCCAGCAATGATGTCGATTTTATCGCAAAACCATTCAGGGCCAATGAACTGACAAACAAAATACGCGAAATTCTCGATACATGAGTCGTTGCAGGACTCGCGCAATCGCTTCTGCGCTCTGATTTTTACCTGACATGCGACCATTCCTCTCATCCCGTTACCGGGAATCCGCTAATGGTTGCGTCTGACCCCGGGGGCAAATAAATGGTGAATGTTGCCCCTTTTCCAGGCGTGGACGCGACGTCGATTTTTCCTGAATGCGTTTCCACTATCGTTGTATACGCCATGGAGAGTCCCTGACCGGTGCTTTTACCCACCTCTCTGGTTGTGAAGAACGGATCAAACACTCTATCAATGATTTTGGGGATTCCCGATATTTCCAATTGTGAAAATATCAGTTATTCTGTTTTCCATAAAGTATACACAAGCCAGGGGATGATATGAGCGATACAACAAAGAACCTGTTATGCGGAAAATTAAGTTGTTGGGCAATGATTGTGACACTGCTTCTGTCGGGGGCGTTCCTTTCCAGCTGCGACTCCGATACCGGGAGTTTTGGTGGTGGGAATAATCCGGATACAACACGCGGCATTGATTTTGATGTGCCCGCCTGTATGGCCACTTTTACCGAAACGTACGAGGCGACAGATTCCTGGGATGACGTTGTCTATACTATTAAAAAAGGAGAAAAATTGATTCTCGCGGCAATCGATCCCGTGTCGAATGAAGCGATGGTGTATTATCTGAGCGAGGCAGGCCCCTTTGAGTTTAAGATTGCTCAGAACGACGCGGGTGCGTATCCCTTTGAAACCGATTGTGACGAGAATAGCATCCAGCGTTGTATGGGCGTGTTTGCCGATACAACGATTTATGCAGATCAAGAACTGAATACCGAACTTTGTACCGTAGACGCCGGGAAATCAGTTGCCTCATCCAGCTATGGGTTTTCATTGGTGGATGATCTGGCAAACGGGGATTCTATTTATGAGCTGACCTACAATGCGATTGTGGAAGAATGCGGCGCTTCAACAGGCTATATTCTTGTCCCGGAGGCTGAAATCTTTCCGAATCTGACTTCCTGGCTGATTCCGCTCCGAACCTATCTGTGTGAAAATGAATAAAATCACTCATCGAAGGGGGAGGGACGCTGCACAATTCGCGTGGCAGGATCAATCATCCGGGAAGCTCACCCGGATTTCGTTCAGGTGGATGTGCCTGGTCGCAGCACCTGTTCCAGCGCGGCTTTCAGATCCGTTCTTCGATAGGGTTTGTGAAGGAATGCCTCTGGAGGATGTTCCTGCGCTGCGTCCATTGCATGAGATTCGATGTGACCACTGGCCAGAATCACGGGAATGTCGGGACGGATATTGCGTATGGCAGTCATGGTTTCAATGCCATTTATTTTCGGCATGGAAAGGTCGCACAGCACCACATCAATTTCGGCAACGTGTTGTTTGAAAATCTCCATCGCCGCCTCTCCATCGCCCGCAGAAAATACCCGGTATCCCATTCGATGGAGCATGGTTTCCGCCATTTCTCGAACAGACGGCTCATCTTCCACAAACAGTACGGTTTTTATCGTCTGAAGTTCTGTGACAGCTGAAGGTTCGGTCAAAGCGGTGGGAGTGAGGGCGGCGACTGATACAGTATGACTGCTCTGTTCACAGGTGGGAAAGAGAACTCGGAATATCGAACCGACGCCCAGGACGCTTTCCACTGCGACAGCGCCATCGTGTGCGCGAACAATGCCGAGTACAGCCGCCAATCCCAGTCCTCGTCCAGTGAAACGACTCGAATAAAAAGGGTCGAAGAGAATTGGAAAATCCGTTGTTGAGATCCCCCCTCCTGTGTCTGCAACCTCCAGCAGTGCATAGGATGGAGCGGTCGGCTTCCAGTTGATGGGAAACCGATTTTCAACTGGAACATCAACCGCGGCGACCTCTCTGATGGATATGGTGACTCTGCCCTGATGTGTTCCCACTGCTTCAAAGGCGTTGGTTGCAAGGTTGGTGAGTATCTGTTGAATCTGATTCATATCCGCACGGACGGTTGGGTTTGAGGTAGTGGGTGTCAGTGTCAGTTCGATGCCCTTCGGTGCGATTGTCCGCAGCAGTGGCTGGCTGGCGTGCACAATGTCCGACAATTTATGGGGAGTGTGACTGCGCGCAGTCTGACCAAGATACGTGAGCATCTGTCCACTGATTTCGGCAGCGCTTGTTGCGGCCATCATGGCAGACGCCAGTCTTGGATGAGCAGGCGCGTCGATGGGAATATCTTCGATGGCAAGCTCCAGATTCCCAAGTACTGCGCCCAATTTGTTGTTGAAGTGATGGGCAATAGCGCCCGCCATTCGGTGCAGACTTTCATTTTTTTGAAGCTGCAGATTGATTTTCTCGAGTTTTGCTTCCACTTTCAACTGGTCTGCCAGCTGTCGCGCTTTATGCCTGGTGACCAGAAGGGAGTGAATCATTCCAAACAACAGCACGCTGATGAGCACGCCGCTCAATGCCACGCTCAGTACATTTAAATAACCGGCATGCTGACATGGACTTGAGAAACGCAAAAACCAGGTATGTCCATTGAAATTCAATCTGCTCATAAGTGTTTGCATGGACGAATCATCGATGGCGGCCGACGTTGCAGTGTAACTGTCGTACAACAGGGATTCCTTTCGAAGACTGGGTTCATCGAATATCTCCAGTCGAATACCGGCGTGAATATCTATCTCTCGTTTCCTCAATATCCCGTTCATGAGGTCTTTCATTCGATAGGGACTGTACACCCATCCCCGCAGCGCTGCGCGACGATGTGCAACTGTGTCCAATTTTGCACGTTCTTTATATACGGGGACGTACATCAGCGTGCCGGCCTGAATATCCGTATGGGTCTCCTGGAGCAGAGTCACACGACCGGAAAGTGCTGCAACATCGTAGTCTCGCGCCTGCACCATGGCCTTTCGCCGTACAGGCTCGGAGTACATGTCATAGCCGAAGGCTCGGCGGTTTCGCATGTTGAAAGGTTCGAGAAACTCAATGGCTGTGTAAATTGGACGCGATCCTTCCGGAGTTACTCTGTAGTCGGGAAATCCCTCCGCTCGCACCTTTTGAATATGGGATTTCAGGTCGTCCGGATGGATGAACCTTGCGAAACCGATGCCTTGAATGCCCGGGAGATACTGTTCCACTTTCTGGTGCATGGTGTAGATGTTCCATTCGCGCCGGGTAACCTCGTTTGATGCCTGAAACACTGCTGCACCACTGCGTAGAATCTGGGCGTGGGCTTGCATGCGGGCATCAATTCGAAGTTTGATTTCGTCGGAAGCGAATTCAAACGCATTGCGTGCATCGGTTTCCGCAACCTTCCACGCATAAATAGAAGCTCCGGCTGTCGCCAGGAGGCTGACCGCAGACAATACCCATGCGGGCAGATTTCGTCGAAACGAAAAGCGTTGTCCAGGCTTTCCCATACGGTAATCGTGTTCCGTGATCTGTTATAGGTCAAATTGATGGTTGAAAATATGCGATTCCCGGCCACCGGCGGGAATTTTGTGGACAAGGATGGTGGGAACGGGATAATATGGCGTATTCTTTGCGGTGATTTTCTGCCGCGCAATTCACTGAAATGTATTCAGATGTTGGGGAAAGTGAAAAAGTCCACCCGGGTGGACTTTTTAGTTTATGTGGTTAAATGTAGTTCTTTTGACTACATTATCAGGGCCGTTTTTTAACGTGCACGATGAGTAAACGCGTTGTTCAGATACCTGCGGGTGCGTTACCGCCGTTGACCGGGATGAAGGCGCCGGTGATGAAGCTGGCGAGATCGGAGGCGAGAAAGGCGACCACGTTGGCGATTTCCTCAGGTGTGCCCCGTCTGCGGAGGGGAACTCCGGTGGCGTATGCCTGGTGCACTGCCTCATCCTGTGGGCGATCCCGGAACCCTTCAATCCAGCCCGGAGCCACCTGATTGACTGTGACGCCGGAAGGACCGACTTCTCTGGCGAGGACCTGCAATACTCCATCCATGCCTTTTTTGCCGGAAGCATACGCCGACTGCTTCTGGTTAGGGAGCAGGGACACTTCGGTGTTGATGCCGATGAATCGGCCCCATCCCGTGGAAATCATGTGGGGTACAAACACTTTGGCGGCGAGGACGTTGTGCAGCACACAGCTGTGAAACTGATTGGTGTAATCGCGAATATCCTCTTCGAGAACGGATTTCCACGGGTAAATCTGGGATACGGCGTTGGTGACCACGATGTTCGGGAGCGAAAGTTGGCTGGCCATGGTGTCCCGGATGGACATCATGTCGTTGAGTTGCCCCACATCGCCCTGAACAATACAGCCGTTCACTCCCATCGCCCGAATGTCGGCCAGCAGGGTTTCGGCCTGTTTACGATTGTGTCGGCAGTGAATGCCCACATCGGCGCCGCAGGCAGCGAAGGTTCGCACCATGTCGCGGCCCAGTTGCCCGGTGGCGCCAGTGACCAGCGCGGTTTTGCCGGAAAGCTGGATGGAAAGAGACATGAAAGACTCAATCTCCGTCGTGGCAGTTCTTTACGGCAATTTTTACGGTATTGCCGCTGGGATCCACCTCTTTAACGCCCAGGGATACCCGGTTGTCACGGTTGAGGGCCTGCCAGTACCCATTGAGAATGTCTTCGGCGGTGCCGGCCATGGGCATCAGCAGGGGCATGCGGTTGAACGGGGGCAGGGGATCGCCGTCGCCCATGTAGGTGGTGAGGCAATACCCGAACCCGGCCTGCGGGGGGGCCGGTGAAAAGGTGCTGCGATCGGTTTCTGCCGGATTGGCCGGGTTGGCGGAGAGCACACTCATTTTCAGTTCGGGCGCCTTGCCGGTACAGTCAATCATTGCGGAGATTCTGGGCGTGTAGTTGGGGGCATCGGGTTCTCTTTCGCGGGTGCGCAGCGCTTTTACGAAGCAGTCCCCCTGTTTCAGAAAGTCGTAAATGGTTCTGGTCTGGTCACCGTTGCTGACCAGTTGCACCCCATCGAGGGCCAACATGGCATCGTAAATAATCAGGCTGGGGTCGGTAACTTTGCTTTCGTCTACCGGTTCGGTCCAGAGGCGATCGCCTTCAAATTTGAATCGGCGGTTCCGGCTATTCACACTGCGCCCCATGATAAAGTAGGCAATGACCCAGTTCTCGCTGTTTTCCAGACGGCCAACAACGATTCCGCGACCGGGGTAGGGGTTGTGCTGGATGTGCGAACTGAAATTCTGTGTGGCGACTTCTTTTGCGCTCATTTTGTTCTCCTTAATATTCATGTGAACCGAATCGGCTGTATTGAGACTGGACAGATGTATGCGAATTCGCCGGATTATTCAAGGAAGAGTTGTTCCGTCGACAGGGCGGGAACAGATTTTTCGTCTGCAATAAATTCAATAACTTACGTAACCGGGGAGTTTGACATTTGCTCTGAAACAGTGCCGTCCGGGTTATCGTTTTCGGATTTTCGGCATGGCCCGTTTGATGCTTTTGGTGGCGTGAGCGCGAAGTTTCATCATATGGGAAAGGTGCGTTCTGGAGAGCAGTTCGGAACCTTCGGCCACATCGCCGTAAAACAGGCCCACCGAGAAGGAGTTGACCAGCACCGGGTACAGAATGAACTGCGCGGGCAGGGGATTGAAAATTTCCCGGTACCATGAGGGCAATTTGCTGATGTATCCCCGGGCGCTCAGGTCGACGAACATATCTCTGCCCTGGGCCAGCGATGTGGTGAACAAATCGCCACTTCGGGATTGTTTGAAATGAAAGCTTTTGATGACATCATCGATTTCGTCGCCGAAGCCGCTGCGGGCCCGGATGGTGTCGGCTTTGGGGTCGTACAGGCAGAACAGTACACGGGAAAGCTTGAGACCGCGGAATATGGTTTCCAGAATGATGGAGACAATGTTGTTCATGTCTTCGTGACGTGCCACCGCAGCAGCGACTTCGTCAATTCCCTGAAGCAGGATTCGTTCTCTGGCCACGCGCTCTTCACGAGCCAGTTTCTCCGGGGTGTATGAGATAAGGGGACGAACGATTCCTTCAACCGACGGTGCAACGGTGAGGGGGTCGGGAATCATGGATACCTGCTGACCACTCCACGCCATGATGCGTTTAATCAGTGGGCTATCTTTGAAGCCCAGATTCATGGCTTCGGAATAGTCTTCGAGTTTCGACGAAAGGTCCTGATATAGCTGTTCCAGTTCCTCCGGTTCAATCTGGAATGTTTCTTCGTATTTCTGCAGCAGCGCCTTCATGTCATCCTGCCGGTTTTCGATGGCGCCGTGGGTGGAAGTGTAGGTCAGTTCATTGGCGAACGCGGCAACGTTGCGCAGTTTTTCATCAGAAGATTTCGGTTTGGTCAGGGGGCCGTCCGGCAGCTTGCCCATGGATTCGAGAATGGATTCAGGGAGAGACCACTCCCTGGCCAGTTCCTGGGCCAGCTCTTCAAATGTGACGCCCAGTACCGCCAGTGAAGCGCGTTCTTCGCTCAATTTATCGCGCCGCATGGTTTTGATGATCTGTTGATATTTGCCCGGGAAGTAGAACGCAACCAGATTTTTGCCGAGACTGCGCATCATGGCACACACAAACGCCTCTTCGATGTTCAGTCTGGGCACTTTTCCGGCAATGTATCTGGCCGTCAGCCCACTGAGCAGTGAAGACAGCATGGAGTTGGTGAGCGCCTGCGCCTGGGGGCCGGCCTGCATGCAGAAATGATCGAACATCAGCAGCCCCAGAGCCGATTGCTGCACCTGATCAAAGCCCATGAGCACCACCGCGCGGGACACGGTGGTCACCTTGCCGCGAACCTGTCCGTAATACGGAGAATTGATGAGTTTGAGCAATTTGTTGGTCAGGGAGTAATCCTTCAGGATGACATTGGACAGCTGCCGGGCAGAAATGGATTTATTGTTCACCTTGGTGTTCAGTTCGGAAACATGTTTGGAAACAGCGGGAAAGTCCCGTTTTCGCTTCATTTTTTTGATGAGTTCCCGAAGGATGTCTTCTTTGCTCCGATTGACACTCGGAAAATCCGTGTCGTACAGTTCCAGGTCGGGTATTTTGTCCCGTCCGGGCTTTTCAACCACAGTGTCGGGCAGCTGATTCTTATCGGTGGATGATTTGCCACCGGGACGCTCATTCACGGTTCTGGCAGATATGGTCTGATTGGGACGTTGCATTGCCTGAGGAGTGGGTCTGGCCTGCACGGTCTGGACCCGGCCGGACTGAGACACCTGATGTCGGGCTGATGCAGTGGCATGAGCGGTGGATGCCGCGTGCATGGGGGAAGCCGTCTGAAGTTTCTGACTGGCTGATGCCGGCTGGGGATTCCTTGAAGGGGCCGGTATTGAAATCCGCTGGCTTTTATCGGCGATGACTCTGGAGAGGGTGGATTCAATATGAATGGGGACCTGCTGATGGGTCTGTACCAGTGTCTTCAGGAACATGGCGATGTCCGCCATGGACTGGGGGCGTTCCTTGACGGATTTGGCCAGGGACATCATGACAAGCATTTCGAGCTCGCTGGGAACGTTGATGGTGGAATTGGCCTGATTGAACGGCGGCGGCACATCGGTCAGATGTTTGACCAGCAATGCCATGGGCTGGGGCGCGATGAACGGCAACACGCCGGTGAGCATGTGATACAGGATGACGCCCAGGGAGTAAATATCGCTGGCGGGGGTGAGCGCATCCCCTTTGATTTGCTCCGGTGACATATATTCCGGGGTGCCGAAGATCTCCCCGGCGGCCGTCAGCTGGGTCTGTGCTTCCCGGTTCTTCATTTTGGCGATGCCGAAGTCCAGTACTTTCACGATGTCTATGCGGGAACCGCGACTGCTGAGCATGATATTGTCCGGTTTCAGATCACGATGAATGATGCGGTTGTTGTGGGCTTCTTCCAGGGAATGACAGATTTGGATGGCGATATCACAGGCCCGCTCCCACTCGAGGGCGCCTTCTTCCCGGATGAGCTGGGAGAGCTCCCTGCCTTCGAGGAACTCCATCGCAATGTACAGAGAACCGTCGTCCGTGGACCCGAAATCGTAAATGGTAACCGTATTGGGGTGGGTCAGCATGCTGGCGGTGGCGGCTTCGTTTTTGAACCGCTCCAGCAGATTGGCATCCCGGGCGTATTCCCGGTGGAGAAGCTTCAGGGCCACCGGTCGTTCGATGCCGGTCTGCACGCCCCTGTAGACCACCCCCATCCCGCCTTCGCCGATTTTTTTCTGCACGATGAACCGATGACCAATCAGTTTGCCCACAAACGGATCGTCCGGCGTCTGATTTTGACCGATATTGCCACCGGATCCGATGGATGTGCCGCATGTACTGCAGAATCTCGCCTCCTGAGGGTTTGGCGTCCCGCAATGGTTACAGTAAGTCTGTTGTTCATTTTCAATCTGATAATCCACTGGCAACGCCTCAGGTTAACATCTGTGATGAATGAGAAAAATCATGCAATTTTCACATCTTTTAAATTCGGCTTTGATCACGAATCTTTAAGACTTTTCACGTTTTTTTCTGTCATATCTTGAACTGAAGCAACACGTGCGGTATTGGAGATGAAATCGCGGAACTGCCTGCGTCGATTTGCACTCGCCGTATTGGTGGCACCAACTGTTCGCCGCCGGAGGATGCGTCCGGCGGTATCGGGAGTAAAAATGAGGCAAATTCAAAATATAGGTGCAGTGCTCGGCATGATGCTGGCACTGGTGTCGTGTTCGGTCGTTGAAGTGGACGAGTTTGAGTACGGCGTGGCGGATCCGTTCATTGGGGAAGAAAACTATTACGACACGGAGTCAGATACAGCGGAGAATCAGGATTCATTATCGGATGCGGATTCCGACAGCGCGACGGCCACGGGCACCGATTCTGATTCCGACACCGTTTCTGACACGATTTCTGATTCAGATTCCAGTACGGATTCCGCCACCGCAACGGACAGTTCCACTGAAACAGACACGCTGTTCGATTCTGCGTCGGGTACAGACACAGAATCTGATTCCGGTTCTGATTCCGATGCAGATTCATCTTCCGATTCCGACACGGTCACGGACTGACGCGAACGTCTCACCACTGCGATCGTCGTAAAAACAGCTGTCGTCAAATGTGCAGTGTGGCCCGTTCGGCAATGGTTTTTACCAGTTGCTGAAAATCCATGCCGGCGTGGGCGGCGATTTCCGGGAGCAGAGAGGTGGGGGTCATGCCCGGTATGGTATTTATCTCCAGGCAGTAAATCTGATCGTCCGGTGTCAGGATAAAATCCACGCGGGCAGCGCCTGCGCAACCGACCGCGTCGAAGACCTTTTTACCTTCGGCGCATATTTTTTCAATCCGGGGTACGCTGAGTCGCGGTGGAATGTGATGGGTGGATCCTCCCGGTTCGTATTTGGCGGCATAATCGTAGAATTCGTTGTGGGGCTCCACCTCCACGGCGCCGAGAACCTGATTGTCCAGCACGGCCACCTGCACTTCAATGCCACCGATATATTCCTCCACCAGGATTCTGTTGGAACATTTGAATGCTTCAGAGAGTGCGTCTGAAAAGTCTGCCGGCGATTTTACAATACTTACGCCCACCGATGAACCTTCCTCTGCCGGTTTCACCACCACGGGGAATTGCAGACCATCGGGCAGTTCATCCCTGTTTTCCGCGGTGAACACCACCCCCCGGGCCACCAGAACCCCCGCATCGGACAGGATTTGCCGCGTTCTGGCTTTGTCAATCGCCAGGGCAGAAGCGAGCACCCCGGATCCCGTGTAGGGAATCTGCATCATTTCGAGCAATCCCTGGACAGTGCCATCTTCGCCATGGCGTCCGTGAAGCACAATGAACGCCGCTTCAATGCCGGCATTGCGAATCTGCCGGTCCAGTTCGTGAGATACATCAATCCGAACAACGTCAAATCCACTTTTTTCCAGTGCATCTGCCACGGCATTGCCACCGGCCAGGGATACTTCCCGTTCTCTTGATACGCCCCCGTACAGGACGCCAATTCTTTTGAATTTCATGGAATCACCTCGAATGCCGCAGTTATTCAGTCTGTGCGGCGATATATCGTTGTCGCGCCCTTTTATGCTTTATAAAAAGACTTCAATAATTGCTTTTTATAAACGAATTCCATATCTTGATTAAGCAAAATGAAATGTTTTGTGACCCGGGTTTTCCACTTCTGGAAAATCTGAGATTACTCATGGATTAAGTATTACGAAATGACTTTTATTGAAGCAGCCCTGGAGATATTGCGCCGAGAGGGTATTCCTCTTCATGCCAAAATTATTGCAGAGAAATCAGTGAGCGCGGAGTTGTTGTCCCATGTGGGCAAGACGCCGGTGCAAACCATGTCGAAACGGATATCCGCGGCAATGGCCAAAGGGAAAGGCCCCTTTGTCAGAGTGAAACCCGGTGTATTCGCCCTTGCGGCATGGAAAGACGACAAGGGCGTACTGACGCCCCCTGGCAAGCAGCGTTCAGCCAGTGAAGAAACACGACGGCCGGCTTCGGGACACAGGGCGGATTTCGGCAGGGAACCGGTGAACGCCCCCCGTGCGGAAGCCGCTGCCCAGTCGGTTTCCGCCCCCCCCATCGCACCGCATCCTCCCTCAGAGACACCGCCTCGTGCCGAGGATGCCGAGGCAGGCGATACCAATGGCACCCGCAGTCGGAGAAGTCGAAGCCGTCGGTCGCGAAATCGTGGTCGGGACCGGGATGGTCGCGATGTTCGACACGGAGAGCGGCGTCCTGGAGAAGATGAGAAGAGCGATGTTCGGGGGGCGACAGACGGAAGTCGACCGGAAAAAGTGCCGGATGACAGTCCCGCCGCCGAAAAACGGATGGAGAGTCAGGCCCCTGGCAGAAGAGATGACAATCACAGACCGACGCCCCGGGATGAAACGCCCGGAAACGATGCCAATGGGAATGGCGGTAAACGGCCAGGCTCGCCGCCGGGCGACCGGGGGCGCGATGAACGCAGCAGTCGGCTGGCGCTGGAAGTGGAGCGCCTGCTGGCAAAGCAGAATCAACCCCAGAGTGGACGAGCCATCGCGGAACGCCTGCATATTTCGGGAACCAACGCCGAAATCATTGTGGATGCCCTGCTGGACGCCGACAACCGGGATCGGCGCAGCAATGGTCGACGGCCGCTGTTTATCAGGCGGAAAAGCGGTTGGACACTGGTTGCGCGGGAGATTCCCCAGGAAGTGGTGCAGCTCGAAGAAGATATTTTTCTGAGCGCGGGCAGGCTGGAACAGATTGCAGAACGCCAGATTCAACGTCGGCTCAAGAGCCTCTCTGCCGGGAAATTGACTCAGCTGATTATTCTGGTGTTGCGGCAGATGGGCTACAGCGATGTGGAGCCGATTGCCAGAGGCAAAGGAAGTGAATGTCATCTGCGGGTGACGGATCGGCGGCAGGGGGGACGGTTTTCAACCGCGGTGGTGATTCGGAATGATCCCCGGGGGCACGGCGTGAATGATGTCGATGTCACCGCGCTTCGCGGGTCCATGCATCACTACAGGGCGTCACGGGGACTGATTGTTACCACCGGCGAGGTATTGTCGGAAGGTGTCCGTGAGGCGGACATTCCCAATCTGCCACCTGTGGGTTTCATCGACGGCAAAATGTTGGCTCAGGAATTTGTTCGGTGCGGTATTGGTATTGAAAAGCGACTCGTGCCGCTGGTATTTTTAGACGAATCTCAGTTGTAAAACCGGAAGAGGTTGGTGCCCATGCAGCATGCCAGAGTGACAGCAACCAGTTTTTCGTTTTCCGATCAGGAGATGCCTGTTCGGATGGGCAAGTATCATTTGTTGTCCAGACTTTCCCGCGATCCCATCAGCGAACAGTTTCTGGCGGCATGGGGCGTTGAACAGGGGATTGATCAGCTCCGGGTGATTCGATGCGTTTATCCCCGGCTGGCGCAGGAAGCGGAATTCATTGGTCTCTTCCAGGAAGAAGCCAGATCTCTTTCACGGTTGTCATCCGACAACATCGCGCGAATCATGGAAGTCAGTGTACAGGGCGATATTCCTTTTGTTGCCAGGGAATATGTGGAAGGCGTACCCCTGGAGCGCCTGATGGTCCTAGCCGGCATGCAGAAGCGAAAGTTGCCCTGGGAACTGGCGGTTCATGTGGTCACCGAAATTCTGCGCGGTCTGGACTACATTCACCGCCGCGAGGATATTCATGGAAATCCCATGGGCATGCGACATGGCGACGTGCGCCCGGGGACGGTGATTGTGTCATTCTCCGGCGAAGTGAAGCTGATCAACTTTGGCTCCATGCTGCGGTTCATTGTGGACGAGGTAACCCACGCCCAGCTGATAGAGTTGCGAAGTGCCTACATGCCACCGGAGATGCGGGATGATGTCGATCCCTCCGAAAGTGGGGATCTGTGGGCCGTTGGCATGATTCTCAATGCCCTGATGGGGGGAGCACTTCCGCGAATCGGGGATTTGCGCTGGCAGATTCCGCTGGTGAGCAAACTGGTACCCGGCGCACCCCGCGCATTGGATGATTTCCTTCAGCGAGCCCTTCACGACGATCCGGATGAACGGTTTAAAACCGCCGCCGCCATGCGCAGTGTCCTGGTGGAAGTACTGGGGGAGCATGCGGTGGGACATCCGCCGGACGAACTGGCAACCCTGACGGAAACCCTGGGAAGTGAAGACGCGCGGAATGTGAAGGAACTCGTTCGCACGATGCTTAAGAAGCCCGCTGAAATGTCCCTCGGGAACACGACCCGGGGCACATCGACCGTTGGCCCCGGATATCTGTTGGACGGGCGATATCATCTTCTCCGGGAACTGGGAGAGGGCGGTATGGGCACGGTTTTCGAGGCGGAACACCAGGGGCTGGGAAAAAAGTGTGCGGTAAAAGTGCTTCACGAACGGGTCATGACCGATGCGAGCACCGTGGAGAGATTCAAGCGGGAAGCCCAGATAATCGGTAACATCGGGCATCCCAATATTGTCGGGGCCCACGATTTTGGAATCTGTGAGCGGGGTCACTATTATCTGGCGATGGATTTGCTTGATGGCAATCCCCTCTCTCATCGGATATGGGAAGGTGATCTGACTTTTTATGAGATCGCCAGAACGATGGCGGAGGTCTGCGATGGACTGGAAGCCGCTCATCAGGCCGGCGTTATTCATCGGGATCTGAAGCCGGACAACGTGCATCTGACTTCCCGGGGAGCCCGTATTCTGGATTTCGGTATTGCAAAATCGATTGGTCTGGATTCCCAGAATGAAGCGCTGACGCGAACCGGACATATCTGTGGTACGGTGGATTATATTGCCCCGGAGCAGATTCGCGGGGCATCGGATGATCCCCGTTCGGACCTGTATGCGGTGGGCGTGATGATTTACGAATGTCTGACCGGCGAAACCCCGTTTCATGGACGGACCGTCGGCGAAGCGCTTCATAAAGCCATTAACGATAAGCTGGTCGCCCCTTCAAAACGTTCGGGGAAAAAAGATATCCCCACGCAGCTGGAAAATATCTGCATCAAGGCGTTGAATCGAAATGCGGACAGGCGTTTTGCCAGTGCCAGAGAAATGGGGGATGCACTGAGGGAAGTGGCCGTGAAACTCATGGCGAAGGGCAAATCCGAAACACGGGTGACGGAGAATACCGAGGATTCCATTCTGGCATTTGAGAGCAGGCAGCGGAAATCCCTGTGGCTGCCCATCAGTGCAGGTATTCTGATTATGACAATTGTTGCGGCGATGCTTTATATTCATAAAAACCGCAACCTGCTGTCGATGTCGCTGAAGGATTCTGCTGCGTCGGACATCGGCGCCACCGGGAAGCAGGCGGTTTCTGAAGCCGGCAGACATCAGAATTCGGCGGGCATGCTGTCTGGCAGCGCATCGACAGGGTCGAACGATAACACATCGGCCACGGCGATAGATACGGAAGACCCGGACGTTCAACGTATGGTCAAGGAACTGGCGCAGAAAGAAAAAAATCAGGAGCAATTGCTGAAGTTGGCCGAAGAGCTGGTTGAACAGGGCGAAGCGAAACTGCGCGTGCGGGATTTCAAAGGTGCACAGAGTGCGTTTAAGAGCGCATTGCAGCATCATAGTCGATCTTCAGACGCATGGTTCGGTCTTGGCAGAGCGGCATTTGAACTCGGTGATTATCGAAGCGCCATTGACAAAATTAAAAAATCAATCAATCTTTCCGGACCAAAAAGAGCAATTAAACGGCGAAACTATTTGGGCGTGCTGTATAAAGTCAACGGTGAACCTCAAAAAGCAATGGCAGAATGGAACAGGGTGCTTGCGGTGAATCCGGAAAACCCTGAAGCCAGACGGTATCTGGAGTCAATGTCGAATTAAGGGTGAAAAATGAGAAGAACGCTTATCAGCATGTTGGCGACTGTCGCCACATTCAATTTATACGCTGCTTCGGCGTTGGCCAGCCGGGTTGCCGTGTTGCCGACCGTGTACGTAGACGCCGGCACAGGAGCGCCTGACCGCAACGCCGCAACGGATTTTCATGCGTCGATACTGGAAGGTGTTGAAAAAGCAGGCGCAGAATTGATTGCAGCCGACGAAGTGGCCCTGGTGGCACGGGCATACACCACATCGGGAATATGTGACACCACCTGTCTGAAGCAGGTTCAAGACGACATTGATGCATCCGAGGCACTTCAGGTGGTTGTAAAAGAAGACCGGGAGATGGCCAGCAGACGAATCACCATTACATTCGCGATGAGAGACCCCATTGGACAGGATACTTCAGATGGATACGCAGTGGTGAAAGCCTGGTTGAAAGGCGCAGTCGCCCTGGCGTTGAAGGACAGTATTGCGCAACCGGTTGTCGCAGCAGAGGAGGAACCGGTGGCAAAGGAAATTGGGACGCCCATTGCAGAACCGAAGGCGAAAACCGAGTTTGTCATCGTCAGAGACAAACCCCGGAAGAAAATAAGTCCCACTCCCCTGATCATTGCCGGCACAACAACGCTGGCGCTGGGCATTGCCACCATCGTTCTGGACCAGGTCGCTCATTTCAATTACACGACGATTGAGGAAAATCTTAAAGAGATTCCCACGTACACCAGACCCGCTTTTGATGACGACGTGCAGCGACTTGAGACTCAGCAGTTGCTGACAAAAATATTTCTGGGAGCGACGGGGGCCGGTCTGTTGACCACCTGTGTGCTTGCCATCTTTACCGATTATTCAAAATCCAGAAAGCGCAGCGCCAGCAACAGCAGCGATCGTGTTTCGGCGGTATTCTCCATTGGGAAGAACAGTGGCGCCGTTTATATTGGGGGGAGTTTTTGATGAATCGCATATTATTTCTCAATACTATTCTTATTATATGTATGTCTTTATCCGGATGTGTTTTCAAGGAAGATCCGGATGAACTGATTTATGGCACGTCAGGATCTGGAGATTCGGATTCCGATAGCGGCACGGACGCGGATACGGCGACAGATAGCCACACGGCGACCGACTCCGCGACCACCACAGATTCGGGTACCGAGTCCAACGGGAATGACGAAACGGATTCGACCTCGGATACCCGCACGGATTTGGACAGCGACACCGAAACAGAGACGGACACCAATTCGGACACAACTACCGAATCTGGTAGGGATACGTCCAGTGACTCGGATTCAGATACGGCAGAGGTGGGAGATACGGACACCGGGGAAAATTGTACCGAATTGACCTGGGCTTGCGGAACTGGATCGAACAGCAAAGGTGTTTTACTTGATTGTGACGCGGAGATTGGATGTGAGAGCGGCTCAAGGTGCACTGAGCACGCGTGTGTTAGCTGCAACACGGATTCCCATTGCGGTGAAAACTGTGCGGCGTGTGGAGAGGATGGGTTTGTCTCAAAACCCAGATGTTTTGATGATACCGATGATACCGACTTTCCCGTATGTGTGCAGTGTCTGACGGACGCGGATTGTTCGGTTGACCGGCCGAATTGTGATCCGGAACTGCACGAATGTTTCGAATGTTTCACCAACGCCCATTGCCGCCCGGATACGGAGATCATTCAGATTGTTGCGACTGATTCCGATACAGGCACCGATATGGACACGGATTCTGACATCAATATCGATACGAATTCGGCTACGGCGGGGCCGGATACGGACACCGCGTATATTCAGGACACGGAACATCCGTGGAAGTCTCCGCTGGGGGTTTGTACACCGGATAACACATGCACCTGCTGGGTGCCAACACCGGATAGTGAAGCTGAAAACATCGAGTCGGAATTAATGGTGGGGTGCATGAATAATTCCGATTGTCCCAGTGATGAGTACAACTGTTTACGGGATTATTTCGACGATACCCCCGTGACCCCCCTGTATCATCTGGCATGTCTCAGACTTTGTGATGCCGGGGAAGAAGGCCAAATCAGCGCTGGGTTGGAATGTCGCAGTTTCGACGGAACACTTTTTGCCTGGATACCAATGACGACGTGTTTCGCCTTTTCAAAAATTTACGACGATTGCAGTTCGCAACCTTTCATATGCAGTGTGGATGGAGACGGAAATATCAACGACGCAGCGTGTTTGAACGGCAAATGCACTTACAGATGTGACGATGATAATTGGTGTCCGGAAATTTCAAGTGGATGCGGTACCGAGTTCTCTACATGTCTGCCTCGGAATTAACGCCAACGTAGTAAAAAATGATGAATAGAAACGCGCAAGGGTGTGCCATTGTGCGTGCGACAGCGGTTTCAGTCATTGGCTTTTTGTAAAACATTAGCGTAAATATGGAATTTACCCTGTGTCATCGGTTGATTACTGAATATGTCGGCTGGTCAGTTTGCTGCGAAACAGCGGGTACGCCAGGACCAGCGACAGCAGCAGTAATGCGCCAAAGATGAGCCCCACCACTTTGCCGATGTGGATCATCGCTGCGGTATTATGGGAAATAATTGTATTTCTGACTTCATCGGCTTCCCGGGTGAGCGTTTCGTGATCAACCGTAAAGAGCACAAACGAATTCTGTATTCCAAGAGGTGCGTATCCCCACAGTACGGGACGTTTATCCCGCTGCAGATTAATCACTCCTTCACGCCCCGCCCGGAGATCGGCTTTCAGTTTGGAAAGCGCATACCCCCAAACGTTTGAAATGCGCTCCCGGGGCACCCAGAATTCGCTGGTAGGTTTATCCGAATGGTTCTCGTAATCCGTTGAAAAAATGATTTCCACTTCATCGCCCATCATCTTTGCAATCTCTATTTTGCAGCCATTGTCCCAGTTCGGATTCACTTCAAGCGGTTTCAACAAATCTTTCACATAAATATCCAGACCTGCAACGCCGATAAACTGATTTTCCGTGTTGGTGATAGGCAAAACGGCTGATAAAATCGGCCGACCGGTGGATTTGTCCAGGTACGGTGGCGTGAAATTCATGATGGAAGTGTTTTTTCCGCGCAAATACCATCCCTGAGCTGTGGGATCATAATCCGAAAGCGCATCAGATGTCCCCGGGTATTCGGCGAATAACCTGCTGTTTTCAAATCCCATGTAGTAGCGGATGACCAGACTCCGGTTGTTGGCATACAACTGCTTGATTTGCGGTACAATCCGATTCAACGCCTGACGCTGGGACATATCTGTTGTTGCTGGCGGATTCGCAGGAGGCGAAAAAACGAATCCATCGAATGTCACAAGGGTGGGGGCAGGCACCCGGCCTTCACCTGTGAGTCGGCTATATCTTGTGGAAGGTTCAAAATGAAGCAGCTGATCATCGGCAGTACTGAATCTTCCGGAATCCATATCCGGATCATAGACCAGTTTGAAGTTTTCGATGAAATGGTTCAGCGCGTTGACTACGGTCTGACGCTGATAGGTCATGGCGGTCGCCGCATTGCGCACCACCCGTTTTAAATCTTTTTCACCGTCTGAAATCAGCGACTTCCGGGTTTGATCCGCCACATTCTCCGCAGTGTTTTCCATGAAATGATACACTGCCCATGCCGAAGCGATGGTCGCGATACTCAGCCCCACCAGCACAATGGCCGCGACTCTCAGAAGTGCCCTGGCTCGCCCGGTTTTTCGGGACTCAGATAGCGCTTTCTGAATCTGACTGTGCAAATTTTCGGCATCCTTACCCTCGGCATCCGTGAGATACACCAGTGCCGTATTGTAGTCTCCCGAAGCAGAAACCATTTTCGCAGCATCCAGACATGCGTTCTGATGCGCTATCCTGGCGTCACGGTTTCCGTCCCACAGTGTCAACGCCTGACGATACGACGCCAGCGAATCTGCCAGATTATAAAAGAGAGTCACGCGTTCAGATTCTGAAAGATGGGCAGAATACTCGGCCTTTGCCTGTGCCAGTTTGCGTCCGGCGTTATCCGCAATCTGTCGACTCTCCTGATGTCTCAGAAAGTCCTTGAGCTCTTTTTGGAAATCCTTCACATTGCTGTATCGTCCGGCCGGATCTCTGGCCATGGCCTGTTCGCAGATACGGCGCAACTCCGCATCGAGGTGTTCGGGGAGCGGTTCGTAATAGTCCCGTTCCTCGGCGGTTGAAAAATTTCGATCGTGTCGATGCCGATGAGGCGGTTTGCCGGTCAGAATGAAATACAGACAGGCGCCGAGCAGATAAATATCGGAGTGGATGCCCAGGGCCCTGCCATTTCCATCCATCATCTCCGGCGCCATATACGACCAGGTTCCTTCCTGACCGGAAATCTGCACGACGTGCGGCACCTCCGGATTGCTATCGAATTCCCCAGCCGATGAGATGCTGCAGGCGAGCCCCCAGTCCAGCAGAAGCATCTCACCGAATTCACCCACCATAATATTACCGGGCTTAATATCCCGGTGAATGATTTCCTGACTGTGGGCAAATGCCACAGGATTGCATATGGCTATCAGGATTTCAATACAATCGTGCGTGTCGAACTGAGCGGCCATCTCCCGATGATGGTCGGTTTGTGGACAAACCACATCCTCCAGCGTACAACCGCTGATCAGCTTCATCTGCATGGACAGGTTGCTCTCGGATTGACTCAGCCCGTAGACCGGTACAACATTGGGATGTGCCAGTTTTCCCGTGATAATCGCTTCACTGAAAAAGCCTTCGCGAATCCGGTCCACCTTAAAGAGGTGGGGATGCAGCTGTTTGATGGCCACATCTCTTTGAAGATCTTTTTGACGGGCCCGATAAATGCGACCCATTCCGCCAGCCCCCAGCTCTTCGCCCACAGTGAACTCCGATTTGCTGTACAACTGTCTGTCAAGGATGGTGGTCGCAGAATCGGTTGGCTGACGGATAGTCATTGTCACTTCCCTGGCCAATGCCCGGATGGTGGATACGGTCGATTCGTTCAACCTGCTGCCGACTGTGCTTCCTATGAACTTTTTCAGTTTAACGGAACTCAAGATACTGTTCCTTCTTCGCCCACAATTATAATGATGATAAATATTTTAAATAATATGACACAAAACCGAAACTGGGAAAATGGTGATTCGTTCAGAAGTATCGAAAAAATATCGGATTATTCGGATTGCGAGACGTCAATCCGGTAGTGGAATATCGTAAACGTCGAGAGACCTGCCAATTCGTGCATCCCCGAAATGGACACGGGCTTCCTTTTTCAGGATTTTTTCGTCCTCAAATGTGTACCTGGGGCTGATGTGAACGAGTATCAGCCGTCGGACCGATGCTGCAGATGCAATTTCCGCTGCAGCCGAAGCGGTTGAATGTTTTTTCTCCGCTGCTTCCCCTGTATGTTCAAGGGAGAACATTCCTTCAACAAAGGCAATGTCTGCATCCTGACACAAATTTTTCAGACCATCACAGGGAGCGGTATCTGTCGCAAACGTTACAATACGGCCGCGTCGGGCAGGTCCCAGAACCTGCGACGGTGAAATCTCGGTGCCGTCGTCGAGGGTAACCGATGTGCCGGCCTGCAGCTTTCCGAACATGGGTCCCATGGGAACCCCCAGCGCAACCGCTTTTTCCAGATTGAACTTTCCCGGACGCGTGTGTTCCTCAATGCGGTACCCGAGGCAGAAAGTGGAGTGCAGAAGTGGCTCCCATCTGATGTTGCAGCCATTCCAGACCAATGCGGTGCCTTTTTTGCTTTTGCTCCACTCGATAAATTCTATTTCAAAATTAATTCGATATCGAAGATCTTCCAGAGTGTGTTGAATGAACTTCTTCACGCCCTTCGGCCCGATAATGGTCAGCGGTCCGGGGGCGTCGCATTGCGCTCTGAACATCAGCACGCCGGGGAGCCCCAGCACATGGTCCGCATGGAGATGGGAAATGGCAATCACTTCAAGGGCGCGAATCCCGACCCCGCCTTTTTTCAGGGCGAGTTGGATTCCCTCACCGGCATCAAACATCATCATGCGGCCATCGTGTCGAAACAGAACGGAAGTGGTTAATCTGGCCGGCATGGGCATCATTCCCCCGGCGCCAAGTACTACGCAATCCATGTGGGGGGTGATGACATATTGGAAACATCTTGCCAAGATAATTCGCTAATTGCTTGAAATGTAAAGAAAAATTGGATGATACACAATTGTGATTCAGATGCCTGAAAACCGGGGAAAAAATAAATGAATACATCCACATACAACTGATTGAAATTGGTTTGCATTTATGCTATGCAAGCTCGCGTTTCAGAGAGCAAGGCACGTCGAATGGGGGCTGCAGCGATGTGTTTAAATAGATTTGAAAATACATTGATATGTTAAAACTGCCTTTTTTTAAAAGGTACCCTGACTTGAAAGGACACTGACATGGCTATCAAAGTAGGAATTAACGGTTTTGGTCGCATTGGACGCCTGGTTTTCCGCGCTGCTGCTGCACGCGATGATATGGAAATCGTTGGAATCAACGACCTGCTGGATCCCGATTACCTGGCATACATGCTGAAGTATGACTCCGTACACGGCCGCTTCAAAGGCGACGTTAAAGTTGACGGTGGCAACCTGATCGTCAACGGCAAATCCGTTCGCTGCACAGCTGAAATGGATCCTGCAAATCTCAAATGGGACGCGGTTGGCGCTGAGTACGTTGTAGAGTCAACTGGTCTGTTCCTGACGGATGAAACCGCTCGCAAGCATATCACTGCCGGCGCCAAAAAAGTGGTTATGTCTGCGCCTTCCAAAGATGCTACGCCCATGTTCGTATGTGGCGTGAACACCGACACCTATGCTGGCCAGGACATCGTTTCCAACGCGTCCTGCACCACCAACTGTCTGGCTCCCATCTCCAAAGTACTTCAGGACAACTGGGGAATCAAACGCGGTCTGATGACCACGGTTCACGCTGCTACCGCTACTCAGAAAACCGTTGACGGTCCTTCCAAGAAAGACTGGCGCGGTGGTCGTGGCATCCTCGAGAACATCATTCCTTCTTCCACTGGCGCTGCCAAAGCCGTTGGTAAAGTTCTGCCTGCTCTGAACGGCAAACTGACCGGTATGGCTTTCCGCGTGCCCACCAGCGACGTTTCCGCAGTTGACCTGACGGTTGAGCTCGAAAAAGAAGCTTCTTACGACGAGATCTGCGCCGCCATGAAAGCCGCTTCGGAAGGCGCGCTTAAAGGCGTTCTCGGTTACACCGACGAAAAAGTGGTTGCCACAGACTTCCGCGGCGAATCCTGCACATCCGTATTTGATGCCGGCGCTGGTATCGCTCTGGACAGCACTTTCGTGAAAGTGGTTTCCTGGTATGACAACGAGATGGGGTACAGCTGCAAAGTTCTGGACCTGATCGCCATCATGGCAGCGAAATAGTTTCACAGAATCGTTTCGATTTTTAAAAGAGGCGCGGCAGGTTGTTGCGCCTCTTTTTTTTGGTGTGCCCTTTCATGCTGCGTCCGCTGGCATTTTATTCTCGACGGAAATCTATAAAAATTCTAAAATACTTCAAAACTCAATGAAACCGGAGGAAGAAGGTTATGGAAGATCGTGCCATTCGCAGGGAATACAGAGCAGCTGCCGTATTTTACGGAGGCGTGTCATTGGCTGTGTATGAAAACGGCGTTGCCCGGGCGTTTTTCGATGCGGCAAAGCGGGACGGTGTTTTTGGCCCCCTGATGGATTTGCTGAACGGCGATTTTGTGGTGGATGTGATCTCGGGCTCGTCGGCGGGGGGGATCAACGGACTGATGCTGGCCACTGCTCTCGAAAATGGCACCGATTTCAAGGCCACCGCGAATCTCTGGCGCGAAGCCGGAGGAATGGACGAACTGCTCCGGAATCCCAACGACGATGCGCTCCCCATGTCGCTGCTCAGAGGGGAAACCTATTACATCAGTCAGTTGCGGAAGGCGTTTCGAGCTCTGACTGCCCCCCATCCCGCAGCGGACGCGCCGGAGGAAATTGATGTATTTGTGACCGGGACAGATTTGACCGGTCAGCAGCAACACCTGACGGACGCGGCGGGAAGTCGCATTGATACCATGGAGCACCGGGTCGTCTTTCATCTCAAACACCGGCGGCACCGTTCCATACTCGGTCTGAGTGCGGCGGATGCGCAGGCGTTGAACCTGACAGTTGCTGAAAAATCCGCGTTGCAGGCCGACATTCTTGCCAGCGTGGCACGCACCACTTCGAGTTTCCCCGGTGCGTTTCCCCCGTTCACCACCGGGGAGCTGGCCAACGAACGGATGGTCGATTCCCGCACTGACGCATCCGCACTGGTGCGCGGGGCAATGGAGCGCCTCAGCAATACGCGGCTGCGGGAAAGCGGAAACATCGATAGCCCGGAACCAGCTGTGCTTGACCACTACCTCGTGGACGGTGGGGTGCTCGACAACAAGCCCTTTGGCCGGGTTCTCGACGCCATCTTTCACCGCATGCCGAGCGAAGATTCCGGATTTTTCGACCGGAAACTGTTTTATATCGAGCCGGATCCGGTGTCCTTTCATCCCCAATCCCACTTTTCACCCCTTCAGGTGATTCTGAACTCCACCCTGTCACTGCCCATGTACGACAGCATTGCCGCAGACCTGAAGCGCCTTGAAGAGCACAACAACCGGGTCCGACGTTTCAAGCGAATGCGTCAGATGGCCCGGAAGGCGTCGTGTGAAGCATCGGCCAACCACTATCTGTACGGCGTGGCACTGCAGCACGCACTGGGTTGCATGCTCGTGGGGGTGAATCCATCTGAAGTTGACGCCGCACAAGCGCTCAATGACATATTGCCCCTGTTGGATTCGGTGTTTGAACTGCCCGGGGATGTGGGAAAAATTCAATCACTGGACATCAATTTTCATTTACGCCGCGTGTATGCGTTGCTGTACGACGACGCACTGGAAATGCAGACCGTGCAATATGCCATGGGCCGGGTGGTCAAGGCGCTGAAACTTCTCCGGGACACCTGGGTCGGCACGGTGAATGCTCACGAAAAGACCACCCCGCTGGTTGCCGGTGATGCCACCGACGATGCGGTGCATCGGGTGAAAACCCGGCTGCACCTCCTTTATCGATACCTGGACGCCGAATGGTTCGAGGGAAACAATCCGCCAACCCGGGTTGCCGAACTGAGCTCGGACGCACTGAGTCACATGAAGTCGCAGGCACAGACCTGGCTGCAGCGGGCATTGACCACCGCAACCGCCGAAGGGCAGGGAGACTTCTCGATGGGATTCGACCGATCCGCGAGTGGCACATACCCGATCCCGCAGGTCCTCCGCTGGTTGGAGAATGCGCTTCGAAATGCCCTCGGAAATGGCGAGAAAGCCACGCGGGTTGACCGTTTTTCATCTGTCGACGCATGCCTGTATCCCGCCGAACTGGCTGCCGGTCTGTATGAGCTGGATGAAATCGAATTGATTCGTATCTCACCAAAGGATGCAAAATTGCCCGATGACATCCAGGGCGCCGACAAGGTGACGGGAGACAAACTGGCGCATTTTTCAGCCTTTTTGCGGCGGGACTGGCGGACCAACGATATTGCGTGGGGACATTCCGATGGCCTCTGTCAGATTATTACCGCATTGTTGTGCGAAAAGGCGTGGAAAGACATTGATGCGCGAATGGCGGATGTTCGCCGGCGGGATGAGCTCCGCAAACGGTTCGAGCCCCCGGCGCTTGTCAAATCGCTGTGCGGCGCCCGATCGGTTCCAGATGGTCTGGATGCGGCCTGTACGAAGGTGTTGCAGGCCTTTGACCGTTACATGACCGCACCTTCCCGGGAGGGAAGAACGGTGTTTCGCGATGCGCTGATCACTGCGGCGCAGATTGCGGCCATGGGGGAATACACCGAAGAAATCGTCTCGGATACCCGGCAGCAGAACAGCCTGTGGCGCTGGAAAGAAGGGGTGGAGCGGTTTCTGGTCAAGGGGCAGAATCCGCTGATTCAACTGAAAACGATGAAAATCGGGGCCTCCGAGATTAAAGATGAAATCCCCGGAAGTCTGATGATTCAGTACGTTGCCACAGCATCGTTGCTGCTATTTGGAATGGTGGGCAAATCCATTGCGCCCTCGAGCGGCGGTTTCAAGCTGTACCGGAAAGTCGGACGATTTGTGACGCCCCTGCTGGGCTTCGCGCGGGTAATGAGCGAAAAGCTGCGCACGGAACCGGCGTTAGGGGTCGCTATCAGTCTGTCACTGCTGGTGGGCGGGCTTTCGTTTGGTGTGGCGGGAGTTCTGGCAGGGTCTGGCGGGATTGCCATTTCGGGGTTCGCAGTGGCCCTGCTGATATTCGGGTTCCTGTCCGTTATCTGGAGATTACACCAGTTGAAATGGGTGGGCATCCTGGGAATCATCGCAGTGCTTGCAGGGATTATCTGGATTTGCATTGACCAGACGCCGCTGGCCAATCTGGGAACCCAACTGATTCAACTGGGCGAGCGACTCCAGGGGTTCCGGAATCAATGATATCATCAGCATTCGGCAGAAAAGGAATATTTTCTTCATGCTCTTCCTTGAAGAGTCATCAATCAACACCATATTGTCTGTACAAAAAGAAATTTCATCAGGGGGGAAACTATGAAGAAAGTTTTGTTCATCATGTTATGGGCGACCGTTGCGGTTGCCGGGTGCAAAAAAGAACAGACGCCGGTGGCCACTGCCGAGGATGCCATTACCGTCACACCGAACGAAGGAGGGCAGGACGAGGCCAATGTGAAACCGGTTCAGGTGGTGAAAGCCGAAGGCGAGATGAAGCAGCTGCTGCTGGTATTGCATCGGGTGCATTTTCCATTCGATACGTCCACGCTGACGGAGCCGGCTCGCCGAGCGCTGGTGGAGGCTTCGGAGAAACTGAAGGAAATGCCGGATGTGGCCCTGGTGGTGGAAGGCCACACGGATATTCGGGGCACCAACGAGTACAACCTGTCTCTTTCGGAACGTCGCGCCCAGACGGTGGTCAACTACATGGCAAACCTGGGGGTGGAACCCGACCGGCTGTCCATTACGTCATTCGGAGAGGAAAGGCCGCTGGTGGCTGGAACCGGGGAGTTGACAAATGCGCAGAATCGCCGCGTGGATTTTCGTCTGCGTCAGGGAAACATTGAATTTGTGCTGGAAGAGGGCACCCTGCTGGATGATCACGGCAAAGAGCTGAAATGACGGCCTGAGTGTGCCTCTATTTATCCCCGCGGCGGGCGCGTTTCCTGAAAATCATTTTCACGGGGGTTCCATCGAACCCGAAGGTTTCCCGGATGCGGTTTTCCACATATCTCTGATATGAAAAATGGAGCGCCTCGGGATAACTGCATTGCACCACAAACGTGGGAGGACGCACACTGGCCTGGGTGGCGAAATACAACTTCACGGGACGGCCTTTTCGGAGCGGTGGCGGATGATGCATGATGATGTCGTCGAACAATGCATTCAGTTTTCCGGTGGGAACCCGTTTGGAAAAGGCTTCATTGGCCACATCGACTGCATCAAGCAGTCTGTTAAGACCTTTGCCATTGATTGCTGAAATTGTTACTGTTTTTGCCCATGGCGCAAAGGACAGCTTTTGCTTGACCATCTCCCTGACCGCCCGCTGTCGTTCACTGTCGCCCTTGAGCAGATCCCATTTGTTCAGGGCAACCACCACGGCACGTCCCCGATCGACCGCCAGTCCCAGAATTTTGGCATCCTGTTCCGCAATGTCGCCGTCCGCATCAATCATCAGGACAACGATACGGCATTTGCTCATGGCGTTCACTGCCACGGAAACCGCCATATGCTCCGGACTCTCTTTTTGCACTTTGCTTTTTCGCCGAATGCCGGCGGTATCCACGAACACGTATTCCCGGCCATCTTCCATACGGATGTGGGTGTCCACCGCATCCCGGGTCGTACCGGGCATATCCATGGTCAGTAATCGTTCTTCATTCAGCAGTTTATTAATCAACGAAGATTTTCCCGCATTGGGGCGGCCAATGACCGCGACCCGGGTGGCGTATTCCCGGGGTTCCTCTTCTTCGTCGGATTCCGTCTCTTCCCCGTCATCGAATTCTGCCGGAACAATGGCCGAGTCCGGGATGAAATCATACATCTGATCTTCGAGTTTATCGAAGTTTCTGCCGTGGGCGGCACTGACCATCACCGTGAGATCCATTCCCAGCGCATACATTTCTGAGGCATCGGCTTCCTGCTTCGGACCGTCAATCTTGTTCACGACGAGAATGGTCGGGGTCTGCTGTTTGCGCAACAGCGCGGCTGTCTCGTAGTCTCCGGTGGTGGGCGCATGACGGCCGTCCACTATGAACAGAACCAACGACGCTTCTTTCAATGCGAGTTGGCATTGTCTGTTAATGCCGAGTTCTGTATCGGTCTCCGGTGAATACTCCCAGCCGCCGGTGTCCACAAGGGTGACGACTTTATTCATGATTTCGGCTGCCGCGTATATCCGATCCCGGGTGACCCCGGGTTCGTCCTTCACGATGGATGCGGTTCGGCCGGACATGCGGTTGAACAGCGTGGATTTGCCCACATTGGGTCTCCCGAGAATCACCACGGTGGGATGCTCGCTGGGAGATGCCGGGTAGTGGGGAATATGATTTTTGCGGCCCCGTCGTCTCATTCGTAACCCATTTTTTTCAGTCCGGCCGGATTGGTACTCCAGTCTGGCGAGACGTTGACATGCAATTTCAATGTAACCGGGCACTCCAGCAGTCTGGCCGCTTCTTCCTGGGCGTTCTCACGGATATATCCGAGCATCTCTCCGCCCTTGCCGATGATGATTCCCTTCTGTCCTCCGGTTTCCACGTGAATCGAAGCGAAAATCTCGCATTTGTTCTGCATCTGCTTGAAACTGTCGATGACCACCGCCGTTTTATACGGCACTTCCTTGTGGGTGATATTCAGTATCACTTCCCGTATCAATTCCGATACAAAGAAGCGATCCGCTTTGTCGGATAGCATATCCTCGGGAAACAGTCGGGGATTTTCCGGAAGACGCTGAACGAGTTCCGCCACAACGGTATCGGTGGCTTCTCCGGTAAGGGCGCTGATGGGAACAACCGTTTCAACGAAATCAAATTCATGGAGTTCCTGCATGATGGGCAGCAGCCGGTGTTTGGGCCTGATGATATCCACTTTATTCACCGCCACCACCGTCCGGATTCGCGTTTGCCGAATCTGATCCGCAATGGCGTGCTCTGCCGGCGTCAGTCCGCTCTCCCGGTGTTTGCACGCCGCATCAATAATCCACAGACAGAGATCCGCTTCCAGGATGGCGTTATGTGCCGCATCATTCATGTGGTGCCCCAACGCGCCAACCGGACGGTGAATCCCGGGGGTATCCAGAAATACAATCTGTGTCGCCGGGGCATTGTAGATGGCCAGAATGCGATCCCGGGTGGTTTGCGGTTTATGGGTCACAATCGATACTTTCTGCGTCATCACATGATTGAGAAAGGTGGATTTCCCCACGTTCGGTCTGCCTGCTATCGTCACATAGCCACACTTTATTTTGGTTTCATCAGTCATCGTCCGTTCGTTTACCCTGTTGCGTCGGGATTGAAAAGTGGAGTTTACCATTTTTTCGTTATTTTGTAGACGTGGTGGCATCGCGGTGATATCTGGTTGCATGGTAAAAATGGAGTCGTACCTGGATTACTCAAACGGAGGCAATTTTCTTACATGAGCGTAGTAGGCGTAATCGGTTCCCAGTGGGGAGATGAAGGTAAAGGGAAAGTAGTTGATATTCTGGCAGAAGATGCCGAAATGGTGGTGCGTTACCAGGGCGGTAACAATGCCGGGCATACCCTGGTGGTGAACGGCAAAAAGGTTATATTTCATCTGATCCCATCAGGTATTCTGAGGGAAGGCGTGGAGTGCGTTCTGGCAAACGGTCTGGTCATTGATCTTCGGGTTCTGGTAGAAGAACTGGATACGCTTCAATCATCCGGTGTACTGCAGAAGGCGAGTTTGACCCTGAGTGAAAAAGCCCATGTGATTCTGCCTCACCATCTGATGCTCGACCGGTTGCGCGAAGAGTCCAGAAGCGGGTCTGTGCCGGTTGGCAGCACACTTCGCGGTATCGGTCCGTGTTACGAAGACAAAATCGGACGCCGTGGCGTGCGCATCGGCGATTTGTACAAACCGGAAGTGCTGAAATCCATCCTTGATGCCACGCTGGAATACTGGCGCCCCATGCTGGAACAGCGAGGAGAGGTATGCCCCCTGGCGGATGATGTCATCGAACAAATCATGCCATTGGCGGAGCGTGTCCGGCCGTACGTGAAAGATACCGTTGGCTTTGTGCAAAAAGGGCTGAAGGCGAAAAAACAGATTCTTCTGGAAGGTGCGCAGGGCGTGATGCTCGACATTGATCATGGCACCTATCCGTTTGTGACTTCTTCCAATACCATCTCCGGTGCCGCCAGTGCCGGGATTGGTCTGGGGCCAACGGCGGTGAACGAAGTGGTGGCCATCGTGAAGGCCTATGTGACCCGTGTGGGCGCCGGACCGTTTCCCACGGAACTGGATGACGAAAAAGGTCAGTACATGCGGGATAAAGGACACGAATATGGTTCCACCACCGGCCGACCCCGCAGATGCGGATGGTTTGATGCGGTGATTGCCAGACGGGTGAATGAAATAAATGGATCCACCAGCATGGCTGTCACCAAGCTGGATGTGCTCACCGGCATTAAGGAACTCAAAATCTGTGTGGGGTACAAACTGGACGGCCAGGAGATTGAAACCATTCCCATGCACGGTATGGAACGGGTTGAACCGGTGTATAAAACCATGCCCGGTTGGGATGAAGATCTCAGTGACGCCCGTTCGATGACGGATTTACCGGCCAACGCCAGGGCATATCTCGACGAGTTGGTTCGCCTGTGCGAATGTCCCATATGCCTCGTTTCCGTCGGTCCCGATCGGGATCAGACATTTATCCTGAACCATCCGTTCAGGTAGTTACCTATCATGCAACACACCTCATTTGATTTGATGGCGCTGGGGTTTGATTCCTGGTTTTCAAATCAGGTGGATATCAATATCCGGTCAGAGTTCATTCCAGCACGCATTGCCGCGGAGCACCGCGGGGAATACGACGTGTGGTCGACCCGGGGCGAAGAACGCGCCAAACTGTCGGCAAGATTGTTTCGCAAGTTGAATAAGGGACGCGGGGGAAGCTTGCCCGGAACCGGCGACTGGGTGGCCCTGAATCCGGACCTCGATGTGGACGGGCTGGCCCTGGTGGAACAGATTTTCGAACGGCGGACAGTATTCACCCGTGGCGCTGCTGGCAAGGAGACCCGTGTTCAGGTGGTGGCCGCCAATGTGGACAAGGTCTGCATGGTTTCCGGCCTCGATGACAATTACAACGTTCGCCGGGTGGAAAGATATCTCGCCCGGATTTGGGCCAGTGGCGCGCAGCCGGTGCTGATTCTGAACAAGACGGATTTATGCGATGATGTCGGGTCGGTGACAGAAGAACTCGAAGCCCACTGTGAAAATGTGCCCATTATCGCCATCAGTGCGCTCAACGACAAGGGTATCGATGCGGTGCGTCAACTGATCGAACCCGGGCAGACAGTGGTGCTGGTTGGCTCTTCCGGAACCGGAAAATCCACGCTGATCAATGCCCTGTTTGGCGAGATGAAAATGGAAACCGGTGACGTTCGGGAAAAGGACAGCAAGGGGCGGCATACAACGACCAGACGCCAGATGTTGTTGCTGCCGGACGGCGGTATGCTGATTGATACGCCGGGGATGCGGGAGCTCCAGCTCTTTGACGAAGAAGGCATCGACAATGTGTTTGGCGATATCGAGGCATTGGCCGCGCAATGCAGATTTGGCGATTGCAAACATGAGGCGGAACCGGGGTGCGCCGTGCAGGCCGCATTGGAGAGCGGAGATCTCGAACGGAAGCGCTTTCTCAACTATTACAAAATGGGACGCGAAGTGGCTGATTTTGAAGAACGTCAGGATGTTTACAAACGCCGTAAGTCCGAAAAGTCATTTGGTAAAATGGTGAAAAGCGCCAAGAAGCATAAGAAGTCAGAGTTCTGACCCCCTGTGCGGATTGGCGCCGCTGTCTACGGATGCATGGCATCCGCAATGACCCGACTCAGTGTCTGAATATCATAGGGTTTGGACAGATAATGGAACGTGTACTTCTCGCGTAACTCTGCCAGCTGGTTGTCCTTTGAGTATCCGGAGACAATCACCACCCGCACATCTGGATGTATCTTTCTGAGTTCATCAAAACATTGGCGCCCTCCCATGACCGGCATGATCATATCCAGCATGACCAGGTCGATGGATTTCCAGTGCTGTTTATACTGCGCCACCGCTGCCTGGCCGTTTTCCGCAAGCATCACATTGTAGCCCAACAGCGAAAGCGATTCTTTGCTGATTTTCCTCAGCATTTGCTCGTCATCCACAACCAGAATCGTTCCTGTTCCCCGAATCGGGGCAGTGGCGGTTGAAACATCGTCACTCTCAGGACGGGGACGGGGCAGGGGGCTTGGAAGTCGCAATCGGACCGTGGTTCCGCGACCTTCCTCGCTGTGGATTGAAACGTCGCCCTTCTGCTGCATCATGGTTGCGTACACAGACGCCAATCCCAGCCCGGTGCCTTTTCCCGGTTCTTTGGTGGTAAAGAAAGGTTCAAACACTTTGTCAATGAGGTGCGCCGGAATGCCGCTTCCGGTATCACGGACTTCGACCAGAATGTGAGGCCCCAATGACAATGTCGGCGATGTTTTAATGTCTTCTTCTGAAATATGAACCAGCTCCGTGTGAAATGATAATGTACCGCCTTCGGGCATCGCATGGGAAGCATTCACGCCGAGATTCAGAAAAACACTCTGCATTTCAGAGAAGTCGCCAATGAGTCCATCTTCGGCTGCAGTTAAATCAGTAATAATTTCGATGCGTTTGTCAATGCTGCGACTCAGCATGTGCACCGTGTCGTCAATGATTGTATGAATGCGGATTGGTTCAGACTTTCGAATCTGCTTTCTTGAAAAGGTGAGGAGGTTCTGGGTTAATCCGGCGGCGCGCAGCGCTGTTTTATGAATCAGTTGCACACAGAGCGTGGCTCGCTCTGATTCATCCGTATGGTCTTCCAGCAGTTGCACCGACCCGATGATCCCGGTAAGCATATTGTTGAAATCGTGGGCGATACCACCGGCCAGATTGCCGATTGCATCCATCTTGCGGGTTTGCAGCAGCGTCTCTTCCATCCTGATTCTCTCAGTCACTTCTTCAATCCGAACCACTGTACCGTTCAGTTCTTCAGGGAGGAGATACGTTGTCATCTCAAAATATCGGAGGGGAGCGTCCCGGGATTCCAGATGGCAGATTTTACTGTAGACCGTGCGGGAATGGATATGTTTTACCAGAGATGGCATTTCCTTTTTGAATGCCGGCATCACATCGGCGATGGATTTGCCGGATGCGTCATTGGCGCTCATGTCGAAAAACCGCTCTGCCTGTTGATTCCAGAACTCCACCTTCGCCCGGGCATCCACGACCACCAGAATGGATGGCATGGCATTGATGATGCCTTTTAATTCCACCAGCAGTTTCCTGTTCTCTTTTTCGGAAATCAGCAACGACCGGGTGGTCTCTTCCACTGCGTGACCCAATTGATTGATTTCGTCAACAGAGCGCAACGGGCTCTTAAAAACTTCGCGCTTCAGATTGAAATCGCGCACCCCGGTCAGCAGTGTTCGCAGGGGGTGGGTCAGACTTCTGCTGAACATGGTGATAAGCCCGGCCAGCAGCAGTGCGACGGCCACAATGAACACGTATCCCCATCGCTCCAGACGATGCACCGGTTTGTTCACGTCAGATTCGTATCCGGACGCCACCAGATACCAGTTGAAGTCAGCTATTTTGTGAACATAGGCAAATCTGGCCTCTGCGTGTTCGTCCCGTTTTGTTTTCCAGCGGTAATAATAGAATTCATCCCGCCGTTTCACCATTTCTTTGCCAATGTAAACCCCATCGATATTTCGCATATCACCAACGTATTGACCTTCCAATTCGGGATGGATCAGCATATTGAGCTTTTCGTCCAGGACAAAAAAGTACCCCCGTTCGAGTACCCGGAAATGCTTGATGGTTCTTTTCAGATCTTCGATACTGATGAGCTGGGTGAATTCATCCTTGTAGGAGGTGGCGCCCACCACCCAGTCCCATGGCTCGAAGTACTGAAGGAAGGCCACTTTCTTTCGCACA
Organism: Polyangia bacterium; assembly: GCA_050287845.1. Taxonomy (GTDB): domain Bacteria; phylum Myxococcota_A; class Polyangia; order JAAYKL01; family JAAYKL01; genus JAFGXQ01. The sequence continues at coordinate 236,479 of JBNKCR010000055.1, forward strand.
CTGTCATCTGTGGGGTTTTGCCAATCGTATTCGGCATATCCGTTTTTCTGCGAAATCCAGACCTTGCACCCCTGGGTATCGGTACAGTCCCGTCCTCGCATGTACGGATGAATATCGAGAAACAGCCGCCTGCTCCTCTCCTGCACGGCCACAATGTAACCGCTGTCGCCCAGTTTCTGATCCCGCACGTATTCCTGGAACGCGTCCCGGGCTTCATGCCGTGTCAGTTCGCCGGCTTTCACTTTTTCATTCAGAGACTCCAGATGAACAATGTTCTGGTGCACCACACCACGCAAATAGCTGCGAATGGAGGACTTCAGCATGGATTGGGTGGCGCGACTGATGGATTCCACGCTTCGTTTCAGATTGCTATGCGCCGTATCCCGGAGGGATTGCCGAACGATACCGTAATTCAGTCCCATGAATCCGACAACCACCAGAAACAGAAATACGCCGAAATACAGGGCAATCTTTTGACTCAGCTTCATCCTGAACACTTTCAATAAATCGAAGATATAAATTAATGTAGTATACGGATGGCAGGGGTCAAAAAGTAGGGGCGAAAACTTCGCAGATCAATTGTGGCGGGATGATTCATGTTGTCAGCACAATGAAAACCGCCGCAACTGCGGCAACAATGCCCAGCACAATGACGGCGATGAGGATTGCGTTGTGCCTGCGGTCTTCCGGCAGTTCAACATCAATGCGAATCTGATTGGTCATTTCGAACTGCTTCTGCGCCGCGATATTCTGCATTTCAAGGGTTTCTTCGTATAAGTTGGCCTGTCCCCGAAGACCCAGATTGGCCTGCATACCAGCTTCCAGACACAGTTTGACGAGTGTCGGCAAAGGCGGCGTCGCGATATTCATATGACGTGCCAGACGGGTAATCCCGGTTTCCAGAATTTCGCGACTGTTCATTTTGCCGGCATCCACCAGCACATATGCAGCGAATCTGGCGAAGCAGGTGATTTTGCCAAGCAGATTCCCGGTGGTGGCCGCTTCGTCAAACGAAACACAAATGGCATCCGCCACCGTCTTCGGCAGACCATTCAGGTTGAGTAGCCGGCCGCCGGTTTTTTCCGAAGCGATGCCGTATCGCGCTGATTCCAGCTGAAACCGGCCATCTGGTGAACTGTTGGATTTGGTCCATATTTTTGAGTAACCGTCGCCGTCCCGATGATTCACCGCAAGGGCGCCGATTTCGCAGAGCAGTCCACACAGAAACCCATCAACCGGATCCTCCCCAACCTTTTCTGCCAGCTGTCTCGCGATGGTCGCGGAGACCACACTGGTTTCCCTCATGGTGGAGGCGATTTCGTTTTCAGATGAAAACATGGCCAGCATGCTGAGACCCGCCGCCATGGCGTGCAGCTCCTGCATACCGATGAGCACCACCGCCCGCTTCAAGTCCACAATGTCCCGGTCATGGGCGTAAATGGGGCAATTGGCTACCTTGAGAACTTCCGCTGCCAGCGAAGGACTTCTCGACAACGTTTCCACCACTGGACGAATCTGTGCATCCGGCCTGTTGGTCAGTTGGAGCAGTTTCTGAATGGTCGGCGATATTTTTGTGGACCCCGCCAAATCGTCCAGCAGTGCCTGTGGGCGCTCTTCCACATCCAGCTGAAGCCATGTTGGATCACCAGAATGAGCAGACATCAAATCTCCTTCAGATGACATGTGTTCCATGTCGCCCCCGTGAAGTATTGCTTCCACCAGGGTAGATCGGCCGAGTTCATGAATAATTAATAGGAGATATCAGCTGAAGGCCACCACATTTTCAATATTCTTCCGGTTCGTCAGCAGCATTACCACTCTATCCAGCCCCATGGCCATTCCGGCACAGGCCGGCATGCCGTGACGCAGGGCAGTCAGGAACTGTTCATCGGTTGGATACGCCGGTTTTCCGGCGTTTCTTCGCAGGGTTTCTTCTTCTTCAAATCGTTCCCGCTGCATGGATTCATCGGTCAGTTCTTCAAAGCCATTGGCCAGTTCCAGACCGGCCGCATACAGTTCCAGACGCAGCGCGCGCTCTGGATTGCGGGCGTCCAGTCTGGCCAGAGATGCCATGCTTGCCGGATATCCACAAAGAAACACCGGCTTGTCCAGGGGGAGGGCGGGTTCCACTTTGTCGACCAAATCCATGTCAAACCGAAGGGATTCGGGCGCCGGTCCGGGACGCCAACCGGCAAATCGCCAAAAGGCATCCTGTACTTCCAGTGAATGCCAGGGGCGTTCCAGCGAAATCGCGGATTCCCCGAAGGGGATCGTCGGATAGATCTCCAGCGCTTCGGCGCCGGCCTGCAGAATCCCCTGACAGCGGGCTTTCAGTGTTTCCATGGTGGCGTCCACCTCATACCATTCCAGCATGGTGAACTCCGGAAGATGCCGTTCACCCCGTTCCCCCTGCCGAAAGCACTTGGTGATCTGAAAAATACGATGATACCCGGCGGCCACCATCCGCTTCATCTGCAGCTCCGGGGAGGCAATCAGAAAGTGATCTCCGCACGGTTCCGTGTCGATATTGAACTCCGGCGCAGGCGCCAGAATCCGAATGGGGGTGGAAACTTCCAAAAAATCGTTCCGTTCAAAATAGCTGCGAATCCCCGCAAAAATCTGCGCCCGAGCCTCAAGCACCGGCCGTTTCCGTTGCAATGCCAATGAGATCGTGGATGGGTCCAGTTGTAATTCTTTCATGGCCACGTATGTAGCATATCGTTGCGCAATATTGAAGTTTTCTATTGTGGTTGAATTTAATTCATGTCAGAGTATAAACATATCTGTACAGGATAAACTGTTGTTAAATTCCGATTAAATGGAAGGAGCATTCAACGATGAAACAATGTCAATTGTGGGTTTTACTGATGATTTGTACGGCTGTCTTTTTTACCGGTTGTAAAGACGATGATTCGAAGAGCGGTTCGGCTGCGTCTGAAGCATCGTGCAATACGGTATGTGAGAAAGCCGTTTCGTGTGGTGAATTCACATCCAACTCAGAATGCGTCACGGAGTGCACAACGTATTACTCCGCCAGCGAAATCGGCTGTGTAAACAATTGCGACGAATCCGCGGATTGTGCCAATTGGTATGATTGCGGGGAAGCATGCTTTCCAGTAGTCCAGGGAAATGGTGAATATTGTCCGGGATATGTGATGGGTTCAGATGATGATGACTGTTGTCAGACCAACAACCCCTGCGACTGGTCGAACGACGATGTCTGTGACTGCGGTGGCAGTTGCACCTGGGACAATGCCGATTGCAGCCAGTGAAAATTCAAGCATTGCGCAATGGGCAGACACGCTATTCTGACTGGTTCAGCAATGTGCGGGGGCAAAAAACCTTTTGCCCTGTCGATGGCTGCAGGGTAATCGCAAGAAACAGACGCCACGAGCGGCGCAACGGATTTGGTCCTCCGGCTGGACGGTTACCCTATCGTAACCCTATTCGTTGAACGTCACATAAATCTTTATGCCGTTCGGGGCCCAACGATTGGTGTCAAGCGCGTATAAACTCCAGCCACCACCTTGACTCAGGAACGGAGTCCATTGCGTCACCCCACACTTAGTACCTGAATCACATGCCTCGACACCAATCGCAAAATCGAGTTTTTTGTTGTCATTACCTACCCAGTTTTTTGTTTTTATCGAAAGCTTGTAAGCCCCTGGTTGATAATAGTTGTGGTCTGTTACATATCCAGTCTCCATTATTGTACCGACCTCACTTGCCCACGGCGTACAAATTTCTTGTCCGAAATTTACCAGACCGGTATCTGCGGCCTGCGCACAAATTTTAAAGTCCTTTCCCTTTATGGCATCGATCGTTCCGCGTTGGAGGTAAACTTTAATGGAGTCAGGCTGATAACAGTTCTCATCACAAGCCCATTGTGTAGACGCTTTACCAGCTGAAGCCCAATTAGTGGTTATTCTTACTTGTCCCTGAAGCTGGGTCCCTTTGTCTGCTAATTGTAATCCAATCCTGAAATTGTCGACAGAAACCAAGTTCTGAGGTTGAACCAAATCACTATCAAGGCTCATTTGTTTTTCATAGTCTTCATAGTCTTCGCATGTGATAAGGAACAAGGACACAATGCATGTCATTGCAAATATTCCGAAAAATTTACGCCAGGTTTCCCCGTTCGATTGGTCAGCTTTGATAATTTTGTTTGTCATAATACTTCCTTTCAATTTTCAGTTAGTTAATTGGGTAACAAAAAATCAATTAGTCAATTTTGTTGTTGGAGATATGGGAAGGATAAAAGCCATTTTGCGTTTAACTTCTATTCTTCGCAAATGCCGGTTTTTCGTTCGCAAGTGATTTCTATAGATTTAAAAATAGCATCTATCTGAAAAATGGCAAAATGCGTCTTGTGACCCAGGGATCTTCGCTCACGCTTCGACCTGTTGACACTATAAATACCGCCAATGGTAAATTGTTCTCCGGCTGATTGCGTTCAAACGCCCGGATGGCACTTCAGTTTTAAGCTGCTGTCGCACCTTAAGACATTTATCGCGAATACTGAGTATTTGGCCGCACGCCGGTGTAGGTCAGTTGGCGTTCATTTTTGAATTGAAACGGGTGATGAGATGAATCAGGTGGGGGATACGCCGGTGCAGATGCGGTTGCGTCCATGATTTTTGGCCTGATAGAGATGCTCATCGGCCTCGGCCAGCATGGTACCGATAGACCCCGGTGTATCTGAGACGCCAATGCTGATGGTACAGCGTATGGTGTCGTTTTTGAATTGTACCGCGGCCCCTTCCACACTTGAACGCAATATCTCAAGCCGGTCGAATCGCTTCCCCGCTGACACAACGCAGAATTCCTCTCCGCCGAATCTGGCAACTAAATCATCAGGGGCATCAAAAATATTTTTAAGAATGTCGCTGACTGTACGCAACACTTCGTCCCCACCATCATGGCCGTATGTGTCGTTGACCTTTTTGAAAAAATCGATGTCCATCATGGCAACAAAAAATTTTGTTTCATCCTTTTGAAAACCCAGCAGCAACTGGTCAATCATGCCAAAGAAAAAGCGCCGGTTGTAGAGGCCTGTCAGGAAATCCCGCTGAGACAGATTGCGGATTTTCTCAATTTTATCAATGAGTTCTATGTTCTGCGTTACCCGGCAGTAAAATTCCTCGGTTAGAAATGGTTTCGGGAGAAAATCATTGGCTCCGTGCTTAATGAACTGGGAGGACAGATTGGCCGAACGCGTGTCAGAGATGCCAATGATGGCCAGTCGGTCGGGGGAATGGTACTGCCTTGCATTTCTGATGAGTTCCACGCCGTTCATTCCCGGCATATTGTAATCGGTAATCAACAGCGAAATATCTGAGCGGGATTTGAGCACCTCCAGCGCCATTTGTCCGTTCTCCACCAATATCGTTTTATATCGATGGGTTTGGAGCAGAGACTCGAAGTGGTTTCGCATACTGCGCGAGTCATCTGCCACCAGCACGCTGGTATTCGTGTTCAGCTCCAGTCGGTTCAGCATTCGAACGATATACTCAATACTGTGGCGGCCTTCCTTGAATACATAATCCACAATTCCCATTTTCCACAGGGTGTTTTGAAGTGCCGAGTCGAAATCCCGCGTAAAAACAAACGATGGCACTGAATACTGGCGAACAGCGGTGACAATTTCTGTGCCTGATGCATCCGGGAGCGTCAAATCCAGGACCGCCGCGAGAAATGTGGTGCGTTCTGAATCCAGCACTGAAATGGCGTCTTTCAGTGTTCCGGCAACTGTCACGTCAAACCCTTCCTCCGACAGTCGTGATTTCATAATCGCGGATAAGGAGCGGCTGTCTTCCACTACAAGCACTTTTGACATATCAGTTGTTTCCTCGATTTTATAATACTATCCAAACACCTGACCTGTAATTATGACGTCCACGGGGGCATTTTCTGAAGTCGAATCAGCTCAAATTGTCGTCACTCTTTCTGCGACATGGAACTAGAGCGGCGACCGGTTTGTGCTGTGGGCGCGAGCGATGTAAGAGTGCAATCATCAACCCAACCCTGCTACCCGTCGTCACAAGTGGCTCGCACCCCCAGAAATCACCTCCCCAGAAATCACTCCGAGTCGTTTACGTAGGAAGTAAACAGGGAGCGGACGTTCCCGGCGAAAAAACACAAAAAAACGAATGATGTTCCCGTATCAGGGGGGTAATGTGTCAACATGGCATACATGAACCACGCAGGGGATTGCGTTCAACGATAAGGAGATACCGGTGAGTACTCATTCAAGAAAAAGAGCGATGTTAAAACGCACGGTGCAGTGGCTGGCTGCGGGGGCGGTACCCTTTGTCATCACAGCCTGTTACGGTCCCCCCAATGGCCAGTGGCCCGACGAATATGATGACGACACAACGGATACCAACTCTGACACCGCCAGTGTTCTGGACGATACTGCCAGTACTGGAGAATCGGTTGACTTTTCGTCTAACACGGTTGTCGCCAGATTGTCCGGTACAGTTGTGGATGCCACAGGCAATGGAATTGGCGGCATTCTGGTCAGTTGTCTGGATGCGGAAGGGGCGGAATTGGCGTCCGGATACACCACCGACGGCGATGGGGCGTTTGAAATCGAGTTGCCGACGGACTGTGTGACGGCCGTGTTTGAAGATGAGGACGGCGCTGCAACGGGGGGTGCATTTGCCGGCAGACAATTGGCAATTTCAGAAATGGCGCCACAGAGCGAGGTGGTTATCCTTTCCCCGGCACAGTAGATGATGAAGCCGACCCACGCGTCACCAGGGCTGAAACAGTGGTTGCATCCAGTTCACAAACGGGTGGAGACCGCTTTTTACCCGTTGCGGTATCTGTTCCTGGAGATCACGGCGCGCTGCAATCTGTCGTGTCTTCATTGCGGCAGCGATTGCGGCAAAAGGGAAGCGCCCGGCACTCTGACTGTGGACCAGTGGAAAAAGACGATTGATCAGATTGCGGATGCGTTCATCCCCGCTGATGTTTTTCTGGTTGTCACCGGCGGCGAGCCCCTCTGTCACCCACAGCTCTCTCAAATACTCTCCCGCATTCGGCAACACGGATTTTCCTACGGCATGGTGTCTAACGGCTTCAGTCTGACGCAACCGAAGCTCGATGCATTGCTGCAGCTGAAAATGGCCTCCATGACCATCAGTCTGGATGGGATGGAAAAACAGCATGATTGGCTGCGTGGAAAAAAGGGTTCGTTTGAACGCGCGATTGCTGCCATTGAAATGTTGGCGCAGAGTCGAATTCCCATCTTCGATGTGGTGACCTGTGCCCACCCGGGCATGTTGCCGTATCTGCAGGAGATGGAATCCCTGCTGCGTCAGAAAGGGGTGTACCGCTGGCGACTTTTTTCCATCTTTCCCAAAGGTCGTGCGCGATTGAATGATGAGTTGATTCTGAACCCCAGTCAGCTGCGTTTTTTATTGTCGTTTATTGCCAACCGACGCCGAGAACTGAAGCCCACGCCATTTCAACTGGATTTCTGCTGTGAGGGATACCTGCCAGCTGCTATCGATGCCAAAGTGCGCACAGAACCGTACTTCTGTCGTGCCGGCATCAACATCGGTTCTATTTTATCTGACGGAAGCATATCGGCATGTCCCAATATTTCCAGAAAACTGGTTCAGGGAAATATTATCGAAAATGACTTCAAAACAGTCTGGGAAACCGGTTTCGCCAGATTCAGAGATCGTTCGTGGATGAAAAACGGCCCGTGCGAAACATGTACGCACTGGTCAGCGTGTCAGGGCAACTCCCTGCATCTGTGGGACGAAACCACAAATCACACCTGTGTTTGTCACACCGCCGCCTTCACCGAATCCAAACGCTTCTTTTAACTGTCAAAACCTCTTCCCGTACGGGCGGGGTGCTATCCCCGCCCAGGGAATATTGTTCGAGTCCTCAGCAGGCTATCTTCCGCCGACGGTCCCCTCGCGGCGTGCATCTGCGCCTCCTATCAGGACATGGGAGGGATGACACTGCCTCGCGCGTCGTTCCCACGGCCGCCTGTGCCGCGTCGTTACCGGTTGAATGCTTGATACGCCGCTCTGTTGGGAAACGATGTCCACCTCATGCCCCTTTGCGCGCAATGCGTCTGCGAGCGCGTCCGCATCGTAGTTCATCGTTACCTCCGGAATTGGCGTCTCTATGATGGTGCCGCCGTTCAGATTCATGTAGTGCGGCACATTGATAGCCTCCTGCGGGTCCAGCCCGAAATCCAGCACGTTCATGATGGACTGGGCGGTGTACCCGATGATGGGGGCGCCCCCCGGGGATCCTGTCACCAGGGCGACACGCCCTTTGTCATCGAATACAATGGTCGGAGACATGGAGCTGCGAGGCCGTTTGTCAGGCTCAACGCGATTCGCGATGGGCAGTCCATTTTCATCCTCGAACCGGAAGGAGAAGTCGGTCAGCTCGTTGTTGAGCAGGAATCCGCCCACCATGACCCCGTTGCCGAAGGCGCTCTCTATCGTCGTCGTCATGGAGAGCGCGTTGCCGTATCGGTCGACAATCGAAACATGGCTGGTTCCTTTCATTTTGGCCGTGTTGTCCGACGCGCCGGGATCCACATATCCCGGCGGTTCCCCGGGTTCGGCGGTCCCCATGTCCATATCCGTGATGAGCGCTGCGCGATTTGCCAGATAGTCCTTGTCGAGCATGCCTTCGACCGGAACCGCGACGAAATCATTGTCGGCCACATATCTGTTCCGGTCTGCAAAGGCGAGCCGGCCAGCCTGAGAGAACAGGTGCACCGTGTCAATATCGAGGGGCGACAGATCGGTCAGGTCGAAGTTCTCGAGGATGCCGAGGATCTGTCCCACAGCCAATCCTCCGGACGACGGCGGCCCCATACCGCATACCTGATAACTGCGATAGTCGATGCAGACGGGCGCCCGCTCGACCACTTCGTAGCGCATCAGATCGTTCACAGTCATGTCTCCGGGGATGTGCAGATCCCCCTGCACGGCTGCGGCGATCGCTTCTGCAATGAATCCGTTGTAAAAGGGGTCGACACCGTAGCGCGCGAGGGTTCGAAGGGTTTCGGCGTAGGCTTCGTTCCGAATCAGCGTCCCCGCGGATTTTGCTGTACAGTCATCGACATTGACAAAATACTCGAAGGCTGCGGGATCCCTGAAAAACAACCGCTCGCCATTGTCGCAGGAGGGGTTGCTCGCCAGCATCCACTCCACCTCATGACTGGTGCTCTCGGCCAACCGGAATCCGGCCAACGCCCGGGCTTCGGCCGGAAAGAACAGCATACGCCAGGGCAGTCGGCCGTACCGTTCGTGCATGTACGCCATCATCCCGGGCACCCCCGGCACGCCGACGGATAGGCCGCTCTGCCACGCATTGAAGAAACCGATGGAGCTGCCGTTCTCCAGAAAGCGATCTTCGGTGGCGCTTCCCGGCGCCTTCTCCCGTGCGTCAATAGTGGTGGTCCGGCCAGTGCGCGCATCGTAGTACACAACGAAGGCACCTCCGCCAAGACCGGTGGATTGGGGTTCGACCAACCCCAGCATGGCCTGCACGGCGATCATCGCGTCCGTGGCGGTACCGCCGACTTTTAGAATGTAGGCCCCCACTTCGGTTGCGAGCGGGTGAGTGGTCACCACCATCTCCCGCTGGGTGATGACCGCGGTGGGCAAGCCTGAATCGTCCGCGGCCCATGCAATGTTCGCTGCAAGACAGGTCACAACGAACGCAATCGATATTCCCTTGAAACGCATACTTTCCTCCTTACGTTGATGGGGCATGGATCCCCGCGCGAACCGTGGCGCCGTGACAGTGAATCACCGCTTTGAACACACCATGGGCCGCAATAACAGATTTGAATGATCATCCAGCAATAGCAGGAGAAGAAAGATTTACAACCGCAAAGAAGATAATCAGCGCAGAAGAGTGAGTTTCAGGCGCCCCAACTGCGGCGTGCTGGGCTCAGCGGGGAAACGGGCGAATCTGTTTGATGATGAGCTGGCCGTCTTCGTTGAGTTTCCATTCGGTATCGAGAAAGTAGTCCTCAGGAGATGTCGCCACATCCACTGGAAACTGTTGCTGCAGCAGCTGCAGTACCGAAGAGATATAGAGCAGATGCGCGTCGGTAAGCACATACTTGCCGTCCGGGACCTCGCTGCTGCGCGTGATGCGTTCAATCTCAAAGGGTTTTTCGCCTGTCACATGAACATGGGAGGTTTCCGGATACACCCCGGCTTCCGACGACACCACGTCCAGCTCGCCTGCCTGGGCATTTATGACAAAAATGGTTTCGTCACTGCCCGGATGACCGCTGAAGGCCACAATATTGGCGTGTTCATTTTTCACGCGTTCATCCACGAGCACCGCCATCTGTACCAGATGGTGATCAATACCGTACCACTCCCGTTCTTCAAAGGCCTTCATGCCCCAGAGAGATGCCCACACCTTAGTCAATGCGCGGCGCAGCGTGCGTTCCTTCGACTTATCGCCATCGCAAAGGCTGGGGCCAACGGCGTCGCTATCCCGTTCGTCCGCAAGACAGGCGCTGGTGGATTCATACAGTCCCGCGCCATTGAACGAGAGTGAGTCTTCGGCATTGGAGCTGCTGCGAAAGCGCACCATGGTTCTGTCATCGCCAAATATTTCCTGCATGCGATCGCCAATGGTGCTCAACATATCGTCGGGCACTGGCGCGGCGGACATGGCCGCCTGCAGCGCATTCAACTGACTGTATCGATAGGCAGAATCGTTACGAAAAGCGTCATCATTGAGCCAGTCAGAAACTGTCTCGTCAAATGTCCTTGAAACTGGCGCGTCATTAATGGTCCGGGTCCAGCTCTGCTCGGCCATGAACCGCATGTAATATGAAAACGGTATGAGAAATCCTTTCAGCTGCAGCGCGGGATCCACAAGCCTGTACAGCATGGCGAGGTTGGAACCCTTGGCGCCGTATGCCGTTATCGCTGCCTTGCGCTGCGTCGCATCCGCAACGGGGATTTCGGTCAGGTTCTGCAGACGGACTTCTTCATCATCCACTTCAGGTACCTGGACCGGTACAGGCTTCAGATTGTCCCAGAACTGCTCCGCTTCTGTTATGGTCGCTGCAGCGATGGTGGTTTCTGTCTGGCCACATTCAAACCGCACCAGTTTGTCCTGCCACTCTGCGAACACGGTGTGGGGCATCGAAACAAAACAGTTGGGAGTGTTGCGTGTCATGCTACGTACGTTGAGATGGGAGAGCATCCCCTGCCTGGTGCCGGTCACTATTCCGGACACCACGTGTTCAATATCCACCGGCGCTTCATTGAATACCAGAATCTCGGTGTGGCTGATATTGCCGGTTTCTTTTCGAGCCAGAAGGTCAGCGGGTGTCAGGAGGCGGATGGTGCCAAATGCAACACCGGGATTGTACACCTCGTAGTGCACCGCATCCTGGAGAAATACAAAAGATACATCAGGCCAGGTCAGCACCGCATCCAGCTGCGCAACGGTTTCAGGAATAAACTGCAGGGGGGCAAAAAAATGGGGTTGCAGCGCATCAAGAGTCGCTTTGGCCTGGTCAAAGGAAATCACCAGATCCTTCCCGGCACTGTCCACTATCGTGAATCCAAACCAGCTCCCTGTTTCGCCTGCGTACTCCCGGATGCTGCCCACCACCAGTTCCCGGGTGGCCCCACTGGTGGCGAGTTTCAGATATTGACTGGAAATGACATTTGAAAACTGGTCCGAGTAAGCCGCCTGCAGCAAATCGTAATGAAGCGTGTAGGCGTGAACATCGGCAAAAGTAACCGGCACGTCAAAAACGTCTGAAACGGCCATCACATACTTGCTTTCGCGCAGCTGTGACTGAGCGATAAAAGCAAACGACATCTCCTGCCAGTCTTCCGCAGAACCCACATCGTGGCGGCATATCAGACGTCCCTCCTGGGCGGACCGTTTTTCGCACGGGCCGTCGGTGATCATGGGATCCGAGTCGGATTCGGTGGCAGAGTCGGCATCGCCGTCTGCTTTATCGTGTTTCTGACCACATCCGGCGATCAGGCAGAATACGGAGAGGAATAACAGCGCCTGGTTTTTGCCAGACAACGGCATATTTATGTTCCGGGTTGTGTTCATGGTACGGTTCATTTGTGTATGTTCCCTGTGGCGTCCTGAATGTGTACCCCTCAACCATCCAGAATGGGAAGGCCATATTGGGGCTGATTCTTCATTTTTTCATCTTTCATGCCGAATTACGGAGGGGACGCAGCATCACGGTTGACGGGGACGCAGGGTTGACTAAGGGTTGACGGGGACGTAGCATCATGTGCCTCCCCGCTGTCCCCTACAAATCACCCCCCACAAATCCCCCCACAAATCCCCCCACAAATCACTCCGAGTCGTTTACGGAAGGTCGTTTACGGAAGGCACCTCATGATTCAAGTGATGGGGTGAGCCACTGCGAACCACAGTGGGTAAGGAACAACTGGCTGCTGCCCTTGCGACTGAACTACCCTATAAATTGTATCGATTATTTCCATTTCCAGACGGAAAAATTATTGCGATTGGATAGGTGGCCGACTACCCAGTGAGTCGGAATGGGAGTATGCGGCACGAAGTGGAAATCGAGACGTCAAATATCCGTGGGGAGACGACGAACCGACTTGCGATCGCGTTGCTGGTTGGGGAGGCATGGATGACAACCAGGATTGCTGGAGCTTTGCTCAGCCGGTATGTAGCAAGCCACTGGGAAACTCGTATCACGGATTGTGTGATATGGGAGCCAACTACGACGAGTGGGTTTGAGGGACTTGAGGGGACGACTTGAGGGGACGAAGCACCAATTCGCGGCGGGCTGCAGAGTTCCGGGCGCGCTTGTGTTGTTCTGGATGATTTCAACCGACGCCAACGAAACAGAGCGTGGAAAAATCAACTTTGTTGAAATTTCGATTCGAACTTCTTAATCCTCAACTTGAAATGTGAGCAATATCTGATTGATACAGAAATTCCACGCTACCATGGACGCAGCACGGCATCAGCTGGTACTTTCCGGTGAGAAGCAATCGTTCAAGACAGTTCCGGTTGGCTTCGATGTGTGCTGAAAAAGCGGATGCTCAGTCTGGACCGGTGCGTTCCCTGGCACGGCTCAGAAGATCACAAATACATTGGCTGCCGGTTTCATACATGGACAAATCAATCACGTCTTTATCCGGTGCGTCGTGGAGCAGATGATGGCGCCGCAGATAAGCATCCATGAGCGAGCGATACGCCCGCTGACGGTCTTTCGGTGTTTTGCCCAGCGCCAGATAGGCTTCAGGCACATCCAGGGTATCGGTGAATTCGTTGGTTTCCCCATATGCATAGAAGCGATAGGAGGACCAGTGGTACTTCGACGGATGAGATACCATCTTCGCCCGCACCGGATTGGCATCCGCATAGAGCATTGCTTCCAGCGTATCGATGTCGCTTTTCATCTGGGTGGTTTTTGCCCGTGCATTACTCACTTTGCCATATCGCGCTCTCGTATCGTTATACCAGCGACCGAAACGGCTGTGGGCGTTGCGCATCCAGTTCCCCAGAGCGGCAATGCCTTTCTGTTTGCAATGGGGGATGCGCATGTCCCAACCTGCCTTCCCCACTTCGTGAGGATGATTGGACATGATGCAGTAACTGTAGAACAGCACGTGGTCACTGATGCCATGGTTGTTTTTCGCGTCGCGAAGACAACGGAGATACATCGTCTTTTCCGCGTCGGTGGGGAAAATGTGTTCTCCATTGTGTCCTCTGAAGAATTTGTGAAAGATTCCGGTGTCGGCCAGTTGAAGTTGCCTTGATTTTCGCATACGCGTCCTCCTGGCAGGAGGGGAAAGCAGAAACCGGGCCAATTGCCTTATTGAATAATTACCGTTGCATAGAAGCGGGCAATTTGGCCAATGGTCAGAAATGGCCACCTTCGGCCAACTGCCTGTCGATTGTTCTGAGTAAAGTGTAGGGGGACGGAGTAGCAAATGGGTTCGGGTTTGGCGGGGACGTGCCATGTGATCGACCTTTCGTTTCTGTCAGGTAGTGTCCACAATTTTTCGCACTTTTTCAAACTGGCGGTCTTCAATCTCATAATTTACTCAAGCAGTTTCTCTTTCAAGATCCATTTCCCTCAGCCTGTTCATATTCAGGTACTTTTTGGTTCCCCATTTGGTCCCTG
>JBNKCR010000056.1:0-8945 GCA_050287845.1 Polyangia bacterium
TGAGCTGGGGTATTTTTCCTGTATCTTCACCACTTTTCCCTCAAATTGTCGCTTTACTGCACAAATACCGGGGTAATTCTTTTTGCACAGCTTTTAGAAACCGCTTAAACACAACGATTCAGAACACCTCGAATAGCTCGAATGACGGTTCCTTCATTTTTTAAGAAGTTACCGAGAAATCGGTTAACAGTGAAAAACATTGATGTTATAAAATCACATAGGCTTTTGACGGGTGTTTCGAGGAGGGCGTTTATTTTGCCTACAACTTTGCGAATTTGGTAGATAGTTTGAAAAGACAACGATGTCTGGAGGTTTTGTCATGACAAACTGGTCAGTATTTATTTGGTCGACTTTATATGTAATTTTGGCTGCGGCCACGGTCGGCTGCGGACAGGATACCGACTCCACCGGCAGCGACTCCGGGAACGTCAGTGCAGGAGACACGGACACAGACTCGGACACTGACACAGACACGGATGCCGACTCGGACTCGGACACAGACTCGGACACTGACACAGACACGGATGCCGACTCGGACTCCGACACGGATGCCGACACCGACACGGACACGGATGCCGACTCGGACACCGACACGGATGCCGACACCGGTACGGACTCGGATACAGACGCGGATTCGGATACAGACACCGACACGGACACGGACACGGACACGGATACGGACACCGACGGGGATACGGATACGGACACTGACGGGGACACGGATACGGAAACCGATGGGGATACAGATGCGGACACGGATGGCATGTCCGCCGGCTGCGGCAAGCCCCCAGGCATTCCCAGCGATCAATACAACAACGGCAATCCGATCTCGATCACGGCCGCGAACATGCAGCGTCGCTACATTCTCAGCGTCCCGGCGAACTACGACAATACCCACCCGTACAGGCTGGTCGTTTCATTTCACCAGCGCGACGGAAACGACATACAGAACTACAACTGGCAGTATTACGGGCTGCTCCCGTTGGCTGGCGACACTACGATCTTCGTGGCGCCCAATGGTCAGCTGAACGGCGCACCCTGCTCTGGCATGGGCGACGGCGAGGGCAGCTGCGGCTGGCCGAACCCGGGCGACTCGGATATTGCGCTCGCCGACGCGGTCGTCGCCCAGATCGAGGAGAACTTCTGCATTGACACCAACCGGATCTTCGCCACTGGCTGGAGTTTCGGCGGAGCCATGTCTTACCAGATGGCTTGTGCGAGGCCACTGGGCGAGGACAACGGGTACATTCGGGGCGTCGCCGTTTACTCCGGCTCTTCGTTCATCACGCAGGGGCCCTGTCCTCCCAGGAAGCAAGTCGCCTACTACGATTCACACGGAACGAACGACGGTGTCCTTCAGTATTCGGGAGGCGTGTCGATGGCTCAGGAATTCGCGACGATCAATGGCTGCAGCTGGTCGACACCCACCCAGGCGACTGGCGGTCACGTTTGCACCGACATCAGCGGGTGCATGGAAGGGTATCCGGTAAGATTCTGTTCGTTCGTTGGGGGGCACACGCCGTTCCCGGACAGCGGTCAAGCCCAGGGCAGCTGGGGACCGGAAGAAGCCTGGAAGTTTCTCAGCCAGTTCTGACCCCCCCGGCAGTATTTGACTATCCCTACGACTGGATATAGGCAGAACAAACGCCTTTGTCTGTGAGCATCCGCATCTGCCACTGATGGCGACATTGGAAGCGTTGTGAGCTTCCTTTGCTCATCTCCCCATCTCCTTTTGTCACGAATCTGGAAAGTGAATTGACTGCGGGCAAAATCGATTCAAAATCATTTTGTTCCTGATACGGTTTTTCTTTTACAGGCGTTATTTGTTTTTTGGTTTGAAATCCGCAGGTCTCGGCCGTTGACTGGCATCTGATATGCGTTTGGCTGGCAACTGACATGGGTTTGGCAAACCAGAAAGGGGTTAGGGAAAATGAAGTTGACAACGAACTGGTGGCTTTCAACAATTGCACTCTTTGTCCTGTCGTTATTCATGGTCGGGTGTGACGACAATAACAACAGCAACAGCAGCACGGGTACGGATTCCGGTTCCGATTCAGACAGCGCAACAGTTACAGACACCGCAACAGTCACTGACAGCGCGACTGGCACAGACACCGCAATCGGCACTGACACCGCGACGGGTACTGATACTTCAACGAGTGCTGATACTGGCACAGCTACTGATACCGCAATCGGTACAGACACCGCAACCGACACAGACACCGCTACCGGCACAGACACCAATACTGCGGGGCTCCACATCGCACTGCTGGGCGACGCCGAGGACACCGTCAATTACTATGGCAACTACGCCAGTAAAGACCCCGGCGCCACCGCCACTGATGAAGTGGATGGAGATTTAACGGCCAGTATCGTGGTTGATTACAGCAATATCAATCCAAACCTGCTCGGCCAGTACTCGGTGACCTACAGCGTGACAAACAGCGCGGGGGGTACCGCTCAGGTGACACGCACCGTTGATGTGGTTGCTCCGATAATCGAAGTGACAGACGATATTACCGAAGATACCACCTGGACCTATCCGGGCGTCTATAAAATCATTGCCTGGGATATGTATGTGACAGCTACCCTGGTTATCGAACCCGGGGTTATCGTCATGTTCACCAGTGATGATGGGCCGACGATGCAGCTTTCGGACAGTGGACTGCTATTGGCCGTGGGCACTGCGGAAATGCCCATCACGTTCACCTCCTGGAGAGACGATGGCGTGATTGGCGACGTGAATGGCGATGGCGCTGTGACAACGCCCCTTTCGGGCGACTGGGAGGGTGTGGATCTGGGTGGCAGCCAGAATGGCAGCAGGGTGGAATACGCCCGTTTCCACTACGCGAGCGGCGGCTCCTATCTGCACGCCCTCTACCACTACGGCGAAGGCATGGTAACCGTGAATCATTGTATATTCTCTCACAACGGTGGCGGCCCATCGGGAGATTCCTGGTACGGCGCCCTCTCCCTCGAGGACAGCTCCGCTACAAGCGTTGTGACCAACAATGTTTTCTATGACAACACATTGCCGCTACTCATCAATTCAGAGCTCAGCCTGGACGACTCCAACACGTTCCACAACCCGGACGATGCGAGCATTGTCAACACCTACCAGGGCATCTTCGTTGAAGCCATTAACGAAATAACCGGGCACATCACCTGGGCGGAAACCGAAGTGGCGTTTGTTATTGATGACAATGACATGTGGATTGACGAAGCCGCATCTCTCACGCTGGGAGATGACGTGGTGCTCAAATTTGCAATGGATTCCACCCTCATCCTCGCCGCGGGAAGCAGTGCCATATCCAACTACGATGGTGCCGGTGTGTTCTTCACGTCCTTTAAAGATGACTCCCTCAAAGGAGACAGCAATGGCGACGGCACCACCGGTGTTCCCGCCGACGGAGACTGGAACGAAATCTACGACAATACCGCGCCCATCAGCGCAGACGTGGACTGGTTCACCTGGCCCAATATCCGCTACGACTCCCACTGAACCGCACAGGGCACGTCAATGAGTATCGACAGAATTGGTTCGTTCGCACTGTTGCTTTCGTCGCTATTTTTGACGGCTTGCGGTGGTGATTCCGGTTCACCTGCATCACCTGAGACGTCGACTTCCACCGTCTGGACCTTCGCTGGTATCGATGGCGGCTACGTTGTAAATATAGAATTTATCCCAGCATAACATATTGAAATCATATAAAATAATTGTAGAAACGAAAAAAAAATTTCGCCCCTGCTGGCTGGCGAAATAAAGAGGGATTTACCGGCCTGAGATTGATAATTGAATCTTTTTTTTTTTTTTTCTACCCGTTTTTGGCATATAGCTGCAACCAATAGGCAATTTTCTTGTACCACAGGAATTATTTGACAAAGGAAGATTAATGATTGAAATATTACACAGAATTTTGACTACTCTTTTTTGGACCACTCTTTTTTGTGCGACCATCACAACTTCAGGCTGTTCCGACGAGCAGAAGACAGCCGATGAAACAGATGATTCGGCCTCAGGCTCTGATTCGAATTCTGACGCGGATTCCGACACTGATTCAGATTCAGACAGCGACACTGATTCAGATGGCGACACAGATTCTGACACGGATACCGATTCGGATTCAGATAGCGACACCGATTCAGATAGTGACACAGATTCTGACACGGATACCGATTCGGATTCAGATAGCGACTCCGATAGTGACACGGATACCGATACGGATACCGATACAGATACTGATACCGATATTGACGTTGAGATTGGGCAACGCCTGGTGCAGAACTTCAACCAGTTTTGGAAGTTCACCCTCGGCGACTTCAATGGCGCCGAAGCGGTTGACTATGATGATTCGGGGTGGGATTCCGTTGGCCTGCCACATTCGTTCGGTCTGCCTTACTTCATGTCGACAAATTTCTACGTCGGTTACGGCTGGTACAGGAAACACTTCACGGTCCCGTCATCCTGGTCGGGTCAACGCGTGTTTTTGGACTTTCAAGCGGCGTTTGATCAAGCGGAAATCTATGTCAACGGCAAACAGGTGGGTACGCACATCGGCGGCTACAATGGGTTTTCCATCGACATCACTGATGCGGTCCAGACTGACGACAATGTCGTCGCCGTTCGATTGAACAACAACTGGAACGCGCAGATCCCGCCCATTACGGGTGATCACACCTTCCAGGGAGGCCTGTATCGGGATGTGCATATCGTCGTCACCGACCCGCTGCACGTCGCCTGGTACGGCACCTGGGTCACCACACCGACCCTTGAGACCAATTCGGGCTCGTCCAGTACGGTAAATATAAAGACCGAGGTTCGAAACGATCGCTCGACTGCGGTCGATGCCGTGCTCAGAACGGACATCGTGGATGAGAACGGTACTGTGGTTGAGACCGTATCGTCTGAGGAACATATCGACGCGGGGGCCACGGTCACCTTTGACCAGACGACGCCTGAAATCAGCGAGCCATCGCTGTGGCACCCCGACCATCCGACGATGTATAAGACGCGGTCCTACCTTTCAGACGGGACCCAAACCGTGGATGACTTCACGACGCCGTTCGGCTTTCGCTGGTTCACCTGGTCGGGGTCGGAAGGCTTCTTCCTCAACGGCGCTCATTATTGGATGCAAGGGGGCAATGTCCATCAGGACCATGCCGGCTGGGGCGACGGCGTGACCGACTCGGCTCACTACCGGGACGTTAAAATGGTCAAGGACGCGGGAATGAACTTCATTCGCGGTTCACACTACCCCAAGGATCCGGCCTTTTCGGATGCCTGTGACGAACTGGGCGTCTTGCTCCTGTCGGAGAACTGTTTTTGGGGCGGCTTCGGCGGTGGTCCCGGGGGATGGTCCTACAACGGCGCCTACCCGAACACCCCCGGAGACTTCGATGCGTTCGACGAGAATGTTCTGATAAGTCTCAGGGATATGATCCGCATTCATCGAAATCACCCGAGCATTGTTGTGTGGAGCGTGGGTAATGAAGACTTTTTCAACGGCGGCCCGGCCGATCGGGTCATCTCCCTGATTGAGAAGTCGGTCGACCTGATTCACGAGCTCGATCCTGCACCGCTGGGACGGCCGGCGGCGATCGGCGGCTCGCAGGCCCTTCTCGGCGGCATCGAGCCGGGGCCACTCGGCGACATTGCTGCGTACAACGGCGACGGCGTTGGGTACGACAATCCGGGTATGCCCAATATGGTTTCTGAATACGGCAGCGTCATCACGATGCGGCCGGGCGATTACGATCCCGGATGGGCGAACTTGACGGTAACAAATGGTATGCCCGCCCAGCCCGCGTGGCGCAGCGGCGTGGCCAAATGGTGCATATTTGATCACGGCAGCCAAATGAACCATGACTATGGGATTATGGGTATTGTCGACTACTTCCGAATTCCAAAACGATCCTACTATTGGTATCAGAACGCCTATGCGGACGTTCCGCCGCCGGCCTGGCCGACTTCAGGCACACCCGCGGGGCTTGTGCTTACGACGAGCACGACAACACTTACCGCGGTGGACGGCACTCAGGATGCGTGGCTGCTGGTCACCGTAGTCGACGCAAGCGGCACGCCGCTGAGCAATGAAGTGCCGGTGACGCTGACGGTCACCTCTGGTCCGGGTGAGTTTCCCACTGGGCCGAGCATCACGTTTACCCCGCCAGGCAACGGTAAAGCATCCGATATTTCAATGCTGGACGGCAAGGCCGCCATTGAATTCCGCAGCTATTACTCAGGCACCAGCGTTATCACTGCCACCTCTCCCGGGCTTGAAAGCGACAGTGTTACCATCGAATCGGAGGGAAGTCCGGCATATGTCGAGGGCGAGACACCTCCCACCCAGACGCGCCCGTATTAGCGATTGTATTGAAAATACCGGTTAATTTGCGGGAATGATACCGGTAATAATCGGTTCCGCTCCCGGCCCCAGCGGTTGAAATATTTCCACCATCACTTTATATTCCGTTGAATGGGGGACAACCGGTTTCGCATTGCATTTGAACATATAGTTCATACCGGCCACCACCTGTCTGGATACAGCTGTGGCAGTATATTTTACGCCGAGCAGTCCCTCAGTCGCTTTGTTGAATACTTGCTGACTTTCGGCATCTACCGGTGAAGTCCAATCGCTCCAGCCACCTGCCTTGTAATTCTGCTCAAGCATTGGCGTAATGGCGGTCACTTCAGGAATACCATTGAGTGGTTTGAAAATATAAACCATTGTCCTGTGCATTTCGGCGTTGGGATACACAACTTTACTGTCGCAGACAAATTTGTAATTCGTACCTTCCACAACCTGGGTTGAGACCAGGAGTGGTGTGTAGTCTACGCCCGTCAGTTTTTCTGTTGCTGCCTGAAACACCTGCCTGTCTTCCGGGGTCAGGTCATGAAATGGTGTCCAACCGCCGGGGATTAGTTGCTTGTTATCCTGGTTTTTTGAAAGTTGTTGCATCGTGATTCTCCTTTGTTGCGGTAAAGTGCGTCCTGGAGCCATAGATCACCGCCCGAATACCTCCCTGGAGCACTACTCCCTCTGGGAGTAAACGCACATCTCCCGAGCAGCATTTGCCCAGTAACCGACTTTACCTGTTGTTAAGGGAAGACCACAAAACTATGACACCAATTTGAAGCAGGTCCATAAAAAGATGCACATTTTGTCCATTATGACAAATCTCCGGATACTGACGCAGGCGGAAACAGAAATTTTTTCAATGATGTTGCAGACACGGGGTATCGGAGCCAACAGAAACGGTCGGTATACAGCTCTCCGTTCCCTATAGCTTACCGATAGCTATAGAAATTTTTCCGCCCGATATCACCGCGTACCACGCCCTGAGATATGATTGAAATGGAGGTATTTAATGAAAAATATGTTACTTTTTTCTTTATATGTTGTGTTTGCAGGGGGATTGAGTGCGTCCGGGTGTGGTGATGACAGTCATTCGCCGGGGAACACCAGCGATTCCGATTCTGATTCCGATTCCGACTCCGATTCCGACATGGACGCTGATACAGATACTGATACAGACACAGATTCAGACACGGACACGGATTCTGATTCTGATTCTGATTCTGATTCGGACACAGACACGGATACAGACACGGATACAGACACGGATACAGACACGGATACTGATACAGACACAGATACAGACACAGATACAGACACAGATACAGATACGGACACGGATACAGATACGGACACGGATACAGATACGGACACGGATACAGATACAGATACGGACACGGATACAGATACTGATACAGATACCGGCGACGTGGATGTCATCCCCTCAGCCGGCTGCGGCAAGAATGCGACCCTGACCAGTGGCGAGCATTCAATTCAAGTGAATGGTCAGAACCGCAGCTTCATGATGCGGATTCCCGACGATTATGATAGCAGCCATCCCTACCCGCTGGTCTTCGCGTTTCACTGGAACGGCGGCACCATGGGGGATGTCGACGGTGGCGGCACCAGTGGGTATACATGGTCCTACTATGGACTCAGAGAACAGGCAGATAACAGCACCGATCACAAGATGATCTTTGTGGCGCCCCAGGGGCTGGGGAACGGTTGGGCCAATTCCGGCGGCCAGGACCTCACCTTCGTAGACGATATGACTGCTCTGATTGAGGAAGACCTGTGCGTTGACAAGACGCGGCTCTTCTCCATGGGGTTCAGCTACGGAGGCGGGATGACATACGCAATCGCATGTGACCGGGCAACGGTATTCCGAGGGGCAGCGGTCTACGCCGGCGCGGTGCTCAGCGGATGCGGCGACGGCTCAAAACCAATTGCATACATTGGCATTCACAGTATAGGTGATCCGACCTGCAATATCGCTGGCGGGCGCTCGATGCGCGACACGTTCGTCGGCAATAACGGTTGCACTCCCCAGAGCCCTCCAGAGCCGAGTAGGGGCAGCCTGACGCATGTATGTACTTCCTATGACGGGTGCCAGGACGGATATCCGGTCCGCTGGTGTGCGTTCGATGGCGGCGGTCACACCCCGGCGCCAGTGGATGGGTCCACCTCAGACTACGGTGGCGGCGACGTCACCTGGACCAAGGCAGAGGTGTGGGATTTCTTCACGCAATTTTAATCTCGCGAGAACTCCCCGTGCGTGAGCGCGGGGGAATCTACAGCGTCACCGGATCGGTTACTGATTCACTATCACTATCAAAATTCGTGTCCACAGCATCCGATTCTGTTGTTTTCTTATCATTGTCACGGCACTTATTTTTCACAGCAAAATGTGTAATGCTCGACAAATCATTTAGAGCGGCGACCGGTTTGACTCCTTGCTGCAATCGCAGTAATTCGGCATCTTTGCGCTTTCGTCCTCAGTCCCTCGGTCGATGTAGCTATGGCTACACCTCGGTCGGGCCTTGCGGGCGCGCATCAAAGCTGCTCGTATTCCCGCGATTTCGCTGGCGG
>JBNKCR010000057.1:0-2362 GCA_050287845.1 Polyangia bacterium
CATTGTTGAAGAGTCTCTGTTTCTTTTGGTGTAAGTTTAATTTCTGGCGCAACTCGCATCGGCGTACCTCCAGACGCCAATATAACACAGCAGCGTCCCAAAAGATACATAATGCCCATTAATTTTAAATCACAACACTAGGTTATTGATGATGATCTCGGATGTTCGGGTTCAGGGCTGCAGGCGCGTCTATGTAGGCAAATATCTCACGAACTATCTCGCATGCGCCCCAGCGAGAAAAGAGAAAAAGGATAATTGACAATGCTCAAGCGATCATGGATATTAATCGTATTCAAAAAAGACATGGAAAATTTAGTCAGGTAGACATCGTCTGGCATATATCGTCAGGCATACAATGGAGATATTTATTATGAATATGAAATCGATTCAGTACATCATCAATGCTGTTTTCTTGATTTTTCTGGGATGCAACCAGGCGATAGAGCACGGCATAGAAAATGACCAAAACTCAATATCTCAACGAGTGGATTTACATGGACAAGCATTTGAGGGTACTCTGGGGAATTGCAATTATACCGTTGACCAGTGGAACACCCTTCAACGAGAAATTCTGTGGCTTCGGACGACAGTAGAAAGCGATTTGTTTGAAGAGTGTATTATCGACGGTGTGAACAATGATGAAATAGTCGGATGTCCCAATTATGATGCCATAAAGTACACGGACGATAATTATGCAGACAAAATTATAGATACAATACGTAATGGACATGATGTTGAACTCAATTGTTTTGCAGAAAGTACTACAACAACCGCATTCTCAAATGGCGTCC
Organism: Polyangia bacterium; assembly: GCA_050287845.1. GTDB lineage: Bacteria > Myxococcota_A > Polyangia > JAAYKL01 > JAAYKL01 > JAFGXQ01. The sequence goes on from JBNKCR010000057.1 coordinate 792, forward strand.
CTGAAATCATCTGGACGAATACAGCTCATGGAATATACTGGAATATGCCAAGTTATGCCGGAATATTGGGACATGAAATAATGCATGCTTATGGTTTTACACATACAGATATTCCGAGCGGAAGAATCTGTGCGCCGCCGTATACTCCAGAAGGTTGCGTGAATGAATCTGTAGAAAGATGCGTTCGAGAAGTCTTAGAGGATGCTATTGCATTGGCTCCCGCCAACAATATAGAAGTATGCGGCAATGGTGGAATTCTTCTTCCTACAGACAATGGTGACGGCGCAGAATGCAAATATGCACCATTTGGTTCTGGTAACCACAATGTACCGCTGAAGCTTTCGTCAATTGTAGGAACAGGTGAACAGATACAATGGCATATATTTGATCACGCATGGACTGCTATCACAACTGGTTCCGGAACGTGGAATAAAAGTAATGAAATAAACGAGACAGAGGGCACAATGCTCCAGGTTACATCTCAACTTTTAGCTTCGGGAAATGAGGATCTGCAGATCACCAACTCATCAACCCGCATTCCTGCTGCTGGATATATTATTCAAAAGGAATACAATGTTGTCGCCTATAAGCCATCTATTGTGTGTGCAGCAATCAGTAGCATTTTACTATGAAAATCATTTGAATGCCGTTCTTTTAAAACGACTGTTTGAGATGTCGTTTCAGGGAAATATCATCAAGTGAAAGCAATTTCAAAATGGTTTGCTTAAAACCACTTTTTCGATGAAAGGAAAAAGACATGAAACGAAAATCAAATCGAAAATTCTTAACTGCCGCAGTGATGGCTGCAATCTTGTTGACCGCATCAGTTCCTTCCTATTCATGGGATACAACATGGGTGACAACAACAATTACAGGTGTGCAAACGGCACCCAACGGTGTTGTGCATGTAGTATTCGACGATGTGGTTTGCCAACTGACGAACAAAAAAATAGCATCCTTAACGCCAGGTGTTACAATTCCCGCAAATAGCGCTCAAGGCACTGATATTCCCATAACGGAGGCTGGTATAGACATAATGCTAAGCACAATTCTGGCAGCACAATTATCCGGTTCAAGCGTAATTGTGAATACAGCAGCTGGCAGTAACGGATGCCTTTTGGGGACCATTCGTGTTGTCAGATAGCACACTCCAATGTTGCATAGATAGTCACTACTGTCCAAAACGTACCTATTCAGGGGCAGCCACGAAAATCTAAGAAAAAGTCACCCGAAAAATCACTCCGAACGTTTGGTGAAGTTTGGTGAAGGACCTGAATCTCGCCCTGTCAGCTTGGGGGATCCACGCGGGTTTTCATCTGTGACTGTCCACTCTTTATCCATGGGTATCGAGTTCTAATTTTCCCCAAAAAACCTGGACAAGGGCGTCGGAATTTTATCGATACTGTATGTCGGGCGTGTGGCTTGACAGCAGATAACGTATCATATCTTTCGCACATTTTTTGACAGAGAAAAGTCGGTGGTCTTCAATCTTGTTTAATCACTATAAAAAACAGGAAAGAAGGCCACCATGGATGAAAGTATCAGTGAATTGGGAAAAGTCATAAAAATTG
>JBNKCR010000058.1:0-36416 GCA_050287845.1 Polyangia bacterium
AATTCTGGTGGGCGGCCCCAATGAATTCGAAGGCTGGAGTTATTCCCGTTACGCCGGCAAATGCTACGCCGACACCAACACCGACTGGCGCGTCTCCAACCACCGCATCGACACCAACGCCACCCTGGTATTCACGCTCGCTCTGGTGAATGCTACAAGTTCGTTTCTTCACAATCGCAATAAATGCTTTCATTTTATTCAAAAACCACATACGAATACGAAATAACACTATTAAATAAATTAATTATCTGCACCAATCGCAGGAAATGAGAAGGGATTTCTATGAAGCATTCGATTCAAATATTTGCTATCTGGCTACTAGCAGGAATAATGGGTACTGGATGTGCGGAAGATAGTGACGACTCCAGCGTATCTGCCGAAACCATGGCTGAGGTGAATCAGAAACTGAACAGTTTCCAGACAAACATCAACACGCAAGCCGCTTCACTGTGCGGAATTTCACCAGAGGATGCCACGTCCACTGACGACGCCTGTTATCTGGAGCTGTCTGTATCCTTCAGCAAGTGCCAAAGGGAGGGACTGGCAACTGCCAGTACCGAGCTGGACGCACTACTGAAATGCTGGCAAACAGATAACACCGCGCTGACTGACTGCTGCGCAGACACGGACGGTCATTGCTCCTACAGCACCATTGAATCGTGCTATGCCACACTGTGGGGTGGGGACACATTTTCCGGAGACTGCGAACTGCCCAATGATGCCGAGATTCAGAATACCATTCAAAACTGCGAGCAGAACAACACCGATGCATCCGGATCATGTGGACAGGCTGAAGGCGATACGAATTGTTCGCCCGGCGGAAAAGAAGAATCCCAATGAAGTTTTGTGAATTTCCGCCAACTATACAGCATTGGAAAAAACCTTTTCTGATTTTTTTTCCCGTAACAAGCATAGATTGCCGATAAAAATAGAGTCCCTTGGGGGGCTTCCGATTTCACTTTGGTTCAAGTTGTCAACTGCGTGAACTCTATCAGCCAGACGAAATTAAGCTATATGAAAGATTGACCGAAGCGCAATCGGGGTTATTGCAAACATTCAAAAGGAGACCAGTAAATTGAGACCAATACAGGCCATTGGAAAAGCATTCAGAACATTCAATTTTATGCCCTGGCACCGATCAATATCCAAGTCAGTCAATCAGCATTTCGTTACGAAATTCACTGATTCTGCTATCGCTTCGATGCGACTGAACTACAGGATGGAGGTAAACCTGACGACCCATACGCAGGTATATGCGTTTTACAGCGGTTTATATGATAATGCGTTCATTGAGAGGCTTCAACGTCTGATGATTCCCGATTGTTGCGTTGTTGATGCTGGAGCCAATATTGGATTTTACACAGTTCCACTGACAATGCAGGCTACTCAATTGGGAGGCCAGGTCCATGCTTTTGAACCGCTGAAGGATAATTACGAACGCATCTTGAGCAATCTGAAACTCAACAATATTTCAGAGCGCGCAATCGTAAATCACTGTGGCCTGTCGTCACAGTGCACCACCACCAAACTGGTGCTGAGAGAAGATTTTACAAAGGGTTCAAATACCGGAAATGCGTCAATCATCATCGAAGATGGAACGGATGAACAATTCAATCAGGTCGAGATCGAATTGACAACACTGGACCACTATTTCAAAACGCAAAACCTCAATCGGCTGGATCTGATTAAAGCCGACGTAGAGGGCCATGAAGATTTTCTACTCGAAGGGGGGAAAGAAACGATTCAAAAATTTCGCCCGGTAATTTTTATGGAGGTGAACAAAACCTACTTTACCAGACGAAATATTGACCTGATGCAGCGATTGAATGAATTGCTGCCTGACGCATATTCTATTTTAAGAAGCAAGGAGGGCAGAGGTTTGAAGTGGAACCCAATATCCACCTTGGATCAATGCAATAGATTGGACAATGTTTTCCTGACACCTGACGAAAAAATGAAAGACATTTTAGAACTATTGAATGCATAGGACGTTTATAAAAAAAAGCTCGAAGTGTGTAATATCTCCTGCACAAACACATCGCTTACCCAGAAAAGTTTTCCGGTCATTCCATGTGGATTTTTCTTGCAGTTTCATTGCGAATCGCGGTTAAAGTGGATGCTTCACTCGTTGAAAGGAACTCCTGTGAATAGCAAGAAATCGCCCTTTGTATCGGTTGTTATTCGTTCATACAACCGCATGGAATCGATGATCGAACTGGCGAGAATCTGCCAGGCGCAGGACTACAACAATTTTGAAATTCTTGTCATTGAACAAAGCGATGACGCATTGAGGAAAAAATATCAACAGGAGTTTGCGGTTCTCCTGGAGGACCAGCGGATGAACATCCTATATTTCGGCAGAGTGGGTCCGGCCGGTGCGAGGAATAAAGCGGTCTCCCATGCTCGGGGAGAAATACTCATTTTTATCGATGATGATGACATTCCGGCAGACACCAACTGGATTAAAAATCATGTTAAAAATTTTCATGACCCCCAATGTGTCGCAGTAATAGGTCGCGAGTTTGTGGAAGGCGACGAAAACCCGTCCAGACATAATACAAAAAAACTTTCGGCTCTGCTTGCGCTACTCTTTTTTGAAAATGCCCCGTGCACGCACCAAACACACCCGGCGCTTAACAGGTGTTGCGGCGTTGCAGGGCTGCAACACCGCGATCCGAAAAGAGGTGATTGAACGCGTCGGCGGCTGGGATGAAGACGTGGAATGCCACGAAGAAAACTCATGAATTTGAAGGCTGGAGTTATTCCCGTTACGCCGGTAAATGCTACGCCGACACCAACACCGGCTGGCGCGTCTCCAACCACCGCATCGGCACCAACGCCACCCTGGTATTCACGCTCGCCCTGGTGAATGCCTGCAGGTAACCCGCTGTAAGTGGCGCATCACATCAGAAAAGAATTCCAAACCGATTGTTTTCCGGATTTTGCCTTATCTCGTCATATTTTTGTTGCGAATCAATTGCAAATCGCGGTTTAAAACGGAGCTTCCCCTGCACGGTGGACGCAATAGTTTCTGTAACTGACTGTAATTATGCCTGTTTACGTTCTAAGGGAAGTTTTTTCTCAGGTAATAGCTGCTGAAATATGCATTTTATTGTGGCTACACAATTGCGATAATATCAAATTTCACTTGAATATTTCCAATAATTTAGTATAATTTATTACATTTTCCAACCTGTCGCCGGGGGAAGATCCGTTAAAGAGGATTTCCTGATTCTCTGAAAGGAATGCATGTGAGTTGTGAAAAAACGCCGTTTGTATCTATCATAATCCGTTCCCATAATCGACTTGAATCCATGATCGAACTGGCGCAGATGTGCCAGAAACAGGACTACGAACCTTTCGAAATTCTGATCATCGAACAAAGTGATGAATCGTTGAGAGATAAATTTCAACGGGAACTTGCCTCCCTTTCAACGGATACGCGGGTAAAGATTCTGTATTATGGAAGACTGGGCCCGGCTGGCGCCCGAAATGTGGCTGTCACCCATGCGGCGGGTGAGATTCTTATTTTTATCGACGATGACGACATTCCCGCAGATACCCAATGGATAAAAAATCACGTTAAAAATTTTCAGAACCCCAATTGCGTCGCGGTGACAGGTCGGGAATTTGTGGAAGGGGAAGCAGACCCCTCCAAACACAATACGAAAAAGAACTTTCGGCTCTGCTTATGCTACTCTTTTTTGAAAATGCCCCGTGCGCGAACCAAACACACCCGGCGCTTAACAGGTGTTACAGCGTTGCAGGGCGGCAACACCGCTATCCGAAAAGAAGTGATTGAACGTGTCGGCGGCTGGGATGAAGATGTGGAATGCCACGAAGAAAACTCTTTTGATTTCAAATTTCACGCCCGTAAAAAAACCGGCGAATATTATGTCTATGAACCGGATGCTACGATGATAAGACGCCTTGAAATTGATGGCGGTCTGGGCAGACGCCAGTCGACAACCGCTTCGATTCTGAAAGGCGAGTATTTATATTCCTTCAAAATTCTAAAACGATATTTTCCGTTTCGTTTTTATATGTTTATCGGTATTTACGCCTTTCTGGTGGTTCAGAGAACATATGTTTACATGAGAAAGAACCAGCCTTCCCTTTCCAGAAAGAATATTTTACTCGACATGTTCAGGGTTATCACAGGAACAAATGAGGAACACCGATATGCTCACTTTTCTCGAGTGAAAACAGGACTCATCGAACGCTGAAGTGTCGCCACCAACAGAAGCAACCGACCATCCAAACGACTAAAAAAAACAGCGCGTACCTGATGTTTGTTGTTCTTAAAGAGAGACCACTTCCACTGGTATCCCCGGTTCGCAGCGAATTTTTTTATTTGCTTTTTGATTTTTCCGGGGGTAGATAAAAAAAAGAAAGGGATTTTAACTCGTGAATAAATATTTCACCCATCTTCCAACCATTATGTTCTGGGCCGTGTGTGTCCGGACCCGGGAGCGGTGTATGAGTTAAACAGGCAGCTATATTTGCTTTTCAGACCCCGCTTTCGAAATACCGGAAGCGGGGTTTTTTTTTGCCTGCGTCAATTGCAGGCCACAGGACGGTGTGTGATGTTGAACAGAAGAAAATGGAAGGAATTGTTGTTGCTGGCCTATCCGGTGGTCATCTCCAAGTTGTCGTTCACCCTGATGGGAATTGTGGACACGGCCATGGTGGGTCATCTGAGTGCGGACGAACAGGCAGCGGCGGGATTCGCTGTGGTGTATCTGTTCACCCTGTATGTGTTCGGGCTGGGATTGATTACCAGTGTCAACACTCTGGTATCCCAGAACGAGGGCGCCAGCCGCCCCGAAAAATGTCGGGAGGTGCTGAACAACGGACTCTTTCTCGCCATTCTGATGGGTGGAATCACCTGGGTTGGCATTCTGTTGTCGAAACCGGTCTTCAGTGCCATGGGACTGAATAAAGACCTCTGCGACCACGCGTACACGTATCTCTTTTATCGGAGTTTCGGCATTCTCGGCGTGTTTGGATACTGGGTGTACAACAGTTTTTACGAAGGTATCGGAAAAACCCGCATGCCCATGGTGATTACCCTGGCGGCCAATGGACTGAATATCGTTCTGGACTACGGTCTTATATTTGGTATTGGCCCCATTGCCGCCCTGGGGTTGAAGGGCGCGGGACTGGCCACCGCATTGTGCAACCTGTTCATGTTTGCCACCATCGCCGTATTGTTTCACCGCGACCGACAAATCAGTGAGCGGTACAAACGCCGGGAAAATACGGGCATCCTGAACCTTTCGGTCCAGAAGACCATGATTCGCCTGGGACTCCCCATGGGCGCACAGATGTTTCTGGAAGTAGGTGCGTTTCTGGCGTTCACCACCATTGCCGGGTGGGCGGGCAACCTGGAACTGGCCGCCAGCCAGATTGCCATGCGGATTATGAGCGTCACGTTCATGACGGCATGGGGAATTTCCATTGCCACCACCACCCTGGTGGGACGACATCAGGGGGAGGAACGCAGCGATTTGGCGACCAACGCCGTAAAGCGATCACTGCTCCTCACCGGTGCATGGGGATTGCTGGTTGCGACCATCATGATACTCGGCAAACACTTTCTCATCCCCCTGTTCACACCGTTTGCGGATGTGCAGGAAACCACCATGGCCATTATCGGGGTGGCGTCGTGCTTTGCGGTATTCGACAGCATCAATCTGGTCAGCTACGGAGCCCTGCGCGGCGCCGGTGATACGGTCTGGCCGCTATACAACGTGGCCATCATGCATTGGCTGGTGGGTATTCCGCTGGTGTACTGGCTGACCATTCCCCATGGTCTGGGCGCCTATGGCAATTGGCTGGGAATGGCCATCATGATGGCAGTTCAGGCAGCGCTGATGATGGCCCGGGTAAAAAGCGGCAAATGGAAGGTCATCAAACTGATCACCGGAACCGCCTGATGGCCAACTCAATTCCAGGCACAGTCGCCATTTCCGCATACATATGCATTTCCGGAAGGACATGATTGCGGCGGTACTCCGCCCGAACAGGTGATATTGCAGCCAAAGCAGTTCACCTTGCAGCTGCCAGTGCATTCAATATCGCACGAACCGAAGTTGCTGCACGATGCCACACTGCCGTCGCCCACCGTTGCGCGACAGCTGCCCACTGAATGACAGTCAAGGCGACAGTTTCTATCGCAATGATGCCAGCAGGTGGTGGCATCCACGCATTCCACCAGACAACTGTCATCGCACCACGTCTCGCAGATGTTGGCCGAGCCGCAATCCATGAAGCACCCGTCTTCGTCACCGCAATCCATGGGACACTCGGGGGTATTGCCGCATCCGCAATAGTCATGATGACAGAACGGAGAGTCCCGGTGGCACGATATTGCAAGTACGGTGAGAGAACAGAAAAACACGAAGGGAAAAAATCGTTTCATTCTTCTGTACATATCATGGGATGGAAAGCGGAACAACCGGGACAGGGAGGAAGCGACTCGCGCCGGAAAATGGCAAAGATGGGATTACCACCACATGGATGCGCCAAAGCTAATCACATGTTTGTCGCATTTCATCGCGCCGTTGGGGCCGTCCGAATTCCATGGGAAACCGGACATCACGTGCTCACCAAGGGTATAGTATGAATACTGAATCGAAATAGATTCATGGGTAATGAACTTGCTCCTGAACTGCATGCGTCCGCTGTATTCGACGAAGCTGAGAGACGCGTCGTCCATATCGGGATTCACGAAGTCCAGGCGACCGCCGATACCCCACCAGGACAGCGGTGTCCACAGGGCATCAAATCCGTATTTCAGCTTCGCTTTCGCAGCAGTGAAAATGGGACTGTCCGACTTGATAAAATTGAGGATACCGAATGTTTTCAATACCACGTCTTTGTCCTGTCCCCAGAACTCTTTGGGATGCCACAGGAATTTGGCGAGGCTGAATTCATATTCCCAAGCGATACTGTCAATGGTACCCTTATTGTCACCCATATTGACGGGTTTAAAGGAAGAACCACCGCCGTAGGGGTCTATACTAGAGGGTTTAAAGAAATTATTGCTCCAGGACCAGCCACCCGAGGAGTGCAATGCTTCCAATGCACCAGCCAGACGCAACGGGTTTTTCAGATCCGTGTGGGCATATCCCAGATATCCATTACCGAAGAAGAAATCTCTCAATCGGATATCAATTCCCATATTCATCACATGAGCATTCTTTTCGCTGCCAAAGTTCGGATTGAAATTGTCTTTGTCCATGCTGAACTCGTGCAGGAAGTGTGCACCGATGAACAGTTTATCATCATAAGAAACACCAATGTGCTCATGATGCAGAAAGGTATCCCCCATCTCCCAGTCACTGCCGCCATAGGGCGCCCACTGCGCCTGGGTCATCGGGTTGGGTACCACTGCATCATCGTCGCTCGGATTGGTGACGACTTTGCCATTTATGTCCAGCAATTCAAACTGCACAAAACCGGGCACTTCTGTCTTTCCGCCGAATCCCTGCTCCACGTGCAGTGTCAACTTGGGCGCAATGTCAAAATAAACGCGCATGTGCTCACCGGTCACTTTAGTGGCGCCAAACAGATAGGTATCGTAGGAGCCGGCATCATACCGTCCAGCCGAACCGTAGCGGGCCGTAAATGCGCCCACGTTGACCACAAAACCACCCCGATCGGCGAAAAGCCCGGGAAAGTTCATGCTCACAAACGCTTCGGAAATACCCAGCTGAGACGACAGTTTGGTATAGCTTCCGGTGGTGAGGTTATACGTGGCCAACGTAACGTTACCGGATATTTTTCTGTTTCCATAGGTAAATTTGATTTCGGCCCATGGCCCACCGTGGGTGTTGGTGTATCGCCAATCCACATAGGTGGAATCCGGCATAACTGGCAGTGCATGCAAAGCGGTATCACTCAGCCCTTCACCTTCCAGCGTTTCATTGCTGCCAATGCCAAAATTGAATGGCGCCCGCAGAAAACCGGTATAATAAAAGTTGTTCCGTTCATCGGCTTCCCCGCCGGCGCCGTCGAGAGAAATCGGGTTCACACCGTACGTCTTCACTGCCAACTCACTGGGATCCTGACCGAGACCGGGAGCGACCTTGGAGCGAGGCGCCACGAAATTCGCATCGAAGTCATCCTGGGCCATTACCATTGGCGACGCCAGAAACGACGACGCCAATATACTCATTAACAATTTTTTCATCATATCTTACCTCTAATCTGGAAAGTAGAAATCTCGAACGTCGAAATTCGATACAACCGCAGTCGACTTTACATTTACTCAGCTGCAGTATCTTCGGCAGTTGCTTCTGCGTCCGGTTCTGCCGAAGTTTCGGCGGCAGCAGTATCTGCCTCCGCTGCGGGCTCTGGCGCTGCGGCCGGTGCTTCTTCTTTTTGAGGTGTCAGATAACTCTCGTTGCATGCGCCGATGAAGCGGATATCATCAACCATCAGGTCGAACTTGATATTGGGAATTGTGGTCTGGAACTGAACCGAAATCAGAGAACTCGGATCAATTTTGTCCGGACGGGGAGCCCCCCAGCCGGAACGCTGTTCCATCTCATTGAAATAAATCACATAACGAACCCACTGATCCGTGAGTTTTACAGGCGCCCCGAAGTGATTGAAGCACTCTGTACAGATTTTACCTGCGGGATCGGTATTCACGTCGGCCACATTCAGTCGCATCACGCCAACGGCATCCGCGCTTCCCCGTTTGGCCAAAAAGGAAATACCGCTATATTTGGCTGCATCGTAGGTGCCGCCCTCTGCCGGAGACAGATTCATACCGAAACCGGCAAAAATATCCCCACCGGATTTGGCTGTGGTGCCGCGGAACCGGGTAACATACTTACTGTCGCCAACACCGCCCGGGTACACACGAAAATCTCCCTGGGGAAATTCAATTTCCGTGCCGAGGCCATCCTTGAACGTATAAATCCAGCCTCCACGCCCCTCAACTTCTTTCACTTTATTATTACTGTCTTCGAAGTCATCGAGAGTCGCTTTCATCTCACAGCTGGAAAGAGCTGGTGCATCCCCGTTTGAGTCTTTTTGCTCTGCGAAATATCCGCCGCAACCAGCAAAGAGACCACTGCCCAATAATGCGATAATTACTTTTGAGAATGTCTTCATTTTAGTATCCGATTTCCTTGTGTTTTGGTTTTCTGGAAATTGTTAAAGATGAATTTTCGTTTTTGTACCCAAAATATCTTTTAAATACAACATCTAATAATCACAGATTACATCTAAACACGCACCAATTCCGGTTTTTCCGGTACTGGACTCCTGCAATTCTCCACAGATCGAATCTGCGCGAGATTGAATCTACACGCTTTGTCCGGCCGAATCAAAGAACCTCGACGTTCTCGTTTCTCCGGTAACTGAACATTGAATTCGGTCTTGAGAATCGGTGTTCGAAGATAGGGTGGTCCCCCGATTTGAATTCGGCTCAAAGAAAAATGACACAGATCCGCAGATTTTGAACGGATCGTGGCAGAGATCCCCATCCCCGGTTGAAATCCCCATCCCGGGTTGGATTTGAAAGATATTAATATATGAAAACCGGACATTGCAACTCGCCGGGGGCTAGAGCGGCGATCCGAGAGTGATCAGCTCCCCCTGCCGAAGCGTCTTGATTTCAGAGGATGCACAGTCAAAATCATCCGAATAATGAATGAGACGCATCTTATTTTTCAGCGGTCGGGGCAGAGAAGCGAGTTTTTCATACGGGGTATGAGAACCCCCATTGGTTTCGTGAACAAACAGTTCCGCTTCGGCCAGCCATTCCACAAGCGACTCATCATAAGATGTATCGGCACTGTATCCGAACATTCGGGTGCCGGCCCGGATGCGAAGGGCAAAGGTGGGCACGTGATGCATCGTTCGCCGACACTCAATCTGGTACGGTCCAAATGTGGTTGGATGGTCGCTGTCCACGGTCACCGTGTCGAAGAAATCCTCAAATTGCCGTCTGGTTTCCGGGGGATCACAGGCGGGGGCCATGGTTCCTTCCAGATGCCATGGCCAAATATCGGACATCACTTCTCTGTGGGCCAGCAGGGTCAATTTTCGATCCTGCACATAGTGGCTGAAAAAACCGACCCCCTCCAGCCCACTCGCGTGATCCGCGTGCAGATGGGTGAGCACAATGGCATCGAGAGTTTCAATCCGAATATCGCATCCACTGCACTCAGCGGCCTCCCGCATGGATTTACGAATAGGGTGTGCACAATCTATCAGAATGGAACACCCGTTGTAATTCAGCCATAGTCCCGAAGAATAGTACTTTTCTGAAAATGCGTCTCCCACACCGATGGGGACAATTTTAAGCGTGCTGTTCATCCGTCCTCACTTCGAATCTATTATGTCTCGGGATAATAATAGTTGAACAACGGTCTTCGGGCAAATTTGTGCGGTCGGGTTATGCGAACTGGCGGCCTCTGCCGGTGTCTGCGACCTTCTCATTCGCTGGAAGTTCTTCTATCTGCACTGGCGCTGCGGATGGGGCATTGCCGTGCCTGTGGGCATGGCGCTGTTTGGCTTTCAGCAGCAGCATGGAAACGCGACTGAGAATACTCACATCATTGTCGCCACTGGTTTCAATGGAGAGAAAATTCAACTCCGGGAACATGGCCAGCACCTTGGCCTGCACCCCGTCGGAGACGCCGGACGATGGCATGCAGCCAAACGGCTTGCTTGAAATGAACCCGTCCACCGCGTCTTCCTGCGCCAGATGAATGGCCTCTGCGATTTCCAGATTGCCCTCGCCGCCAAAAATCTCCGGATGATAGTGTTTTTTCGCCAGCTCCGCCAGCATCGCCATATCCATCAGTTCTGTACGGGCGCGAAAGGACTCCGGCTGGAGCGCCTTACAATATTTATCATAGAAATATTTTATCACGGCTGTGCTGGTCCGTTGCTTTTTAAGGGATTTTTTCCAGAGCTGAATTTCTTCCGAACTGGTGGCATAGCGGATGCCCCGGGTGGCTTCAACGGTGCGCCGCCAGTTGTCGTAAAGCGTTCGCTGGGTAAAACTGCCGGGAATCACCTCACAGCCTTCATCGGTGATAAACCGGCGCAGGTGATAATTTCCATCATTGTGCGCCAGGTTGGCGAAGAATTCACCGGTGACATAAATGAGGGGCAATTGCGTATCCCGCCGTGGAATGGCCGCAAACATCCGGCCAATCCGCTTCAACGCCCGGGGAAGCGCCCACAGATAAAATCGACTCTCAAATGCCTTTCGAATCATCTTATCGGCCTTATCCAGAGCCGCTTCCGCTTCCTGACGGTCGATGGCATACGCGCGCAGTGCACACTCGGCTGCATGCATCAGATCTGCCAGAATCAGGGCGATTCCCAGGTTGATGCGGAAGGGCAAATCAAACTTGAACGCATGCTTTCCGGAACCGGGTGTTCTGCCGATATCAGACGAAAAAATAAGAACGCGAAAATCCTTGAAACCCGCCTCATTGGCCACTTTCAGATACTCCTGCGGATACATGCCGTATCGGCAGGGTCCGCACTGGCCGCCGCCGCAAAGAAATATGTAGCGCTGGGCAATTTCCTCCCGGCTCAGTCCGGTTTCCTTTTCGATTTTCAGGAGATTTCGAATCATACTGCCGGAGGTGAAATACATGGGATTGCATTCCATCCGGTTGCCATACAGCTTGCCATAGGTCACATCTTCTTTGACGTGATCACCCATGTCAATGAAGTTCATTTTCTTTCGATGAAAATACGCGGCCAGAAAGTACGATTTCCGGCGTTCGAGAAAATTGAACATTACCGTGACCTTTTTACGATCTTTCTTCAGCCACGGTTTCATCTGATATCCTTCCCACTGTTCGGTCTGGACGAATTTTGGGGGACGGACATCCATATTCTGAATTTTATCTGTCATTTAACTTCACATCACCCCGGTCTTCATCGTAACGGCTGCAGTGCGCGCCTTCAATTCCCGGTGTGCCTCTTCAAGGAAATATTCAATGGATTGAATCCGGATTTTAATGGTGGACGCCGGTTTGTTCTGATCCATATCGTGAAACAGGAAGTGGGGGGTCTCAGACGCGTCCAGAATCCGATCCACATATGAGTAGGTTGGCGCGTCGTGTCCACATTTAAAGCTGCTCATATCCACCACCGCGAGATTGGGATGACGGGACGCAACTCGCGCCGCCCAGATTTTCACGTTGGTGTTGCGATTGAAATTCCGCTGCCAGACGCTGCTGATATCATTGGCGCTACCGGGCAGATTCTGCTTGCCGAACAGGGGGACCAGAAACTGCTCGGTGACCGGCAGGGATTCAATGCACAGCACCGGAAAGCCCGCCCGGGCAAACTCGTCGAGTATGCCGTGGTTCAGACCGCTGTCGTGGTGATAGGGATGCCCGATAAACAGAATACCAATGCGATCTTCGGCCACCAGCCGGTTAATGACTTCGGCCCCTTTCTGTCTCAATGCGCCCAGATACTCATCCATGGCCGCGTAGCCACATTCCGCAGCGTAACGGTTTTCCGCTTCACTCACCATCAACCGTTCCCTGAAATATTCGTACAGATTGCCCAGGGCTTCGGCCCGGCGATCCATGCGAATCAGCGGCTTCCAGTACTTCACATCTGAATCGGCAAAATGGTCCCGACCCCGGGTGAACGCCGCGTCGACCACTTCGGGGGTTCCCATCTGAATCACGCAGGCGTTGTTTCCCAGGGTGTTGTCCACCACCGATTCCAGATGGGTGAGCATGGGAAAGCAGATGTGGGTGACTTCGTCCTGCAGCATCAGGTTGTACACATGGGCCGGGGCGACCTTGGCCGGGAAACAGGGGTCGATGGATCCCCACTTGTTTCCTTTCGACCACAGTTGCTGGGAGGTAACATCGCTGTATTTCACTTTACCCACGCCCAGCGCACTGAAATAGGCATGGAAAAACGGCGCATAGAAAAACATGTTGAGGAGTCTGGGCATGCCCACTACCATCCGGCCCCGCTCTGCCAGCACCTCGGGCGTACAGAGGGGTGGTTCGTGGGGGGGAACGTCGTATGGGGAAAACACCAGCTCTTCCGCCAGCGCCACCAGATTCGGACTGTCCTTGAGGGTTTCCGATTTCCGTTCCCATGCCGTGCGCATTTCGGCCACACTCTCCGATGCGCCTTTTTCACAGGCGTACCCCGATATGTGCCGGACCTTCCGGCTGCCAGGCACTGAGATATCAATAAACGTCCGGGTGCACCGGTTGGCACAGAAGTGGCATCGGGTGGTTTCATCATTTCTGGTCACAAACGATATATTCACCGCTTTGTGCAAACCGACAAAAGTACTGGTGGCACTTTCGGTACGGCTCTGGGCTTCAAACGCGGCACCGATGGCGCCGGCCACGTCCGCATACTGATGCACCCCCACCCACGCATCCGGCACCCGGCCTTTAATGAAATCCACCTGGGCTTTCACTGCGGCCAGATTCTTCTGGGTTCCGCCCTGGAGTAAAAACCGCTTGCCCAGTCTGGACAGGTTGGTTTCCTGTACCACGTAGGTCCAGATATTCTGTGGCAGCACCAGCGCCAGTCCGGCCATGATCTCATCCCGGGACCAGCCCAGTTGCTGAAAATTCACCTTGTCCTGTTCCATGAACACTGCGCAGCCGTAATTGAACGATGGCGCTTTTCGCACGGAAAATGCCCGTTCCGCGTACTGCTCGATGGGAATGTTGAACTGATTGGCCATGGATTGCAGAAAATATCCGTTACCCGCACTGCACTGGGTGTTCAGCTTAATATCCACCACCCGGCCATGCTTCATGAACATCACCTTGATGTCCTGTCCCCCCACGTCGCAGATAATATCCAAATCGCCGTAATATTTCTGGGCCGACCGGAGATGGGCCACGGTTTCCACCACCTGGCTGTCCAGAGAAAACGCCTTCATCAGAATGGAGGACGCATACCCGGTCACTCCAGCTTTCGCGATGTCAAACGTGATGCCATGCTTCCGCGCGTAGTCATTCATCGTCCGGAACATCGAAATGACATCCACGATGGGGTTTCCCTTCGAGAGCACATAGTCCTTATAAATCAAATCGCCCTGTTCATTGACCATCGCCAGTTTTGAACTGGTGGACCCGCCGTCAATCCCCAGATATCCCCGCACCACGGCGCCGCGTTTGAATTCCGGCGGCGTAAAGGTGGGCACACTGTACTCGGTTTTAAATGACGCAACTTCTTCTGCGGACTGCACCAGCCCGGGCAACACGGTTCCCAGGGTGCCGGCGGATTGACTGTTATCGATCCAGCCGGCGAGTGCACTGGCGCCCCGGTACGGTTCCGGTGCCCTGCCCCCGTGCAGAATCGCATACGATTCGCGACCAAACCACACGGCGCCCATGGCGGCGAAATACTGGGCATCCGGCGGCACAATAATCAATTCTTCCATCGGTCGGCGCTTGGGGGTCCAGTGATGCAGTTTCCATATTTCGGGAATCTCTTTTCGCCAGATATCCACAAAGGCATTGAAATAGGTGTGGGGGCCGCCCAGCAGCAGCACGTCATCGGCCAGCACATTGCCATGCAGCAGCACCTCAATATTCTGTTTCACAATGGCTGCGCACAGGGAAACCACAATTTCATCTTCGGGCACACCGGCCTTGAGCAGCCCGATCACGTCGGTTTCGGCAAATACACCGCACTTGGCCGCAATGTGGTGAATGTTCTTTCCCCGGGCGGAAATGCGCGAAATGGCATCGGCGCTCAGGTGTACTTTTGAAAATATCTTATCGAGGGTGGCTCCGGTCCCGCCGGCGCATTTGTCATTCATGTAGGAAAGCGTCGATTTCCGCCCGTGACGATCTTTTTTCCAGATAATGATTTTGGCATCCTGCCCACCCAGCTCCACCACAGAGCCCGCATTGGGATACCGCCTCTCAGTGGCCACGGTCACAGCGTTCACTTCCTGAACATGGATGGCGCCAATGCGCTCGGCGATGACCCGGCCGCCGGAACCCGTGGTGTATGCCGTTACATGACTGTCTGGAAACATTGATTCAATGGTATTCAAATACTCCAATACCAGTTCCTGCTGATGCGCATTGTGCCTCTGGTACCGCTTCCAGAGTACTTCATTGTCTTCATTGATTACCACCACCTTCGCAGTAGTGGAGCCTACGTCCAGGCCAATCCAGATATTCGAATTCTCACTCATGAACACGTATCCCGATAGTTACAAAACTGTTTCAACAAAACAGGGGGGGTTACACACATTTCCCTTTTACCGCTTCTGCTTTTAAAGGATTTTATAAGCAATTAAAAAGAAATTCTTAATCCTGCGCCCTTGTAATTTCCATAATTTCCATATTATACCACCACGTTTAAACCCAACCCGAACAAATCATGAGAAAAAAGTTGATCCCGGCGATTTTTGAGGGAAACCTCAACGCGGTGTGGTAAAGCGCGGTGAATTTTTGAACCACGCGGCGGGATTGGTTCCCATGTGCGCAGAACCGTTCGCCCACTCACTTGAAGGAGAAAAAAATTGTACATTGAAAAATTAATGGAAAGAGGCGCGGAATTTCTTGGATGTCGATATCCCATCATGTGCGGCGCCATGACATGGGTCAGTGATGCGAAACTGGTCACCGCAGTGGGAAAGGCCGGCGGTTTCGGTCTGCTGGCCGGCGGCAACGCACCCGTGGATGTGTTTGAAGCGGAAATTCAGAAGACCAGAGAACTCTCCGAGTATCCTTTTGGCGTGAATCTGATCACGGTGGCACCCAATTATAAGTCCCACCTCGAGATGGTGCTCAATGCCAATTGTGACGTTGTGGTGTTTGCCGGATCCATCCCCAGAGCCAAAGAAATTGAGCAGGTGAAAAAATCCGGGACCAAGGTCATCTGTTTCGCGGCCACCGAAGCGCTGGCCTATAAGATGGTGACCCAGGGGGCAGATGCGCTGGTGCTGGAGGGATCGGAAGCAGGCGGCCACATCGGCCCGGTATCCCTGACGGTTCTGTTGCAGCAGATTCTGTTTAAAATCGACAAGGTTCCGATATTTGTGGCCGGAGGCATCGCCACCGGCAAGATGATGGCCCATCTGCTGGCCATGGGCGCAGCCGGCGTACAGATGGGCACCCGGTTCGTGATGAGCAAGGAATGCACGGTCCACTACAAATTCAAGGAGCAGTTCATCAGAGCCAAAGCCAGAGACGCCATCGCCACTCCAGCATTCGACAGCCGCCTTCCGGTTATTCCGGTGCGGGCACTGAAAAACGAAGGGACCAACGTCTTCGCCAGGCTGCAGCTGGAGTTGATTCAGAAACTGGAGAGCAATCAGATTGACCGCGAAGAGGCCCAGTACGAAGTGGAACGTTTCTGGATGGGCGCACTGAAGCGCGCCGTGTCCGACGGCGATGTGGCGGGGGGGTCATTGATGGCCGGACAGGCCGTGGGACTGGTGGACGAAGTGATGCCCATCGAAGAAATCATGTTCGAACTGGTCAACGAAGGCGACCAGGCCCTGGCCGAAATCAAAAAGCAGCTGTGCAATTGCGACTGAATCATTCGGTTCGCAGAATATGTACACCCACGTCTGCCGGGGGCGCCGCGTACATCCACGACGACACCAGGACGTCCGCTCCGGCTCTTGCGTATGCTTCGGCGGTGCCACCGTGAATTCCCCCGGCCGCGATCATGCCCACCTGTGTATTCACCCGCCTGCATTCCGCAGCACAATCGGCGAACTCATCCACCGACATTTTGTCGAGCTGCACAAAGTTTGCGCCCGATCTGGCCGCGGTCAACGCCTCCAGCGGCGAGTGGGCCTCCACCACAACCATCCGTTCCTTCTGTTGTTTTCGGATGGTCTGCACAATGGCGGGCAGCTGTTCGTATCCCCCGAGAAACGTCAGGTGTTCCTGAAAAATCAACACCGTATCTGACAGACTGGTGCGATGGGGCACGCCGCCCCCCGCATACAGAGCCTTGAGTGCCATTTTTTTGGCAAAGGGCGAATGCTTCCTGGAACCGGCCACGGTGGTATCCGGGTTTCCTTTTTTGGCGGCGTCCACCAGCTGTCGGGTTCGGGTGGCAATGCCCGAGGCAAACTCCACAAAAATGCCCGATGCGCGCCACGCCATGTGAATCGACGCCGCATTTCCCACCGCTTCGAGCACCGCGTCTCCCGGTTCGCAAAGGGTTCCGGAAGGAATGCAATGTTCCACCACAAGTCCTGCCTTTTCACAGATTCGAGCCGCTTCTTCTGTGCCGCAAATCACCAGTTTTTCCCGTGCGGCAATGGTCA
Organism: Polyangia bacterium; assembly: GCA_050287845.1. GTDB lineage: Bacteria > Myxococcota_A > Polyangia > JAAYKL01 > JAAYKL01 > JAFGXQ01. The sequence goes on from JBNKCR010000058.1 coordinate 17,285, forward strand.
GCTGTCCGGTTTCCCGGTGAAGCCCCAGCAACGCTGACGTTAAATCGCCCAGGGGCACATCATCTTCAATGAGTCTGTCTATCTCCTGATCAGTAAAGCGAATCATATCGTTCTCCATTTCCGTTCATGTCATTCCATTCACAGACGGTTTACACAGCATGACCCATGCCATCTTTCATAATATTATGAAACTATAAGTATTCCGGCTGTCCCAGATTCGCCTTGGAGTATCCCCAACCCACATCGGCGTAGAAATCCGCAGTGGTTGCCACATCCAGGTAACATTTTCAATGCGTCCACTGACCGGCTATTGGTCCCGGTTCAGCAGCTGCTCCACCAGTTCCGCAGCATCTTCCACGTAGCGGATACATTTGGTCTGAAAGACCCCATCTTCCCGGGCCTGCGCCATACCCGCGCTGGTACGCAAATCAATGCCGATCAGTTCTCTGCAGTGAATGGAGCCGTGCTTCTTTTCAAACACGCCGCAGAACTCCCGCACCAGCTGATACCCTCTGGCTTTCATCTCATCTTCGCCGTCAGCGGTTTTCGCATACTTCAGCCCAATGGTCATCAATGCGCCGGTCACCGCGCCACAGACATGTCCCATCAGTCCCATCCCCGCACCGAATGACCCCGCCACCCGCAACGCATCTTTTTTCGACAACCCCATTTCCGGCGCAAATGTGCTGAGCACCGACTGGGCACAGTTGAATCCGCTGGCCATGGTATTTCTGGCAATTTCTTTTTTTTCGGTCATCCGTTCATTCCAGTTTTGGGCAGAATTGAAAACCCAGTTGTGTCCGCCCGCCATTCGGCGGAACGACGAATTTTCGGTCACATAAAAAGTCGGATACAGCGAACCTATCAGTTCCGGTGAAAAAGTCACATCGGAAAATATCCGGATTGCGGCGGTCACATCCGCGAATCTTTGTTGCTACCAACCCATGAATTGCCGACTGTAGCTTCGTAGAATCTTCTTCATCATATAGGCAATTCCCATGCTCACTCCAACCGTGAACGCTGATGAAACTGGCCAGAGAATAAAGAACGGCACACCCAGTTCCCGGCCGTCCTTTACCCCGTAAATGATCATCAGAACCCAGGCGTGAAGAAAATAAATGCCGAAACTGGCCGTGGCCAGAAGCGAGAGCGCCTTCCAGTTCCGGTCTTCGAACCGATGCAGAAAAACCATCAGCGTGGGACATAGCACCGCTTTCTGCAGAAGGGCCCAATCGATACCGGCCAGCTCGAACGGTCGCTTGTTGTAATTGCCCATGTGGTTAAAAACAATGGTCTGAATGAGCAGAATGCCTGTCACCAGCAACACGCCCCATATCTCTTTTCCCTTCGCCTTCCCGTACAGCCATTCCTTGTAATTGGAGCATGTTATCCCAAGGAGATAAATGGGCATGTAGTACACCAGGGACTGAATCGGATTCAGGTTATCGACGGGTCGATGAAGCAGCAGAGAAACACCGAACAGCAGCAGCAGCACCGCCAGCTTCGGTCGCGCAGACAAGTGAATGAACCGGATATGCAGCGGCGAAAGCACAAACATCAGCATGATGAAGGGAATATACCAATATGGAAAAAAGACTGCCCCGGTGACTACATACTTTATCGCCGGTACCACCACGGCAAGGACAACCCCGTCACCCGTGGGCAGAAAGAATCCGCCATGTTCCGATTTTCTGCGCCAGATGAAATATGCTATCGGCAGAATGGACATGACCAGATAGGGTGAAAAAACATTTCGAATTTTGGAGAGCAGAAACTTCTGATACACAAAACGCTGAAAAAAAACATGGTGAAACAGAAAGCCCGAAATAAAAACGAAAAGACAGGACCCCCCAGCCGCCACAAGATTGAACACCAACTTCTTTGCCATGGTGTCTCCCCGCCAATCGGCCAGATTGAAACAATGCCCCGCCACAATCACGGTGATGGCAATACCACGGAAGTAATTGAATGAGTTGAGGAACGGCGCACGTCCCGCACCTGCAAAATCCGTCATGGCCCCCCCCTTTTCGTGCGACCTTCGAAAACCTCCGCCTGCACAACTTCTGTTTTCAGACTGCCTCTGTGAAATATTGAAGCCATCTTGCCTTTCAAATCGCGTAATTGCCGAATTTTCATTGCAGTTTGATTTCAGATACCGCGAAGATAACATTCCTCCAAAAAAATTTGAGTCATAAATTGTGAATTATAACGGAACTTCCCCTGCACGGTGGACGCAATAGTCCCTGTAACCGACTGCAATTATACCTGTTTACGTTCTGAGGGGAGTTTTTTTCCTATGCTTTGTCCACCATACTTTGACGGGTGAAATGCGCTACTCCCCCTTTTTCAAAGGGGAGCTTCACTCTTACCCGACAAGATTGATTTGACTGAGTGCTAGAAAAGTTCCAGCCCTTTGCGTCCGGAAACCATACCGATACCGGTGGTTGGCGCTGGAATTGCATTTTTCAGCCAGCACCTGGCCTGCGCGCCCTGAACCCCCGGGGGAACATAGGTCCACGCTCTGCACTGACTTTCCGAATAACAGGCTGCCTGGCAAATCTGCGGTTCGGGAGTGCTGATAAAGTATGATCTGTAGTCACTGCCCCCGCGATCCACATTTGCCTCCATGCCCATTTTCACACCGGATGTCATCGGAACGCCTGCACCGGTTCGTGTATTCCGGACCGGATCCCTGACTTCATCTTTCAGCCAGCATCTGGCATATGTGCCCTGAATGCCTCTGGGCACGTATGTCCATGCACGGCATCGAGCAGCACGCGCACACGAATCCGCACACGTGAAAGGATCAAGACTGGTAGTCCAGAAACTCGTATAGTCGCCGCCGGGGCGATCGATATTGGGTTCCATTGAACGTCGATTTCCCGATTTGCAGGTACTGCACGTGGAAACTGCGGGAATCGCATTTTTCAGCCAGCAGACGCCCGCGCTGGTATACGTATATGCATCGCAATTACTGTCTGCGGCACAATCTGCCTCACAAATTTCGGCTCTGGCCACACTGTAGTGGGTATAGTCCGAACCACCCCGATCGAATGTACCTGGATTCATGGGGAATCCCGAGATGGCATTTGCATTGGGCGAAGCGTCCGGAATAGCACCCTTGAGCCAACATCGCTGCGTGCTGAGCGCATAGGTAAAGGATCTGCAATCCTTGTTTTTGCGACACGCTTCCTGGCACAGCACCGGGCCATTTCCCGACGAGTTGGAAATATAGGTATTGGTGATGTCAAATCCACCTCTGTCTATCCCCACCTCCAGCTGACTGTCCACCGATCGCATAATGGCTTCCACGCGAGGTTTGAGCAATGTGGGATCGGCATAGATGTCCCATGCGGATTCACCCGGGTCATACTGACCATTTCCATTGCTGTCGATGAATGAATAGGCACTGTTGATACCGACGATCTCTCCACCACTGTTCAGTCCACCTCTGCGTACGGGTCCACCGGAATCACCGGGGCACAGACGGTTGCTGGTTCCCCAGTTGAAGGTGGTGTACCGTTTAGTGGACGTTCCGCCATTGGGTCTCACGTTACACCCAAAACCGAACACCGTCACCTGTTCACCTGATACTGGCGCGATTTCAGCCAATTTGGCAGGGGTTGCCACACTGGCGGGCACCTGCGTGCTCAATCTGCCGATGGCGACATCAAACGTACCGGCATCGTTATTCAGACTGTATACGCGTGAAATGGGGTATGAATGCGTTCCGGTTGTGAATGTACCGCCAGTGGGATTACCATAGGCAACACAATGGGCCGCAGTGATAAACCACTGTTCAGAAATCAGAGTGGCGGTGCAACCGGCGATTTGTCCCACTTCCGGACGTGTTGTTGCCGAAATGACAGTTCCGTCAAGTAATTCGGCGGGAGGACATGTCTCATCTGTCATAGCCATGATTTCCACGCCATCATCCATTTCTGTGCAACTGGCACACATTCCCAGCACTGTCGCGCATATTATTGCGCAAACATACATAAGCCTTCGACTTGTCAACATCTGTCTCATTTGTTCTATCTCCTTTTTCATCAAAATACAGAACGCCATCCGGGCGTTCCAAAAGGTGGGCAGTGCCCACGGATTCGCCAACCACATTGCATCTGCGTCGAGAATGAACGTTTGTATTCGCGTTTGACCTACAGCTTTTTTTTATTTGGATTTAATGTAGCAGATTTTTTTCAGAGTCAAAGAAAAATCGCACCGTTCTCTGCAACTTCACGCCAAGGTTGTTAAAACATCATCGGGAGTAAAACAGATGCGATAAGATTCGGGCTATGAAAACAATGTTGATAGTCAATACGGTCAATACGGAGGCAATGCATGCGGACGGCCAGGGGGGCGACCAGTTTGATTCCGCCAGCAAAATCGCGGAAATACAGGCAGGTTTAATGTGCGTCCGCAAGGCCCGACCGAGGTGTAGCCATCGCTACATCGACCGAGGGACTGAGGACGAAAGCTTAAAGATGCCGGATTTCTGCGATTGCAGCAAGGATGCAAACCGGTCGCCGCTCTAAAATATAGTGCCTTTAAAATACCAGACCGTGCATGGTTCTTAGTTGAGCTGTTATTTTCAGCGATTCCACCTTATGACTGAGAATAACTTTTTTATTGCTAACTTGTAAGGAGAACGACATTGAAAACCAATATAAAAAATTACAGTATTGTGATTGTCATATTATTATTGGCAGTCGGATGTGGGTCGGAGGAAAATCCCGACACAGAGATGAATAATACAAACAGCGACAGCGATACGGACAGCGACACTGACTCGGACAGTGATGGCGATACGGACAGCGACAGCGATACAGACAGCGACAGCGATACAGACAGCGACAGCGATACAGACTCAGACTCGGGTGAATTTGTGTTGCAATGGTCCGATGAGTTCGACGACTTTGACAGTTCAAAATGGGAATTGATGACACATAGCTGGGATGGAAATGTGTCACAATTTTCCACAGAAAATACTCGGTTCGAAGATGGTCTGCTTTTCCTTGATTTGACAGAGGAACCAGATGACAGTGAAAAACCATATCGCGGAGTTGAAATGCGTTCTGTTGAGACGCTGACGTATGGAAAAATCGAAGCATCCTGCAAATTCGCCCCTGGTTCCGGTGTGGTATCCTCATTGGTGGCCATTTACACACCGTGGCCTCCGGACGACTGGAACGAAATAGACATTGAGTATTTAGGCAAAAACAGTGACGAGATTCAGTTTAATCACATGATTAACATTCCCCCTGCGAACCCGGAAACTGATCATCGTCAATACCCCCACATGGCATCGCTGGGGTTCAACCCCACCGAAGAATTTCACACGTACACTATTGAGTGGGTACCGGATGAGGTTCGTTTTATAGTGGACGGCAAATTGTTGTACACTGCCACAGAGGAAGCTTCCCGTCTTATGCTGCCTCAAAATATTCTTCTTACCGTATGGGCGTCTGATGCCGCAGACTGGGCTGGTCCTCTCGATGATGCCTCAACACCGACCGCCGCGGTGTACGACTGGATTAAGGTATACAGCTACGTTGACAAATAACTGGGCGACCAGCGTCCTGCGTACTGCTGGTGGCATTTTTGCTATGGCAATTGACTTTGAAAATTTCATAAATCCTTTAAAATTTTGCCACTCTGCAATAGAAAAAAGGTACGCCAATGAAACCATTCTTCCTGTTGCATATTTTTTTACCTCAAAAGGCGGAAGATCTGCGCCGTGCTGCGTTCATCGGGCAGCACAATGTGCAGGATTTCAGGCCAGTTGGAGGGTGCTGCAGATGAGAAATTGCCAGACAATGGGCCACAGTTGCGATAAGATTCAGGCTATGAAAGCAATGTTGATGTTCAATACGGTCAATACGGAGGCAATGCATGCTGACGGCGAATACAATATGGTATCTTTGAAATACCTGACCGTTATCGCATGGATTCTACTTGACAGATTGCCTGCCAAAGAAGACCACAATTTAAATTGGGAAAGCGAATAAGTAAAATGAAACGAACAGTATCTATAATGATATGTATCGTATGTTTTTTGATAACTTCGTTATCGAAAGCCGAAACCGTCACCGTGAAAATAAACGTTAAAAACCAAGGGGCCGAGATCAATCCATTTGTCTACGGCCAGTTTATCGAGCACCTGGGGCGATGCATCTACGGCGGCATCTGGGCTGAGATGCTCGAGGATCGAAAGTTCTTTTTTCCGATTACTGAAAATTATAAGCCGTACGTGGACCTGACAGATACCGATTATCCTGTAGTGGGCGCCTCTCCCTGGGAGATTGACGGCGACGCTTCTCTGGTGACGATGGTTGAGGCCGATTCCTTTGTGGGCGATCATACCCCTCATCTAAAAGAAGGCGCGGCGATACAGCAACGGGACCTGGGCGTCTTGTCCGGAAAAAAGTATGTGGGCTATATCTGGGTCAAACCGGACAGCAATAGAAGAGAGACCCGCGTCAAGGTTTCCCTTGAGTTCAGCGGCAATCGCAATGTCAGCAAGATAATTTCTCTGAAACCGGGCAAGTATAAAAAAACGGCGTTTGAGTTCACGTCCCTTGAAACCACCGAGAAGGCAATCCTGAGAATAGAGGCCCTGAAGGGGAATGTTTTTGTGGGTACGGTATCTCTCATGCCCAAAGACAATATTCAGGGCATGCGAAGGGATACCCTTTTACTTCTCAAGGAACTGAACGCGCCGATATATCGCTGGCCGGGCGGAAATTTTACCAGTGGATACGAATGGCGTGACGGTATTGGTGACCGGGATCGCAGACCTCCCCGCATGAATCCCGCCTGGACAGGGGTGGAACACAACGACTTTGGTACCGATGAGTTCATCGCGTTTTGTCGGGAGGTCAATGCAGAGCCTATGATAGCTGTCAACACAGGTTTTGGAGATGCCCATTCCGCTGCGGAGTGGGTGGACTACTGTAATTCCAGCGCGGATACCACCGGCGGCAGCTATCGTGTGAACAACGGTCACAAGAAACCGTATAACGTGAAACACTGGTGTGTGGGCAACGAGATGCACGGTGAATGGCAGCTCGGATTTATGCAGCTCAAGCATTATACAATCAAACACAACATGGTGTCTAAAGCCATGTGGGAAGCAGACCCCGAGCTCGTTCTCATCGGCGTCGGCGACGTTTATAGAATTAATGAGAACTATGATCCGGATTCGAAACAGCGAAAACGAACCTGGTCGCGAGGCATGCTCGAAGACAGCGCTGACTGGATGAACATGCTCTCGGAGCATTTTTATGTCGGCCGTGTTCCCTGGACAACGGAAAAACGCAAGCCCGTTCTCGAACATGTACCGATGGCAAAGAACGCCATCCGCGATCGGGTCAACGCCTATAGGAAACTGCAGGCATCCGTCGAAAACCTTAAAGGGCGATTCATTCCGATGGCCCTCGACGAGTGGAATTACTGGCATCGTGACTATGTGTATGGAGAGCTCGGGTGTATCTACGATCTGCAGGATGCGCTGGGGATTGCCATGGGACTCCATGAGATATATCGCCAGAGTGAGACCATCCAACTGGCAAACTATGCGCAGGCCGTGAATGTCATCGGTGCAATTAAAACCACGGATACGGATGCCGAGTTTGCGGCTACCGGTCTGGTTCTCAAGCTCTATCGCAACTATTTTGGATCTAGACCCCTTAACTTCAAGGGAGAAATCGGTCACCTGGATGTCATGGCCGCTCTGAATGAGACGGGAGATGTTCTTACCCTCAGTGCGGTGAACCCAACGGACGAGGTCGTCAACATAAAACTCGAAGGAGTGGATGTCCCTTCAAATGCGACAAAGCTCGTCATTACGGGTGAGAAAGATTATTCCCACAATGCGCCCGGTAAGGCACGGGGCGTGGATCTTCTTGACCTGGGTACCGTATCAATAGTTGACGGTTTGGAGGCCGGGCCGCTCAGCGTCAGCCTCTGGAAGATTTCTCTTAAATGAGCGGATCCGGAGAAACTTCAGTTTAGCCAGCATGCGGCAACCAGAATTGCCGGAAGCAACAGGACAGGTACCGATAGACAGTTAGCATATCTATCAAGAAATACCTCGATGGGGTTGGCCTACCTTCACAACCTCCGGTTCCTCCGGGCACCGACAAGGCAGCCACCGCAGGTAGAGCTGGAATATGAATATTCACAGGTGCAGGAACCGGCCTTCCAGATAATGGCCGTATATTTTTTGCCTTAAAAGGGCAGAAGGTCAGCGCCGCGTTGCGTTTATTGGGCAGCCACAATGTGCGGGATTTCAGGCCAGTTGGATGGTGCAGATGAGAAATTGCCAGACAGTGGGCCACAGTTGCGACAAGATTCGGGCTATGAAAGCAATGTTGACGGTCAATACGGTCAATACGGAGGCAATGCATGCGGACGGCGAGTACAATATACTGCCTTTAAAATACCTGACCGTATTTACCTATTTAATGATGGACGGGGGCCCGATCTTGAAGCCGGCCGCGATCTGCAGCGAGGTGTCGCCGGGATACGTAATTTCCAGACCTGCGCCTGTCTGTGACCACGTGACTTCGGAACCGCCCAGCAGAGTAACGGAACCAATGGGTTGGGCAAGCTCCGTTTGACCCGTGCCGAGCGAGGCAATAGTGATCTTGTCGCCTGCCTGTGGAACCTTCAGGCAATAGGCGTACAGGTACCCATCCTCGCCTACGGTGAAACGCCAGTCGGCCGTGGTAAATGTGGCGTTGGCCTGTACCCATCCCAGTTTCCCCCCGGGCTGCCTGTTCGACCCTTCGCCATATTTGATCCAGGCCCGGCTGCCGTAGATACCGGCACCGTTGGTCTTCAACCACTCCCCTACTGCGGCAAGCTGTGTAACGCTGCCCGGGTCCAGCGAGCCGTCGGGCCTGAGCGCCACATTCACGGCGAATGCGCCATCCCGTGAGACACACTCGATGAGCCGCACAATGACCATGCCGGCATCGTAGTTGAATCCGGTGCCGTAGAACCAATCGCCAATGGGTGTCTCGCCTATCCACGCCTGGTCGCTCTTCACGCCGTCCGGGTAATTGTCTTCAAACGTGTTCACGATACCGCGATTCCCGGGATTGAATTTCACGATGCCGAACGTGTCCACACTTCCGCGTCGCTCAAGCGTGCGATTGAAATAATGTGCAAGTACGCGTTGCATGGCATCGGCTTTGTAGCCGGTGCCGCTCATGTTTCCGGAGAAAGGCTGCGTCGAATTGCCATCCGTGTAGATGAAGTCCGGATCATAATTTTCGATGACGTCGATGATTCGCAAAGCCCACCAGGTGGCGTACCAATGGGCGAATTCCAGGTGGTTCACGAAGATCCCGGATTTGAGATTCCAGCCTTGTTTATCCATGGCGTCGTAGATACCGGCATATTCGCGGAGGTTGACGGTGTAGAGCATCCGAGGATCCATGCCCTCCCACCACGTGCCCACACCGTCCGCCAGGGTCAGTCCCTCGGCATCGTAAGGAACGCCTGCCTTGCCTTGCGCGTCCGTGGTGTCGCTCCGATAGGCGCTTTGCCACCACCACCAGGTGTATTCGTGGTGGAAGGTCACACCGAAGTGCATGCCTTGCGCTCGGGCTGCGGTCTTCCACTCGCCCAGGATGTCGCGCTTGGGGCCGAGATTCATGGAATTCCACGGCTGGTAGTGCGAATTCCAGTTGTCGAACTGATCGTGGTGCACCCCCTGGACCACAAGGAACTTTGCGCCGGCGTCGCTGTACGCCTTGGTCAATGCGGCGGGATCGAGCGCGGTCGGATTCCAGGTGTGCAGCAAATCCTTGTACCCTTCTACCGATGGATGCCCGAAATCCCGGATGTGATTGTTGTAGGATCCTTCACCTTCGATGTACATCCTGCGGGCGTACCAGTCGCCACTTTGTCCAGCGGCTTGCGGGCCAAAGTGGACCCAGATGCCGAACTTGGCCTCGCGCAACCATGCCGAATCGGTGGTTGGGTAATTGGCCTTGATCGAGTCCCAGGTTGGCTCGAAAGGCCCGTCGGCAATCGGAAAATCCATTTTCACTTCTTCGAAGTTCGCCGGGTCACCCATGGTGACGGAACCAAGCGCTTCGGGGGCAGGAACGTCGGGAATAGGTGGCAAGTCGGGAAGTTTATAGTCGTCCGTATCTGAGTCCGTGCCCGTGTCCGCATCCGTGTCTGTGTCTGTGTCCGTATCAGTGTCGGTGTCCGTGTCTGTATCCGTGTCTGTATCCGTATCGGTATCCGTATCCGTATCCGTGTCGGCATCGCCGTCTGCGTCCGTGTCGGCATCCCCGTCGGTGTCCGTGTCGGCATCGGTGTCCGAATCCGTGTCTGTGTCTGTATCTGTGTCTGTATCTGTGTCTGTATCTGTGTCTGTATCTGTGTCCGTATCTGCGTCCATGTCCGTGTCCGTATCCGTATCCGTATCGGAATCCGTGTCCGTATCGGAATCCGTATCGCCACCGTCCTCATCTCCATCACCCTTGGAGGAATCACCACTACACCCCATGTGCACAAGTCCGGTTATCAGTAAAAGCCAAAATAAAATCGTAAGCGACTTATTGTTCATGTTATTCTCCCGCTGTTGAAATTTCATAAAAAGCGTATCCCGATTTGTACGCCTGCAGCCCAGATTCTGTACTTTCATCGAATGCGAGTTGCATTTATTTCCCTGCTGTTCGGGCAAAACTACCGGCTTTTCAATCAGCAGGTGGTTTTCCCACAAATTTAAATATAAAATGACGCATCCACTCACCAAGCCGAATCAATGTCCCATTGATTGCACACAGTGCCCATCGGGGTCACCTGATTCGGCAGGACACTATGTTCAGGGACGATTAAATGAACATTGCATGCGCCATTAAATCTCTTCTAAATAATCCGGTAATCTCTAATCGCAAATCGGGAAAAAATAGTCCATTTCTTTTTAACGTGTATTTTTTCATAATCGCTTTTTACACCAATAACACCTTTATCTTTATTTAAGATGAAGCGTTGTTCAAAGCGCGTGTGATATCATTGAACAGATGATTATACTTAACAGGGACGAAGCAAATAAGCGTGAGAAAATGAAAACCCGCATGGTATCACGACCTCGAAAACAAAAATCACTTTTCACCGCGGCGCCGCTTCGGCTGTGCACCCTTCTCCTCGTGGGGGGATGCTACAGCTCCTGGATGGTCGAACCGTCACTGGATACAGAAACGACGCGCGAGGAGAATCCATCAGCCGCGGACAACAACCGACGTGAAACGGACAGTTTGACAATCGATACGACAACCGCTTCCCTGATAGACACTGATTCTGTTGTTGATAGCTGCGCACCCCAGATAGACGGCTTGTCCGATACGGAACGCGAGGCCGTAGATGCTTCAGTATGCGCACCGATGTTCGATTTCTACTGGGTCGTACCGTCAAAGTTGGCGGGGATGTCGTTACCCGGCAAGAGCCAGGCGATAGAGTCGGATCTCTGCTATTTGGAGGAGGTCAGGATAACGCTTCTATTCACGCTGACAGAAGAATCTTTGCTGCTGAATCCCTGCGATTGGGCCTTTGCAGTCGTTCATGTACCGGTGGCCGACTTCACCGCTCCGGCAATCGAACAGCTTCTCTTCTTTCTGGCGCTCACCGAAGAGGAGATATCACGAGGCGGATCCGTTGCAGTACACTGCCTGGGAGGCACAGGACGGTCAGGAACCTTTTTGTCCGCATACTTCATCTATCAGGGTATGTCCGTGGAGGAGGCCGTCGCCCACGTCAGAGAATCGCGCCCCGGTGCGGTAGAGACAGCTTCGCAGATGGACGTCCTGAATGAATTGTACTTACTGCTCCACGAAAACTAGAAATATGAACTCTCGATGAGTTGTTCCATCTTCTCGTTTCCCATCAGCTCCTGTACTTTTCCGACGCCCTCCGCATACCCGCAGTAGTTCATCTCCCCATCGCTACGAGCAGTTCGCTTGATCTGCAAACAACTGAACGTACGGCCGTCCTTTCTCGTTGTCCGCTGCCAATGACAGAAGATTGTCATCGTCTATTCTACACTACCCCATCCCGGATAGGGGCGCGCTTGCTTTATAAAAAGCTGAGGTGTCTCCCCCGGCTCTCCGTCGAACTTGAACTCCACATCCATCGCATAGAATTGGTCCGCTCCACCGGTGCCGTAGGCCGGTCTGAAGAAAGAGTGTATCTCATTCAAGGCTGCCCCGAGATCAAGAATCTGCGATCGAGTGAGAACACTGTTGCCGCTCGCGACAAGATTGGAATGGGCGATATAGGTAACCGGCTGCCCCGGCATATCGTACTGCAGAATGAACTGGTCGGTGGTGATTCCCGGTGGAGGCTTCACCACCGACTCCTCGCCGAACTGTACATTTACATAGAACCCAGGCATCATTCCCGAGGTATCGAAGATATTGGCGGTCACGGCGACCCCGTTTGCCTCTTCATCCGGAAACGATCGGTGCACCAGCAAGGCCATCCCGACCTCCTTATGACTGATACCCCGATACTCTCGCTCCTCAAAGGCGCGGAAGTACCAGACACTCGACCAGACCGTGCGGATCGCATCCGCTACAGGTCGAGACGGATCGTTCGGATCTCCGGTTTTGGAAGTATAGAGCCCCGCGCCGGTGAATCCTTCCAGGTCCTCAGCGTTGGTGCTCGATCGAAAGCGCATCGGGATTCCCGGAAACTCTGCAGCCAATTTATCGAGTATCATCGATTCGAGCTCCGCATCAATGGGCGTTGCCTTCATCTCGTCACGCAACGCACCCAGTTGCGTATCTCGCACCGCCGGATCGTTCTGAAATGCCTCATCCGCCAACAATGTATCGATTTTCGAAAAGAAGCCGTTCTCCTGCATAAACGCGATGTAATAGGATACCGGTACGATAAATCCATCCGGATAGGGCACCAGCGTATTATCCATATGAGGGAGAACGCTATAGTGAGCCGCCTTCCCTCCAAAAGCCGGTATCACCCTGCGCACAGCGGCTTTCAGTCCAATAGCCGGATCGCTGAAATCATTCGGATCCAGTGCGTCCGCGATATTCACCAGCCCGGTAACCGTCGTATCAAGGGTCGGCACCTGCACGGCTGTGGGTCGATGCTTTTCCCACCAATCATCGGCTTCCTCGCGACTGACTTCCTCGATTTCGTACTTGTACGGTCCCACCGTCAACTTGACCCACTTTCCTTCGAATGCGCGAAAATCGGCGTTGCTCAAAACTCCCTTGAGCGCCATGTTCGGCGTTCCTCGGTTCTGAGACAAGACATTGATATGCGACAACGGCGTTTGAAATTGCCCGGTGATAATCCCGCTCGCCACGCTGATGTCGTTGGGAACCTGGTCGAGCACGGCAATATCGCGAAAGGAAATATAAGAGGTACCTGCTTCCAGCTGCGCGACATCGTAGAATCGCAACTGTCCGTACGAGGTTCCGAGATTCAGCGGCTGGTAAGTGATCCCCTCGAACAGCCCCTCTGTGGTGATCACGCGAACGGAGCTCGGAAGCGACTTGGACATTGCGCTCACCGCTTCTGACGTGGGATGAAAATAGAGCGCATTGCCGAAGTACGTATTCTGCTCAATCAACTCAAAAGATGTTTGCACCATTTCCGCCGAGGCAGTGTCGTAGGGTGAGATCTCGTAAGCCCAGACATCTGCCTCCTCGTAGTACGTTACCGCGCCCAGAAGAAACCGGCGATCCATGCTGTAGTACTCGGTTAAATTGAATTCAGATAATGTCGGAACAAATGGAAGCCCGTTGCCGGAGAGGTTTGCAGATGCAAAATCATAATGAATCTTGTATTTCGTGCTGTCCTGAAAATACAAGCTGTCTCCATCCAGTCGATCGATCACGACCTTCACCGAGCGTGCGCCGGGAATCTCAGCAGAAATGGGAAGGGACGAGAGTCGGTTGAAATCGTCGAGACATCCGAGCCGAGAGAGATATTCTATCTCACCTCCCTGGGGCGCACATGTCCAACTCTCCTCGGAATCTGAATCATTTGTATCGACGGAATCGTTATCTGTGCCTGTGCTCTCTTCTGCGCCGCATCCTGTCAGTAGAAATAGAAGCATTCCATACAAAATCAATACGCTCACTGAATAATGGAGCTGCGAACAACGTTGCTGATCTTTCATTTTCGGTAGTCCTTTCATCAACTGAGCGCTTCTATTGGCAAAGATTGGTCGTGGTGTTGCAAGTCATGTCGCTCGGACAATCACCGTTCGTTTTGCAGGGCTCAAAGCCCGCTACACGCACCGTCGCTTCCGCGGATGCGAGCGCGGAGAACTCCACGCATCCTTCGCCTTGCGGCAACGGAGAAGAGTCGATGGTTCTACGAATGAGATATCCGCTGGGGAAACCGCTGACCGGGCTCTCATCCAGGGTAAGCAGCTGATCGATAATGGCCTGCGGCACGCTGCCGGCGCCGGTATCCGGAAAAATGCAACGAACAAAGAGCGGCGAGACGCCGTGTTGGTTTACGTCGAACGTCAGTACGACCTCGGCATCGTCGAGTTGTCCGGTATTCCAATTCACCGAAAGAGCGCTGCCTTGCTGCACCAACCAGCGCTCGTCTGCGATCGTCAGCGGTGCGACTCCCCTTGCCTTCAAATCAAGCGTTCCGGCAAAACCGTCGGTCGAGACAAGACGCAACTCGTCCCCTTCCGCGAACGGCGGATGAGAAAGGCTTGTATCGAAATAGCGATTTCCCGGTTGAATCGGCTCCATGGAGACCGACTTCTCCAAGCCGGAAATCGATATAACGCCGGCATCCTGAGCTGTCGGTTGCAGCTCACACTCCCCCGAGAAACCACAGGTATAACCGCTCTCGCAGGATGTATCGCAAATCGGGTTCAAACGTCGAAGCAATTGACAGTAGCCGTCCTCGCTCACAAGTTGCGGTATCTCTACCGGACTCAACCCATTGGAGACCTTTCCGTCTACACTCGAATACTGCTCCAACATCGACACTTTAAAGGCGCCGTACGCGGTTCCGATGGGACACTCTTCGCTTTTCGACGCCACCTCCGATTCTGAATCGTCACTCGAGTATCTTTCAGTTTGTGTATCTTCACGCAGAGAAGTGTCTTCATTCGATGTTTCCGTATCCTCAAAACTCGGCGTCTCATCGACGTTTTCCGAAGCACATCCAAAAATCCCGCTGGCGACAATCAGACTGATCCAATACAATTTTTTCACGTTGCGTTCTCCTCTCTCAAGTAAGCTGTGTATACTCCCCAATACGGTACATTTTCACTCTACGGAAAGGCGACCGGCTTGCTCGCAACACCGGCAGAAATCGCAAAGAGTCGCCCCTCGTCGCGGTCGGCCACGTATAGGGTTTCTTTTTCAAAACCTCCGAGACCGCGCCCCCAGTGGAGATTCGGGATCCAGGTGCTCGGCAGCACAGCGGCCTCTTCCACATTGGAGCCGTCGGAAGAGATGCGATACACAACCCCCTTCATGAATTCGGTGACATATACATTCCCGCAGGCGTCTACCTCCAGTCCGTCCAGCCCACCGCTCAGGTCTTGAAAATCGGTATCATTCCAGGAAGGTTGACTCCCCGCGCCTGAGACCTTCTTCCAGCCGAGGTTCGGAGAGGACACCTGAGCGAGAAGCCTGGGCGCGGCCCAACCGTCTGAACCGTCACGATCAATCGCGTGCACGGTCCCACCGCCGAAGCTCCCCACATATAGCGTCTGCATATCCGGCGACATGGCGAGGCCGTTCGGACTGGTCAACCCATCTGCGATAACCGTATTGGCAAGTGTCGACGGGTTGATCTGCCTGACCCGGCCGCCTTCCTGCTCACTGACATAGACCATTCCGTCGAGATCGACCTCGACGCCGTTTGCGTAGTCCAGGTCCGAGGCAATCGCCTCGAAGCCGCCGTTCGGCGCCACTCGGTACAACACATCGTATGTTGCCACGGCGAGATCGCCGCTTGGCAAAAAGGCCATCCCGTTGGTCTCCCCGATCCCCGGCGCCCAGAGAACCATGCGCTCGCCTTTGGCCTGCCTGACCAGATTGTCATTATTATTAGACACAATGTTTCCTTCACCATCGAAGGCAAAATCCTCACCTTGTGTGTATCCGGTCAACTCTTCATAGAGGAGCGGAACGGCAGGAAGATTGTCGCAATTCAACTCCGAAGTTTCGCTATCTGTATCCGAATCCGAATCGGTGTCCGAATCCGAATCGGTGTCCGAATCCGAATCGGCGTCCGAATCCGAATCGGCGTCCGAATCCGAATCGGTGTCCGAATCCGAATCGGCGTCCGAATCCGAATCGGTGTCCGAATCCGAATCGGTGTCCGAATCCGAATCGGCGTCCGAATCCGTATCAGCGTCCGAATCCGAATCGGCGTCTGTATCTGCATCTGTGTCTGTATCTGCATCCATGTCCGTGTCCGTATCCGTGTCCGTATCTGTGTCCGTATCTGTATCCGTATCCGTATCTGCATCCGTATCGCTACCGTCCCCATCTCCATCGCCCTTGGAAGAATCATCACCACACCCCATGTGCACAAGTCCGGTTATCAGCAAAAGCGAAAATAAAATTGCAAACGATTTATTCTTCATGTTATTCTCCCACTGTTAAAATTTTATAAAGAGCGTATCCCAATTTGTACGCCTGCAGCCCAGATTCTGTATTTTCATCGAATGTAAGTTGCATTTATTTCCCTGCTGTTCGAGCATAACTACCTGCTTTTCAACCAGCAGATGGTTTCCCCACAAATTTAAATATGAAACGGTACATCCAGTCACTGGACCGAATCAATGTTCCGTTGATTGAACACAGAGCCCATTGGGGCCACTTGATTCGGCAGGACACTATGTTCAGGGACGATCAAATGAACATTCCATGCGTCATCAAATCTTTTCTGAATAATCCGGCAATCTCTAATCGCAAACCGGGAAAAAATAGTCCATTTCTTTTTGACGTATACTTCTCTCATAAAAAACGAAGCACTCCAGACAGCTAGCTCCGCAGTCTCGCTGACTCCGAGGCTGCCAATAATGATGAAACCGTCAATTTCTTCAGTTCATTCTGGATGTCTCCAACTGGTCGTGTTTTTAACTTCTTATAAATCGAGACCATTTCCGAATTATATGAAAAGAACACCGAAATTATATATTATTTATGAATTTATTTAGCTTTAATCCGGGCAACAATCGGAACGCTCCAAACCAGATCACTGAGAAGTAGGGGCGAAAAAATTTTCGCCCCTACAATTATTTCATATGATTTCAATGTCTTAACGCAGGGATAAATTCTATACTTACCCGGAAGAAGTTGAGAATGGAGGTTTCTTCTCCAGAATCAATTAATGTAACTTAATTACTGTACCGCCTTGGGTATACTGAAGACTCGGTCAGTTGAAACCAGTTGTTTCGGCCGTTATCTCGGTCGTTCCTGCACATTCCACAGCAGAATAGTTACTGTCGGCTTTTTCTGCGAAACAAAGAGTACTGTCCCTTTTTTTAACTGTCCTCCCCAGTCCATTGAAACGAATTTACTCCGGTAAAACGATAGACCTGTTCATCCACCATCAGCACTTGTGAAGATTCTATCATTTTAAATATTGTTCCCCCCAGCATACAACTGCACCATCTGATTTACGGATGCCGCACGTACTGCCATCAGATGCCGAAACAGATGAAAAGGACACGCCAACTGGTGGAGAGGACTGACCATATGTATCATCTCCCCAGCACTGGATTTCCCCATCTGACGCCCGAACGCCACAGGTGTGCTCGAAGCCAGCTGAAACAGATTCAAAGGCTACACCTGCTGGCGGAGAGGACTCGCCATATGTATCATCTCCCCAGCACTGGACCTCCCTATCCGATGACTGGATACCACACGTGTGAAAATAATATCGGGTCGAAACAGCGATGAAGGCCACACCTTGTGGCGGGATGTCCGCACCCCAATTGTTTGCTCCCCAGCACTGGACCTCCCCATCCGATGACCGGATACCGCAAGTATGATCAGAACCAACCGAAACGGAATCGAATGCTATACCGGTTGGCGGGATGTCAGAAGAAAATCCGCCCCAGCACTGGACCTCGCCATCGGATGAGCGGATACCGCAGGTGTAATAGTGACCAGCTGAAACAGAGTCAAAAGCCACACCGACAGGCGAAGTGGCCTGGCCATTTGTATTATCGCCCCAGCACTGGACCTCACCATCGACTGCCCGCACACCGCACGAGTGATTTAATCCAGCCGAAACAGAGTCGAAGGCCACACCCACTGGAGGAATAGTCGCTCCAAAAGACTCAATACGCGGCCAGCACAGAACCTCGCCATCAGATGACCGAATGCCACACGTATGACCGGGACCTGATGAAATAGCGCTGAATTCAGGAGTGACAGGCTCTGTATCTTCGTTGACCTGAATGCCCAGCTCCAGACTGCCCTTTCCAAAAGGAATGACGTTGTTTCCCACCACAAAGGAGAACGCCACCGGAGTGACTGCATTTGCTTCGATGGTAAATGACATGGGGTTTTCCGACGTCAGATTGGCCGCCACCGGTTCCAGAGAGCCCGAAGCGTTCACTTTGTGTAATTGCCATCCCAGTTGCAGTTCAATCTGGTAATCCCCAGGATCCAGTTCATACTGGATTGTGCCAACCGGATCGTCCGCCAGTACCACGGTATTCACACCGCCTTCGACTATAAAAACCGAATTGTGCAGTTCATACCGGACGCCATTCACTTCCGCAGCCAGTTCCATTTTCAGCGTTCCCCCTGCTTCAACAGTGTTTTTTCCCGAATCGCAGCCAGCCATCGAAACAAGAACCCCTGCAAATACGCACATCATTCCGCGCAAACATGTCAGTTGCATCATTGACTCCTTTGAATTGTGTTTATGGGCGAGAAATATCACATCGCTGCCGCACATTCAAACGTTAATCCGGGCAACAATCGGAACGCTCCAAACCAGATCACTGGCCAGTAACTCAACCAGCATTATTTTGAATGATTTTATATCCCATTGATTTTGCGATGGATTTTATTCTATTTAGTCGACTTGTTTGAAACTGCGCTTCGTAACTTTCTTCACCAATGTCTACATAGTCCTGCCCATA
>JBNKCR010000059.1:0-27037 GCA_050287845.1 Polyangia bacterium
CTGGGACCGCCCACGTTGACAGACGTCATTCACGCATTCTACCAACCGTTTGCCTACAAGGACATGTTTCAATTTCCGGATTCAGAAATATCTCTGACCATGCATCTGGCGCTGGGACTCTCCGTGACGCTTGTGATTGCCAGCGCCGTGATGGCCGTTTTTAAAAAAGTCCGGGAAGAGAACCGGCCACTGTTGCGCTTCGGCGCCATGCTCAGCTTCATTTATCTGGGAACGCTGATGACGGCGATTGTCGTTTCCCTGTGGATTACCCCCATTTTTTACGCCCGTTATTTTCTGGTATGCATCCCCCCGACAATTACTCCGAGCCTGATCATTGATGGACCGCCTCAGGATTGGCAGCCCCGTCGCCCTGACTATCCAGTTCATTGAGCGCCCGTTCCAGTAACCATCCCCCGGGCATCGCCCTCATGATCCCACACATTATTTCATTTACGGTAAACCTGGCAAACTCGCGCCAAATATGATCTAAGAGGAGCACTACTCGTTGCATGGAGGTTATGTATGTCTATTGGCAGTTCGCTACTAAGGAACGTTTCACTGATAGATGAGATGGAATTCTGTGATTTGGGTGATGCTCGCCGTACACAGCGGCTGCAGATGGTTGTTGATGCTTTGTCGCAAAAGCCTGACTCATCATTTCCAGATATTTTTTCCAATGAGTCTGAACTGGAAGCATTTTATCGATTTTTAAACAACGATCATTTTGAGTTTACTGATGTGCTGGAATACCATGTTGACCAAACCGTCAACAGGGCGGAGCAGTTGAAAGATATTTTGGTTCTCCATGATACAACCGAAATGCGCTTTCCGCTGCGAGACGAGTGCCTGCGTTCAGGGTTGGGAAGATTTTCATCACAGCATCAGGGATTTCTGGTGCATGCGAGCCTGGCTGTTTCCAACGATGGATTGCAATGCCCACTTGGACTACTGAATATGAGGCCTTTCATTCATAACGCCAATATCGCCAATGAAACCGTTCGCACGTTTTGGAAAAGTCAAAACGGATTATTGGATTCCGAGCTGGATCGCTGGCTGGAGTCGGTAAAGAAAACAGAAGAATCATTGAAAGACGTTCCCACAGTTATTCATGTGATGGATCGTGAAGCAGATGCGTATGAGTTGTTCACGGGAATGGCTGCCAATGACATAAAATTTGTAATTCGTTTGGCGCAGGAACGAAGGATCGAAAATCCGAATTTCGACGACGACACAGACATGTCCCGTTTCCCAGGCGCTTAAACAACAACCTGTAGCTATACGCCGAGAGGTGGAATTGTCTCCACGTTCCGACCATGGACGCACGCTGTCCGCGCGGAAAACATTTCCTGCAAGGCGCACAAGAACCACCATTTTGTCAATTCGCGGTTGTGAGATACAAATTCCGGCACCTCGCGCTCCCAAAAGAGCAATGGGGTATTTGCCGACTCAAATTCGGTTAAATGCTGTTGAAGTTTTCGAAGAAAATCCAGTAGAAAACGAACCGCCGGTTCGGTGGGTATTGCTTACCACTGAGCCAATCGATACTGTTGAACAACTAAACAGGATAGTTGACATCTACAGGGCACGATGGCTCATTGAAGAATATTTTAAGTCTTTAAAAACGGGATGTTCTTTCGAAAAGCGTCAGCTGGATTCAGCCCGGAGCCTGCTTGTTGCGTTGGCAATACTGGCCCCCGTTGCCTGGATGCTGCTTGTTATGAGACATCTGAGTCATCATGCCGCAGAAACACTCGCGTCGCAGGTATTCTCTCCCATTCAGATTGCCATTTTATCAACGCAGTATCCGAAACTGTTTAAAACAGACCAACCAACGGTGAGTGAAGCGACGTTGGCAATGGCCAAACTGGGCGGTCACCTGAAGTCCAACGGACCACCAGGATGGATTACTCTGGCAAGAGGATACACCCGAATGTTGGAGCGACAGGTAGGCTGGGAAATGGCAACATCGGTAAATCAATTGATGTGATCTATCATGAGGGCAGAGCCGGGGGAACACCCTTTTTTAGTGAATTTAGTTTGCTAAGAACGTGCCCGAGCCCCCCTGATTTCCCCTCCATATAGGTGGGGGCCGAATATTTTAATGTATCAATGGTCTTAAAAGAAATTTATATTCAATTTGGATCAAAACCTTGAACATTGCAGCCTGAAAAGCGACCTGAAAAATTCAGAAGGATGAACTGCTGTTAAAATGGAAATACGAAAGGAATGTTGAGATGAAAAAGATAACCGTTTTAGGGATACTGTTGATACTGTTTGCGATGGGCTGCAATGATGGCAGCGGCAGCGACGACACCAACACGACAAACAACAACGAAGATACTGAAACGACAAACAACAACGACACTGCTGAAGATAGCGACACCAGCGCCGTTGATACCAACGATGCCGGGTCGGAAGAGGATACAGATGCGGAAACGGACTCGCCGTTTACACCGGAACCGTTTGTGCCGAAAGATAACGAAGTGTGCAGTATGGATGAATTGTACGGCAGCACCGCAGTGGGATCATTTTGCCCTGCGGAAGAAGTGTATTGTAATGGCAGCTGTTTTGCTGAAGCCGGCGAAAGCAAGGCGGGCTGTCAGCTGATTACCATCAACACCGTCAATATGGAGGGGTTGGCAATAGACGCGACCCATCTGTATTTTACATCATACAATAGCGTGTTTCGTACCAACCTGACCACATCCGCCACCGAATGCGTGATCGGCGGGTTGTC
This sequence comes from Polyangia bacterium, assembly GCA_050287845.1. GTDB lineage: Bacteria > Myxococcota_A > Polyangia > JAAYKL01 > JAAYKL01 > JAFGXQ01. The sequence goes on from JBNKCR010000059.1 coordinate 2,738, forward strand.
GTTTCCCGATGGCATACTGTTGTACAATGATCAGGTGTACGTCGGCCTTGACGAAAAACCTGGAATCAGTGGGGTGGTTCGGGTGGGAAAAGACGGCAGTGCGCCGGTGCTTCTTACAAACGCGAGCCAAGGTGGCACCAGTTTTTCCGTTGTTGACGATACGCTGTACTTCACCGGGATGTCGAGTTGGGATGGCAATGTATATGGGGTGCCCTTGGCCGGAGGTGCGGCAAAGGAAATATTCACCGATAGATTTGATAACGATGGGTATGCGGTAATGGATGGATACATATATGTGATGGCTGACGACCTTGTGCGCGCATCCGTTGATGCGCCCGATAGTTGGGAAGAGATGGTTTCCTCTCTATACGGCGAAGTTCTGTTCGAAGTGGACGGCACGCTGTATTGGTTGGCGGATCTCACGGGAGAACTCAACTGGCCCGAGTTGTACATGTTTCACATTGGGGATAGTGAACCGACCGAAGTGCAGGAACTGGAGGAGGCCAAGTATATGGCCCACAACGATATGTATCTGTTTTTTGTAAATAGATACGAAGATGATAACGGTACAACGCATATATATTCGGTGCCCTTGGCCGGCGGCACAGTAGAAACGGTTGCGACGTTTGAGTCTTCGACCATTACAAGCGCTATGGCTACAAATGCGGAACTGATTGTTCGTACCGGTTACAACAACTCCACCGGCGGCATATTCCGCATCCCTCTCAATTAAAAGATCTTCCGCGTGGGATTCAATGGAATCAATCGAACAGCAATCGAAGCAATTGAGTGGTGATGGGGACGGTACTCGATTTCTTGAGAAATAGGCGGTTTTCGAGGATTGAATATGCGAACAGGAGATTGTCGAATGTATTCCGCCTGCGCTGCCATCGCCGGTTTTTTCATCTGTCTGCGAACTCGAGTTCCCCACTCGTCACCAACGGGGGAATCGAGTTGTCAGTCCCCTATAAAAGTGTTGTCCCCAGACCGGACCTGCGAGTCGGTCTGGTCAGGGCGCATCTTTAGCGCAGCGGAACCCGGCCATGATGATGCTCCAGTCTTGGGGTGATGCACCCGGTTGGAGGCGCGCAGTCCCCACGAAAAGTAGTTGAACGCACCGCCCCGGAGCACGTGGTCGCACTCCATCGGAATCGGGTTATGAGCCCGATTACACAAACTCCGGCAAGTGCCATTTTTTTGCAACACATTCTATTTTTGAACGAACAGGTATTCGGCAAAAGACAAAATTTTCCTGTCGATATTCCGCGCTTCGCTCGCGGCGCGAGCTTCGGCGGATCGTCGACTTGGATTCGCGGCGCGAGCTTCGGCGGATCGTCGACTTGGATTCGCGGCGCGAGCTTCGGCGGATCGTCGATTTGGATTTTGGAGGTTGATATGTATGTCTATTTGTTGAGAAGCCGAGACTGGCCAGAGCAAAAGTATGTGGGCGTTACCACCAATTTTGAGAGACGGTTTGACGAACACAATTCCGGTAGATGCATTGCAACACATAAATTCCGGCCATGGCGATGTGAAGTGAAAATATGGTTTGATGCACCTCACAAAGCCGAGCGTTTTGAAAAGTATCTGAAATCAGGCAGCGGCCGAGCTTTCGCGCAAAAACGCCTCTGGTCCTTCTAAATCATCAACCCGCCGAAGCCTTGGCGGAGGCGGGCAAACGTCCCCTGGCGGAGGCGGGCAAACGTCCCCTGGCGGAGGCGGGCAAACGTCCCTTGGCGGAGGCGGGCAAACGTCCATCCAACTGAGCTCTCCAGACCCCCCAATAAAACACACATTTGAAGGCCCGATGTATTACCCCGTGGCGCAGTAACGGGCACGGGATTGCCGCAGTTACCCGGTCCGGATCGGAATGGCGAGTCGGTCTGTTCAGCGCGCATCTTTCGCGCAGCGGAAGCCGGCCATGATAAGACGCCAGTCTTCCGGATGATGTACCCGGTTTGATGCGCGCAATCCCCACGAAAAGTAGTTGAACGCACCGCCCCGGAGCACGTGGTCACAGTCCATCGGAATCGGGTTGGTGCCGGTGAATCCCTGTTTCTTTTCTTTGCGCAGCTGGTCCTGCGTCTGCTTGATTATCTCGCAACTGGCGGGAATTCCTTTGGATGCGCCTTCCCGGGAATAGGCGAACGGATCATACAAGTCCGCGGTCCATTCCCAGACATTCCCGGCCAGGTCCAGGTGTCCGTACGGCCCGGCCCCTTTGGGGCAACTCCCCACGTCCCGGGTGACCTTCGATGCGTACACCGCCAGCTCCGCCGTGGGCGATTCATTGCCCCAGGCGTACATACGATTGTCGTCCCCCCGGGCCGCCCGTTCAAATTCGGCCTCTGTGGGCAGCCGCTTTCCCGCCCACTTACAATAGGCGATGGCGTCCTGCCTGGAAACCCCCGTTACAGGGCGCCGGGGAGTGCGGAACAGTTTCAGGGGTTCGAATCCGCTTTTCTGAGTGTCAATATCCCTTGGGCGCCGACAGACGCCGGCATCCACACACTGCTGGTACGCGGCATTGGTGACTTCTGTTTTATCGAGATAAAACGGTTCAACGGTCACCTGGTGCTCGGTCATTTCGTCGGGGATGGCCCGGGGATGATTCAACCCCATGGTGAATGTGCCCCCCGGAACCAGCGCCATACCCGGTGGGGCGGTGGTAGTCGGGTCTGTGCCAGTCGTGACGGTCTGCGGCTTCTGTCTGCCAGTGGAATCAGGTTTCGACAAATCCCCCTCGTGGGTGGGGCCGTGATCTGAAGTGTCCTGAAGCGCAGGGCGCTGATTCCGGGGTGGTGTCTGCGGATTTTCCGGGGGATTACCGCAACCCACCGTGAATGTGGCGAGGAGGATGGCAATCAGTGGAATTCGCGGGGGGGTCAGGGGGGTGTGTGTGATTTCTGCATATCTCATGGCTCGCACCCTATCACAATGAATTCAGGTAAAAAAGGGATGTCTGGCCGCCGGGGTTCTGTTACAACGCCAGAGAACAACCGGAAGGGATGAGTGCCGACAAAATGCGCCAAAACCGCTTACATATTTCAGTGGCAATTCTCATGGCGATATTGGTCGTCAGCTGCAAGCCGGGCGGACCGCAGGGCAATCGGACGGACAATAGCGATGGCAAGGAAGATGCGAATGGCGATTCCTCCGGCGCAATCGGTGTCATGCCGACGCAGATTTCCGTGGCGGCCCAAACGTTTCGGAATCAGCCATCGCCCCCGGCGGGAATGAATGTGGTGGTAGTGGTGGTCGACACCCTGCGGGCAGATCGTCTCGGTGCGTATGGTCATTCAAAAAACACGTCTCCCCGGATGGACGCCATTGCCCGGGAAGGCACCCTGTTTCATCGCTACTATGCCGCGTCTCCCTGGACGGCGCCGTCGTTCGGCACCATGTTTACCGGAATGTCCCCGGCCATGCATCGGGGAGGGGCCGTGCTGAATGCGTCGGACAATCCCCGGCTGCGTCGCACCGCCCGGCGGCTGAAGGGATTCTCTCTGTACCCGGTGCGCGCGGATATTCAGACCGTGGCCGAGCAGCTGTCGTGCTGCGTGGATGCCAGCGCGGCGTTTGTGAGCAATCCGTTTCTGCATCCGTCCCTGGGGTTCAACCGGGGATTCGACACCTATGATTATCAGACGAAAGCCAGAAAGGCAGCGGATATCACCGATGCGGCCATTGACTGGTTGAAGGCCCATGCCGAAAAGCAGGTTTTCGCGGTGGTGCATTACATGGACACCCACCAGCCATATGCCCCGGATGAGTCGCTGCGCCGGGAATTCTTTCCCATGGATGGGGGACGCCTCAACCCGGCCATCACCCGGAAGGTCGGTGAGTTGCGCGAAATGATGCTTAAAGAGAATGAACTGGCATTTCTCAGAGGGGTGTACGACGCTCAGGTGCACACCGTGGACCAGCATATCGGCCGCCTGTACGACGCCATGGCCGGGTTGCAGCTCCTCGACAATACGTGGCTGGTGATTACTGCGGATCACGGGGAAGAACACTTTGACCATGGGTCGTTTTTTCACGGATTGCAGTACACCGATGAGGTCATCCGCGTTCCGCTGATTATTCGCGCGCCAGGAGGTCAGTGGGGGGCGAACAATCAGGTGGCCTATTCGGCCTGTCAGATGGATTTGGCGCCCACGCTGCTGGACATTTTCGGCGTGTCCACTCCGGCCGCCATGGAGGGGAAAAGTCTGATTCCGCTGATGACCGGCGAAGAAAAGCACGACCGGACCTGTTATATGGAAATGTCGATGCTCCGGGATGCGGCCCACTCCGACATTGAAAATCGATTTCGGAAACACGCGCTTTTCGATGGTCGATACAAAGTGATTCAGAGCATGGATGGCAGTTCCACGGAGGTGTACGATTTGGATATGGACGCCCTGGAGCAGGCGCCTATTCCGCCGGAGCACCCGGGCGCGTACAAGTCCATCCGGGCCCTTCACCAGTATGTGCGAAACCGGCAGCCGGCTCTTGAAAAGATCCCCATCTCCGACGGGCCGACCCGATTGCCGGAAGATGTGAGCGAATCCCTTGAAAATCTCGGGTACGTGCAGTAGCCGCCAACATACGGGCGAATCCCCGTGTTTGCCCTGGCACACTGGATTTTTTATTTGTGGATTACGGGATGGACGGTTACAATATTTATAGGAATTTCGTGATGTTACACGCTGTGACAATTTCACTGAAACTTACCTGAGGAGCATCCCGACCCATGAAAATCCACGAATATCAGGCCAAGCGATTGTTTACCCGGTACGGGGTGCAGGTACCCCGGGGAGAGGTGGTGTTCGACCAGGACGAAGCGGTGAACATTGCGGAACTGCTGATGAAGCAGACGGGTACGCGCAAGGTGGTGCTGAAGGCGCAGGTGCACGCCGGAGGACGGGGAAAGGCGGGGGGAGTGAAAATTGCCGAGGGGCTCGATGAAGTGCGACACATTGCACGGGAGCTGTTTGGTAAACGACTGGTCACCCATCAGACCGGCAAAGAAGGGGTGGCCATTTCGCGGCTGCTGGTGGAAGAAGCTGTTGATATTGACAAGGAACTGTTTGTCAGCATTCTCATCGATCGCAGTCGAAAAAAACTGTGCATCATGTCCTCCACCGACGGTGGGATGGATATTGAAGCGGTGGCAGCTCATCATCCGGAGCGATTGCAGAAAGAATGGTTTGAACCGCTGGCGGGATTGTTTCAGTTCATGGCCCGGAATATTACCGCGCGTCTCGGGCTGCACGGCCACCTGCTTCACAAGAGCGTCCGTGCGCTTCGCTCCCTTTCTGATTTGTTCATCCGGGAAGACTGTTCACTGGTGGAGGTCAATCCACTGGTGGTCACCCGGTCCGGGGAGATTATTGCGCTGGATGCCAAAATTACATTTGATGACAACGCGGAGTTCCGCCATCAGTTTCATGGCGAGCTGCTCGACGAGTCCGAGCGGGATTCGGTGGAGCACAAGGCCCATGCCCTGGGGTTTTCCTATGTGAGTCTGGACGGCAACATCGGATGCTGCGTGAATGGCGCCGGTCTGGCCATGGCCACCATGGACATCATCAAACTGAAGGGGGGGGAACCGGCCAATTTTCTGGATGTGGGCGGTGGCGCCGATGCGGAAACGGTGATGAAGGCGTTTGAGATTATTCTGAGCGATGCGAGTGTGTCGGTGATTTTTGTGAACATATTCGGGGGAATTCTTCAGTGTGATGTGGTGGCGGAAGGCATTGCCCGGGCAGTGGCTCAGAGCAGCGTGGATGTACCTCTGGTGGTGAGACTCGCGGGGACAAACGCCCGGGAAGGCAAAGCCATCCTGGATGCCGCAAACCTGAATATCACCACCGCCAGAGACATGGAGGAGGGGGCGGCGCTGGCCGTTGAAAAGGCTGCGGGGGGCAGCGCAAAAGTGGCGACAGGAGGTGCGGCATGACCATTTTGCTCAACAAGAAAACCAGGGTGTGCGTTCAGGGGATTACCGGCGGTGCGGGGGCGGTGCACACGCGGCGGATGCTGGAGTCCGGCACCAATATTGTGGCCGGGGTGACACCGGGAAAAGGGGGAGCGATGTTCGATGAGCGAATTCCCGTTTTTGACACGGTGGTCCGCGCCAGAGAGCAGACCGGCGCCAATGCCGCTGTTATCTTTGTTCCTGCGGCGTTCGCGGCAGATACCATTATGGATGCGGCCTATGCGGGGGTGGAGCTGGTGGTGTGTATCACCGAAGGCATTCCCGCAGTGGACATGGTGAAGGTGCGGTCCTTTATCCAGCAGACCGGTACCCGGCTCATCGGTCCCAATTGCCCCGGGCTCATTGCGCCCACCGTTCGACAGAATCTGGGAATCATACCGGCCCATATCGCGTTGTCCGGCCGGGTAGGGGTCATTTCCCGATCCGGTACACTGACCTATGAAGCCATGTCCCAGTTGACGGCGCTGGGCATTGGACAGTCCACCTGTATCGGCATTGGCGGCGATCCCATTGGTGGGATGGATTTTGTGGATTGTCTCAAACTGTTCGAAGAAGACGCCGACACCGACGCCGTGGTGATGATTGGCGAAATCGGCGGGGTGGCGGAAGAGGAAGCCGCGGAATTCATTTCATCTGAAATGGAAAAACCCGTGGTGGCGTTCATTGCCGGCACCAGCGCGCCACCCGGAAAGCGAATGGGCCATGCGGGCGCCATCATCTCCGGCGGTCGCGGTACGGCCAGCGTTAAAATTCAGGCCCTCGAAAAAGCCGGTGTCGCCGTAGCCGCATCTCCGGCGCGAATCGGTGAAGCCCTGAAAGCCGCCGCCGGTGTATCTGTCAGTCCGCGGTAAATCCGAATGGCTCTGCAAATAAGATTATTGTACGTTTGCAGAATAATCCGCCCGAATTGCCCTATCAAATGACTTCCAGTAGTGATAATTGTTGGCGCATTTGATGGTTTCGAATTATCTGGCAATGACAGCGGGGCGATAATCAGTGATTTTGGGTTCTTGAATGCATGGAGTACACGGATGATATATCGAGTTCTGGGTTTCGGGGCAGTATTTCTATTTATGGCGGCGATGGGATGTTCCGGTGGCGGCAACAATACGGATGACAGTGCGGCATCGGACAGCGACACCGATACGGACAGCGACACCGATACGGACAGCGACACCGATACGGGCAGCGACACCGACACGGACAGCGACACCGACACGGACAGTGACACCGACACGGACAGTGACACCGACACGGACAGTGACACCGACAGTGATACGGACAGCGACAGCGATACGGACAGCGACAGCGATACAGACGCGGACACCGATACGGACAGCGACACCGATACGGACAGCGACACCGACACCGACAGCGACACCGACAGTGATACCGACAGTGACACCGGTACGGACAGCGACACCGGTACGGACAGCGACAGTGATGCCGATACAGATAGCGAAACCAATGTCGCGGCGACGCCCAATGCGGAAAAAGATATAGAGGGGCAGATGACCTATTCGGGCCTCTCCGTGGTGTCCTACGGTGGATATCTCAACGGCGAAGCGTTTCAGCAGGATGGGATATTGTCGTGGAACGGGTATCAGTACACGGCATTCTGGAATACCAATCGCAATGTGGTGATGGCCCGTCGCCAGCTGCCGGACGGGGAATGGGAGAAATTTGATTTCACCGACTACACCAACACGGCCAATGATGCCCACAATACCATATCCCTTGGGATCTGTCCCGGAGACGGCACCCTGCATCTGGCGTTTGATCACCATGGCGATTCGCTTCATTACCGGCATTCGGTGGCCAATCTGATTACAGACCCGGAGAATGTGGCTTTTGCAGCGGCCAGCTTTACCGGGGTGTCCAACAGTCTGGTGACTGGCCAGCGGATTTCCGAGGTTACATATCCCCGCTTTGTCACTGAGCCGGATGGCGACAGAATGCTGCTCGATATGCGCCTGGGGGCCAGCGGCAGCGGGAACGAGGCCATCTGGGAATACCGTGCGCAAACCGGAGAGTGGACGTCCCTGGGCGTATTCATTGATGGCATCACCGACAATGTGAACGCCTATCTCCACGGCATTTCGTACACCCCCGGCGGTACCCGATTGCATGCTGCCTGGTGCTGGCGGGAAACGCCGGACGCCCAGACCAATTACGATTTGTATTACGCGTACAGTGATGACAACGGTCAAACCTGGAAAAACAACAGTGGAGAAGAAGTGGCCGCAGCCGGCCAGCAATACATCCGGACCACCAACACCTCTGTCAGAGTCTGGGAGATTCACCAGAATCGCGGTCTGATTAATCAGGAGCATATGACGGTGGATGTCGCCGGACGGGTACACGTGTTGCTGGCCCATATGCCGGATGGGGAACCCGACGATGCCGATTTCACCCGATCCCGCACCAAAAGTGAGTATTTTCATTATTGGCGGGACGAAAGCGGGCAATGGCATCGGGAGAGTATTGACGGTCAGAAATCCATTCTGAATTTCCGGGGCAAGCTGGCCGTGTCCTCGTCGGGCAACGTGTATGCGATATTGCCCGGTCTGCGCATTGCCGGCGCGTCCGACGAGAATTCGTTTTCAGACTGGCGGCTGCTGTACACCGACACCGACCACCCCTATTTCTCCGATCCGCTGATTGACTCTTTCCGACTGCAGCGCGAAGACAAGCTCACCATCATTTACCCCGAAGAATCCTCGGTCAACATCTGGGGGCTGGAATACACCATCGATTGAGTTTCCCCGGGAATGCGGCGCCCCGGCTCCGTATGACTGACGCGCTGGAACTGACGATAATGTGATGATCCGGTCTACCAGTGGGCGGATTTGTTCGCGTCGGATTCTCTGGCGCCCATGGCGCGGCGGGCGATTCGGGAGGGTTCGATGACAATGGCGCTGCCCGGGGCGTCAACGGAGGAAAAGGAGAGCATTTTTCGCAGATACATTTTGCTCAGCATAATCCCTTCGGGCAACACGGGAAGATTGGGACTTTTGGGGGCATAGAATGGCTGGTCGAGAATGTCGAATTCCTGTACTTCCCTGACGCTCTTGGTTCTGGGGGGCGCTTCGGTGACGATGATGGTGAACAGAGCTTTGAATTCACCGATGGTCACCTCGCATTTTTCAAAGTTTCCCGAAATGGTTTTGGGCAATCCCACGCCATGGGCCGAAAGCACCACCGGCTGGGTCAGGGTAACGGAAGGCACCCCTTCTCTGGCGAATGTGCTTTTCAGGGCGCCCTGCACGATGTTGAGCATTTCTCCCATGGCGTCGTTGAGCTCATCGGCGGTCTGCGCTTCCACATCGAGCATTCCCTTGTACAGTTCCCGGGCGGAGTAATCGTTCATTTCAACTTTAATATCAATCCAGTACCTGTGGTTCATCAGATACATGGGGGTCCAGATGAGATGAACGAGATCCTGGGCCAGCGACAAGCCCCTGGGCACGGTGGCAGTGGCTGGACCGCAGCCCAGCTGGCTGAACACGTTGGCAATGGTACCATGCAGGTTTCCAAAGGCATTGATATTGATGATGTCCTTGCTGAAGTTCAGTTTCCGTATGGGCACATGCGCTATTTCATGGGGGGCGAGTTCAGGCGCCCCCTGCTCCTGGCTCTTACCGGGCGAGAGCCTGGAGACCACTTCCCGCAACAGGTCGTGCCGCCGCAATACGGTTTCCAAATCCTGGATATGTTTCTGCAGGGTCAACTGAAGCTCGATGGTTCTTTCTGCGATGCGCATGCGGACGTTCAGGTCATTGCGGTGCCATTTTTCCATCAGGTAGTCGTCGGCGCCCGCATCGGCGGCCTGGAGCAACAGCTCCGGATTGTTGGCCTCACAAATCAGGATTTTGTAGGGATTCACCCGTCCTTTGTCGTTTTCGCTGCGTTTGCGGATTTCAGCACACAGCTCCACGCCCGGGATGCCTTCCAGATCCCAGGCGAACAGTGCGACATTGGGGGGCGAATCAGATGTCAGAATCTGCAGGGCCTCCTGTCCGCTCTGGGCTTCCACTGTTTCATATCCCAATGTTTTTAATTCTGAAACGAGGCCCGCCCGAAACCGACTGTTGCTGTCTGCTGCAAGTACTTTCATATTTGTTCCTCCAATAAAAACGCGGTGCGCACATTTTAGCTAAACGGCCCGGTTTCGATTGACTGAAGGGGGACACAGGGGGGAATGTGATTGTTTTTTTGAAAGCCAATCCGCGGCGCTATTTCTTCGGGGGCATTCTGATGAATCCTTCCCGCTGCCGCATTTCCATTTCAGAACGGGCTCTGCGAATCTGCGCCTCGGCCATTTCATATGCTTTTTCTGGAGAAAGCCGGATTTCCGCAATGCCCTGCTCAATGGCTTTCTGGCCCACGGCCACGGCTTCTCTGGGGAAAACCTCCCACATATCCATTGTGGGGAGCAGCGCATCTTCTCTCAAGCCGTTGTCTTCGGCCACCTTTGCCAGCTCCCGGGCGGCCGCAATACACATTTCGTCGGTGATGGTGGCGGCCCGGACATCCAGCGTACCGCGGAAAATACCGGGAAACCCGAGGGAATTGTTCACCTGGTTCGGAAAATCGCTGCGACCGGTGGCCACAATCCTGGCGCCGGCGCGTCTGGCTTCCCAGGGCCAGATTTCGGGAACCGGGTTGGCGCATACGAACACAATGGCGTCCCGGTTCATGGACCGAATCCATTCCGGTTTCACCGTATGCGGGCCGGGAGCGGAAAGGGCGATCATGACATCGGTGCCGGCAAACGCCACTTCGGGGCCGCCCCTGCGCTGTTCCGCGTTGGTCATGTCGGCCAGCGCATTCAGCCACGGATTGGTTTTGAGGTCTTCGCGGCCCCGGTACACCAGCCCTTCAATATCGCACAGGTAAATATTCCCCGGATCGACACCCGCAGCGGCCAGCATGTGGGCGATGCGCTGATTGGCTGCTCCGGCGCCCAGCATACCGATTCTGACTTTTTCCATGGGTTTGTTCACAATTTTGAGGGCGTTGATGAGCCCGGCCAGGGTGACGGCGGCGGTCCCCTGCTGATCGTCGTGCCACACCGGAATCCGGGCATCCGCGCGCAGGGTATCGAGAATGGTGAAGCACCCGGGGCTGGCGATGTCCTCCAGATTGATGCCGCCGAATGTGGGCTGGATCATTTTGACAAACTGAATCATCTCCTCAGGCGTATGGGCGTCAATGCACAGGGGCATGGCATCCACTCCCCCCAGGTATTTGAACAGCAGCGCTTTGCCTTCCATCACCGGCAACCCCGCTTCGGGGCCAATATCGCCCAGTCCCAGCACCCGGGAGCCGTCTGAAACGATGGCAATCATGTTGCCCTTGGCGGTGTGTTCGAACACCCGTTCCGGATGCCGGTGAATGTCTTTGCAGGGCGCCGCAACGCCGGGGGTGTACCAGATGGCAAAGTCATTGAGATCACGGATGCAGCTTTTGGGAACAATTTCAATCTTTCCTTTGTAAAACGGATGCAGCTCAAGGGCATCTCTGGCGGGTTCTTCTGCTTTTCGGGCGAGTTCTTCATCGGTGATTTTCATGTGATCTCAATGCTTTCTCCAAAATGGGCCTCTGGTAAAATCAGTTGGCTTCACGGGGCTTGCGGCGGTTTTCCGGCGGCACGTATTCTTCCGGATTGGATTTAAATGCCTGCCGATGGTCTTCGAGATAGAAATAATAGGTTTTTCCATGATAGGTTTCACTGCCAATGCTCTCGTTGTCCTTGAAACGAAGACCGCATACCGGACATTCCACCGCTTTCCCCGTGGCGGGTGGTGGGTCCGCCCGATTATCGGCGGTGGATTTTCCGCAGGCGGACACGGCGCCGGCCAGCCAGAGCGCGACCATGGGATAAATCAGAAATTGCTTCAACATACTCGCCCCTGTGCGAATTGTTTCTGAACTATTGATAACTAAATGAAATTCTGGCAATTTCTTTGCGAAATGCAAGGACAGATAAACGATTGAACAGTTTTGGGCACGAAAAACAGCTGACGGTATCACTATTTTGAAAGAAGAGAAAAACAGTTCTACAGGCAATGCGTTGAAACAATGGCATCAGAATCATCCAATTCTGGCAGATGGGATATTGCTTTTCATTCTGTTGTTCCTGGGCGCCGCATCGGCGCTGACAGTGTATTGGGCCGCCCCTGGCAGAACGGAGCCCCTCCGCACCATCACGGTGGACGGCGTGAAGATTCCGGTGGGCCCAAAAGGGGAACAGAAAATCATTCAGCTGGCGCGGAAAAAAATTTCCGGGGACGTACTCCTCAAGGGGGGCGGCATTACCCATCGCACCACCTGGGCGGGGTTAGGGGCACGGGCGGAACATGCGCCCATTGTGCGGGTCCTCAGGGAACTCGCCCACAATGACAGTGCGGCCAGTCAGTATTATGCGGCCAATGGGTCAGGCCCGATTGAACTTGAAATTCCGGTTTCGCTGGACAGCGAAATGGCGGTGGAAGCGCTGGTGGCCATCCGGGAAAAGCTGAACCGCCCCGCTGTGAACGCCCGGTTTGACTTTGCCGCAGACGAGGTGGTTCCCGAGAAAAAAGGCCGCTCGCTCGACGTGTACAATACACTGGAACGGATGGATGCGGCACTGCGAGCCGGCAAGAGCGAGGTTGAGATGAATGTGGCCAGTGTGGCCCCCGGCGTGAGTGCGGAGAAACTGCTGAACATTGATGTGGATTCGGTGGCCGGATTTTTCGAAACGCCGTATTCGCGCATGTCAAAAGATGCCGATCGCACCTACAACGTCAAGCTGGGGGCGTCCATTCTCGATGGGCACGTCATCATGCCCGGAGAGCTGTTTTCCTTCAATGATACGGTTGGCGATCGCTCCCAGGCCCGGGGATTCCGGTACGCGCCGGTCATTGCCGGCGGCAAGATTGTGGAAGGGATGGGGGGCGGTACCTGTCAGGTGGCCTCCACTCTCTATGCAGCGGCATTTTTTGCGGGGTTGACCATTGAGGAGCGGGTGCCCCATTCCAGACCCAGTTCATACATCAAACTCGGGCTGGACGCCACGGTGAGTTATCCGTCCAAAGACCTGAAAATACGCAATCCACTCGAATATCCGGTGGTAATTCATTTTCAGGTGACCGACGGTGTTGCGCGGGTGGAAATTCGCGCTAAAGAAAGACCGTTCACTGTTTCACTTTTACGAAGAGTAATTGGTACAACCCCCTATCCGGTGCGCATCGTGGATGACGCGGATGTACCGGCAGGTAACGAAGTGGTGACGCAGCGTGGGGTGCCGGGATATCGGGTCAGCCGGTATCGGATTATTGAGCGCGACAAGGTTGCCTATCGGTTTCAATCGTTTGATAAATACCCGCCCACTGTGGAGTTTGTGCACAAAGGAACGGGACGTCCGGGGCAGATGGACCCCGGCAAGGCCCCCAAACCCGACATGCACAAAGCATATCGTGCGTCGCCGTCTCTGAGAATGGTACAGGGATTGGACTTATGGTATGAAAAAACACATAATTGACCCATCGCACGTTCTGATTCCGGCATCTGTGGAAGGATTCTGTTTATGAGCATTCTCACTTTATATTTCGAAGCACACCAACCCAGACGATTGAAAAAGCACCCGGTTCCCAGCGAGCCATTTGACGACAAACTGAACAGGGAAATCCTCACCAAGGTGGCTGCCAAATGCTATCTGCCGGCCAATGCCATGTTCGCCCGGCTGATTGAGGAGCATCCGGAGTTTCGAATCTGTCTGAGTGTGTCCGGAACCCTGATGGAGCAGGCGGTACAGTTCAACGCCAGTCTGGTGGACAGTTTTGCGGCACTGGGGAAGCTGGCCCGGGAAACCGGTCGCGTGGAGTTTCTGGGAGAAACCTATTATCATTCTCTGGCCGGCCTGTTCAAGGATGGCAACAAGGAAGAGTTCAAGGCCCAGATTCGCAAACACCGGGAGATGATGGAGAAATATGTCGGGGTGACCCCCAGGTCGTTCCGGAACACGGAGCTGCTCTACAACAATGCCATCGCCACGGTGGCGGCGGAAATGGGGCATTCGGCGATTCTCTGCGAAAAGCGGGACGATATGATTGCCGGGCAGTCGCCCAATACCATATTTAAAGACAGTCTGGGAGCCATTGCCGTTCTTCCCCGGAACTACGATTTGAGCGACGAGCTGGCCTTCCGGTTCACCCATCGACATGTGACCGCCGATACCTTCGCCGACTGGGTGGCGCGGATTGACGGCGAAGCGGTGATCATCGGCATGGATTACGAAGCTATCGGCGAACATCAGTGGGAAGACACGGGAATCTTTGAATTCTGGGAGCATCTGCCCAGAGCCATCAGTCGGCGGCCCAATATTGTCATGAAGAATCCGACGGAAATCGGATTTGAACTGAAGGAGGCGCCCCGGGTCAGAATTGATGAGCTCGCCACGTCATCCTGGGCGGATGAAGGCCGGAACACCAATCCCTGGCTGGGAAATCGCGGGCAGCAGCGGCTGTTCGAGACGTATCAGGAGATGGAGACCCGAATCAGGATGAAACATGACGAGGAGCTCCTCGACACATGGCGTCATCTGGGTACGTCTGACAATTTTTATTACATGTGCACTACCCGTCATGGTGCGGATGGGGGCGTTCACGAGTATTTCAGTCACTTTCACGATGTGACCGAAGCCATTGTCGCGTACACCACCGCACTGACTCAGTTGCGTACCCGTCGCGCGAAGAAGACCAGAGCCATCACCAGAAGCGCGCGGCGCTACCGGCGCCCCCGGATATTGCTGGTGACCCCCGAGATTACCGAGTTGGCTTCCGGGTTCGGCAACCTGTCCAACGTGGTGAGCGCCAAAGGGGGTGGTCTGGCCGATATCAGTTCGGCCCTCATTGATGAAATGATGAAAATGGGGCTCGACGTTCACGTGGCCATTCCCAAATACGAGCGACAAATCCGGGAGTATTCGCAGATTTCCCAGCGGGAACTGGATCGGTTGGCCAGCATTTTCAAGGGGCCCAAGCGCATTCACCTGGTGCAGGATTCCCTGTTCAGTCACATTCGGGACGTCTACGAAAAGCACGGGGCAAATGACGCATTGCATCGGTCCATCGCATTTCAGGAAAAGGTCATCAATACCGTACTGAGCGAAGCCATGCCGGCCCACGGAAAGATGCTGGTCCATTGCAATGACTGGATGACCGGGCTGATTCCCGCCGCCGCCCGGGAGCGGGGGTTTAAAACCATGTTTACCATTCACAACATCTATTCCGAAAAGAAAACCCTCAGGGAGCTGGAAGCCATGGGGATTGACGTCAGCCGCTTTTCCGGAGAGCTGTACCTGGAGCAGCATCCGGACTCGGTGCCCAACCCATGGGAAAACATCGGCGTTGATTTTCTCCTCAGCGGCATCAAGGCATCGCATTTTGTCAATACCGTCAGTCCCACATTTCTCAAGGAAATCGTAAACGGCTATTTCCCGGATATCATCAGCTGGCAAACCAGAGAAGAGTTCAAGGTCAAATACTATGCGGGCTGCGCATCCGGTATTCTCAATGCGCCCAAGGCGAACGCTCATCCCGCCATCGGCAAGGGGCTGGTGGTGAACTATGACGAGACCAGTTTTATCGAAGGTAAAAAAGCCAACAAGCTGGCGTTTCAGGAGCAGATGGGGCTGGATGTAAACGAAAACGTGCCGCTGATGTTCTGGCCAAGCCGTCTCTTTTCTCAGAAAGGGCCGGAATTGCTGGCCGCCATTGCGCAGCCACTGGTGGACATGTATCGTGAGGACAATCTGCAGATTGCGGTGGTGGCCAACGGAGATTTCGGTTGGGAGCGGATTTACGGTCAGATAGCCTGTGCCAGCCACGGTCGGATTGCATATGCCAATTTCGATGCGAATCTGAGTGAACTGGGGAAGGCGGCTGCGGACTTCATCCTCATGCCTTCTCTGTACGAACCCTGTGGATTGCCTCAGATGGAAGGCATGCGTTACGGGGCGCTGCCAATCGTCCGCGCCACGGGGGGTCTGAAGGACACGGTACAGCATCTGGACCTCGAAAAGGACACGGGGAACGGCTTTGTATTTAACGACTATGTTTCAGATGCGTTCTGGTGGGCGTGTATGGAAGCCATGAAATATTATCGGTTGCCGGAAAAACGACGCCACAAAATTATTCGCCGAATCATGCAGGAAGGCATCAACAACTTCAATCTCGAAAAAACCACCATGCAGTACATCCGGGTGTACGAAGAACTCCTCGGCGAAAAGCTGATTTGATCCATTGGAATTGTTGAGTGTGTTCGAATCTGAACACTATAGGAGTGACAAATCCAAATGAGAGTGGCAGTTACTGCTCGCAAGCAGGCCCATCTATTGTTGTGCAGAGAGCCAGGTCATCGCTTCTTCCGGATCTGTGAATGCTTTTACTGTCACGCCTTGAGATTCGTAGCGCTTCACAAGCTCCTTCATATTCATCTGACCAAAAATCGCTTCGGGCAACACAAGCGCCCAGTATTTCCAGCCGGCTTTCATGATTTCGGGTTCCCACACCTGTTGCCCCCATTCAATATCCTCTTTGCGAAGTGCGGTGCTCTTTCGATCATCGGACAGCCACTTCGTACATTTGTGTTCTCGAAATGCCTTGCTTCCGGTGAGAAGGAGCTCTTTGAAATCGTCTCCCTGAATGAATCCTTTTACAACGTGATGAACGATTCCTTTTTCCGGATGAACTTTCACCATACCATACTCTTTTTCCATCAATACTTTCATTGACAGCTCCTTGTCCTCATGAATCCATTTTGTGAAACACAATTGCCGATGTGCGGCCTGATGGCTATCGTGCTTCTGTTTCAGCGAACTTTCCCTTTTGTTTCTCCCTGCATTCCTGAGAAGATAGCAGATGCGGCGGAAACACTCTCTGTCAGTTGTTCGACGTGTATGCTGCCCGCACTGATTCTGTTCTTGCACTCGGCAACGAATGAAGTCATCTGTTGAGAAAATGCAGTCGCTTCGCCAATCGAGCGATTTGTTTCTTTAATGCCCATTGAAGAGCTCGAAAGATTTTCTGCGATTTCTCTGGTTGTAATCGTTTGCTCTTCGGTGGCGGTGGCGATGGTTCCCACAAAGTCATTTACATCGGAGATCACCTGGGTAATCTCCTGAATATCAACGATGGTTTTCTGGGTGGCTTCCTGAATGGCAATAATCTTTTTCCGGATATCGGCTGTCGCATTGTTGGTTTGCTGCGCCAGCTCCTTTACTTCGTTTGCAACGACTGCAAACCCCTTTCCGGCTTCTCCGGCACGTGCAGCTTCTATGGTGGCATTCAGTGCGAGGAGCTTGGTCTGCTCTGCGATTTCAACAATTGTTTCTGTGACATTGTTGATTTGCTTTCCTGCAACACCGAGTGAATCTACGCTTTGTGATGCACTCTTCACACGAGATACTGCATGGTCGGCAACTCCCCGTGCGTGTTCCGCATTCTGCGCAATTTCGGTAACGGTTGATTTCATTTCCTCGGTGGAGTTGGCGATTGCCGATATTTCTTCATTCATGCGCTGCGTGACCGATGACACATCCGTCAGCTTCCCTTCAATAATTGCTGATGCCTGGATCAGCGCTTCAATGTTACTGCTCAATTCTCCGTTGTTCGAAATAATAGAGTCAATAGCGCTGGAGTCCGCGGTCGTGCTTTTCTCCAACTTGTCCAATGCATTCTGCAACTGCGCATTTTTCACTTTCAAGGCATCATATCCAATAAGTTTCTGCTGGATTGTCCGCCATGCGATATGAATATTATCGGAGATCGGGATTTCCCCCATGTTCAATGAGGCGATTTTCGGATTCTCGGCAAGCTGGCTCAAGGCGACCTCGAAACCTTTTGTGATAAATGAGGCTCGGTCGGATTGGTCGGTTGTTTTGCTCATATCAATATCCTTGTTTTCATGAGTCTGTGCAGTAAATTGTCATCTCATATCCTGTTAGAACGACATTCACGGAGATAAATAAATGGGGCAGATTGAGATTAATAATATCGTGGAAGCGTTTTTTGCTTATTGACGCGGGCGGAAAAATTGCGGCGTTGCTATCTGTTTTTCCCTCAAGTATTTGATTAAATTGGTTGAATTATTCGATCTTTTCCTCATAAGTACTACACCGGCGCAACGTTGAATGATTGCAGAATGCGGTCAGTGCATCGATTCGATTCAACGGAACAGCGTGTTCAGATATGACCGCCGAAAATGAACTGAGAAGAACCGATATGGCTTTGATTACAATAAAGAATGCCTGGCTGTCGTACGGTGGATATCCGCTTTTTGAAGACACGGAATTTCAGATTGAACCGGGGGAGCGGGTGTGTCTGGTGGGACGGAATGGCGCCGGGAAATCCACCCTGCTGAAAGTGGTTATCGGCAATGTACTCCTCGAAAAGGGCGACATTATCCGACAACCGCAGGCACGGTTTGCATATCTTCCCCAGGATGTGCCCGATGATGTCCATGGCACATGTCTTTCGGTGGTGAAAGGTGGCGCCGATGCAAAGATACACGATGAACACGAAGCGGAATACCGCGCCCAGTCGGTGATCAGCCAACTGGGGCTCGATGAAACCGCGCTGGTGGAAAACATGTCCGGCGGACAGAAGCGGCGGGTGCTGCTGGCGCGGGCCATTGTATCTGAACCGGATTTGCTGTTGCTGGACGAACCCAGCAACCATCTGGATATCGAGTCCATCGGATGGCTGGAGAATTTTCTGTTGCGGTTTGAAGGGGCGATTCTGTTTGTCTCCCACGACAGATACTTTCTCAAGAAGATTGCCACCAGAATTGTGGATTTGGATGCGGGAAAATTCACGAGCTGGCCGGGAAATTATGAGTTGTACCTGGAGCGAAAAGCCGAAATGCTTGAAGTGGCCAGAGCGCAGAACGAAAAATTTGAAAAGAAGCTGGCCGAAGAGGAAGCCTGGATTCGGCAGGGAATCAAAGCGCGACGTACCCGGAACGAAGGTCGCGTTCGCAATCTGATCAAACTGCGGGAAGTGGCCCGCCAGCGGCGAAAGAGTGTTGGCAAAACCGAATTTTCAATCAGTGAACAGACGGCTCGCGCCAGCAAGAAGGTGATTCAGCTGAAGTCAGCGTCCTATGAGTGGGAGCCCGGACGCCCCCTGATTCGCAACCTGGACTTCACGGTGTACCGGGGAGATAAAATTGGCATTGTGGGCAGCAACGGTTGCGGGAAAACCACGGTCATCCGTCTGATGCTCGGTGAGCTGGCCCCCACCGGCGGGGAGGTGGCGCTCGGGGAAAACCTGGAAATCGCATATCTGGATCAGTTGCGTGACCGACTGGATGAAAGCAGAACGGTTGCCGAAAACATCTGCGATGGCGACAATGTGCTGCTGAACGGCACTCCGAGGCATGTCATTTCGTATCTCAGAGATTTTCTGTTTACCGCCGACCGGGCCAAATCTCCCCTGTGGGTGCTTTCGGGGGGCGAGCGGAATCGCCTGTTGCTGGCCAAGCTGTTTACCCAGCCGGCCAATCTGCTGGTATTCGATGAACCCACCAACGATCTCGATACCGAAACCCTGGAGTTGCTGGAAGATCGGATTTCCGCGTTTGCAGGCACCGTTCTTGTTGTCAGTCACGACAGGGAGTTTTTGAATAATACTGTGACCGGTACGCTGGTATTTGAAGAAGACACCATTCGCGATTATGCCGGTGGGTATGATGATTGGCTGGCTCAGCGCCCGGAACCGGAAGAAAAAATCCGTCGCGCCGAAAAGAAGCAGAAGCCCAAATCCAATGTCAGTCGCCGAAAGCTGACATACAATGAAACCCGGGAGCTGGCGTCCCTGCCGGAACGCATTGAGGCGCTGGAAGCGGAGCAGGCCGAGTTGACCGGACAGATGCAGGACCCGTCATTTTTTATTGATAACGCCGATGGGGTGAGGAAAGTCAGTGGTCGATTGGATGATATCGAAACGGCGCTGATGGAAGCGCTCGAACGGTGGGAAACGCTGGAGTCCATTCAGGAGGGAACCCATCAATGAGTTTTGATGGCTACCAGTTGGTCAGTGCCACCCTTGAGGAACTGAAATCGATTTTTAAACAGCAGGGATATCCCGCATTCCGCGCGGCTCAGCTGTTTGACTGGATTCATGCAAAAGGCGAGGTGGATGCGGAGCGGATGAGCAACCTGCCGGAGAAGCTGCGAAAAGAGCTGGGCGAAAATAATGCCCTGACCCCGGTGCGGGTGGGGGAGGTGCATACCTCGGAAGACGGCACGCGGAAGATGGAGATTCTGCTGCACGACGGAAGAACTGTCGAAACGGTGCTCATCCCGGATGGCGGCAAACTCACCCAGTGTATTTCTTCTCAGGTGGGCTGCTCCGTCGGATGCGAATTCTGCCGTTCCGGAAAGTTCGGTTTCATCCGCAATCTGACCGCAGCGGAAATCATTGGCCAGGTATTCATGGCGAAGCAGGCGTATTTTCCCGAAGAGCAGCTGACCAATGTGGTGTTCATGGGAATCGGGGAGCCGCTCCACAATTACGATAACGTGGTACGCACCTGGCGGCTGCTGTGCGACCCGGCGGGCCTGAATCTGTCGTCCCGCAAAGTCACCATCTCCACTGCGGGAATTGTTCAGGGCATCGAAAAACTGGGACGGGACCTGGGGGGCAAGGCCGCGCTGGCGATTTCGTTGCATGCGGCAGACGAAGATACCCGCCAGAAACTGGTCACCGGAATGAAGGCGTCTCTCGCCGATATCATCAGCGCATTGCGACGCTATCCTTTGCCCAAACGCCGTCGATTCACCATTGAGTACGTGCTGGTGAAAGGGGTGAATGATTCCGATGATGATGCCAGAAAGTTGGTGAAGCTGCTCAATCCCATTCCCGTCAAGGTCAACCTGCTGCCGCTGAATCCCCATGATTTATCCGATATGACGCCCCCATCTGCGGAACGGGTGGACGCATTTCAGCAGATTCTGGCGAGCCGGGGTATTTCGGTTTTCATGCGAAAACGCCGCGGAGACGATATTCAGGCGGCCTGTGGTCAGCTGCTGGGAAAGAAGGACTGACATGCGGGTATTCGGGCGACGGTTCTGCCGGGCATTGTGTTGCGTACTGAGCTTCGGGTTCAGTGCCTGCGTGCCATGGGTGGCCGTGACCACAGAAATGTCCGGGCCCCTGGGGAGCACTTCCCGGGGCGTACTCGTGAATGGCACAGAGATGCCGCGCCGGGGCGTTGGATATGAATTTTATCATCGGCGCGACCGGCGATATGGCAGTGTCCCGTTGACCCGGCTAGTGGCGGATGTTGCCGCCCGGGTGGCAGACGTTTATCCCGGCAGTGAATTGAAGGTGGGCGATGAGAGTGGTCGGGGAGGGGGCAGAATACTCGGGCATTCGTCCCATCGGAATGGACTCGATGTGGATTTTGCATTCTTTATGCGATCGCCGAAGAAAACCCGGACGAGCGCGTATGTATTGGCGCCCCTCGATCAGTATGGGGTGGCGACAACGGACCGCGACGTGGCCTACTTTGACTACGAGAAAAACTGGTTACTGGTGGAGGCATTGCTCACCAGCGACGAAGCGCAGGTGCAGTGGATTTTTGTCAGCAGCGGATTAAAGGTCCGGCTTCTTTCGTACGCGCTGGCCGCCGGAAAAGATGTCGAAATCGTGTATCGGGCGGCCCATGTGCTGCATCAGCCAAAAGACAGCGCCATTCACAACGATCATTTTCATGTGCGCATTTACTGTCCGCCGCAAAGTGAATCTGTCGCGTGCGTGCAGCGCAAGCCCATCTGGCCCTGGATAGACAAATCATTCCTGAATGAAGGCCCCGGTCCCGACGACCACACCCTTGTCACCCTGGCCCTGGAGGGGCTGTGATTCAAAGCCGAATCCGCTTTTTTCCATGTCGTCGTATCGGTAGAGAACAGCCGTGTGAAATTCGCCCTCGACGAGGGGGTAAGGGCAGAAGGATCCCCTCGAAATGTGCATTACTACAGCCCCGTAGGGGCACCCGCATACCAGCCCAGTGCAACGCGCTGGGTTGTCCAAATAAATAAAGAAACCACCAGCCCTGAAAGGGCGTCCCATAAATCATCGGAATGATATTTTTGTGATGGGGTGATGGCACGCCCTTTCAGGGCTATGATTGCTTTTTTCCCTATAACCCCAGCGCGTTGCACTGGGCTGGTATGGAACCGCCCCTTTGGGGCTAACTCAAAAAAATGAGGGAAACATCAGGGGCCAGGGGGATGTCGACATATGTTCCGCCCAATACGGACACGAATTCGTACCGGTAGAGAACAACAGAGTAAAATTCACCCTGGCCCTGGAAGGGCTGTGATTCACGTCGGAGTTTCTGCTCAATTTTCCCGAGTCATATTGCATCGATAGGAAGCGGCCCAGGGGGAGAGCATGGTTGGATCGGTGCTCATGAACACCAGCAGTTCTTTGCCGGGCTGCAGGATGACGGCCTGGGGCAGCGCGTTTCTGGCGATTGTTGCCAGCGTGGCGATATCGTTCGGGGTGGCCATTCGGATTCGCCAGAGGAATGCGACGTGATTCGTCTGTGGATTGGTAAACATCTGAATGGCGTCCCCTCTCCATTGCAGGGCGAGGCGCCATGTGCCCGCGATATCAAGGCCGGGAGCCCCGCTGGTCCTGCTGAGGAAGGCGTACAGAATGGCCGCACCGAAGGTGTCCTGATAGACGAGTTTAAACCCGTCGGCGGGATTTGCTTTGCCGCATTGCAGGGGTTCCGTCAGTGCATCCGGATTCTGTGACGCAACGTCATAGCCAGCCATCCAATACACCGCTGATGTGGGGAAATCGAGCCGCAAATCGTTCATGCCGTCGAGCCCGCTGCGTAAAAACGTTTCATACACATAAAGGGGACCGGTTGCATAATACAGTGATGTTCTGGCTGGCACATATGGAGATGAATTCTCGGCGATGTCCTCTTGTACATAGGATAACCAGCTTCCATACCATTTCGAAATCTCCAGGGATTCAATACTGTAGTCAAAAAGAATCGCCAGAGCGAAATTCCCGCGGATTGTCGCATCCCCTTCTTTGGAATTGGCAGTGGATATCAGAATGTCGTCATCGTGGGAGTACAGCTCAGACTGTTCTTCCAATCCGACTTCGAAATCCTGAAAGGCGTGAGTGAACTCATGAGCCAGAGTGTACATGTTATCCATCAGGCTC
Source organism: Polyangia bacterium (assembly GCA_050287845.1). Taxonomy (GTDB): domain Bacteria; phylum Myxococcota_A; class Polyangia; order JAAYKL01; family JAAYKL01; genus JAFGXQ01. The sequence continues at coordinate 25,958 of JBNKCR010000059.1, forward strand.
ATTTGAACAGGGTGGGTGATGACGGTCACGTCTCTGTAAAGAGATGAATAGTACGCGACGACTTCTGTTGCCTGAGATTCATTCACCGCTGTGGCGGTTGTGTTTTCCGGTGTAACCAACCCCAGCATATGCAGACTCGCATCCCAATAATTCTCTGCAATCGCCAGCTCTCCTGAGTCAGTATCTGCACTGTCGGTGTCCGTCGATGTGTCCACCTCTGTTTCCGCCTCGGTGTCCAATAGTCCCAACTCCTCCCTGAATTCATCTTCACTGATGGTTCGGATGGGAGGCATTGGCATCGGACTGTCGTGAAGGCATTGCACGGCTCTAAACACCGCCTGCTGACATGGGGGCGTACTGATATCACAGGCAGCGGGAAGCCTCAGCTTGCGTTCGTTCGCGCAGAATCGGAAAGATTCAGGCTCGTCATCGCATCCAGGTAAACCGGAGGCGACAATCAGCAGCAATAATCCAGACACCATTTTCAGTATTTCATTTGTTGTGAACCGGAACACGAATTCCTCCGCTTTCGATGTAATATTCCACTCGAAAATCAGGGTTTGCATGATTTGCAACGCGATTCAATTTGTATCGTCTTTAAGGGGATTTGTATATAGGCAAGGCCGAAAATTCCGGTGGCGGTTAATTCTGAACGCTGCGCACGCAGCCGTATCAGAAATTCATCCCCACCGAGACAACGCCGATTCTGAAGTGCTCGGTCCATTGGATTGTGTCCATGAAACACTCCGTAATGACATTTTGGCGCTGATATTGAAGAGACAAAAAATAATTACCTCAGAGATGTTCCGTTATCGAACGATTGTTCCCATTGACGGATTTTCGCTCGTCGGTGGTACACGGGTTGGCAGATGCTCAGAAAAGATAGGTGAGCTTGAACAGAAACTGTCGGGTGGCGAATTGATCGACCTTGTTTGGTGGCTTATTTGGTCGCTGACAGTGATTATTTGTTTGCATCTCGTCAGACTTAAAAATTGATTTTTTGAGGGGTAGTCTGACAGCTCAATCCATCGTTGCGCACAGAAATGTCACCGTTCGGTACCCGGACACCCGATTTTTGCA
>JBNKCR010000060.1:0-32473 GCA_050287845.1 Polyangia bacterium
TACGAGCAGCTTTGCTGCGCGCCCGCAAGGCCCGACCGAGGTGTAGCCATAGCTACATCGACCGAGGGACTGAGGACGAAAGCGCAAAGATGCCGAATTACTGCGATTGCAGCAAGGAGTCAAACCGGTCGCCGCTCTAGAGAATCGGCAATGTAAAAACGCCTGAAAAATACTTGCCCAGAATGGATAATTTGACAATCACGTCTTTCAGGAGCTTTCATGCGATTCGCCACAACTGTGACTTACTTTTGGGGAAGACATGACCTCCCGCGCAAATCTGGTCCGGATGATGCGCGAAAAAACGGATTCAGAAGATTCACTGGCAGGCGTTGTTGAACCGCTCCGACCCGTTCCAGTCGCAGCTACCGGTCATGCAATCAATGAGATTGTTATTAAAATTGTTGGCGCCATGATCGAAGACTTTAAACCAACCGCCATCATCCCATACGCTGGTGGGAATCCCTTGGGTTGACGAGAAGCGATGCATTCCCTCGTACCAGGCGCGAATGTTATTGCAATCCATCTGGTCATATCGGCTGCCCCAACCCACTCCCCATTCACCAATATATACAGGCATTCCCCGACCCACGGAATTTGCCCAGTCGCGCATGGTGTCCATTGGTCCAGAAAGATTTTCGTCTGTCCACGGGTCATCGTAGGTATCCTGATTGTCACCGCAGAATGTCCACGGGTCGTAATGGTGAAATGTGGCCATGACAAACGGGTCGTTCCCGCCGCCCACGTTATCCAGATTTGGCCAGACGTTCGCCATTTCATGGGCGCCGAACCATTGATTGCCTCCAATAATGACAATACGATTCGGATCCGCAGCCCGAATCCTGTCATATGCCAGTCCAACCATGCGACGCAGGTCTTCCGGCGCCATTGCTGAAGAATCCGAGTCACTTTTATGTGGCTCATTTAAGATTTCGTAGAGTAACCGGTGATCGCGGTTCTTAAAAATATCGGAGATATCCTGCCACAGACGCTCCAGTACCGATGCGCGGTTATTCGTTTTTATACCCTGCTCATGATGTGCATTAATGATCACATACAGATCCGGTTTGGACAGCGCATAATCCACTACCTGCTCAATAACTGCCAGACGCGCGTGGGAACGGTTCACATCGCCGATACTGGGATCATTGACCAGTGTATCGCCGCCAACCGCTTCGGTCCATGTAATGGGAATACGGATATTGCGGAATCCGCGCTCATAGTACGCGTTGATTTTTGCTCGAGCCGTATCTAATGTTCGCGGATGCTGTGTACTTTCAAACATCTGACCGAGATTGACGCCCATTCCCATGCCAGCGGCCACGGTGGCTGCATCTATGCCATTCCCCGTGTCTGAGTCAGAATCGGAATCCGTATCGGTATCCGTATCCGTGTCTGTGTCACTGTCGCTATCCGAATCTGTATCGGTGTCCGTATCCGAATCTGTATCAGTGTCAGTGTCCGTATCGGTATCCGTATCCGTGTCGCTGTCGCTATCCGAATCCGTATCGCTATCCGTGTCACTGTCACTGTCGCTATCGCTATCACTGTCGCTATCCGAATCCGCGTCGCTATCCGTGTCACTGTCACTATCCGAATCGGTATCGCTGTCGCTATCCGTGTCACTGTCGCTATCGCTATCGCTGTCGCTGTCGCTGTCTGAATCGCTGTCGCCATCGGCGTCGCTCTCCCCCAGGTTCCCTTTGGAACTGTCAGACGAGCACCCGGCCGTGAGTGTTAAAACGATTGCAAAAAGAGTTATTATTACGCCATTCAACCATCTCATCATACTCTCCGTGGTTTTAAAATAATCTTGAAGTGAAGTTTTCAGTTCGCTGCCCCGGACTATTGGTGGTGCAGTCAAAAACGCGAAAGATTGCGGCTAATTACATTCTCCAAGCGTTCCATCGCTGTGCCACTTGAAGTTGTCCGCTTCCCAATCTGTGTAGTATTGTTCCTCATTATTGTAGGCCAAACCGATATGCGGAAACCATTTGGATTTCGTTTCGCTTTCATTTTCCATTTCATCTGACCAGAGAATGTTTCCGGAAGCATCGGTCACCCGCACCCAATCCACCTGAATCATATCGCTGGTAAAATCACCAGCGATGGCTCCAGCCATATCTCCCCCAAGCGCCATGTTCAGAATGATGCGATGGCTATGGGCATCCGCATCGTTATAGGACCGGGTCGCCTTGTCTTCGCCGTCAAATGTGAAAGTGATACTGTCGCCATTGAATCGGACACCATAGGTATGCCATTTTTCAGGGCCGTCATTATAGTTCACCTGGGATGGGTTATTGTGGTCCACGGGAAACGCGGGTTCCCCCCATTGATTTGTCTGATAGTGCGTCGCATCGTAGGTACCAATCCACTCCATAATATCGATTTCCCCACATTCGGGCCAGTCCACATTGCCACCATATCCCTGTTCGCCGGAATTACTGCCCAAAAGCCAGAACGCCGGCCACGAGCCATCTACATACGGATCACCCGCACCGCATCGCTTCAACGTGAGCTTTAAACGCCCTCGCACCCAGACGCCTGCATCATTGGGTACCTCAAATCGGCTGTTCAATCGACCGGACGTATACGGCGCACCATGATCATTTTCCTTGAGTCCAACCAGACTGAGAATCCCGCTCGTTTCAAAATCCGTATCCGAGTCCGTATCCGTATCCGTGTCCGTATCGGTATCGGTATCTGTGTCCGTATCCGTATCCGAGTCCGTATCGGTATCCGTGTCCGTATCCGTATCTGAATCTGTGTCAGAATCGGTGTCTGTATCGGAGTCAGAGTCGGTATCGGCATCTGTGTCCGTATCGGTATCCGTGTCCGTGTCCGTATCCGTATCTGAATCTGTGTCCGTATCCGTATCTGAATCTGAATCCGTATCTGAATCTGAATCTGAATCCGTATCCGAATCTGAATCTGAATCTGAATCCGAATCCGAATCCGAATCCGAATCCGAAACCAACTCTGTGTTCATAGGTGATTCATTCTCGCCACAGGCAAAAATGAGCATTCCCAAAAAAAAGAAATAAAAAAAATAACGCATCTTCATAATGATTCTCCTGTCATCCTAAAAGCAGGTTGAAAAACAGCGCCAATATCCCCGGAGATTGATGACTATTAAAAAATGAGCAACCGGAGTTCGTGTTCTCCGAAGCATCACTGTCATTATCGTCATCACCGTCACTGTCACTGTTGCTATCACTGTCACTGTCACTGTCGCTGTCGCTATCGCTGTCAGTATCGCTATCGCAATCGCTGTCAGTATCACTATCACCGTCCACATCCGCATCGCCACCGTTGAACTCGCAGTCCGCCGGGGGGCCTTTCGCATCGTCTTCAGTTAAAGACAGCACTGCGGCGCCGCTGCAAATATTTACATTGTCCCTGGCATGGGTAGAAAGCCCAAAGGGAGAATCCCATGTTCCAAACAACCAACCTCGGGGCATCTCCTTAAATTCCTCTTTCCACTCCAGGGAAAAATCGGATCCGTTGTCTCCTTCGCCCGGCGTATAGGATGAATAGCTTACCCAATCGATGTATTCATACACCGGAAGGGATTTTTCATCGAAACTGCCTCCGAAAGCAGCATTCCCAACCCACAGGTTGAATCTGAACTGCATGCCTTCCTGTGCATTCTCTTTGAATCCTTCCACCGCATCTCCGGACACTTCCCGAATTTCTTCGCCATCCAGGAAAAAGCGAATCGCATCAGGTGTCCATTCAAACCCATGGAGGTGATACCTATCGCACAAACTATCATTCGTTTGGGTTCGTTCTGAAATATCGCGCTTGTCACTTCCCAGTCCCCAATGAATATTGGTATTGTGACCGTCACAATCATCGGTAATTTTTTCAAAATCCAGCTCGTTCCAATACACATTGGTCATTTCGGAATCCGGCTTCCACAGAAAAAAACTGGAAACTATCCCATCGCCTGCTCCAAATCGGACGCGGGCTTCATATCGGCCATAGGTATACGATTTACCGGTATACAGTTCAGCACCCGATACTGCCAGAGCCTGTCCTTCTATCGCAAAATAAGTTAAAATAAGCAAAATCATAAATAGAGAACGCCTCATAAAACCTCCAGAACACAGAAACTTATTCAATAAGCGATTTATTCACAAATACATTCCTGTAGATTATCTGGAATGCATTTGTGGTAGAACACTCGGACATGTATTAGTTTACACGAACCAGAACCTTACACAAAGGCCAGTAAAAAAAAAGAGGACAATGTCCGCACTATCGATTATCGGTTGCATTCAACCGAATCCTTTGTTGTAACCGGATAGCGAATGTTCTTTATTTTGAAAATATTTTCATTAAATTGCGATGGTGTCTGCGGAAAATTCTCCCCCGGAATCCTACTTTCAGTCTGCTTCACTCTGTTGCCATTTGTTGGTATTGCCAACGGACATAGCAATCAGAAGCCGGTACTGCTCATACTTTTTCTTGAGGCATCAGATTATTCTGAAATTGAAATATCGTTACAGAAAAAACTGGCACTCAGCATAGAATCCCATCGGATTGCTATTGAAAACGATTTTCAATTTACAAAAACCACGGTTCCAGAACGAATTAATGAAATACGCAAACTGGATCAAGCGCAGAATTGCGAAGCCGCCATCTGGATTACCCCGATACGCGACCATGTCGTAAGCCTGCAAATGGCCGTGCTGGCCCCCGGACAGTTTACCATTCGGTCGGTAGAGGCAAATGTTGAAAACAATGACATCGGAGAACTGACCATTGCGGTCCGGGAAATGTTGGCAGATATTCGCATTTCCGTTAAAACCCAACCTGCATTCCAACCACCGCGGGAAAAAAATCAGCGCAGAGCAGTAACTGGCGTTCCGTTGCAACCACCAGCCGCGCAATCGCCAGCCGCGCAATCGCCAGTCACATCGCCCGCATTCAACTATTTTCTATCGGTGGACACCGGAGTCGAAAGTGGTTTTCAACATACCACAGCGTCTCCAATTCTCCTGACTGGCGCCTTTGGACTTGGGCTTTCTCACTCCTTGGGCATTCGACTGGCTTCTATTATCTCGATATTCGGTGCATTGCCATTCGAACCAACTGATTCAACCATCACTACATACGGTATTCGTCCGGGTGTTCAGCTCAGCGTCATCTGGAGAAAAAAATTCCTTTGGCTGGGGCTGTTTCTCGGCGTGTCGGCACCGTATCAGATTGCGCGTATCTCAATGGATGACGCGTTTCTACAAAAAGTGAAATGGTGGAATTGCGCATTTGAACCCGGTTTGCTGCTGTTGTTTCCTACAGGAAAATCCATTCAGATTCAAATCCGGTCATCCGTTGGTGTGTACGTGAAACAAACCATGTTCAAGCAAAGGTCTGATGAATCCACTTTTTACACCACCCCCCGTTTCACCGGCAGTATCGCGGCAGGTGTAATTTTTATACTCCAGTGAATATTTTCTGAAAGCTTTCAATGGTGCAATGCGAATACATATGACTTGTAAGAGCAGGTCGATGAGTTCACAATTACTGGTGAGATGCGCGCAGTCCAACAGGAAAACAGTGGGTATAGTATTGCGACCCTTTCTGACAACGCTTTGATGGAACTCCTCCAGGAAGGAGACATGGATGCATTGGAGGAGATCTATATGCGATACGGGGATATGGTCAAATCCGTTGTGTATCGAACAATTCCCAGCGTGGATTTGGCAGATGTAGAAGATTTGACCCAGGATATTTTCATGGCGCTTCTGAAATCCGCAAATCGGTTTGACGATTCAAAACGTCTGAAACCATGGCTGTATGGAATCGCAGCAAACAAGGCTGCTGACCGCCATAGGAGCAACTGTCTTCATGCCACGCTGCTCAACCGTCACAACATTTCTGAGCAGCGTGTTCACCATGCATCAAACGGAAATGTGGATACCACCCTGGATTTGCGAAAGCAATTGGATTTGGCGTTCGAGAAACTGCCAAAGGAACAACACGATGTCATGATTCTCCATGCGATTGAAGGATTTAAAGGAGTTGAAATTGCTCAGATTCTGGGAATAGAGGTCAATACGGTATGGGTTCGGTTACACCGGGCGCGAAAAAAATTATCCGAACACTTGAAATTGGACAAAAAGGTATAAAATCAGATGATTCAAACCTCAGACACCCAGTGTTTGCAAAGCGAAAAGTACCTCGATAGCCGCCTTTCCGAGGAGGAACGCATGCGGTTCGAGTGGCATCTGCCCGCCTGCGACAATTGTCGGGAATATGTATTGAACTGGGAGTACGCAAAAATGCAGTATGCCAACTGGACATCATACAGAATCGGTTACCAGCCAACGCCACCGACACGGGAAGATGCCCGGGAGTTTGTTACTGAACTGCGCAATCGGATGGCTGAAGCCCCTGCGAAAAACACTTCGTCGGAAAATGCTCTTTCTGTGCGCGTACTGGTACGTTTGGCAGCAATATTGGTGGTTGCCATCGCTACTGCTGTTTACTGGCGTCAGTCACATCCCGGAGAAACTGAATATGCTGCAACACCTGTGGGAAAACCGCCCATTGCCATATCCCCCGCGATGCGGTCACAAATAACCCTGCAGCGCATTTCAGATCGCAGGTATATAAAAGAGACCATTGGGATTGTGAATGAAACGACCCTGCAATCTCAATCGGAAGAGCGAATCATTGCCAGAATTGCGAAGGACACGGTTGGGCTTTCCCAGAAAAGCCACCTGGTCATTCAACAGATTCACGGGAACAATTCATCGCTTCAACTGCTTGGCGGAGCAGCTGTTTTCGAAGTGTCTCCCAGAACGGATGGCGCAAAATTCACAGTCATTGCCAATGGTATTACAATAACCGTTGTTGGCACCCGTTTCGCAGTGGAGATGAATGATGCCGACGTTGTTGTTGGTGTTGCCGAAGGGACGGTTCTGGTTGAATGGCAAAGCGAAAAGCGGACATTGAAAGCGGGAAACGAGATTCGAATTCCATCCAACAACGATCTTTCCGGGCAGTATGGGCCACTGAGTAAAGAAAAATCACAACTGATGAAACAGCTGCTTTCGGTGGAACCCGTCAACGGTCCCGATATTGCCGACCGGGAAAAAACAGCACCATTGCATCGCAATGACAGCAGAACGACGAATCATCAACGCCAGAAGATTTCAAGAGAACTCTCGCACTGGCAGCAACTGATTATTGATGGGAACAATAAAGAAGCCGCGCAATTGATCCAGTCGTATCTGATGGCCATTCCCGATGATTGCGACGCGTTAATGCTTCTGGCCACCGCTCAGAAAAAAAGCAGCCAGTACAATGATGCATATCAGACCTACAGAAAGGTCATTGCATTGTCAGAAACACCGTTGGTCAATCAGGCCCGATACCTGGCTGGTGAACTGGCACAGAATCATCTGGGCAGACACGACCAGGCTGCTGAACTTTTTGAAAGTTATCTGTCGCACGCTACGAAACGTTCTCCCAATCGACCGGAAGCGAAACTTCGGCTGGCAAAGGCGCTTCTGAATCTCAGACAGACAGACCGGGCGAAAGTCGTTCTCCATGAGATTATTCAGGAGTACGGACGTACTTCAGTGGCGAATCGGGCACGGAACCTGCTGGATGATATCCCCTGATTAGCGTATGATAAACCAATGAACGTCTGTAATTTTGTTCCCTCGATGCTGCCACTGCAGTTGTGTTTTCTTCTTTTGTGGGGCGGTTGCCAATCGGTTGTCTTCGTAGACGACATTTCCGAAAACGACGTTCCGCAATGTGCGCCAGCGGGAACGTCGCCACTTATATGTGAAAATTTTGAATCCCAGATTCCTTCATCGACCCAGATGCGAAGTGGAGACATCCGACTGGATGAATCCATTGTATTCAACGGTGAATCATCGCTGCGTTGCGAGACAGAAACGATTCAGAGCTATGCATTTTTTTCAAGCAGGTTCACTCCGATTCAACAGGGAACCATTTATTTTCGCGTCCACATGTTCATTGCTCCGGATACCATCACCGGCACTACCAAAGTGCTCAACCTGACGTCGGCATTCAGCACTGACATCGAAGCGGTTCAAAGTATCGACATCAACATATCCGCCGCCTACCGGTTTGAAATATATCAGCACGGGAACCAGACGCGATATCAGTCAGAATCAAACCTGGTGCCCGAAAACCGGTGGTTCTGTCTGCATGGCAGCTACACAACGACAAAGACAGCTGGAGAAATGACTATCTGGATAGATGATTTTCTCGCGGTCAGCACACCTGCCAGCACATATGCCAACATCATCGGTGGGGTCAGTGAGTTTCGAACCGGTATTGGATGGACCGAACAGGGTCAGTATGCGGCAGTATACTACTTCGATGATATTCTGGTGGATACGGTGCCGGTGAGTTGTGAAAATCCTTCGTTGAACTGAGAATTCAAGGATTTATCATCAGGGAACACGCAGCAGCGATTCGGATTCACTGATCGCACTTCCCGCTGAATTCACCACAAACAGTCGATACTCACCGCTTTTCTGCGGTATATCGATGGAAGTTGCATCACCGTCTGCACGGGTCATGTCGCTTCCTTCCGCAAAACTGGTTGTTCCCCGGGGCGCAAACCAGACGGCATTGTTCGCATCACCACTGCTGCGAATATCAATCTTCGCCGTTCCGCCCGGCACTTCGCAACTCGCCGGGAACACGTAGTCAGCAGCGGACACCATCCCCTCGGGCAACATGTCCCGATACTCATCGTGCATCCCTGAATTCAAACAGAAGTTATATTGTTCAAGGGGCCAGACATTGTCAGACACAACAACCGGCCTATCGATGACGCTGGCAGGTGGATCAACGCCCATCTTGTTGACAGTGGCATAGGTGCGCAGAATGGTGAGGTCGTGTTTCTCTCCGAAATCTTCGCAGTTGATGGTGTATTTCACATTCGGATCTATATCGAGAATATTGTCGTTCTCAACGATGTAAGCTGTTCCTTCATCATTGTGCAACCCGTACGTGGGACCGGAACTCGCCGGTGGGATTCCCTTTACATAATTTTCGTTGATTTCAGTGCCCGGCATCTGACCAATGGTATAGATGGCGCCACTGTCGTGAAGGCGATTCATCGTATTGAACAGCCGATTGTAACTGACCGTGTTACTTTTGCAGGTAGTGGAATCCTGGAAGTTACGCCATCCCCATCCCAGGCTGATGCCGTTGTAGGCGGTGGTATGCACAAAATTGTGGGTGATGGAAACAGTGTCCACAAAAAACGTCATAATTCCCGAATGTCCACCGAATCCCGGTTGCGTACTGACATTGTGAATAACGTTTTCAGAAATGGCGATATTGGTACAGATACCCTCAACGCCAGGCTCATATAGGGCGTGGGTGCCACCATCTCCCAGATATACGTGCTGTGGATGCCCGATGGTCATGCCACTTCCGGCAATATCGGTGACGAGATTTCCGGTAATGTTGGTGTTCACCACGTCATTGACCAGCGATATACCTTCGCTGCCACTGTGTTTCACTGTGTTTCGAACAAAATCAATGGACTCCGCACTGCTGACCCTGATCATACCGGGAGGTGTATCATTGATCTCGTATTTGTTGGCATGCCAGTCGCCGTTTCCGTATGCACGATAAATTGTCGAGGTCTGCACCGTGGCCTTGCCGAATGATTCGCCTACCTGGTACAGATTGTAATCTGAATTTGCAAAGGTGATTCCTTTAAACGTCAGGTTCTTCACCCGGTCATTATTGGAATTCCCCTGGATTTCAAGCAGTCGTTCCACAAATGGCGCTTCGACCTCTGCGGTACTCATGTCTTCGCCGTCCCTCGGGGAGTAGTAGAGGGTTCCGGATGATTTATCAAAATAGAACTCGCCTGGCGATTTCATAAACTCAAATGCATTGTAAATGGTATGGGTTCCACTGACACTGAAACCCGCTCCCCATCCTGGAAGCTGAGCAATAACCCCATAGGGTTGCTGAAACATCAGCGCCCGGTTGTTCTCAGGCGTGGTGACCACATCTCGCACACACACAATATTCTCATTCCAGGTCGTCCCATTGATAATCTCAAGGTCGTCGGGATTCATTGAAACTTCAGGCATGTCCGCCGCGCTGTACGAAGCGCCATCACTACCTTCCCCGCTTACCCACGCCCAATCCGCCTCACCCGCACTCACCCGGAAGGTACCATAGCCCCCCTTTGATTGCACCCGCTTGCTCGTCATTGAAGCGCGTCGGTCATTCACGTACAGATTTCGCAATTTTGAGGAACGATCCAGCGATGCTTTATAAATATTTCCTTCGTGCACTTTCCAGTCAATCACTTGCACCGAGCCGTTCAATACAGGCGTTTCATCCGGGTAGTTTTCATAGAATATGCGATGGTCATTGGTACCGGAATCCCGGGTGTCAAACAGGATGGTTTCGGTAACTCTGTAATCACCGCCGCGAAGATATACGTAAATGTCACCGGTCATCTCCTTATTCACTGTTCGTACTTCATCCCGCGCTCTGGCAACCGTCTGAAAAGGCATTTTCTCCGTACCATCATTGCTGTCGCTGCCGTCCGGTGACACAAAGAACAGAGCCTGCGCTTCCGGCCAGACGTGGGCATCCGAGTCCGTATCCGTGTCTGTATCACCATCGCTATCCGAGTCCGTATCCCCATCGGTATCGGAATCCGTATCGGTATCGGAATCCGAGTCTGTATCCGTATCCCCATCGGAGTCCGAGTCTGTATCCGTATCCCCGTCGGTATCGCTGTCTGAATCCGAATCGCTGTCAGTATCCATATCCGTATCCGTGTCCGTGTCGCTATCGGTATCTGTATCGGTGTCACCATCCGGGCCCACATCAGAATCGGAATTACTCCCCTCGTCACCGTTACCATTTGTACCCGAGCACCCGAACAACATTCCCACACATACAAATATGGCACAACAACATGTCCGTAATAACTGATTCATGATAATACTCCGTAATTATGGATTAAAATTCAAAAAAAATACGCCTATAATTTCCCTACAGCGTCACGTAACTATGTGCAACCTGTGTCTGAAAACTGGGCGGAGGTGTTAAAAAAAAGTCAATCGGGTCGTCGTTTGACTGAAACAGGCTGAATGAATGATTGATAAAAAAGTTTTGTCCAGGTGTGCGTCGGTGACGCCGGCTGTTCTGTTGTTGTTGATAGCCGGTTGCTGGGATGCAACCATACTCGGCACCCAGATTGAAGTGGATACCTATTCGACGGACAGCAATGCTCCCCTCGAATCAGACACGGACACAGACACAGGTACCGATACGGACACAGACACAGGTACCGATACGGGTACAGACACAGGTACCGATACGGACACAGACACAGCTACAGACACAGGTACCGATACCGGTACAGACACAGGTACCGATACCGGTACAGATTGTGGGGTACCGTCTCAGTTTCAGTGGCGTTCCACCGGACCGCTGATATCATCCCCGGTTACAACGAAAGATATAAAAGACCCCAGTGTTGTGTTTTTTAACGGTCAATGGCACGTTTACGCCACAACCACCGCTAAAGACCTGACACTGACCTACCTGAAATTTTCAGACTGGGCAACCGCTGACCAGGCCGAAAAACAAGTCATCACAGAAAATACCGATTTCAGTGGATATATGGCTGCGCCTCAACTGTTCTACTTCGCCCCCCACAACCTGTGGTATCTCGTTTTTCAGGCACAGGATCAATTGCCCACATATGCCACCGCAGTCGATCCCGGCGACGTCAATAACTGGTCTGCCCCCAAGCAATTGATGCCCATGCCCGCTCTGCTCGCAGACAATAACTATCAGGGAATTGACTATTGGACCATTTGTGATGATGTAACCTGCTACCTGTTTTTTACTGCACTCAATGGCACGCTGTATCGTTCCAGTACCCTTAAAAGCGACTTCCCCAATGGCTTTGAAGGAACCACGAAGATTGTCATGAAAGACAACAACAGCACTTCCGCATTGTTTGATGCCTGCAATGTATACAGGTTGGCCGACACCGGAAAGTATCTGCTACTCGTCTCCGCGATTGGCGGCACCGGGCGATATTCCAGATCCTGGACTGCAGATCGGTTGGACGGCGAATGGACGGCACTGGCTGACACGGAAGCCAATTCATTTGTATCCATGAACAATGCTGTGGGCGCGGACTGGTCCGGTTTTGGAATCAGTCATGGTGAAATGCTGCGACTGAATCCTGATGAAACGATGACAATCGACACATGCAATATGCAATTTTTATTCAGCGGCCTGACGGACACAGAGTATGAATTGGGCCTGCTTTCATTGATCCGATAGGTTCAGATCTCCATAAACCATATCTGTAATCCGCCCACTATTCCTTAGCCGTGCCACATATTTCCGAACACAGCAAACCAGGAATGGCAAGCGCCATATGACAGAAATAAGTTTACCAATTCCACTATTGAACGATCTGCAAATCGCACAGCGTGCGATTCAAGATGACATGGCCAGGGACTCGTTGTTGCGCCGTCTCTATCCCCATATTTTCATTGTCGCATCCTCTGTGGTGAAGGAAAGAAGCATGGCACAGGATATCGTGCAGATCAGTGCAATGGAAATTATTCGCAGCATTCATACATATCGCGGTGAGGGTGCACTCGAAGCATGGGCTGGACGAATTACATATCGAATCGCCTCAAAACAACAATACAGGACACAACGTTTTACAAAACATCTTTCGAAGACTCATACGGGGGAGGATGTACTTACTGAAAACGCCGAAAAAGAAATAACGCTTCGCTCACTGTATGACAAGCTACTGGAAAAACTGTCATATATACCGCCAAAGCGGAGGGCTGCACTCATTCTTCATATTGTACATGGATACACCGTGACCGAAGTGGCAACGCTCACAGACGTATCACCCAATACAGTCAAAGACCGATTGAGAACAGCTTATAAGGAAATGCGCACCATCCTCAACGATTATCCGAAACTGGTAGCTGAAATACTGGAGGAACTCACATGACTGAACCGACGGCTGTACCGATTTGCGTATCATGTGATGACGTCACTACATATTGGGACAAAGAAGTTGCAGAAGGTATCAGTTCGCAATTGGATTTTGCGATCGAAGAACATCTTGCACATTGTCAGGACTGTCAGCAGTTCGTCATGATGATAACCGGTCTCTCCCGTCTCACAGATACGCATGCGGATGCCAGTCCCGGCATTCATTTCATTCCGGACGTAACCAGTAAGCGCAAGCGACTGCGTTTTGCCTCATTTATTCTGAAGATGCAGGTGGCTGCAATATTCGGACTCGTTGTACTGATAGCATATCTGATAATCGGTGTTCCCGCAGTACATCAGGCGGACTCAATCCCCCCGGAGCCGTTCACCGCGTTGCAGTGTACACCTGCTGAACCAGCGGAAATTGTTCCCGGTGTATTCATGTCTGCCTGTCAGGACACGACGCCCGCAGTTTCAGTGAACAGCGCGGGGGACGTCACTGTTTCGTTTGAAAAAGGCGCGGTTGGACTGCAGGTTGATCCCAACAGGCTGGCGCGACACGGCATTGCGGTTCGTGTCCCCCAGGGGACGACCCGTGTGAAAGGCACCGTATTCACCGTTCTTGCAGATGAGAAAGCGGCGCGGGTTGAGGTTTTCAGAGGAGTTGTGGAGATTGAGTCAAATGAAAACAGCAACGGCGCTTTTCATCTCAAATCGGGTTACGGAGCCATTCTGCCATCTCAAAGGACATATGTACTCACACGACCAATCACCATCGCGCTTCAACGAAAGTTGAACATGCACAGCCCCATTGAGTCGCCATCTCTCACACCCAGAAGATCTGATGATCACATTCGTTCAGACGCATCCATCGCTGCCGACGCCCTGATGAACAACCACTCATCCAACGCGCACCGCGAAACAAAACCACACACAAAACAGCAACCCACATCTTTTCGCGAACTGATTCAAGGTGCACAATCCTGTCTGATTGACCAGAACTGGATATGTGCTGCACAGAAATATCAGGAAATACTGAAAACCCATTTCCATCGTCCGGAAGCTACAGTCGCCCTGATCAGTCTTGCCAAGCTGGAGCTCCGACATCTTAAAAATCCAGCGGACGCACTGGAGCATTACCGGATGTATCAGCGAAAATCTCCCACTGGGCCACTGGCTGAGGAAGCCGCATGGGGTGTTGTGCAATCCCATCGAAAACTGGGAAACAGGATGGAGGAACGACGGTATCTCAATCAATTTATCCAGCAGTTTCCTGACAGCGTGTATGTGTCGAAAGTGCGTCTGCGTCTAAAAGAACTGAATCAGTGAATTTCAACACTCATACCCTCGCACGCAGAAATCAATTCATCAGATTTCGCATTGATGACAGCTCTATCCGGGAAAATGAAAAAGCAGGTCTCACTGGGGGGTTATTCTGTACAGGTGCGCGCCTTCCGCAACCACAGTGACTGAAATGCCATCGGTTGCCTGAGATACATTCTCGTGAGTCCAGAGATTCCGCACGAGGGGCGTTCCGGATACACCCACCTGATCAAATGATACAGAAATTGTCGTATCAGATGTTCCGCGATTGAACAGTGCAACAGCCACACCGCCATCATGCAGTTCTTTTGCCCACACTTCGCTGCTCCCCTGCTGCGAAATCCTTCTGCCTCGATAGCCCGCCGCGTCCTGGTTGATAGCGAGAACTTCCTGGTTGGAGAGTAGCCCAACGGTCCATGGATCATTGTCGAAATATGTTGGATTGCCACCAAACATCAGCGGAGACGGCAGAATCGACCAGAGCGACATCACTGTATATTGCTGGTTTTCACTCAACCCGTTGGGACCGGAGGCATGTGCGGGACAACGCGGACCCAGATATCCCAGGGGGAGCATATCGGCATCGGGCCAGTGCCCCTGGGTAATACCGTTGGTTGTGGACCAATCAAAAGCGGCACTGAACTCCTGATCCAGAGAACTCAACCCATTGACATCCCAGAAATCGTTCACCATACGCCACATGTTGGCATCTGCATTCATTGCAGCCACATCACGGGTCTGCATCGGTCCGGGAGATAGACTGAGAATAATCGACCTTCCTGTTTTTTCAATGGCGTTGTGGAGGGCGTTCACTTCAGCGTCATGATATTCAAAACGCCCGGAATACGGGTTCACCATGTCATCCACTTTGATAAAATCAACCCCCCATTCGGCATATTGGCTGATAATGGAATCATACCAGGCTTTGCCCGCCTCGGTATCGCCCCGGACTCCCCACATATGATTGTCCCAGGGGCAGGCATCCGATGTGTTGGCGGCATCGGACGCCCGGAAGGTTGAGTTTGCGATGGGCGAATTCGCCGTCACTGTCTTCCGGGGAATCCCGCGCATGATATGAATTCCGAACAACAAACCCATCTCATGAATCTTATCGGCAATTGGCTTGAATCCCTTGCCCCCGGCAGACGACGGAAATCGGGAGGGTGACGGCAGGTACCGACCATTGGCATCAATTTCCTGCTCATTATCGTACCAAAGGTAGTCAATAACCATTGTATTCCAACCATAAGGCGCCAGCCAGGTTTTCATCGACGCGGCTGAATCCAGTGTTTCCTGCTCATTCACACTGCCGCCAAAAGAGTCATAACTGTTCCAGCCCATGGGCGGCGTCAACGCGAGGGTATCCCCGGACACCAAAGTGATTGTCCGACGGCTGAATCCCACATCGTTCGTCGCAGTTACCCGGATTGGATAGGAGCCAACCTCAGGCGTGACCCCCGAAAGAACACCGGTATCCCCTGCCAGCGAAACGCCTTCTGGCAAACCTTCAGCTGAAAACGCAATGGGCGTTTGACCGGTCACCGGAACTGTAAACAGGAAGTCACTGCCAGCCCTCGCACCAACAATAGACGGGTCATGAATATGTGGTGCATCCGGATCGGTGTCATCATAATCCGCAGTATCAGTGTCCAATTCAGTCCCGGTGTCCGGCGGCTCATCGGAACCACTGTCGCTGTCTGTACCTGTATCCCCGGGATCCGAATCACTGTCACTGTCAGTATCTGAATCACCGTCGCTGTCCGAATCGGTATCGCTATCTGTATCCGTATCGCTATCACTGTCACTGTCAGAGTCGCCATCGGTATCCGTATCGCTGTCAGTATCAGTGTCAGTATCCGCATCACCTGTTTCCGACGTTGTATCCCCTGCACTGCTGCCGCCATCGCTGCAACCAAATACTGCGGTGCACACCAGGATGAAAAAAAAGCATGTCAAATTTCTCTCCATTATATATTTTCCTTTCATTTTCCTTTCATTCACTGTCCACGATAGGCTTTCCCAAAATTTATACGAAGTGCCACTGATTCAATCCGTTTGAAAAGAAATGATATAAAAAATATAAAAAATATCCGAACAGAAAAATTAAAATATGAAACCACGAAATGCAGGTCTGCTATCTGGAAACCTTCCACCAGTTAAAATTAAACAGGACATCCTCACTGCCGATAAACCGGAGGTATACATTGTGAAAGCCGTTTACGTCCTCCAAATCACAGGAGACAGTTTGCCATTCCTGCCACCCACCAGTTCCGGGAACATCGCATGTACCAATCAATTCTCCCATTTCACTGTCCAGCCGAATCTCAATTTTTCCACCATCTGTGGCAGAAGCAACTCTTGCTTCAAACGCACTGGCACCGCCGGTCAGCGCGACACCTGAAACTTTAATAAAATCGCCGTTATGAATATCCGAAACATTCATTCCCCCTTCAGTGCAGGGTTCAGTCTTGACACCATGAGACCATGCAATGGTTTCCGCCTCTGTCCGCACATACGGGTCTAAAGAATCGAGTTGAGCAGGGCCTTTTTCCGTCCACCAGGGAATCTCTACAATTGTACCATCGGCGTTGTAAAACAGCTCATCCACGCAAATCGAACGTCGTTCGCGATGTTCTGAGGTTTCAGCGAAATTCAGCACATAGTTGAAACCGAACACATACGACTTTCCTCTGTAATCGATAATACCCGGATGATTTCCGGAGGACTGATTGTTCGGTTGCATAATGTATCCTTTGGTTTCCCATGGTCCGGTGGGCCCGTCACTCATCGCATACCCGATTCCCTCAGGACAGCAATACGACGCAAACGCCAGATAATAGTGTCCATCCCGTTGATAAAACCAGGGACCTTCTTCAAACAGTTCGGGTCTGTCAAACTCCACTATATTGCCGGAATATGAAATCATATCCGGATTCAGCGTGACATAGAAGATGCGCTTATGCCCCCAGTACAGATACGCCTGACCGGTGTCGTCCACAAAAACAGTGGGGTCAATATCATCAACGGAATCAGGATTGTGAATCAACGGCGCGCCAATGGCATCCACAAATGGCCCCTCTGGAGAATCAGAAACCGCAACGCCTATATCCATATGCCCATTTCGAACCAGTGGACAATAAAGATAGAATTTTTCATTCTGATAAATGGCCTGCGGTGCCCAGGCGTTGTACCCATCCGCCCAGGCGAACGTTCTGCCCGCTTCCCGGACGGTGGCCACGACACCGTGATCTGTCCAGTTCACCATATCCGTTGAACTGTAAAGCATCCAGTCGTACATGGTAAATCCAGTCGCATTATCTTCATCATGAGTTGTATACAGATACACCGTATCCTCATAAACCAGGGGCGCCGGATCTGCAGTGAATTTTGTCTGAATGATCGGATTGTCGGCAAAACGGGATTCGGTATCCACATCATTCCCCGTATCCTCATCGGTTTCTGTCTCTGTATCTCCAGTGTCCGCAATTTCCCCGGTGCCGGAATCTGTGCCCGTCCAACCGGTATCGGTTTCTGTATCCGAATCCGTATCGGTATCACTGTCTGAATCGCCATCCGTATCTGAATCGCTATCCGAATCTGAATCCGCATCGTTGTCGGTATCTGCATCCGTATCGGAATCGGCATCACTGTCGGTGTCCATATCTGAATCACTGTCCGTATCGCCATCACCATCAGAATCTGTATCTGTATCCGTATCAGAGCTGACAGTTGCATCTGCCGTGTCGTCCGTTTTCTGCGATGTGGACGATGAACACATACAGCACAACGCGCCCACACCCGTAATAAATATCAACGAAATAAGGTGTATCATTTTATTCATGAGTCTATTCTTTCAATCAAACGGACGCTTTGTCCTATTTGAATCCGGTTTCACAACACAGACGAATGAATTAAGCTTCAATCGACAATTCGAAAAGATATATACTCCCATCTTCTGTCATGTGTCTTCAAAACACAGTAACCGGGCGGGTTGATTCGATATATAATCTCTGAAAACTGATTTCAGGCGTGTCACCAAAAAAATTGAGAAAAAAAGATTCGTAGCTCTCAGTCATTTTTCGGCGTCGTTTTCCAGAACATGAAGAAAACAGGCGGCCGTTTCCACGGGACAACTTCGGCGATTGGACGGATTCTGCTCGACAAACTCCACCGTTTCACCAGAGTCGTCAACCACATCCACCACCGCAACGTGACCATAAAAATCGTCTGCCCAGCAGGAACCCGGGGCAAAAACAATCAAATCGCCATGCACCGGTACATCCGTCTGTACCAGACCATCCGGTGGGTCACTCTCACACCAGACGCCGGCATCCCCCTGTGGCACGGACATCACATTCCACCTGAACTTCAGGTACCTGTTGGCCAATTCCGTGCACTGATATCCGCCGCTCCACTGGGTGCGAACCCAATCCGCATCGAGTTCCTCCACGCTGGTACTGACCCCATCAATGGACCAGATAGCGCCATCCAGGCTTTCATCGCACTGTTCATACGCGGGAATTCCGTCCACCCAATAGGTTTCCGGCACTTCTTCCCCACAAATATTGAACGAAGGTTCCTCGTCGGTCTCCGTACCGGAATCTGTCTCTGCATCCGTTCCGGTATCGGTGTCGAAGTCCGTATCCGTATCCGTGTCCGTGTCGGTGTCCGTATCTGAGTCTATGTCGGTGTCCATGTCGGTGTCTATGTCGGTGTCCATGTCGGTGTCTATGTCAATGTCCGTGTCCGTATCGGTGTCCGTATCTGAGTCGGTGTCCGTATCTGAGTCGGTATCCGTGTCTGAGTCGGTGTCGGTATCGGAATCCGAATCCGTATCCGCGTCGCTATCCAGTTGGTCATCCGGCGACGAATCATCTTCCGATGAGCATCCAATCCCCAGGAACATACCAATACAAACAGCACAAACCGGTATCCACATTCTGCGGCGCATATCAACCTCCCGGCTCCCACCCCTCCCCATGGATTGCGTGGGTTGAGGGTGAATTCCACATTCAATTCTGACATAAAATGCCGAGTTCGGCTATCGGGCAGGCGCAAAAGGCACTTGCATTACATCAGAAATCGCCTGTCTGAACCACCCGTTGAATCGTGCCATCGTCGTTGTAGTAAAGTCGGTCGATACATGTAGAGCGACGATAGGGGCCGCCGGTGGGTAACGCGCCGTTATGATACGTGATATAACTGGCGCCGCAATAATCGAAAATGGACGGATGTACCGTATCGCTGTTTGGAACCGTTTCCACTATCCTGTCCCGATATTCCCAGTGCCCAAGGGGGGACGATGATGTCGCATAGGAAATCGTTTCGGGAAAATCAGAGGCATAAGTCATATAATACAGATCTCCACGTTTGGTGACCCATGGCGCTTCGGTGTAGTTGGTCAGTGTATCCGTATGCCAAATCGTTACGGTGCTGATGTCCCTGTTCTCCATAGTGCCATCCGCCGCCGTGGTATACGTCTCCCCCTTCAGGTGAATCATGTCCGCTTCGAGTTCTGCCCAGTATAAATCGGAGTTGCCCCAATATAGATAAGCACGACCGTCGTCATCGATGAACACGGCCGGATCCAGATTGCGCCACTCGTGATCCGCCCACTGCGCCGTATCATTGAGAAAAATCAACGGAATCCCCCTCGCATCACTGAATGGTCCTTCGGGATGATCGGCCACAGCCACTCCGATGGAGATGCCCCACTCACTCTGCCCACCTTCCACTGGCGCATAAAAATAAAACTTCGGATTGCCGGTTTCATCGTCCCGCTCTATCACATGGGAGGCATTGGCATTTCCCGTATCTCCGCCCCGTGCCCAGCTGAAGACATCGTACCGCATCACTGCGCCCAGATTCTCCCAGTTCACCATATCGGTGCTCGAAAACAGCAGGAAGTCGAACATCCGGTACCCGCTGCCCCCCACTTCCTGTTCGTCATGCCCGGTATACAGATATACTTTGTTGTTCCATACCAGCGCCGCGCCATCCGCGGTAAATAACTGTTCGCCGGGACCTTCCAGTGGGTTTACGCCATCGTAACGAATGATTGGGTTGTCAAAGGCAGTGGGCGCCTCAGGACAAACGAAACCGTTGTCGGCTTCCGTATCAGTATCGCTATCGCTGTCCGTATCCGTATCCGTGTCTGTATCGCTATCGCTGTCCGTATCCGTATCCGTGTCTGTATCGCTATCGCTGTCCGTATCCGTATCCGTGTCTGTATCGCTATCGCTGTCCGTATCTGTATCCGTGTCTGTATCGCTATCGCTGTCCGTATCTGTATCCGTATCCGTATCCGTGTCCGTATCCGTATCTGTATCGCTATCGCTATCGCTATCGCTGTCCGTATCCGCGTCTGTATCGCTATCGCTATCGCCGTCCGTGTCTGTGTCTGTGTCTGTATCCGTGTCGCTATCCGTGTCCGTGTCGGTATCGCTGGTACGACTTCCGGAATCACTGCTGTCATTTCCCGGTTCAGATTCACCGCACGAGACCATCCCACCGCCCAGAATACACGCATGTAAAAGCAGAACCAGCAGCCCACGTGCACCCACGCGCGTCGTCCCTGCATTCGCCCTCACCACATTGCAGAATACTTGTCCCGCCCACCCCAAACCGACTTCCACCGAATTCCAAATCGTCCCTGAAACGTTCATTATATCTCACCTTCCTTGAATGCATATGTCTGCATTACATTCATGGCAGTTCCATTTTCGCAATACCGTGGTTCACCAACGACACAATCAGGAAGGTTCGATGACAGGGCGTCATTATCAGGACGTCGCTACCGGGCCGCAGGGACTACCGCAACCGCATCAACCACCAGTCGTCCGCCATTCACTTTAAACTGCACCGTGTGGTCGCCATCATCAAGGCCCCGAAGCGTATAGGTCTGACCGAATTCTCCAGATGCCATAGTTCCGGCAGAACCGTCAACCACCTCTCCGTCAACGGTTACTTCCAATTGCGCGGAGCCGTCATTGGGTCCCAGAATGTCCACGCCGGTGCCACTGAAAGCATACGACAATGTCGATCCAGTTCCTGAGCTGGTAGAAAGCGATCGCTGCACATTGTACATGCTCTTGCCGTTTTCATGGGCCCATCCCCCGCCATATATCAGTTTCGCCACAGGTGGATCGCTCAAGTCGTGCATCTCCAAATTATCCAGAAATTCCGAATAATACGGCGGATAACCGTCAATCGCTTCCACTTTCAGGTTATCAAACAGTGTGGGATAATATCCACTGGCCAGGTCGATGCGTCCGGACAACCGGGGTCTGGAATCGGAAAAGCTATGGACCTCCACATCGTCAACGTAAGCGGTCACCTGGTTCTCCACCACTTCCAGGGCAATATTGTGCCATGCGTTGTAAGCGGTATCAAACCCACTGATTGTCCCATCGGTCACATTCCCTGATGCCACAGTCTCCCCGTCCATCCACATGGACCAGCCGCCGTCAAACCAGAATCGGAACGCATACGGCGTACCACTGAGGGTATGAGAATTGCCACCGCCCTGCTGTCTGGCGCCCACTGCCGCATAGTTATCTCCCCCCTCCACACTGTCGTGTTCAAAAGATACATCCACGCTGACCCGGTAGTTCATCCAACGACTGTCGCCGATTCCGGTCAGCGGGTCACCATTGTTCCAGGTTGCCCCGAGTCCCATGGTGGACTCATCCACCTGTTGACGCATGACCCAGTTGTCTCCTCCGACCTGCACCACTTCAAAGGCGCCATTGCGATCACTGGTGTATCGCGGTATCAACCCTCCTGCGCCACCACGGGAGTCGATAAAGCTTTCTTCGCCGGTTATCTCTCCCCCCGCCCCAAAGGTGGGTACGGTCATATCAGAGTAATCAAAATCATCTGCATACAGAATATTGTCTGATGTATCCTGTTCAACACCGGATTCGTTGGTATCCAATACGGTTCGCGTGCCTTCAACAGGAAGTGGCGTATGGTGCGAAACGCTGTCCCAATTGGTCAGTGTCGATGCCGTGACCACCGAATACGGTTTTACCCTGATGGTATATGCGCCACTGCCATCCGCCGCGAGGCTGCACAGATATTTCATGTAGTTGCTGTTAAACGCTTTCCCGTCATCGGCGGCACGGGTTTCCCACAATTCCAGCGGCGGATTGTCGGAGTAAGCCATGTTGGTCGCTTCAATCCGGTATATGCGTTCGTACTCGCTGTCGTTCATGAGTACCGTTGAAAAATTCTCCCTATCCGGAGAGGCGAGGGTGAGGTAGTTGGGAATGCCATTTCGCCCACTCACTGGATTGGTCCCTGTCGCACCGCTCGCGCTTGCCTGGGGGACCACTCTCCAGATACCTCTGCCATTGCTGTCGTCTTCCCAACCCGTCTTCGCGAACCAGCTGAAATGCCTGAGCACCTGAATACCGACATCGTAATGAATCCACCCGGACCAGGGATCCCGCGCGCTGAGCAGTTCTTTATAGGAATACTGACCACCTTCATAGAATGAGCCAATGGCGGGCTGGTAAATAAAATGCGTTCTCCTGGATTTAACAAACCCCTTGATGATGGTGTTGCCCATTTCGAGGGGGCCGTTGGTGCCACCAATGCCAGTACCGGGTACGGACGGATCTCTCATATTATTGTTGGGGCGAAATGCGCTGTTGCTGAATGTGGCCTGTGCCTCGCTGTTCCATACTTCCTCGTCAAACTCTTCAGCGAGCCGTTTGAAATTGCCGCCGCCATCGTCGTCAGTGAAGTAATGGTAGGCAGATACTGTCACCGCATCTCTAAGGGATGCATCGGAAACCATGTCATCCCCAAAGGAAGGGGCGTGGGATTCATCCGAAATAATCAACTGAATGGAATTATACAGCGCCTGTTCTTCGCTGCTGTCGAATCCCGTGCTGTCGGTTCTCACCCTGGATGCGTAGTCTTTTGTCCAATTAAAATTGGGACCACGTTCGTTTTCACCGGGATTCACATAATCCGTCATGTACCCATATGTCCGATAGGCAGCCAATATGGTATTCTTGAACCATGTATATATATCGTCGTCACTTTTGACCCATCCGGGCGCATGCCAGCGCAGAATGCTGACTTTCACATCCGGATTCACCGCTTTGGCATCGGCCGCCAGCTGGAAACCGGGATGTCGCGCCACATTCGCAGCCTCATTCGACATCCGCATCGTAGCGGGATCCGGCCCCGTGGAATTGTTCCGGTCATTTCCCATTTCAATCTTCACATGGGTCATGACCGGGTTGTCCCCGCCAAACAGAATCTGAAGAAGTTCCTGATACGCCTCTGGATGCGCAGCCTTATAATCCATCAGCAGTGCACTGGTGCCATTGGCGCTGAGCACACCAAACCCTTTAAATGTCAGCCCATTCACATTGTCGCTCTGAATATCATTGCCATTCAACCGAATCTCCGCATTCACATCTCCACCGTCACCCCCTTCGCAGGCAATGGGTTCAGTGGGAACGATGACCTCCGGATCACTGCCCGTATCTGTATCGGTATCGGTATCGGTATCCGTATCCGCATCCGTGTCCGTATCGGTATCCGCATCCGTATCGGTGTCCGTATCTGTGTCCGAATCTGCGTCCGTATCTGCGTCCGTATCGGTGTCCGTATCACTGTCCGAATCTGCGTCTGTATCTGTGTCCGTATCACTGTCCGAATCTGCGTCCGTATCGCTGTCCGTATCCGCATCCGTGTCGCTGTCCGTATCCGTATCGCTATCAGCGTCATTGGAAGCATTGCCACCATTGCCGTCGTCCGAACACCCGATCACCATTGGAAGAACCAGTAAAATAAAGCACCTCATCATCGTCAATTCAAAAAGTTTCATCCATACCTCCGGTATTATAAAAGCGTCATTTTTTTCTGAGTTGCATCAGTAACACAATACCGGGCGGAATACACCTGATGATTCTGCAGTGAATCAGCAGTACATGGTTTTGATTGTATTGTGCAACACCGGCGTCGAGGGACGGGATTCAGCAAGAATCAGTAATTCAGGCTATCATGGTATCTGATATACCAGCATCAGGAACCGGTATATTCGGTCAGTTCAGACCCGACCGATATCTCCATGTGGACGGCGCCCGTTGCTTTTATGCCTGTTCCGCCGTTACTCACAAACAACGGAGATACGGGTTACGATTATTGGATTATCTGCGATGACAGCGACTGTTACCTGTTTTTCACCGGGCTCAACGGCATTCTGTATCGCGCAAGGACAGCCAAAATCGATTTTCCGAATGGATTCGAGGGAAGTACTCAAATCGTAATACAGGACAACGATAACCGGTTCGTGCTGTATGACGCCTGCAACGTGTACAGAATGGACGGCACCGACAAATATCTGCTGCTGGTATCAGCGATTGGCCCGAATCAGGACGACTGGCGATATTACCGTGCGTGGTCGTCAGACCGGCTGGATGGTTCCTGGAGCCCACTGGCCGACACGATTGACAATTCTTTCGCAACCAAATACAATTCCACCAATTCTGACTGGTCCACATTTGGCATCGTCCATGGCGAAATGCTTCGCTGGAACCCGGATGAAACGATGACTACTGATATATCCAGCGCGCAATTCCTGTATAGCGGACTGGTCAGGGATTCGAACACCGACAATGAATTTTATCATCTGGGGCTGCTCAGCAACGCCCGCTGACCCGTTTCCCGGAATATTTTTCAACAGGAGGAATTTTTTATTAATATAATAAAATTCCGCCCGCTATTTCTAAATGGCCTCCTCATAAATTTGAGAAGACTTGGTTTTTCGGATATTAAAAATTTATGGTTGAAGAAAATACATCGACTTTGTTTTTGAATGATATTCATCTTGCGCGGACTGCTCTGAAAGACCCGGGGGCAGAAGAAGAGCTGTTGCGGAGGTTGTATCCGAAAATCATTCAAACGGCACTCACAATTGTGGGAGACAGAAGTATGGCTGATGATGTGGCCCAAATCGCTGCGTTGCAGATACTAAAGAGTCTGGATAAGTTTCGTGGCGAAGGAAGCCTCGATGCCTGGGCCGGGCGCATTACGTGTCGCGCCGCCATCAGATTGGCGAAACGGGAACAGCGCCTGATTACAAGATTTGTTCCGATGTCGGACACAAAATCACCACTGGATGACCGTATGGAAAACGAACTGTCCCGTCGGTCAATGTTTGAAAAGTTGATAGCACATTTACAAAAAATGCCATGGAAACGACGAGTTGCGTTATTGCTTCACCTTGCTCACGGATATACAGTTCACGAAGTGGCGGAGCTCACTGAAGTATCCCCGAACACGGTGAAAGACCGGCTCAGAACGGCCTACAAGGAACTTAGGTCGATACTGGATAAGAATCCGAGTCTTCGGACAGAGATATTGGAGGAAATCTCATGACCGAATTACACAACCACCCCATCAACAGGATATCATGTGATCATGTCATGACAATCTGGGATAAGGAAGTTTCTGGTTCACTTCCGAAATTTATGGAACAGGCCCTGACGGGGCATCTGTCCCAGTGCCCCGAGTGTTCGGACTTTGTAAACCTGGCATCCAATCTCTTCCGATTACCAGTAACGCTGTCGGAAGACGAACTTAACGCCGCAGTTCAAAGTGTGACCCGCAAAGCGAGGGAGGAGCGGTCGGCCCGTATCGCCGGGATTCCCAGGAGGTGGGCCATTACGGCCGCGGCAATTGCCGCCCTGGCGATCATCAGCGTGGTTGGAGTCTATGTACTCTCGCCAGATACGATGTATGAGGGACCAGAGGCGCTTCAATGTTCGCCGTCGACCCCTACCGCTCTGGTGCCCGGTGTGCTGATGTCCCTTTGCGACGGGACTTCCCCTCCGGTCAACATGGCAAATCGGGAGGAACCCGCTGATGCAGGCAACCGAGATGTTCGAATTTCGTTACAGGCAGGAACAGTCGGGTTACTGGTCGACCCCCATCGCCCCAACAAACGGCGGGTGACAGTGTCGACCCCCCTGGGGGATGTGCGGGTAAAGGGCACCTTATTTACGGTTCATGTGGATGATGACAATGCCTGGGTCGAAGTGTTCCGAGGCATAGTGGAAGTTACGCCATCCGCCGGCGATGCAGACCCATACGAGGTACCGTCAGGGTATGGTGCAGAGTTGGTATCCGGACGTGTCTATAGTCTGTCCATTTCAGCTGCGCATGCCGATACATTGCGTCAGATTCTTTTGAAATCAAAATCTGACAACAGTGACAGAGGGGATATATCGGGAGAAACGGAACCGGCTGCGTCAATGGCTGACACTGCTACAGATGTGGATATATCGGACAGCGACAATGCGGCTGAATCCGCAGACGCCGCCAGCGCACAAGCCAGGACTTTGAGAACCCATAAAAAAAATGACGACCGCCTGCACGTTATCCTCCAGTCTGCCCAATCGTGTCTCATCGATCAGGACTGGGAGTGTGCCCGGACGAACTACCGACAGATACTGTCGCATCACTCAAATAAACCGGAGTCGCTGCCGGTTCTCATCAGTCTGGCCAAGATTGAACTTCGCCATCTGGGAGCACCCAATGATGCACTGACCCACTACAGCAGCTATCAGCGGCGAGCCCCCAATGGCCCATTGGCGGAGGAAGCGCTCCTGGGTATCGCGGAGTCTCATCGACGTCTCGGCAATGCTGACCGGGAAACCGAAAGTTTACGCAAATTCATTCTACAATACCCCGGCAGTGCGCATATAAAGAAGGTCCGTGGTCGACTCAAACAGCTGGAACAGCGCCAGCTCCGTGACGCAAGATCGGCTACATCCGGATAATCAACCCCAGTAAATAGGTCAGTCGGACATGATGTGGTGACAATTCACCGGAATCGCCATCGCTCCTCTGGATTTTGTATACAGTATCATTCACAGCGAATCCCGCACCTATCCGCCCCACCACACTGACGAAGCGATTCAGATTCCACACTGCCGCAATAAAAGGCATACCGGTGCTGACCGCCCGGAAATCATCCGGCGCTGCGAAAAAATCCATCGCTCGGGACTTCACTGAAACGGAACGCAAATCAAGCTGCCAGGCGGCACCCATTCGGAACTCCAGGGGGGCAAGGTCCCACCGCGCAGCAACAGATACATCGATTGTCCGCGACTGAATTGTCAATTCAAACTCGTCGGTTCGTACGGAGGTCGGAACGTACCAGATAAGTGCGGCTGAAAAGATCACATGCTCGGTAACAAACCCGCCCAGACCGGCAGAAACGCCATGCCGGAACTGTTCGCTGGCAAAGAGGTCTCCCGCATATCCCGCGGAGAATTCAAACCGATTCGTCTTTTCTCTGGGTTCTTCCACCTGAACGACCGACCTGTCCGAAGCAGGAACTGGCATTTTTTCTTCAACGGGCCTGATGCGATGCCTCACAAGCAGCCCGTCCACCATGCTGGCCGCTGCGATTGCAATAATTTGTGTACGACTCCAGGAGGTATTCCGGGAAAGATTGAGCCGACGACTGTTTATTTTCCCGCCTTTGGCATCGGGAATGTAAAAATGCAGCCGACAAATTACGGCGTCGTCAATCCAGAATACCATTCCGGCATGGTATTGGGTGGCCAGCCTGGCCGCGTGCCCGATGGGATCTGCGTTAAAATTTACTTCCCCGGAGACTTCAGTCCGGTCAATGGTCACTGGTGAAGCAGAAAGTTGAGCGAGCAATGCGTCATACAGGCTGGCATCGGGCTTCGCAGCTCCCGCAATTTCCAGCATCAGTATTTTCGGATATTCGCTTCGATCCCCAGCGTCGGATACAAAATCTTCTTCGGCATAGCAAGCCATCGCAAAGGCATGTACCAGAATGAAGACTGCAACCGCGCATCCGGCAAGAATGCCGTTACATTCCCGGAAACCACATCGTTGGTGATCATGGCTGGTTGGTTTCATGCTCAGTATTGAAATTATTTCACCTGATCAGCGGTCGGCATATGGATGTCCCACTGCAAAACACCTAACTATTCGAAATATAATATCAATTTAATTTTCTTCATTTAAGGATAAACAATGTAACGGAGATTGTCGAGCCCAAAATGATACCCCGGATGTTCGGGTTCACCAACTGCAGCGCCGGTGAGATCCCTTCATTCGACAGGACAATGGGTGCTGCGTTGATCAACTGAAACTTGTATCGCTCATTCGAAATCGGTCACACGAAAGACAGACTTTACGCTGGCGCCGTTACGCGCATTGTACAAATCAAATGTATCCACATGAAATATCTCACCCTACGACACCAGCACATTCACACGAAGCACATCAAACGACATGTTCCGCTCAATCCCGCAGATGCGCCAGCTGCGATCACCGAAGGTGATGCGGTATTCGCCTTTGATTTGAGGGGGTTCCTTCCCGACGAAATCCCCCACCGCATCCCGAAACGCAAGCCCCCTCGCCCGCATCACCCAGTCAATAACACTCCCCCCCGCCTGACACGCACCCAGACAATGCCACAGATTCTTCGACGGATTAATCACCAGCGACGGACTCTTATCATCATGAAACGGACACAGCCCCAAAAGCTCCTCACCATGCTGCTTCAGCACCACACCCGCCTCACGAGCCAGCCGCGCCACCGGTATTTCCCTCTTTAGCCGCTCTATCTCCACATCAGGAATCCGCCCCATCTCAAACCTTCCCCATCTTCAGCTGCTCCAGAAACAACGCCGGACACGGCACCTTCGGAAACTCATACACCACCTCGTCCCCCATCCTTAGCTGCAGACACAGCGCATACCGATCCTTCAAAAACTCCCGAGACATCATGTCCAGCAGCGCCTCGTAATCCGGCCATTTGTCGTATTCATCGCTGCCGCTGTCGCGCACCCCGCAAAACTCTTTTGGAAACACTATATTGTCGTATGAAACCATGCTCATCGCGCTCCTCCCTGCAGAATCAGTGTCAAGAAAAAATGTTACTATTTGACATGCCACCCACTTTAACGTATCACGTATATGTATGCGAGTACTTTCCTATAATCCGAAAAACCCGGTGTATACTCGGGATATGACTATGGGCAGACCTACAAAAAGAAAACGAACGGCGTTTGGGGAACGCCTTGTGGAAGCCAGAGAGGCGGCTGGATTAAACCAGCGCGATCTGGCTGAAAAGCTGGGAATTTCCCAGAGAGCGTTAAGCTGGTGGGAAAGAGAACCGGTGGCTCTGAAACCAGAGCAGCTCACTGCACTGGCTGAAGCGCTCGGTGTTTCCATCGACCACCTGCTGGGACTGGAAAAAAGCCCGCAAAGAGGTGCAGGCCCCACGGGAAAGGCTAAAAAGGTATTTGAAGCTGTTTCAAAACTGCCAAGGCACCAGCAGAAAAAAATCATTGATGTAGTCGAGTCATTTGTGGCTCAGCATCAGGGATAAGGAGTTAATTACATGAGTGTACATGTTTCAATAGATTTACCGGAATCCGTATTTTCGTCTCTCAAGCAGACTCCGGAGTCCTTCGTCACAGAAATGCGCGTGGCGGCGGCTGTCAAATGGTACGAAACCGGAATGGTTTCACAGTCCAAGGGGGCAGAAATAGCAGGACTCAGCAGACAGGAATTCATGGATGCCCTGGTTAAGTTCAAGGTCTCGCCATTTCAAACCACATCGGAAGAACTGACACAGGAATTTGCACGTGACTAAGCTCTGGGTTGTAAATGCTTCTCCACTGATTGTTCTTGGAAAAATAAATCAAATCGATCTGCTGGTTCACGTCTCCGATACGATGGTCATTCCTCAGGGCGTCATCGATGAGATTAACATGGGGCCACAAAACGACCCCGCCAGGACGTGGATCGAAAACAGCGGCAATCAGTATGTCAGGGAAGCAATGCCCAATCCCATCGTACAAAACTGGGATTTGGGAATGGGCGAAACACATGTCATCAGCTGGGCTCTCGCAAATCAAAACTACGAGGCGATCATTGATGACCTTGCCGCAAGAAAATGTGCTCAAACTCTGTCTGTTAAGGTATGCGGCACCCTTGGCGTTATTCTTCGGGCAAAAAAGGCCGGTGTTGTCGATAAAATTAAACCGCTTCTGACAGACCTGCTGAAAACAGGATTTCGCATCGCACCCGACCTCATGAATACTGCTTTAAATCTCGCTGGAGAATGACTCCCACGCTGCCCGCGCCAAAGGCTCGGGCAGCTCCTGTTCCCTCCTCGGCGGGCAGTGCGCTCCGTTCGGCACATCCAATGTCATCCCGACACCTCCTTGAAAAATTCCAAGTCTGCAGATTTTCACAAGTTTGCATAGACGGACTACGGCGAGGATTTACAGTTGAACTAATTGGGAGCGTCCCCATCTCCTCCACGAAAACAGATTTCCGGCGGCAAAAAGCGTCAATCGCTATTCGTCATTTGGTTGGGTGGTTGGGGCGTTACACCAACTTTTAGCAATGCAAAGTGCTTCGTCGAGAACTGACAACAATGAAGATTCAGTGGCAAGAATCTTTCTCTTATCTCTTCGGTAATTCCACACTTGAACGGTTATGCAGTCGTCGACTTCCACCCATATTTGCGCTCGCCCAACTGAACCAACCAATTCAAATGAACGTACTTCGACACCCTGATAGTTGGTCGATAATGGTATTCCGCTATGCAAAGACCATTTTTCAATAATAGGATCGATTTTACTGAAGTTCATTTAAATGGGACCCCTGACCCAAAGCTCGAATTTGGTATCATTTCCAATAGTTGAAACTGCTCTGCTCCACCTCTATGACCAAAAGCGGGAAGCGCTCGGGACCGCTGGAGGCGAACACCTGCGGGCACGAAAACCTCTTGAACATAATTAGCTTGATTTCCTGGCGGTAAAGCAAGTGCTTCCCGTGCGTATGCGCTACTCCGAGGTTTAACTAAAGTGAGGAAACTACCACGAGTACTATCTCCAGAATATACACGATAATATGTCTTTTCTTGTTGCGTAACGAATGAAGTAATTTTTCCTCCTGCGTTTGGAACAGTATTTCCTGTCGTTAAAAGCCGCTGGCCCCTCCCCGCAGCGTCACCCATATACCCTACACTCGCTTCTTCTCGTATTGCAGAACCGTACACTGTATGTGACACTCGAAAAGCGTTACCACCGATTTTCCCGGTCAAGGCTCTGACAGACGCCCTCACAACAGAAGTCCCAATATTGCCCAATACGACAAAATCGATGGGGGAAGGTACTGATTGTATCGGCCCATCAAACCAATAGTCGCCTGAAATATCCGGACCAAAGTACTTTTGTAAAAGTTGCCGTTGACATTCCGTATACGCCTTAAAGGCTACCATTTCACCACTATTCTTGTCCAAATAATAGTAATTAAAACCCTTGTCGTCGTCACCCCACGGGGACTCAAAATGCCATCCATGCTCGCCTTGGCCGTCAGGTACACTACCGGCGTTGTATACATCTCTGGGCATAATTTCATCGGCCGCCTGTTCTCTAACGAGGTCTTGCGGCGTCCTCGGAGTCGACTCAATTGGCGCGTCGCCATTGCCGGTTAAGCTATTCCACCATTGTGAAATCCAACCAAACAATCCCACCTGTCCCAACACATCCACATCATTCAACGGATTGTTTGCCAAGAAGCTATAAAGCTGCAATCCGCCTTCTTCACCCATTGGGTCTCGGTTTAACCAACGCCCCAGCTGCGGTCCATACAGCCGGTACCCGTAGTCATAAACCCCAAGCTCCGGAATAAAATACTTCGTGCTAAACCGATAAGCATTCTCCCCCGCCATCACACCATCAGCCACAATCTCCCCCCCAAACGCATCATATTCATACCTTGCGGCGATGCTGTCATCACTCCCATCCACCAGCTGCCCCACATTTCCGTTCGCATCATACGCATAATAATACGTCGTACCCGCATCCCCATCCATCATTGCGACGAGTCCACCGACGCCACCGGCGCCCTGCGTGCTCTGACTCAAGTCCAGACCCCAGGCGTAGTACTTTGTGTCAGTGACGTTGTCGGTCGCATCCAGCACTTTTTCCCGAATACAGGTTCCTGCACGGGTTTTTGCCCCAAAAAGCGACTTTGCCGACGCGGGTTTTTCGGCGACTGGCGGATTTGTCCCGGTGCGGTTTTGGGGAAAATCTGAGAATTTCCCGGTGCG
>JBNKCR010000061.1:0-20611 GCA_050287845.1 Polyangia bacterium
CCCTACAGGGACAGGGCGCATCCCGGCATTCATCGGCACCTTGGTGATGGGCGAGGCATGCCTCGCCCCTGCAGGGACAGGGCGCATCCCGGCATTCATCGGCACCTTGGTTGAGGGCGAGGCATGCCTCGCCATACAGGGACAGGGCGCATCCCGGCATTTATCGGCACCATGGTGATGGGCGAGGCGTGCCTCGCCCTACAGGGACAGGGCGCATCCCGGCATTTATCGGCACCATGGTTGGGGGCGAGGCGTGCCTCGGCCCTACACTTCCTTGAGGAGTTGTCGGAATTTTTCGAGATGCTCCACGGTGATCATCAGCAGGTTGTCGGCAGTCTCGCTGAGGAAGTTGGCGGTCTTCGACAGTTCGTTGGTCGATACCCCAATCTGTACAATGCCAATGGCCGCTTTTTCCGCATGATTCGCCAGCACGTTCATGTTGTCCGAAACAGTCAGCGCGGAAACGATTGGCTTTTCCAGATTCTGCTCCAGGGTTGAGAACACATCTGTGATGATACTTTGCAGTGTATGCAGAACATTCTCTATCGTGGTGTTGAGTTCATCGTTGCTCTCGGTAATCTGATTCATCTGCTGCTGGATTTCCTTCAACGAAGATTTGGACCGATTGGACAGACCTCGAATTTCATCCGCAATGACAGCGAATCCCCGCCCCTGGTCTCCGGCGGAGGCCGCTTCAATCGCTGCATTCAATGTCAGGATACCGGTACGATCAACAAATTCTTCAAGAACTTTCACGAATCCCGCAATCTGCCGGGTGGCGTTGTTCTGGTGCCGTATGGATGCACTCACCTTTCGCGCCTGTTCCCGGATTCGCTGTTTAATTTCCTGGGACTGAAGATTGAAACTGTCCGAAATGAATTTGATATCTTTCATCAGACTGGACAGGAACTCTCTGGTCCGCTGCGCCGATGAGGACACTTCGTGAACCAGGGTCTCCATGGAAACGTTTGTTCTGTGCAACTCCTCCGTGGACACCGCCAGTTCATCACTGGTCGACGCAATCTGATGCGCCGCTTCATTCATCGCGATGGCCGAAGTCACAAGCGCCGTCACGTCCTTATGATACGTCAGAAACGCAGACGGCCGCTTCTCTGAATCCGTCCCCGTGACAATACGACTGCTCAGATAACATCGCCTGTTTCCACCGACAATAAACACTTCAGGGATGTCAATCTGATTGACGCCGCTCAACAGAAATGCGCGTTCATTTTCGAGAACATGCGCCGGCAAAAGCAAGGATATACTGGTCTTCCCCCCGGGTTTTTCATCGTAGATGTGGAGTTGCGCTCTGGCGGACCGGTTGGCGGTTTCAATGATGGCCAGCGGTGAATCGCCAATCCGATACTGTACTTTGCTGGTCAGCACGCTGTCGGGCATTCCCTCGTATGATGCAAGCATTGAATTCTGCAGTTGCATCAATTGGGTGACATCCATATTGATTCCGGTGAGGCCAACAATGATTCCCCTTTCATCCTTTATGGGAAGCTTCATGGTCCTCAGATAAATGACGTTGCCCGACATCCGATCAAGCGTTTCCTCCACTTTGATGACAGGTATTCCCTCTTCGAGTACTCGCCGTTCATCTTTCTCATATTGAGCCACCAGTGCCTGAACCTTGCTCAGATATCGGGGATCCGCCCCCTTCAGTTGAAGGTCTGCGTCGGTTTTTCCCAGAATCTCGCTTTCGTGCTGTGCCCCGAGCAACGCTACGGTCTGTGGACTCACCGAAGTGAACTCTCCTCTGGTATTCTTTGTATACAGGTACAGCCCTTCCACCAGCCCATACTGTGCCAGTCTCGCCGCCTGCTCCTGCAGAACTACCTTCTGAGATTCCAGTTCGGCATTAATCGTGGAAAGCGCGGCGTGCTGCGCACCAAGATGCGAGGTGGCTTCCAGAAACGCCCCCTGGGTATACTGCAGAAGGGAGAACAGCT
The DNA here is from genome assembly GCA_050287845.1 of Polyangia bacterium. Classification (GTDB taxonomy): domain Bacteria; phylum Myxococcota_A; class Polyangia; order JAAYKL01; family JAAYKL01; genus JAFGXQ01. The sequence goes on from JBNKCR010000061.1 coordinate 1,956, forward strand.
GAGTACTGAGTCGATACCCATCCACATGCCTGACCGGCGTATAAAAGATAGGGACAATATCCTCCCCCGTTTCGCTCTCCAATTCCGCTCGCATGGCAGATAACTGCTTGCCAATCAGCGAATTCTCAAGCTGGGGATGTGCGGCAAAATGCAACGAAATTACCCTGCTCAATAACTTCCGGCTGTTGTGAACCAGCGAACCGGGATGTCGGTTTTCATGCATCATGGTCAGATGGGCCAGATATCCCATGAATCCCGGCGATTGCAACACGGTTCCCCGCACACGACCTTCCTCCATCATATTGGCTGTTTCCAATGTCAGATCTGTACCGTAAATCGCGGTACTGCGCTGCATCTGTTTTCCCGGCGAAATCTCCCGTTCGACCAAATCCCGTATCACTGTCTCAATTTCCGCCGTCCCGGGCGCCCTGGGGGTGAACACGCCATATACATGCTTCCCCTGGGCGGCCATGGTAACCGCCGTTGCCAAATCTCCATACCTGTCATCCAGCAGTTCCTTCTGAATCCCGCCCTGAATATTCGAGATAATGTTCCACCCTTTCGTGGTTTCCACCAGGGTGACCACATCCATCCAGGGCAGCTCCCGACGAATCTCGCGATAAATCGCCTGTGCTCGCTCAACGTGACTCAGCTTGTTCCCGATAACAATGAGCCCCATCCCGCTCACAACACCCATTTTTCCCAGTATTCTGTAAAACCCGGTATGTTTCCCGGCAGCAGCGCTTCTTATATCTCGAACGAACTGGGTGGCCAGCAACCGCCCCATTTCACTGTTATTCGATCCGAAACAATACAGGCGTTCAATATTCGGCGCATCGGTATCCACTGAAATGACATCCAGCTTGCCACGTCGGATATGACCGTTGATGGTTCTGGCCGTATCGTGGTCCAAATCGGTGGAGAGAAACAGACCGGCTATTCTATGCTGAATCAGGTAGCGGATTGCGTCCTCAAACTCTGTGGGCGCGGCCTTCACATGCAGCACATGGTCGGGTGAAATACCGCTGTCCACCAGCGACTGGATCATGCCCAGCATCACTTCCCTGAAATACGGTTCAGCGGTCGCTTCACCAAGTGATGTGAGATATATTGTCTTTCCGGCAAGTATTGACGTATTGAAACCAGTAGATTGTATTTCTGTGATTTTCATAGTGTATTCAAATAAATGTAGTACAAGTATGCCAATTTTTCAAAAAAACGACCGGTGTAAACGCGTTTTGCCAGACGACACGGTCGCGAGTCCATATGCATCCAACGCTTTATGTAGTCGGTTGCGCTGTCCCCTTTTCAGGCCTCGGTCCAGAGACGGTGCCCCGTGGCAAAAGTGCGCCGGGTGGGATTCGCGGTGCATTGAGAGATGGTCTCCGGCGTGGTGAAAATGGTCAGTTTTCGTTTCGCCCGGGTGATGGCGGTGTAGAAAAGCTCCCGGGTGAGAATGGGGGATTCGGTTTCAGGCAACACCAGCACAATGTGGTCAAACTCGCTCCCCTGCGCTTTATGAACCGTGGTGGCATACGCCGGCAGATGATACCTCACCACAGACACCGGCAGCTTTCGAACCGCCGTGTCGGGTCCCCCGAAACAGGCCCAGAGGCGATTTCCTTCGCTGCATATCACGCCGGTATCTCCGTTGAACAGCGACACACCATAGTCATTTTTCGAAATGAGAATCGGCTTGTGTTCGTACACCTCGCCATTCGGGGTTATCCACCCATTGTCGGCGAGATGCGATGCCACCATCCGGTTGATGGCATGCACGCCAAAGGGACCATAATTCACCGGGGAAAGAAGTCTGGCCGCATCGAGGTGCGCCAATTTCTCTGCGGGTTCGGTCGACCGGATGCCATCGAGATACAACGACGCGGCGAGCTCTGCCAGCAGACGGGGGGCATCCGGATTTCGAAGGTTCACAAAAGTCACATCCGAAAAACCACCCTCCGTGGCAATGGAAACCGATTTCTGTGGGTCGCCGGCATTCACTGCATCGGCCAGTCGGGCAATGCCACTGTCGCGCTGAAATCGATGGCTCCCGGTTAGAGACACAATGCAGCGGGCCACGTGGGCATTTTTTCCCGGCGTTTCAAGAGTTGCCCCATGGCAGATGTCCCCCAGTACCCGTCCCGGCTCGATGGAACTGAGCTGATACTGATCGCCCAGCAATATTATCTTCGCATCCTCCGATGCCGCATCAAACACTGCCGTCATCAACTCCAAATCCACCATCGACGCCTCGTCCAGCAAAATTACATCCGCCGGAAGCTTCCGCTCGCGGTTGTAGCGAAACCGGCCGGTACTGCCGATGGGCGATAGCAGACGGTGAATGGTGGTCACTTCTCCGGGCAGCCGATTCAGAATATCACTCGAATAGACGCGGGTCAGTCGTTCTTCCTGTACACACCGCAATATCGATTCTTTGAGGCGCATGGCCGCTTTTCCCGTCGGCGCACAGGCACAGATACGAAACGCGGGATTCAAAGACAGCAGGTGGGAAAGAATGGTGGCTGCCAACGTTGTCTTGCCGGCGCCCGGACCACCGGTAATTGCCATGAATGCAGAAGTCTCGGCCAGGTCACACGCATACGCCACCGGATCTGTCCGGGGCTGTGAAGGGGGAACGCTCCTGCGGACAATCCCGCTCACCAGCCGTTCCTGTGTCTGCCAGAATCGCTGCAGATACAGCCTTCCCGAGTCGTCCAGCACCAGCGGCGCGTCGTCGTCGCCATTTCCAATCAGTCGACTCTGAGACAGAACTGAAATCATCTCCTGCGCCGATAACGGTGCCGCGTTCCCGGTCAGGATGCGCTGCCGGGTTTGCGGATGGCCAAGATTCACACACACATCCCCGTGTCGCGCCCGATAAAACAGGTGTTTCAACGTCTGGGCCACCACCGCATCGGTCTCCTTCACCATTGCCAGCATCATGCGCGCAAAATGAATGTCAACCGGCGCATAAATATCTTCGGCAACTGTCTGGATCATCTTCATGGGGACGCCCCTTCCATCCGGCGAATCATCCGGTCCAGCGCATCAATGCGTGACGCCGGCGGACAGTCATAAAATACACCATAGCGATTTTTTTTGCCGGACGACATGCCCCGCACATACAGATAATACACGCCGCCAAAATCCCGTTCATACTGATAGTCGGGTTTGTGGCGCCCCAGATACCGATGCAGCGCAAGGGTATACAGATGATACTGAAGGTAATAGTGATGCCGCGCCATATCCAGATTCAACGCATCCGGCACGTACCCGGCCGCATCCTCCCCGAGGTCATTGGTCTTATAGTCCGCAATGAAATACTTTCCGTTAAATTCAAACACCAAATCAATGAATCCTTTGAGAAACCCATGAAACGCCGGGAACTGCAACTCCTGCAAATGGGCCTCATAGTTCCGTATCCGCGGGTCCGCATCGGTCATCATTGCCGCCGCCAATGCGGTGGGATTCAGGGAAGCCCCCGGTTCCACCGACATCACAAACTCCAGCTCCGCAATGCGCACCCCATCGAGTCGGCCAAGACACAGCTGACCGTCATCCGTCAATGGTGTCCGCAGCAAATCCGTCACCCATTCCCCGAGCCGGGTTGCATCCATCCCCCCGCCAAATCCATACCCCGCCAGCAACGTGTTGATTTTCCGGGAGAGGGCCGATGGCCCCGGGTCCTTCCCGATGCATTCTTCCAGCAAATCGTGAATCATGCTTCCAAACCGCGGTCCTTTTTCGAATGCGGCATTCAGCCCGATAAACCCGTTGTTCAATTCATTGCGACCATCGTCGGAAGCCGCATCTGCTGCCATGTCCGCACCAGGCTGCTTCCGGTGCGGCCAATCCTCCCCCAAACTCCCCCCGTCGTCCGTGGTGGCAGGCATTGACGCACCCGCGGTCAGACTCGAAAAACTTTCTCCTCTGGCTCCCGGGTCGGCGGTCCAGGTAAAATGATGAAATCGCAGCGGTTCAAACGACGCATCAACGGTCAGCAACCCATGCTGCGCACTGTTGTCAGAATCGTCACTGTCGGCCGAACCGCCGGTCTCCTGCCCCCCCGCCTCTGTCGCCCACTGCGGAATATTTTCATCTGTCACCACTGCCGCACCGGTGCTCCCACAGAAGTCGGCCAGCTTCTGCAACAGGGCCGCATCCGCCATCTCCCCCTCTTCCATTCCATCCATCCCCGGAAGAAGAGACGCAAGGGGGGAGGATGCCAACCCGTTAAAGGCGCCAAACACGATTCTGCACACATGCTGTGCCCGGGTGAGTGCCACGTATAAAAGGCGAATACTTTCTGCCCGATCTTCCCGTTCCCTTTGCGAAGTGGCTTCCTCATCCCGATTCACTTTGAGATCGCACACTTCCACATTGTCCGCCCGGGCATCGTGATACACCAGTACATCCGGCTCGCTGCCGGCGCCATCCATCAGCAGAAATGGCAGATACACCACCGGATACTGCAACCCCTTGCTCTTGTGAATGGTAACAATCTGCACCGCGTTTTCCGCGTTCTCCTGCCGCCTTTCAAACTCGTCGTCGCCGGGCAACTGCTGCAACCACGTTTCCAGTTGCGCCATCACCTGTTCAAACGGCACCCGTCGCGCAAAAAAATGCTGGCGAAAAATATCCAGAAGTTGCATCACATCGCTCAGGTACCGACGGTTTCCGGTTTTCAGGATGCGGGCCTTCATCCCGCCGTCGCCGGAAATGGATTCAACGGTTTCCAACGCGCCGGTCAACGCCACGATTCCCCGGGTTTCGTAGAGTGTTCTGAAATCGGCAAACACGCCCTGCCACCGATCGAGCCGTGCCGTATCGGTGATCAGTTGAAACATCTGCTGTCCCCGAAACCCAAAGGCAATGGTGGAAAGCGCCGTCCGGATTCGCGACGGTTGCGCATCGGCAATGGCGCTGAATATTTCAAACATCTCCCGCGCTGCCACCGTTTCAAAAACGGACTCCCGCCGACTGACCACCGCCAGAATGCCATGCTGCAGCAACGCATCCCGCATCAGAACGGATTGGTCATTCCTGCGGGTCAGCACCGCAATGTCTTTGGGCAGAATCGCCTTTTTGCCAATAGTGTACGTCCCATCCAGAAGGGCTCCAATATCCTCGCAGGTGCGGTGCACATGAACATGGTGACTGGCCGGAATAAGTTTCCATTTTCCATCTCTGGACTGCTTGCAGTTATCCGGGGTACGACGGCAGAACAGAAACTGAAATCCCGGTATTTCTGTTCCACGGTGTTGAAAAACACTCTCGCTTCCCGGGTGCGGCTTCACCGGATGGAAGGCAATTTCGTTAAAGAGAAACGGATTTTCCACAGCAGAAAAAAGGTGGTTCACCGCCTGCACCAAATCGGCCGAAGAGCGCCAGTTGGTTTCCAGATTCCAGGTGTTTTCCCGGGCGGCCCCGGCGGCGCTCATGTAGGCAAAAATATCGCCGCCCCGGAATGCATAAATGGCCTGCTTGGGGTCGCCAATCATGAAGAAGGGAATTTTCGAGGCAACAAAGAGTTCCCTGAAAATGTGATACTGGATGGCATCGGTATCCTGAAACTCATCAATCAATGCTGCCTGATATCGCTTTGCAATCGCTCCCTGCAACCGTTGCCGGCTCTCGCCATCCAGGGCCGCTTTCAGGCGCAACAGCAAATCGTCATAGAACAGCGCTCCTCCGGCGGCTTTGCGCTCCGGAAGAATCCGAACCACGTACGACACAAAGATGCGATACAGGGTTTCGATTTCTCCCATCAAATCATCTCTGGCTTCCAACAGGCCGTCCACCGCCCTGAAAAACGCCACCTCATCTATCTCCACCTCGTCGCCCGTGGCGGACTCAATAATCCGGCAATACGAAAACTTCTCCAGCGGATGTTCCTTTTCAGGAAGGATTAACGGTTCCGATTCTGAAAACAGCGTGCGAACCGCATCCAGCCATTTGGGCACCAGATCTTTTCGATAGCTTCGCCGATTGATGCCCTTTGCCAGCAGAAATGCCCCCTCCAAACGACGTTCGCACTCCAGGAACCGTTGCCGTGCACGGCGATACGCCGCCCCATATCGCTGCTCCGCGTTCCGGCTGCTCCGTTGGGTTCGCACCACCAGATCCGGTTTGCTGTGAACCGTTCGGGCCAGTGATTTCAGACGGTCCACCCCCACCTGATTCCGATAAAACAAATCAATCAGCAACGGGGATTTATCCGCACAGTACGCCAACCAGAAGTCCCGCACCAATGTATCGAAAAATTCCTCATCGCTGGTATTCAACTCAATACCGAATTCCATACCGGTTTCCAGGGCGTGTTCGGTCAACATTCTCTGGCAGAAACCATGGATGGTGAAAATCTGTGCCCGATCATAGGCGTGCAATGCGGCGGCCAGTCTTCGTCGTGCCACATTCCCGTCCACTCGCGCCATCATTTTTTCATAGAGAGCAGCGTCGTCCGGTGCGGTATGCGCGCCCCGATTCTCCAGAAATTCAAATGCATCCTGAATGCGCTGATACACCTTTTCTCTCAGCTCCAATGTGGCCGCTTCGGTGAAAGTGACCAGAAGCACACTGTCAATGGGCATACCCCGTTCCACTATCAGGCGCAGAAGCAGCAGGGTGATACTGTAGGTTTTACCGGTGCCCGCGCTGGCTTCAATCAGATGAACCCCCAGAAGGGGCTGTTGTGTGGCATCGAAAAGCTTCATCCGGCTTCTCCTTTTTTCACAGACAGCGATACGGGTCCCACCACATCCTGCGTCACCTGATGAAACTCCCTCTGTTGATCTTCACGCGCCGCAGTGTGTACCAGAACCCTGGACTCGGCGGGCGCCTGCAACTGCAGCTGCTGAATCATGGAAGCCACGGTCCCTTCAAGCAGTGCCTCTTTTTTATCCGGTGCGGTTTTCTGATATTTCTTCCAATAGGCAAACCCCTCCTGCGGAATGAAAAACAAAGGACGTTGCAGCCCGCAGATGGTGTGTTGCGCCACCTTGTGCAACAGCGCATCGGCCTCGTCTTTTTCAAGGTGAATGCCGTACTGCACTGCATTTTCCCGATTTCTGCCCACCCACTTTGCCCCCAACGGCATGTCTGAATCGCTCAGGTGCCGCACACAGAGATACTTTAAAAGAAAGCGAAGCATAAAGCTGTCATTGACTGCGCTGTAGCTGTATTCCAGCAGTTCGTCGTTATATATCGGCAGGCCTCCTCTGAGCCGCAATCCACCCGCCGGCGTCGCAATCCGCACATCCACGTCGAGTTCGCTGCTGCCGGCAACGGAGCGCAGTTTCAACACTTCATCGGCGATTCGCTCGGCCCGGTTGAAAACCCGTCGTGCATGAAACACTCCCAGATTGCCGGAAGGCGCCACGCCCAGGGCGCGAACCCGTTGAAAGACCGCATCCCACCCGGTGGCGCCATCGATGAGCGCATCCATGCACAGTTGCCCCACCGTCCATTCATCCAAGCCGTTGAGCTGTAGCGGCTCGCAATCTGAAATCAGTTCTCCCGGAGTCACATCGGCCATTCCGAGGCACTGGGTTAAAAAATATCCGGGGGGATTTTTCCAGAAGCTGAAAAAGTCAAACAGCGTCATCGTGAAATCCGGCCTGTCAGCGGATGCATTGATGTGGGCTGGGGCAAAAGGCGCAATCTCCCTTGCCCTCTCACCTTCCGCAGCAATGGAACGCACTTCGAGAGCCGCCATGAAATCTGTTCGCCGATAATTCACAAAGGGCGCCGCACTGTCCAGGAAGTACACCGGATCGTGTGAATACGGTGGATGTTCCACCACAAGGGGATAACTGTCGGGTTCACGGGAATGGTCGCCGCGCATCTCCAGAATGGCGTTTTTGAGGGTTTGCGCCGGCATGCACACCTTGGGCGCCCCACCCCCTGTCGGCGCAGTCCCGCCATAAAACACCCGCAGCTGTCGGGCGGCCGCCATGACCGCCTCCAGAAACATGTGATAGCCATCGTTGCGTGGATCCCTGTCCCCCGGCATGGGATTTTCCGCCATCACATCGAAGGATGCGGTTCGACTTTCGGTGGGAAATTTTTTTTCATCCATCCCCAGTAGCGCCACCACCTTGAAAGACTCCCCCCGCAGATTGCGAAATGAGGCAAACCGCACCCCGCCACTACCCGAAGAAAACGATGGTCGGGTCACCCGATTTTTCAACAGGGTCCGCACTGCGGCAAAGTCCATCCCAATGCCGAACCCCGCCACTTCCGTCTGCCCGGACAATTGCTGCAGGGTGGCTCTCACCGCCGGCAACGAATCATCGGCATCGGAAACCAGCATCACCAGATACCTGTCGAGCAGCGCGCACCACTCCCCTATCGTCATCTGTCCTTCACACCGTAGGGCGAGCTCAAACAGAATATCCAGAAACGCCATGAGTTGACCCGCGGGCAGGGTTTCAGACACGGCATATGCAGACACCGGCGATACCCCCTCAAAAGGCAGGTCACTGTCCATGGCCATCCCCAGTACCAGACGCTGCAGTCCAAACTGCCATGTGTTGTCAAAAAAAGGTTCCAGCCCCAGGCGGCGCCGATGGTCGTCATCAATACACGCGCAGATTCGCGCCTTCCGGCAGGCTTCAAACAACCGCACCACGTCATCTCCATCCAGCGAAAACTGTTTGCGCACCGGTTCCATCTGCAGCAGCGAAAATACGTCCTGTAACCCGAGCCTCGAATCCAGCAATACAAGCAGTGATGCCAGCACCTCCGGCGCTCCGGGAACGGCGGGCATCGTCCTGTCCGAAATGGTGCACGGCACGCCGCTGCCGGCCATGGCCGCTTCCACATAAGGCGCATAGTCATTCATATCCGGCGCCATCACCACCATCTCCTCCGGTTTCACCCCGTCTTCCATGATACACCGAAGCAAACTGCTCACCACCGCATCCACTTCTCTGGCCACACTGGTGCATTGATGAAAGACGACCGAGGGCATCCCACCCGTTTCAGCACACCGCGCGGGTGGCTGGTTTTGAATGACGCTCTGTTGCAGCGCACTCAGCATTGAACCGGTAGTCGTCGACTCAAAGAGGTCCCGCTCCATGGTCGGCACCTGATTCACAATCCCCAACAGCGCATCCCGGAAGGCCGCAGGTTGTCTGCCCAGCAGGGTCAACAATTCATTCTGGGGAGTCTCATCCCCGGAACGCCGACCTGCCTCGAAATAGTCCATACTCGGTGTGACCACAAACAGGTACACTTCTGAATGCACCGACGCGGCGCCCAGCAATTGAAGAAAAACCGGCGGCAATGTCGACACGCCAAAAAACAGAGTTCGCGATGGCAGGCGCTTCGCTGCAGCGGTATCGCTCCCCAGGGTATTGATGGTGGCGAGGATGCCTTCGCCGATATGTGCTTCAAATGCCTTTGACGCCTCAGAATACAGCGTACTCTGCCAGTCCCCGGGAAACTGTTTCCATTCATTCATCAGCGCGGGCCGATAAATGCCATACTCCCCGAACAACCCGGTCAGAACGCCGGAAAGGGAGAGCAGCTTCTTTACAGATACGGTTGCCCCCAGATAGCTGGATATCGATTCGAATTGCGGCGTGTGCAGTTGGGACAGAATGGTTCGGGCCACAAACAGCTGCAACGCATCCGGATGCAGTGGTCGCCGCCGTTCATCAACGCCCATCACCCGGTCGACCAGTTGGACAATCCCATTCCTGGGCGTCACAATCTTTCCGGCAAATATGTGATTCCGGTCTGCCAGCGTCCGTTTCACCTTCTGATGCAATCCATCGGGAGCGGTAATCAGTTCAAAGTCAAATGGCCGATGTGTCTCCAGGTCCAGCACATCGCACAATGCCGCCAGCAGGGAATCGAGTCGGTTGCTTTTAAAGATATGCAGCATACAGCAAACGCTTAAAGCAACTGGAGGGACTGCAGTTGACGGTGCGCGGCATCTGCCCATCCCCGATTGGCGGCTGGACTGGCAGGGGACGGATGCAATATCTGTCCAACGGGAATTTGCGTATCGGCGAGCGCCCGTTCGCAGGCTTTTCTGGCAAACGCACCCACACCAACGGCGAATCTGGCATTCATTGCCACGGCCATCTCCCGGAGCGCTGCGTCACATGTTGCAAAGAGCGCCTTCTGTTCTGCAACCGGTAATTTGTCCGGGGTAATATTTTTGCCGGTTTCCCCCATGAACACCAGGGGACAATAATTCACCACGTAGAACTTGCGGAAAAATTGGGCGGGCGTTTCAAACTGAGCCCTGGCATATCCCCACAGCCGGGTGCCACTCACCTCACTGCGCGGGCAATCGAATCCGTCGATGGGACGCTTTGGGTGCTGTCTGGGCAGTGGCCCCAGCTTGCCTTTAATTTTCAGGAAATCCCGCACCATGGTCACATCGCCAAAAGGCACGCCGGTCTGCGCCATGCCGAATGGTCCGGGATTCATTCCCACCCACAGCGCGATTTTCTTTCGGGCATATTTCTTTATAAATTTGAAATGCGCGTCGCTGGCGTATGTCAGCGGATTATACACATACGCCACTGGCGGCGCGAACTGCATCTGTCCCGTCTTCAACGCCAGTTGCCCGGTAATGTCCATCAATTGCTCTGCCAACTCAGTCATGAATATTCCTCATCAATCTTCTTCGACATATTTTCCCTTTACAGTGCAGTCAGGTTCGTTCCGTTGTACGCAAAATCCGCCTCAAACGGTATAAAAAGATGCATAAGGGCTTTGAAATCCGCAGTGGACGGATATGATGAGCCTATGACACATGAACACAACACCGCCGAAACCATGGTTCCTAATCCGGAGGAACTGAAAACCCTGGCCAACATGGAAATGCCGTTTGGCAGATTCAAAGGCACCTGCCTCATTGATTTGCCCGAACCATATGTGGTCTGGTTTAAAAGACAGGGATTTCCCAAAGGAAAACTGGGAAATCTCCTTGAAACATTATACGAAATTAAAGTGAACGGACTGGAGCCCCTGGTCCGCAAATTAAAAAAATAGCCTCCCGGTAGGCCCCTTTTCCCTTCCGCTGTCCCCATTGTATCGAATCCGAAAAATCGACAACTGGTAAATTGTCATTCGCGTCTGACTGATTATATTGGCGCAATAACTCGCATCGGCCGAAACTGTCTTCCCAGCACGCATTCCCGGCTGGAAACGAAAGGAATAAAAATGAACTTTTCCGAACTGTTCACCGAAAACAACTGGACCGAAACCGTGTGGCCCATCATCGTTGAATACGTCCCCAAAATCACCGGACTTGTTCTGGCGTTGCTTGCCACCAAACTGCTTTCAAGCTGGGCGGAGAAACTGGTGCATCGCGCATTGCACAAAACCGATGCTGCACTTCAGAGGTTTCTTGCCAACATGGCGAAGTACGCGGTGCTGACCATCGGCGTGGTGAGCGCACTGGGATACGTGGGTATTCAGACCGCCAGTTTTGCCGCTGTCATCGCCGCATCCGGTCTGGCCATCGGGCTGGCCTTTCAGGGAACGCTCTCCAATTTTTCAGCCGGCGTCATGCTGCTCATCTTCAGACCCTTTAAAACCGGCGACTATGTGGAAGCCGGTGGCGAAAGCGGATTCATCGTGGCGATTGAACTTTTTTCAACGGAAATCAAATCCCTCGACAACAAACGGATCATCGTGCCGAACAGCAAGATTTTCGGGGCCAACATCACCAATTACACCTATCACCCCGTTCGCCGGGTGGACGTGAATGTGGGCACGGTGTACGGCGCCGATGTGGACGAAACGCGAAAGGTGCTGGAGACGGTTCCGGCAAAGGTCGAAGGGGCATTGACCGATCCCGCACCGCAGATATTTCTGGCGGGACTGGGCAGCAGTTCCGTGGACTGGCAGGTGCGCGTATGGTGCAACACCCCGGACTACTGGGACGTATTTCAACGCACCACCGCCGAAACCAAACGCACCCTGGACGCCAGCGGCATCGGCATCCCCTTCCCCCAGCGCGACGTCCATTTCGACAAAGACTTCGTCAACGCCCTCAAATCCGCGTAGCTTTTCCTTTCGAGAACGTCATTCTGTCCCAGCTTCCCTATAGATTAACTGCAACGAACGCGCTGAAACAGCAATCAACTTTGAGCTGAAAAACAAAGACACATCCCAATAAGCTTACAAAGTTTCCCACGTCACTCATCCCCATCCCCATCCCGTTCCCCCAATATCTGTGTCACCTATGCCACCGGAACTTTAAATACGGCTTCCGCGTAATCAGTTGCAGCTTCTGTAAATATCGAAAGCAATATTATCATTCCCGGAAAAAATTTTGAAGCGGATACTGACAGTCGCTCTGTCTGGCTCAGGAACGGCCTCTCAACTGTTTTTTTGAGGGGAACTGCCACAGTTCGATGTATTTCTTGAGTGTTTTGTCCGTTGTCTCAATTCCCATCAATCGCAAAGCCCTGCAAACGGCGGATATATTTCCCGCGCTGTTCAGATATTCGCGCCAGATCTGATCCCTGTATATGCTCAGATGCCCGCCACGTTCAGCCGGGGCTGTTTCGGTTTGCTTCGATTTCTGTGTCGTTGTCTGCGCGTTGATTTTCGACAACAGGGACTGCAGGTCGATGTGTCGGTTCGTTGAAGCCGGGTCGTTCTCGAAGGGATTGTAGTTTACAGTCTTTTCCCTATCGCATTTCGTAGAGGCAACCGTTTTTTGCCGGTCGTCCAGTGCCTGAAAAAACGCCGATTCCGGCGTCCTGCCATTCTTTACATATCCTGCCATTCTCAGGCACATATCAATCAGCCCCCGTATATTGTCCGCATGGAAATTTTCCAGACACAACATCTCAAGATGCTGTGCCCGGTAGCATGAAATCACCGTCTTCGGCAGGATACCCAGCTTCATCAGTTCCACTGAAAGAAAATGGTGAAACAGCTGTGGAATGTCTGCCCGACGCTGACGCAACTCCGGCAGCGATATCACCCGAAGTCGGGTCAGCAAGTCATTTGCCAGCATGTAGGTAGGTCCGTCTGCATTGGACGCGAAAATGAAACTGACCTCTGACTTCAGTTCCCGGCTGCCGCCAGTTCGCATGTAGGTGCCATTCTCCAGAATTCGAAGCAGCACCCGGTGAACACGCTGAGGATAATTGTGAATCTCATCGAGAAAAAGAATGCCTCCTTTCGCTCTTTCAATCAGTCCCATGCGGGAGTCCACGCCAGAAAAAACACGTGAGTCCAGGCCCAGAAGAGTGGTAACGGCTTCTTCCATCGAGGAAAAACAGGCAGCATTGTAAGTCAACATTGACTTGTTTTTTATCTGCGCAAATGCACGGGCGGCCATTTCCTTTCCGGATCCGGTTGGTCCAGCCAGCAGAACCGCGCGATTCTGTTCTATGGCATTCTTCAGCTCTTCCAGAATCACACCGCTGTAATACTGACCTTCCAACCCATGATAATTATCGGGCGGGGTCAGAAACGGCTGAATCCGCTCCATAAAAACAAAAAGCGATTCCCCGGCCCGAATCAGGTCGCCATCTGCAAGGCGACTGGTGTCGGATACCCGAAGTCCATTGATGAACGTGCCATTGGTACTGTTAAAATCATCAACAAAATACTGACATTCCTCACAACGGATCTGAAAATGTTTTTGCGAAAGGGAGTGATCGCAAATCTGTAAACCGGAATCCGGGTTTCTCCTCCCCACAACAAAAGGAAACGCAAGTGAATATCTACCATTGGAGCGTTCGTCGGCATCTGTAGAATACGCTACCAGAATCCCGGGCCGGGAGGCTGTTCTCATGTGTGTGCCGATGGGCGGTATTTTATCTGTGTCGATATTGATGTTAAAATGCATCTGGATTGTCTTTCCCTGAAAAAAATGAATTGACCTAAAACAGGTGAAACAGAATGTTACACGACATACCTCAGGAAATAGTTCAACATCTGATTTATACCATCAAACAATTTCACTGAGAAGACTCGATTTTCAGGAACACCACGTACATGAGGCGGCATCGATTCCGTGCGAATAAAAGCACAGGCAGCAATTCACAGCCATTCTGTTTTTGGATTTCGGAGCAAAAATCGGAATTTTTCGGAGTTTGACTCCGGATTCCGAAAAAATTTCGAGATTCAAATATTTTCAAAGTTTCAGTAAAAATCATCTTTTAAAATAAATAGTTCGTCATTTCGCTGGGTTGTAGACGAACAGTCCCGCATTTTCACTTCTGGCACAATTCTTTCTCTAAGTCCTGACAGCAAAACAGAAACGTTCGTGATGAACGCCCTTTGAAAGGGGAGTTTTTCGACATTTCAACGGGGGTCGTGCGCCCTTTTTGCACCACTCGCACAGGTGATGAAATGGCGGACAGAACAAAAACAGGAGGAAGAGAAACATGATTTTAAAGTCGGCAGATTTTCATACAGAACGTGACCGGGTGCTGCTGGTGGTGGATGACGATATACAGGTGCATCTGATGGCGAGGCGGCTATTCGAGAAATCCTTTTCCCGGGTGTGTACAGCGACCTCAATCGGTGAGGCGGAAATGCTCCTGGGAGACTTTCCTGTGACCCATCTGCTCTGTGATTTCGATCTGGGAGAATCCGAAAACGGTTTTTCCCTCGTTGCCCGATGGCGAAAACAGCATCCAACCATTTCCCGCGTTTGCATCTTTAGTGGGCATCATCTGGCAGACGAGCCGATACCGGACCAGATCGATGGCATCTATTTCAAAGGCGAACCCATTGCCGAACTCAAATCACTGCTGCTCGCTCCGCAGCCCGATAGCGGCGCTGCCTCTACACGAATAGGAGACAAGGAATGAAACAGAAAAAAACATGTATCAACAGTACACAAAATGCGCTTTTCCGTGGGAATAGAAACGGAAAACTCAATCGTGACCGAAGTCGACCGACAGGCTATCTACAAACAGGATCAAAATTTATGCGCATTTGGATACAATGGCAGTTGCTGCTACCGATCATCAGCATCGTACTGCTATCCTGTGTGTCGGAGCAGACGAATGACAAGGTAGTAACTGGCAATCCGACGCGCCTGACCGGACAGACAGCGGCGCTGACCGGGGAAGCTTCACGAGTGTTGGGATTTGAAAATGCCTCTTTCCACCATCGTACAGTCCGGGATGGCAATCGGCGAAGCGGCAGCAATCGACGTGATGCTTCCCGAGGCAGCAGGCTGGGGTGAAGTCCGACTGATCATGGATTTGCCATCCCAGGGTATCTGGTGGAGAGATCTTGGTGGCGCGAGACTGGAAAATCTGACCCCCGGCTCATTTTCAGAAGTATCCTTCCTGCTCACACCAGATGTATCCACCGCACTCAGCGGGATATATACGGACCTCAGATTTGTCGTAGCGATCAATGGTCCCACGATGAGTGCACCAGTGCTGGTCGATCACTTACAGTTTGAAGGCACTGACGTATCTGTGGATACCGACGTGACCGCGATACCATTCTCATTTAATTTGCCGAAATCAGTTACATTGCAAAGCGTGGTTGTGCAAACTAACGAATCTCTGCATCTTGCCAATGTGGTTCATGCTGCCAATACAACCGCAAATGTGATAAACATGGGCGGTGGAGATACGTATATCGGTGTCGATGCCGAAATTGATGGAAACGTATATGGAGGGGGCAAAGCCGTCCTTGATCACGGTGCCAAGGTGCACGGTGCAGTACAGGCGGGAGGCATAATCGATGCAAAAAGTGGCGCTGTTGCCGACGAAGGAACGCTGGCGAATACTTCTCTGGTTGTAGGCGCACAGTATCAATGGAATGCCAGCTGGCCAGTGGTGAATGGCGTGCATACAGTCAACGATGGTGAATCTCTGAATCTGGCGCCAGGAAACTACACCAGTGTTACACTGAACTCACGGGGGGTGTTGAACCTGTCAGCGGGAATCTATTTCATCGACAACTTCGTCGCTCACGCTGATACAACCATGAATATTAACGGAGACGGATCACCGGTAATCATTTATGTCCGCGATTCATTCACCTGCCGTTCTCTCCTGAACCACAGCCGGAGCAGTGCGGATTTCTTTGTGGGATTTGCTGGAACAAACCCCGTAGATTTAGATGGTCCCTTTGCCGGGACAGTTGTTGCGCCCAATGCCACAATTCGGTTGGCGCCACTGAACGGTGGTAGTCATGAAGGCTCTTTTTTTGCAAAAAGCATCTGGGCAGAGGCGAACACACCTATTGTACGAGTTCCATTTGACCACTGGGACTGGCTGATGCCCCCAACAGTTTCGGTAGACTGTGTATCCCGGGCAACCAAACAGCATTCTGCAGGCCTGTTCAGCTATTACAACCCACTGGATTATCCAGTCACTATTCTTCGGGGCCTGCGCAACGATATTCAAACATCGATTGAGCGTCATTCACCTCTGCAATACTTCGAGCCCGGGCCGCACGAGAAGTTCTATTGGTTACCCTTTGTCGGCCCCGAACTATGCTGGACCATTGATGGAGCAACTGTATGCGCCGATTCAAGCACAAGAGGTTGCACGCTGGGTGATTATGAGAACACCCTGGTGAAGAATGATATTTGGCCATTGTCATACTCGGACAACTATCCCTACCTCAAAGACTTGATTGCACCGGATGCGGACTGGGAATACGTAACAAACAGCAGTTCAGACCTCGATTTGGTGGAACCGGAGGAGACAGACTTTTCTGACGGCTGGATGATAGCGGTAGATGACTATGTGGCTGGTGACGGTTGGTGGGATGATATTGATATGGAGTTTGTTCTTGATGGTGAGAGCATAACCAAAGACATGTGTGAGAAGCCTTGTGACATCTGCGCAGGAGCGTGCGTTCACCCGTGGGCAGTCACCTTCTCTTTTCAGGGGAAAGAGTACACCGACAATATACCTTTTTCACTATACATAATTGAACGAGAAGATAACGAAATTGGAGACGATTATAACAAATTGGCAGCGTCTTATGAGTTGTCTCCAGATGGTCAAACGCTGTATGATGGCAATACGGCATACAATTGGAGTAACGGCGGCACCATCTCAGCTGGTGGCTGGGCGGTCAGTTTTGACGTGATACCCTCCGATACCAGAATCTGTGTCAACTGGGAGATTCAATATGCGGGCGATATTGGAGAGGATGACCTTGCGGATACAGATATTCAATCTGTACCCGCAAGTTTCGCATATGTAAAATTGAGAATTGACGGAGAAAAGGCATCCTTTTCAGATTGGAGTGGCTATTATCCGCTGGATAAAGATGGCTGTATTCCAGAAAAATATACGCCAACCAGAGCAAATCTAACCCCTGACGATTCAAACACACCCGTGACAGTTCACCTGGACATCGCTGGTAGACTGGAGTATCTGGATGAAAATGGCTCAGGGACGAATACAAAGTGGGACGTTACGGACGAAAGCAGTCAGGTATTCATTATCCACAAGGAGATAAATGCGGAAGATATTATCAGCAACGGTGGTATTATCCCGGTGAGAAACCGTAATGAAGAACCATACAACAATGAGTACACGAAGGCAGCGGCTGTTGTCAGTCATATTTTCAGGAATGAAGCGAGTGGGAGAGACATGGGAATCCTCGAAACCGATTTGAGAATCAAAGCCAATTATTCATCAAACGATTTTCCCTTTTACGACACTTTAGGGACGGTACTGTTGAGGCCGGATGGTGCGGGCGGCCGTGGCAGTAAAACGATACCATTCGGGGATGCATCACGCAAATTTTCTGTAGCCCATGAGATCGGTCATGCTGTACAGGATAGCTATGTATCCAGCTTCAATGTAACCGGTCCCAGTTTTTATGAGGTAGGCCTGAGAGACACCGATGGCGATTTTCATGTATATTATGAGTCTGATACCGATACCGATAATGAAATATATAAAGATATATGGGGAGTTGACGAATGTCTGTGTCACGTTGAAAAAGATCATTCCAATAAACATTGCATGCAGTCCCTGGAAATGCCGAATGTGGGAATAGGGGAAGGTTTTGCCAATTTTTATTCGAGCATGGTATGGAATGATCCCGATGATAACGACTGCAAGTATGGATATCCCAAAGCGATGTATGTGCCCAGCTGCCCGGAAAACTCGGTGGATTGTCAGACAGACGACTGTACAGATACAGATGTGTCCACCCGATGCTATGATGCGCAACAGGTACTTGACGACACAGATTCGAATGTGCTGGATTACATGAACGATTTCCCCACCGATCCCGAGGATGGCTGGAAAATATCCATAGGACTGACCGCGGTGGAGTGCAATATTAATAGCAGCGGCGCCCAGAGGCAATGGCAGACATGGCGCAACGAGCATTGCCTGGATGCAAACGCCACCGAGGATTTGAAGCAATTGGGAGTTGAAATGGACTGGACGCATTTTTATTCTGAACTGTACAGAACCAGCGACACCGATGAACGCTGGTCCATGAGAGACATGATGCGAGTACTCGAAACCGCCGACGCCGACACAGACACCGACAACATCGCCGGCAGCGCCAAGCTCGTGACATATGAAATGATGCTGGATGAGGCGCAGGTGGATACGGAATTGAGTAACGACCAGAAGACCGCATTTGAACGATTAGGACGAAATGCTGGCGTAAGCAAAGGATCGGCAACACCATGAAGTTATTCTTACCAGCCCTGTTCATAGGAC
>JBNKCR010000062.1:0-21288 GCA_050287845.1 Polyangia bacterium
GGGTCAGGTCTCTACAATTGACAATTGGCGCATCTGTCGCTAACCTTTCCCCATGGCAAGAAAAACTCGCGACGATTTTCCTGGAGCCTGGCATCATGTGATGAACCGGGGGCGAAATCGAGACTTGATATTTCGCGATGATGGGGATGCTGTTCTGTTTCTGGACTGCATTCAGCACGCATCGGAGAGAACGGGCATCGAGATTCATGCGTACTCTTTGATGCCCAACCACTATCATTTACTGGTGCGAAGCCCGTCGGGAACACTGTCTAGGGGAATGAAGGAGCTTGGGAGGGAGTACACCCAGCGTCTCAACGCTCGCCACGGGGGAGACGGTGGGATTTTTCGCGGCAGATTCCGAAGCGAGCTCATCACAAATGAGCGATATTTGATGTATTTGATCGGATACATTCATTTGAATCCGCTCAAAGCGTCGCTGATAACCCGCATAGATTCGGAGCTCGCCTGGACGAGTCACAGGCGCTACATGGGCCTCGACAGCCACCCGGAGTGGTTGTTTACTTCAAAGATTCTTGAGAGATATGACTCACCGGCTGAGCTGGAGAAGTTCGTGCTGAACCTCCATCGCAAAGTGGAGACGTGGCCCGATGAAATGGATCAGTCCACCGGTTGGTTCTCGAAGTCCGAAGACAGCAAGCAGACCCTCCGGATGTTGACTACTGATTCCGGGGCAAAGTCAGAGATGACTGTGGCTCGACTCCTGACCGAAATCTGCGATGTCACCGGTGCAAGTGTTTCTCGTCTGAAGGAGAGCGTGAGAGGCCCCAAGGGGAACCCGGAGCGCCGTTTCGCCGTTTGGGTAATGTCGAAGTACGGCAGAATGACTCAACCGGAAATAGGCAGGACGCTGGCGATGTCGACTGTTCATGTGGCCAGAGATTTGGGTCGCAGTCACAAAAACATCACTGAGTTCGGGAAATGGATAGAAAGGTGGACGGAACGCCATCCTTCGCAATTGTCAATTGTAGAGACCTGACCCCGTCCCCCTCGACCCCGTCCCCCTCGTCCCCCTGCAACTAGCCCCAGGAGGCCTGGTCGAAGAAGTCCCAGTTTTCGATGCAGATGACGTCTCCGCCGGGGGTGATGGTGGTGGTGTAATCACCATTCCAATCGATGGTACACTCCTCGAATACGAGATCGGCACCGTCCAACTCAACATCTCCGTCCCAGGGTTGGGTCTCATTCACGCTGACGATCTCCAGAGTCCCAGAGGTCACGATATAGTGGTTGTTGCAGTGGGAAACGAGATTGTCGGAGCAGTCCGTCCCCAGCACCATGCAGGGGTCGCAGGTCTGCATGTCCGATTGGCCGGTCATGTTGTACAGGGCCTCGGTGGGGTTGGGCTTTGAGAAGTACAAGGTGGCCGTGGGATCGGTGGACGTGATGTAGTCGTAGGCACGCAAACGAACGTCACCGCCCGGGCCGCCCGACATGGAACCCAGAGCCGATTGACTGTCCCCGCTGTAGTTGGTCAAGGCCAGGTCGCAGGTGTCCGTGTCCGAGTCGCTGTCGGTGTCGGTGTCCGTATCCGTATCGGTGTCAGTGTCGGAATCGGTACTCAATGACTCATCACTGCTGTCGTCCGACGAATCCTGACTTCCGTCATCCTTTGCACACCCCGACATCCAGACACCCGTAGTGAAAAAGAGCAAAATTAAGATAAATGAACGATAATGCATAATCTCCTCTGATAACCGGTACCCGACCGCCACTTCGTCCCACTGCAATGGGGATATTTTAATACGATTTGGTTTTGATATCATCATGTAAGAGTTCATATACAGAAGTTCTTACGTAAAAAAATGCAGACTCAGCGGATTGGTGCGCAAAACAATGGAAATAGGGGGGAAATCAAATCATTGGCCGTTCAACCCCGGGGAGGGTCAATCCGGGTCCTTTCTGGACAGAACTTCCACCTTCACGCCTTCGACAACCTTTGCATTTCGGTCCGATGCGCCGTCTTTCCAGTCGTCATCCGTCCCGACATCCGAAGCCCCGCGACCGGTTTCCCGGTACACGTAATAACCACGGCCGCCAAATGGAGCCCCTTCCTGATGAAACGGCGAGTCGCTGCGGAAAGGCGACCCCCCGGATGGTGACGAGCCAAAGGGCGACCAGCCGGAGGGCGTTCCCTCCTGCTTCGCCCGCCGGTAGGCATCCCGCATCATGGCAACCCGCATTTCCTGGTTGGCTGCGGAATAAATAAAAATGGCAATAAACACCAGAGTCCATTGACTGTTCATCAGACCATACAGACCGCCGGCGATTGCCAACGCCTTACCGATGCGCGACGCAATCTGGGTGGCTTTAAGGTGTGAGAATTTCAGGGCGAGCACCCCCCGAAGCACCCGTCCGCCGTCCATGGGCAGCGCCGGTACCAGATTAAACAGGCCCAGCATGAGGTTCAGGCGAAAGAGCACCTGCAGAAGTTCCACCACCAGCGGATAATACACGGGCATCAACTGAAAACCGATACCCAGTCCAAACGCGGCGCCGGCAATGGCAAACGACACCATCGGGCCAGCGATGGAAATGGCAATCTCCTCCCTGGGCCCTTCCGGTATGCTGCGCATTCTGGCCATACCGCCAATGGGAGTGAGCACGATATCTTCAGTGTATACCCCATATCGACGACCGGTGAGTGCATGACCAAACTCATGGAGAAGCACTGATCCAAAAAGCAACACGGTCAACGCCGTCGCCAGAATCAGCGCCTCCACACCTGTCGTATTCACCCACGAAAACGCCAGAAACGGGATAATGATCATGGTGAAATGAAGCCTCACCGGGATCTTGAAGGCGGTAAATATTTTCCACGATAAATTCATGTCAGTCTCAAATTTCCTTTAATTCACTCCCACCCCAGATTTAATCACCCCAGTAAGGGTTTCAAGCATATGGCACAAAATCGGGGATTGATCACGGGAAATAGTGGATTGTTCACCGCTCGCGCCAATAGCTCGCAACGTTACTCCAACGTCGGAAATGGGCCGCTGGCATCGCGATTATTGCCATATCAGTATTAATTCGCAATACCGTCATCCGTATTGATTGATAAAGGGGGCAACATGAACAGAGAGTCCATCAGAGCGTTGCTGATAGAAGACAGCAACATTATCCGCATTAAAGAAATCATCTCTTCCCACGGTGGCGCCATCTCCGCTGCAAACGGTGCGCACGGTGCCCGCTTTTCCATGAAACTGCCCATCAGCCATTCGAATAATACATTTACCCCCGAGGCGTGATTCCCCCCTGGCGTACCTTGCAAAAGTATCCGGTTTTCGTGTATGAACCTGGTCTCAACGATTTGCCGGCAACCGCGTCGAACCCGGAGTTAAAAAATGTTCAGTTATATCGACAGGAAAATCAGAGATCGTCTGAATGCAAACGACACGCTTATTTATCTGAATGAGAGTGGCGAAAAGGTGGAGGAGAGCTATCCCGGGATGCCGGTCATATCCCTGCTTGGTCCCATTCCCATGCCGGTGAACGTGTCCGGCACCCAGTTGAAGTTACACTGGTACCCGTTTGTTCGGAGAGTCGAGCTTCGCCACGTGCTGGAGACCGCCAATGCCGTTTCCAGTGGCGACAAGGACGCGTTTCGCATGCTCCTCCAGGAACGGATGAGTGTGAATTCAATTCTGATGACGCCGGATTTTCCTGAGAAGGACGAGCCCCTGGTGCGCATTCACTCCTGTTGTATGACCGGCGATGTTTTCGGTTCCATGCGATGCGAGTGCGGTCCACAGCTGGAACTGGCATTTGAATCCATCGCCCGGGAAGGTGGCGCGGTGGTGTATATGTCGAGCCACGAAGGTCGGGGAATCGGACTGTGGGCCAAAGCAATTACCTATTTATTGCAGGACGAAGGACAGGACACTTACCAGGCAAACGTATCGCTGGGCCTTCCTGAGGATTCGAGGGACTTCAAAGATGCCGCCATCGTACTCAGATATATGCTCAGGGGGAAACCCATTCGCCTGATGAGCAATAACCCGCTGAAACAGTCTCAGCTGGAGGAGGCCGGCCAACAGGTCACACAACTGGTGCGCCACGTGATTGGAATCGGGAAGTACAACGAACGATATATGAAATCCAAAAAGGAAAAAGGACACCAGATATAGTTGCGGGGGGTGCACACGGATGCATCGGATGTCCGGAGCGAAATGAAACAGGATAGATGAAGTTATCTCATTTTGCCCAATGCCCAGGCTTTTGCTTCGTCTTCGGTTCGAACCACCCTCACCCAGACAGGGACCTGTTCCAATTCCACCGCCAGCATCCGGCAGACGCCGAAACTGAAATCATCTCCCACCAGCAACGCCATTCTGAAATCTCGCCCCCGCTCGCCCTTTCTGGCGGCATAAGACTTCAAGACACGAGCCAAATCAACGCCGCCCGGAACAATGCGCGCTGCCCGCAAATCCACAACAGAATTCATACCGGTGACAAACTCATCCGCGGCCAGAAATGATTCGAGAAAATCTGTCCACGATCCTGGCGTGATAACGCCGGATAACCGATACGTTCCGACATTTCCGGCCGCATCGAATTGCATCTCCGCTTGTATTTCCGTTGTCATTGTTCTCCCTGATTCAAATTCGAGGATCGCGTATACAGTTTCGCTGATGCTATTCTGCATGCAAATATCTTGAGAAGCACCAACTGTATTGTTTTTGATACAATCAAATAATTACAACAAAGATGACAAAAAGTCTCAAAAAATCGTCTTTTATTTACTATTATTCCTAACCCGCGCAAAATTCATTTCAAACCTTGCTGCGGTGAACGCTTTTGCCGAAATATAGAAAAAAATGTTT
Source organism: Polyangia bacterium (assembly GCA_050287845.1). Taxonomy (GTDB): domain Bacteria; phylum Myxococcota_A; class Polyangia; order JAAYKL01; family JAAYKL01; genus JAFGXQ01. The sequence continues at coordinate 4,842 of JBNKCR010000062.1, forward strand.
CAGAACCACCACTTACCGGATACCTATTATTCCCATCTGACCCACGAGAGGGTCAGATAAAAACGCGCTGCTTCTGACCATAATTGGAGGTCGCAATACAAATAAATTTGTTTTATAGTGCGATGACGTTGTTGTACACAGAGTGATCTTGATCGCTCATCACCCACTCGAGGTATTGATTTGAAGGCTTTAATGTTTCTTGCCATACTCCTGAGTATCCCGATTTCCGGGGCTATGGCAGCAGATAGTTCAGACACTGATCCGGCATCGAAAAATGTGGCGAGTCTCGAAGCACTTCGTATCGCTCAACCTGCCCCAACCGTCAATGGTGCCGTGGAATCCTACATGTTTCTTTCACAGCGGCATCAGATACGTCAGCTGGCGCCCGGCAGATACGAACAGCAGAATCTGAATGTAATGCCGTTTTACGAAATAATATCACTCACAGCGGATCATCTGGGGCACCCGGGGCTCAGTGTTCACCTCCAGGCCATCGCCGGACTGGATTTGAACGACGTCTATTTTGACAACCGTTTCATCGCCGATCCGGTGTATGGGTATATACAGTTCAAAACACGATATGTGGATGCCCGACTGGGTCGTCAGATGATTTTTGGCGGCGCCACTCAGGGACTTCACATTGACGGGGGCCGTCTGACCATTGTCACTCCGGCGCACCTCGGGCTGGATGGATATGGTGGTCTGCTGGTCTCCCCGAAACAGGGGCCCGACTGGTACCAGAATGAGCGCGCCACCGGATTTGATGATTTCGGAAGAGGCTTTACCGACTGGAAAAGAGAAGGTGATTTTGCGGTGGGGGGGCGCCTTTTCTTCAAATATGAGGAAACCGCCAATATGGGGATCTCGCTGCTACAGGTATCGGACAATAGAGAAACATCAAGCCGGTTGCTGGGGGCGGACATGAGTCTTACGCCTACCGACTGGATGGCACTGGTAGGCCGGGCCAACATGGACCTGACGACAATGGCGCTACGGGACGCGGGGGGATTTCTCGACTTCTTCATCGGTTCCGCAGTGAATTTCGGTGTGCATTATCGCCATGTGGATCCGTCGCTCTATATTGCCAACACCTCCATTTTCTCCGTATTTTCCAACGAGAAGCACCAGGCGGCGGGCGGTTCACTGGCCATTTCTCCTTCGTCGAGATTTTCCATCGATATGGCCTACAGCCATCTGTTCAACCAATACCTCAACCCAACCGAGGACGGATGGTCACCGGAGTTTGTTTTCGGACATCAACTGGATGTGGATGTCCAAATCAAATTTGGCGCATTGACCCACTATGGCTTTGTCCGCGGCGGCTTCGGACGGGTAGCCCGCTACGATATTGCGGTAAATCAGATTCGGCTGGGCACCCTGATTCCGTTCGGGCAGAGCGGCGTGAAAGGCGCGCTGAATACCTGGCTGGATTTCTACCAGGGAGCGGATACCGACAAGCCCGTTGGCGTACTGGGAGATATCAGCTGTTTTTATTACACCGCGCGGATTCGGACCGGGGCCACGTTCAGAGTTGCCCAGACGCCAGATGCAGAAACCGAAATGCGGGGAATGCTCACCTTTTCATATAATTTCTTGAAGAAATTCTCGAATCAGGAGTGACCGTGAAGATTCAAATTTCAAAACAGGCAAAATTCAATGTCATCTTCCTCTCCGCATTCATCGCTGCCTGTGCGGGCAGCGCAACGAAGGATATTATCACCTTTTCTCACAATCTCCATTCGGAGCAGGGCCTCGATTGCAGTGACTGCCATAAAAATGTACAGAACGATGCCGAACAGAAACTGACTCCCATGAGCATGGATCAATGCGGGGAGTGTCATGATGTGGAAGACGACGCGCAATGTAAAACCTGTCACAGCAATGCGGAAGAATCTGATGGCTGGCAGAAAGCGGAACCGGCCCCGCTGCTGTTTTCCCATCAGACCCACAACCGCAGACAACCGGAAGCCATGAAAAACTGTGCCTCCTGTCACGGTGCCGCAGCCACGGCCCCCAGCACCGCCAGCCGCGCCACACTGTTGCCCACCCACACCGAATGCGCTGTCTGTCACAAAAAGGAAATCTCCCTCGGCCAATGCGACATGTGCCACGACAGACTGGATTTGTACGATATGGTAGCCAATGACTACTTCGCCCATGAGCCCGGTTTCATGGCGCGTCACGGACTTCAGGCTGTATCGGGAGAGGCCAACTGCACCCAGTGCCACGAGCAATCCTACTGCGCGGATTGCCACAACCGGAACGCCACAATCCTCCCCTCCCTGAAATATCCTGACCGCGTGGACAGAACGTTCATGCACAGCGGTGATTGGCTATCGAGACACGCCATTGAGAGTCGGGCCAACCCTGCAAACTGCCAGAAATGCCACGGTATTTCTTACTGTTCGTCGTGTCACAACCGCAACGGCATAGGCGCCGGCGTGGACCTGGATAGCACCAGCACCAACAACCCACATCCCGACCGCAACACCTGGCTGGGAAGAGGACGGGGGTCTCACGGCGCTGAAGCCCGCAGAGACATTCTGTCGTGCGCCAGCTGCCACGATCAGGGCGCCGCGTCCAACTGCGTCCAATGTCATCAGGAACGCATAGGTATCAACCCCCATCCCCCCGGATGGAAATCCACCGTGCCCACCGGTGACCGCTATACACATCCCACCTGCCGCATTTGCCACAATTGACCCCGGCGTTTGCGAACGGGGTCAATTGTGAGTATAAAAATGGTTTCGCAATTCCGGAGAATCACCGATCGCGAGGCACCTGGGATGATGACTGGAAACAACGGAGTGAACCATCGTATGAAGGTCATGTTTCTAATCGCGCTTCTGGCCGCTATATTGCTGACAACCTGTTCTGAGAATGACGTCGCCACCATTGGCGTCTGCCGGTTGCAGCAACCCACTCCGGGCAACGAAGTGGCGGTGATTGGCGAATCTTTCATCGCCATGACCCACGGACTCACCGCCGAAATCGAATCCCGCGCCATAGCGGATGGCATTCTGGACCCCGGGACGCACTATGTGGACAACTCTGTGATTGGCACTACCCTGGGCGATACCGGACCGGCCCCGTCCATCCCCACTCAATATATGCAGGCTCAGGCAGCCAACGACATTATATATGTGATTATGGACGGTGGCGGAAATGACTGCATGGCAGGCGGAAATGGCGATCCCGCGTATGCGGCGGCACAAGCCCTGTTTCAGACCATGGCCAGTGACGGTGTTGAAAAAGTGTTGTATTTCTTTTATCCCGATCCCCTCGGCTATTTCGCAACCACCGGCCTCAAGCCCTGTCTCGATGCGCTCAGACCGCGAATGAAGTCCCTGTGCGAGGGGCTTGTCGCGCCCAAATGCTATTTCGTGGATCTGCGGGAATCATGGAACGGCCACTCCGAATACACAACAGACGGCATTCATCCCACCGCAGCGGGAGACAAGGCCTCCGCCTCTCAAATCTGGCCGGTGATGGTGGAAAACTGCATTGCTCAGTAGTCTCGACGCCACATTGAAGCGGTGTTTGTTGCAGCATCTGTTGCACGAACCGATTCCCGTTGTAAATTCAATCCATTATGAATGTATCCAGTCAGGCAGATCATATCGCCCACAATGTATACGTCGTGGCCACCATTCGACCATGGAATGTGGATACCTTTCAGGCCACGCTGACGCAGCTTCCTGGGAAATGGCATCTGCTGACGTCCCCCACGCAGCTGACGGTGGAGTACGTTGCCCGGCTCAAACCGCGATACATTTTCTTTCCACATTGGAGTGAAAAAGTCCCCCCGGCAATCCTGAGCCTCTCAGAGTGCGTATGTTTTCACGAAACAGATCTGCCCTATGGCCGCGGTGGCAGCCCCATTCAGAACCTCATCGTTCGGGGACACTCCACGACCCAAATCACCGCGTTGCGGATGGTGGATGAACTGGATGCCGGTCCCGTATACATGAAGCGTCCCCTTTCCCTTGAGGGTCGCGCCGAAGACATTTTCATCCGCGCTTCCCATATCATCGCCGGGATGATGCAGGAGATAGTGAAAACCCACCCGGTGCCGGTGGACCAGACCGGAACGCCAACAGTTTTCAGAAGACGCACCCCGGCGCAGAGTGAAATTCATTCAGACATCAGGACCCCGGCACAACTGTACGACCACATCCGCATGCTCGATGCCCCGGAATACCCGCCCGCGTTTGCTGACCTGCATGGATTCCGGATGCATTTCGGACATGCCAGCTACAATCCCGGGACCGATGAGGTGACCGCCACCGTCATCTTCAAACCAAAGGACAGCCAGGGATAATCAATGATTGAGTTCAGCCGTTGCCAGAAAATACTTACTTTTTTAGCGCATCCCGACGATGAGACACTGGCGGCTGGAGCGACACTCTCAAAACTCAGCCGCATGGGCGTCACCACCCACGTGGCCATACCGGCCACCGGTGTGTACGGGAGAAAAAACAGACTCGACCAGGCTGCCATGGAGCGCGAGCTTGTGCGCCTCGAAACCGACTGCGAGCAGGCATTGGGGATTTTAGGTGTACAGCCAGAACATATTCACCTGGGGGAATTTTCGGACAATCAGATGGACAGTCACCCGCGTCTCGAAGTAATTCACTGGCTGGAAACCCTGCTCGATGCAATACAGCCTGATCTCATTTTTACCCACCACCGGTACTGCACCAATATTGACCATCAGATATGTCACGAGGCTGCCGTTGTGGCCACCAGACCCCAGGCGGGATGTCATATTCCAGTACTGTGCTGTGAAGTGCCCAGCAGCACCGGATACCTGAAACCGACCCAATGGGAACCCAATTTATTTGTGGAAGTCACTCTGGACGATGTGAACGCCAAAATAAGAGCCATGGAAACCTACAGCGGAGAAGCCAGACCAGACCCTCACCCCCGTTCCCCGGAGGTGCTTGCCGCCCTTGCCAAAGTTCGCGGTTCGGAATCCGGCTTTCTTTTGGCCGAGGCGTTCATGATTCAGAAGGCGTTTGGCTAACTGTTTTGTGCCGGCCGTTAAAATTATTCCCGGGAATGCCGTATGTAAAACTGAGACGCCATCAACCGTCTTCAATATGTCATTAAAATAGCGATAGGCGATACAAAGCAGGACAATGAAAACAGTTTTAACATACGGCACGTTTGACCTTTTCCATATCGGGCATCTGAATATCCTGAAAAACGCGCGGAGTCTTGGCGACCGGCTGATTGTGGGGCTCTCCACCGAAGAATTCAACAGCATCAAGGGCAAACAGACCATCGTTCCCTACGGGCATCGAAAGCAGATTCTCGAAAGCATCCGATACGTGGACCTGGTGATTCCCGAAAATTCCTGGGAACAGAAAATCACGGACATTCAGCAGCATACCGTGTCGGTCCTGGCGATGGGCGATGACTGGCGCGGGAAGTTTGATTTTCTTCAACCACATTGCGATGTGGTCTATTTTGCCAGAACCGATGACATCTCTTCATCCACGCTGAAGGAAGACATCTTCACCCTGCTGGCCAATCGACGGGCGCACGCCCACAAGCAGAACGACTTTTCTGTTTCGGTCAATCCGGAATCCTGAAGCCCCTTTGCGACTATTCTCCCAGCGTCGTCCCCCAACGCTTTCCGGTGATGCTGCCATTCGAAACCCGGCGTCTAAATGGACCCCTCCGGTTGCCAGCCACGGTTTATCAGCTATGTTTTTCTTGAAGCGAAAGAGGCACCGGTATGGCAAAGAAAGTCATTGTGTTTGGTATTGGCATGAGTGGTCGCGCTATTTTCAGACATCTGAGAAACCGCGACGATATTTCGCTTGTCGGTTTCATTGACAATAATCCCAGACTCCATGGTTCCACGTTTGCCGGGGCGCCCATTTTTTCGCCGACGTCCATTCATTCCCTCGATTATGATCAGATTGCACTGGCGGGGGTCTGGATTGACTCGATGCTCTCTCAACTGCGTAGCCTCAACGTGACTGAAAGTCGCATCTGGCAGATTCCGGAAACCGAACTCGATTACTCAACGGATGATCGCAATCGGGCTACCGATTATCTGGTCGAAAATACTTTCTCAATGACGAAACGGCTCCAGATTCCCTGTTACATGATTGGTTCGTCACTGGCCACCCTGTTTCGGAACAAAAGCCTTGGCTGCGTATCCGACGTGGACGTATTCATTGTGGGTCAGTCCGCAGGGCGGCAGCTGTATCAGAAACTCATTCAGGATGCGGGGTTCGCATCTTATCAGATCAGTCAGATGATTGTATCGAGGGAGGATCCCATCTCGTCCAGGGGGGATATTGAACGCATTATCATTCAGTCAAAAAACACTGGCGAGAATGAGGAACCGGCCACCGTGGATGTTTCCATCGCTTCAGAGTTCAGGGAGTATTTTCTGGTTCGACACATTCACAATTTCATCTATATCCCAAAGGAAATGTGTGAGGGAACACGGTGGTATCCCTATCGGTCGTTTCAGGTGTCCATTCCCTCAAAGGCGGAGGATTACCTCGCTCTGTTATATGGAGAAAACTGGATCATCCCTCCCCCAAAATGGGATGTGAGCGAATACGGAAATCTGTGGACGCCCGATGAGGTGCGGGAAATGCAACTGGAAATGCAGCAGTCATGACGCGCATCCTACGTGATCTGCGTCAACGTGTCATGCTGCAGGCCCCGGCATACTCATTTGCCCCGCGAGGCGTCGATACAGACATATTTCGAAATGAAGCATGTTGAACTGACAGTAAGAACACTTGAGTTAAAAAGCTACTTTCTCCTATCGAGAAAAGAACAGCTGCAGATTCTCCTGTGGCGCAATCATCCTTCAGTCCGCAATCTGTTTTTTCAGCAGTCTGAAATCAGTGAAGCGGAACATCTGGCTTTTGTTAAATCCCTGAAATCGGACGAATCCAGAAGATACTGGATGGTTTTTCACAAAGGCGAACCGATTGGCTCCATTGATTTGTACAGAATCAGCGACCGGGATTGCTACTGGGGATACTTTCTGGCACCTGAGAAACAGAAAAGCGCTCTGGGGGTATTCATGGAATTTGCCGTGCAGGAAATTGCCTTTGATATCATGCATCTCGAACAATTGCACAGCGAGACCTTTGAACACAACGCGAACGTGCTTAAAATTCACCGGCAGTTTCAATTTGTGGAAACGGCACGGGAGCGGGGACGGGTGTATATGACCGCCGAACGGCGCATCTGGAATCAAAACAAAGCGTTGTTTGAAGAACTCATTGCGCTGTTGCTGAGATAATCCATGAAAGCAGTGAATCCCAGTTTCAAATATCACACCATTGAAATCGCGATGGAGAGCCGGCGATGACACTTCATATTCTCAGCAACATCAATATGGATCTCATTGCGCCAACGTTGCAGTCCCGATTCGGAAAAATTGAACGGAAAGGATACAATCAGATTATCCAGCCCCTGACTGCAATGTCAGAAAACGATTCTATAAAAGACGACGTCATCTGGATTCACCTGGACGGCCCGGAATGGTCTGCGCCCGACCCCCTTGAGTTCCTCCGTTTTTTTCAGGACATCCTGGACGCGATTGAGGCGTTCTGCCAGAAAAATATCGCGACCACTGTCATCGTGTCCAATCTGGCGCTTGCCACATACTCGATACACACACAGCAACAGAAATTCCTGGTCGAATTCAGCCGGCAGTTCTCCATTGTGCGGGAACGCCTTGTCTTGATGACTGAGACATACCCGGGCCTGTACATACTGGAATTTGAAAAGTTGGTTCAGGAATACGGCAGACAGTTCCTCAACGATGCCAAATACTGGTACCTGGGAAGAATCCGGTATTCCATGTTCGGAATCGAAAAAATTTCTCAGGAACTCCAGCGTTTGCACAAGGCCATCCAGGGCGATACCCAAAAAGTACTGATATTGGATTTGGACAATACGCTATGGGGAGGTGTCCTCGGCGAAGAAGGGCCACAGGGCATCAAGTTGTCAGAGGAAGGCGTTGGCAAAGCCCATCGGGATTTTCAGAAGCTCATCAGGGCTGCCAAAGAAAACGGGGTGATGCTCACCCTCTGCTCCAAAAATAATATGGACGATGTGAAAGATGTATTTGACCAGAACAACATGATGGTTCTGGCGTGGCATGATTTTGTTGACCATCGCATCAACTGGCATCCCAAAGCGAAAAATCTGGAGGAGATGGCCACCGCACTGAACCTTTCTCTCGATTCATTTGTCTTTATCGATGACAACCCCGTCGAGCGCGACAGCATCCGCAAACTGCTCCCGGATGTCACCGTGCCCGAGATGCCCGATGACCCGGCGGATATACCCGCATGGTTCGTCAAAGAAGTCATCAATGAGTACTTCAACCGTATTTCATTAACTACCGAAGACAACGACAAAGTGGGCCAGTATTCCCGCCAGAACCAGCGAGAAACCGAACGCAAGACCATGTCATTGGACGAGTATCTGCACTCTCTGAGCATCCGATATACCATTCACCGAAACCCCGAAAAGCAGATTCAGCGGATTGCCCAGCTGACCCAGAAAACCAATCAGTTCAACCTGACGACCAGACGCTATACCGAAACCGAAATTCGAGAATTTATCCAATCCGACAGCGCAGACGTGTTTACCCTGGAATACGAAGACAAATTCGGCAAGGAAGGCATTGTCGGGGTCATGATCACGATCATCAAAAATGATATGGCAACCATCGATACGTTCCTCCTCAGTTGTCGCATCATCGGCCGACAGATGGAGCATCGATTCCTGCAGGACGTTGCAACAGCGCTCAAGGACCGCGGCATTGAAACCATTATTGGTGAATACATGGAAACCCCCAAAAACATCCTGGTAAAAAATCTGTATCCAGATTTGGGTTTTTCTCCATCCGACGATCAATATACCGCCCCACCGGCATATCTTATCACGCACATAAACCATGTTCTGAATATGGGAGAAACCACTCATGACCAATAATCATCTGAAACACATCCAGAAAGTATTTCAAGCCGTCTTCAACGTCGACCCCGATACCATCACCCCCGACACCACCAAAAACAACGTGGAAGGCTGGGACTCCCTGGGCCATCTGCGCCTGATGATGGCCGTGGAAAAAGAGTTCGGCGTAAAGTTCACAACGGAGCAGGTGGTGGGGATTGAGCGTGTGGGGGATATCATTGCTATAACGCCAGAGTCACGGCAATTGCACTGAGAAAGAGAAGTGATGGGAACAATTAAGGAAAATCAGGAAACATGGACACAATATAACTGGTGGGACAGCGGTGATGAATGGTCAAATGGCTGGGGAAGCTCTCCTCAAATGTGGTACGGCACCATTCTACCCAGGATATCAAGCTATTTGCCAGCAAATAAAATACTGGAGATCGCGCCGGGGTTTGGTAGATGCACGTGTTTTCTGCAAGCACTTTGTCCCGACAATCTTTTTGTCACAGTTTTCAGTCCGAAATATCATAAAAATGTGTATCAATGGCTGGAGTCTCACGGATACTCTTATCAGAATCATTTCTATTATTTTGATACACATGAATTGCAACAAATGAAGAATGGTGTCGTCGATTCTCAGGGGTAATTAAAATGAAAAAGATTGCGGTAATACCCATCAGGAAGGGGTCCAAAGGAGTACCTGATAAAAACACGCGGAAATTATTGGGACGTCCGTTGTATCAATGGGTCCTCGGCGAATCCATTTTTTCTGAGTTGGACGAAATATACGTTTTCACCGATGACACAGGTGTGATCAGTTTTATTGAGAATGAATACAGGTGGACAGAGAAAGTAGTTGCACTTGAACGCTCATCGGCAAATGCTTCTGACACCGCATCTACTGAATCCGCGATGCTTGAGCTCTCGCAGCGTATTCACCACAATTACGATATCATATGTTTGCTCCAGGCAACTTCTCCTCTGACCACCCGTATTGACATCAACAACTGTCTGTCGCTGGTGGAATCCGAAAAATTCGACTCCGCTTTGTCCGTCGTAAATGCAAAGCAATTTGTCTGGTCACCAGATGGGTGTCCCCAGAACTATGATATATTCAACAGACCCAGACGACAGGAATTTGGTGGTATTCTCATTGAGAACGGTGCGATCTATGTGTCACGAAAATCAGCATTTTTAAATTCAGAGAATCGAATCAGTGGCAACATCGGTCTGTTGAGGATGGCAGAAAATCAATTTCATGATATTGATGAAGAGCACGATTTCCGCGTAGTGAATACACTATTGCAGAAACAACTCAGTGTACCTAAAAAAAACATCGGAAGAATTCAGTCGATAGTATTTGATGTCGATGGCGTAATGACCGACGGGCGCGTACTTACCGGTAGTTCAATGGAATTGGGGAAATTCTTTTCGATGAAGGACGGTTTGGGTATTTCAGAACTCGCGCAGAATCACATCACACCAATAGTGTTGACATCTGAAAATTCTGAGATAGTGCAAACCCGAATGGACAAACTGAAGATCAAAAATACGGTACTTGGTACACGCGACAAATATACTCGTCTTGAATACATTCTTGGTAATTTGAATCTGACCCGGTCCAACATTGCATATGTCGGTGACGACATAAATGACCTGGCAAACATGGTGTCGTGTGCGTGGAGCTTTTGCCCACTCGATGCAGTGGACACAATAAAGTACAACGCAGATGTTGTGCTGACTCGTCCTGGCGGAAACTGCGCAGTACGGGAGGCAATAGAATTTGTTCTCCGTTACAATGGGCGGTTTCATACACCGTAATTCCGCTGATATCGCTGTAATTTCTCCTTTCCTCTCACAACAGTGACGTTCAACTGCATCTTTCCTGGATTCTACACTCATTTCTTTTCCACTTCATGATCTTTTGGTTTCTGACTGGACGTGGTTTCCGTGCGCTGCAAAGTTTTTGAGTTATTAAATATAGGAAGTCGTTTAAAAAATTGACGAAGAACTATTAGAGGGCCGTTATGGATACGGAAAGAACAAATTATAATAGTAAGCCGGAAACGCATCAGATTAATGTCGTTGCAGAAATCGGTTGCAATCACAAAGGAGACCTGAAAATCGCCATGGAGATGATTGCGACCGCAGCAGATTTTTGTAATGTCCACGCTGTAAAATTTCAAAAAAGAACCCCAAGAGAACTACTCTCCGGTAAAGAATACAATTCACCTCATCCTGAACCACGAAATGCATATGGAAATACATATGGTGAACATCGCGAGTATCTGGAATTTAATCTCGATGAACACAAGATGCTGAAGGAAGCCTGTGATTCCAGAAAAATCAGATATAGCGCATCAGTGTGGGATCTCACTGCAGCGAAGGAAATTTGTTCGCTATCGCCTGAATTCATTAAAATCCCTTCCGCATGCAACCTCGACTATAGAATGCTCAAATATATATGTGAGCAGTTTGGAGGAGAAATCCATGTATCACTGGGGATGACTACAAAAAAGGAAGAGGACGATATCGTCACTTTTTTCGAAAAAAATAAAAGGGCAACAGATGTGGTGCTGTACAGTTGCACATCTGATTATCCAGTTCAATTTGAAGATGTCTGTCTCTGCGAGATAACGAGATTACGCCAGAAGTTTGCAACCACGATCAAACAAATTGGTTTTTCTGGTCATCATCTTGGAATTGCAGTCGATATAGCAGCAGTGACGCTCGGAGCAACGTGGATTGAACGTCATCTTACCATGGACCGCACATGGAAAGGAACGGACCATGCGGCTTCTCTTGAACCTGGTGGCTTGAGAAAACTGGTTCGGGATATTAAGAATGTAAAGAAATCTCTTTCTTACAAATCTGGTGATATTCTTCCTGCAGAGAAAAAACAACGACAGAAACTGAAAAGAGTGGACCATGAAAACGTCTGAACTTGTATCTGAATTTATTCCACCAGTGTTTTTCAGAATCAAACGAAGCGTGTGGAAAAAAAGACCGACTCCCCAACCCAACTTTCTGGAATATTCAAAAAAAAATGTGACGTTTCTTCAACGTCATAAAGGGGAGCGCGTATTTATCCTTGCCAGTGGCCCTTCAATTCGAACTCACAATCTATCGGCCCTGAAAGATGAACTTTGCATTGCAGTTTCTCATTTTCATCTTCATGATGACATACAAGTCATTCAACCTCAGTATCATATACTCGCGCCCCAACATGCACCTTTCACTTCCAGAGATATTGTCCGATTGTTCAGGGACTTTAAAACTTCATACAAAGCAGAGCGAACTCAAATTTTTTTGGGATTGAACCACTACAAGTACAACTATCTGAACGTGCTTGAGCAATTTCCAGAATATAATGACCGAGAGTATCACTATATAGACTACTCGAGGACGATACATTTAACCGAAGATAATGTAAAACGTGAAGAAACATGGGACATTTGTGGTCACCCATTTAGCATGAGAACCGTCATTTATGGGGCGATTCAGCTGGCGGTTTACATGGGATGCAGGGAAATTATTCTTCTCGGTTGCGACCATGATTATCTGTACGACGTAAAACGGGTAACCAACCATCACTTTTACGCGGAAGAAAAGGGAATATCAGACAAAGAACACCTTTTACAATTCAGCAGTGAAAAATGGTTTTATGAATACTATATGCGTTGGATGCAGTATCGACTGATGAGAGACCATCTGGCAACCAGAGGAGTGGGTATCATTAACAGCACAAACGGCGGCATGCTCGACGTTTTCAAAAGAGTACCCTTTGAAGAAGTACTGAAAGGAAACGGCGAGTAATGTTAAAAAATCAACTGAATAAACTTATAAAACACGTTGTATATCAGGCAATTCCAGTAATAAAAAAAATTAATGAGGGCAATTATTATTGGGAATTGAATCGATGCGTGAAGAACAAAACAACAACCGCGGATCCGGTAAAGCTCTACCGACCATACCACATCACTTCTTCAAAAATCGGGCAGCACACTTATATTGCGCAAAACTCGTGGATAACAAATACTTCTATTGGAAAATTCTGTTCGATTGGCCCCAATCTGATTTGTGGATGGGGGATGCATCCAACCAACGGAATCAGCACGCACCCCATGTTCTATTCAACATTGAAACAGAGTGGGATGACTTTATCAGAAAGCGACAAATTTGAAGAGCTTGCTCCGATACATATCGGCAATGACGTGTTTATCGGTGCAAATGCTGTCATTCTGAATGGAATTACAATTGGTGATGGAGCTATCATCGGCGCTGGCGCTGTTGTAAGTAAGGATATTCCCCCATATGCAATCGCTGCAGGTGTGCCGATAAAAATTCTTCGATACAGATTTGATGCACACCAGATATCGAGACTTCAAGCCATACAGTGGTGGAATTTCAATCAGGAGGATTTAAAAAAAGTTGAAAAAATGTTCTTTGACGTGAACGCGCTTATTGATGATTTTTCTCAAGAGGCGCCTTCTCCATAACGGCGTTTGAAATCGCGTTTTTCAATTCAAACATTCAAAATACAACCTGCCTTTTGAAGCGGTGCAATAAATGCCTGGATACTTTCTTGAAGTGCGTTAAGTTTAAAACAATAAGATACAGGTGCGCATTATGTACGATATTCGATTCTACAAAAATACCCATTTGCTGGTACAGAAGCTGATTGACGGCAAGGCTACTTATTCCTCTGATGCCCTTTTTGAAATGTTCGAAAAGGAGCGTTTCACAAATCCTGTCGTATACAATATTGAAACCACGAACGCATGTAACATGAAGTGTCAGATGTGTCCGCGGACGCGATTGATGACCAGAAAAGTGGAGACCTTAAACGAAGATACATTTCGAAGTGTGGTTAATCAACTGCGTCCATGGACAGAAGCAGAGTGGCAGGAATGGACCGATTTTGTTGGAAACGCATATGGGGTGATGCCTGACCAGATGTCTGAAAATCATTTTTTTCTGTATATCATACCCAGGGTTATTCAATTGCACGGATACGGCGATCCGTTGCTCGATAAACATATGCCGGAGTATGTGGGCATGCTGACGTCAAAAAATATGAATTCATATTTCAGCTGCAATCCCGCTAATATCGATGTGAAAAAAATAGAACAAATGTTTGAGAACGGCCTGGATTACATCAAGTTTTCAGTGGAAAGTGTTGATGATAAAACCCATCAGGAAATTCGCGGCAGCGCATCAAATTTTACCGAAAGCTACCAAAATTTACTTGAGTTGCTGGCGTTAAAGAAAAAGCAAGGCTATGAAACAACCATTGTTATTACCATGCTCGATTTGAACCAGGTTGGTCAAAAAGAAGAATACGCAAAACTGAGGCGAGCGTTTCAAAATAAAGATGTATATATCTATTTAAAGAGTGAAGACCAGCAATGGTATCGGCAGAATTATCACGGCACAGGTTCAATTCATTGGTCTGAAATCTGCAGGCACCCATGGACATCCATGTCGGTAAAGTCTAACGGAGAGGTAGCTATGTGCATGGAGGATTTCAACAATGACATTATTCTTGGAGATGCACGTGTTGATGCCCTTGCATCAATATGGAATTCTAAAGCGTATGAACAGTTCCGTATGGCGCACGCTCGGGGCGCCGCCGGTCTGAAATGCCAGGGAGAATGTGACATGGCAATACTGGGGAATTTTTATAAATGACACCGGGACAACCCAATGTCGCGGATAAAGTGATTTTTCTTTCGGGGGCGTTCGGGTTGTTCGGTCGGCGTCTGGCCACCGTGTTTCTGGATAATGGCGCGAAGGTGATACTTTGCGCTCATCGCATGGAAAAAGCGTCCTCCTGGCTTAATGATAATTCTCATAAATACGACACTGAAAAAATAGCGGTTTTGCCTCTGGATTTAACCAGCGATAGCAGCATGGCAGATGCGGTTGAAAATTCCGTAAAAAGTTTTGGTCGAATTGATGTGTTAATCAACAACGCGGCTATCGATGCCAAATTTGATAAAGAACATATTGGTTCTCTTGAAAACTCAGGTTTTGAAAACTATCCTATCGATTTAATCAGGCAGTCTGTTGAATGTAATATTGTTGGGACAGTTCGGCTGACCCAGCTGGTGTGCAAAATAATGAGCGCGCAACAGAGCGGCAATATTATTAACGTCGGGTCGATTTATTCGTTACTCTCCCCGAACAAATCTTTATATGAGGGGATAAATGGTCCGCAAATGAAGCCCGTGGACTATGTCATTTCAAAATCATTTATTCCCAATTTTACAAGATACATTGCCGCGAATTACGCCGGTAAGAACATTCGCTGCAATGCCATTGCCCCCCACGGCATCTTTTATAATCACGAGGAGACATTTGTTCAAAATTTTAAATCGATGTCACCTTCACGGCGCATGTGCCGCATCGAAGAGATTGATGGGCCTTTTTTGTTTTTGGCATCAGACGCATCCAGTTACGTGAATGGCGAAGTGATGGTGTTGGATGGGGGATGGTCAGTGTGGTGAATGAATGTTGTAAAATCACGAATATTTTTTTTTAAAGTCATCAACATTGAAAAACAGTTTTCAACTTCCGATAATTGGTCTTCGTCAAAATACCACCATTGAATGCGATTCAGCTTTTCAATTTTCACCAGTGACAATTTTCAATGTGAAAACAGCAAATAGCACTGCGGCATATTTAAAAGTTACGTAGCGAAGAGAGAGGGGAAAAGTTCTTACCGGAGATAAACCGAGAGGTCAAAAGCCTAGTAGCGATCTCGACCGCCGCCATACCCGCCGCGTCCACCGCCGCCACGGTTCGGGCGCGCCTGAGCTTCATTTACTTTCAGGCGTCGTCCATCAATATCTTTATCGTGAAGCGCTGAAATAGCCTGCTTTGCATCGCTGTCGGGCATTTCAACAAAGGCAAAACCGCGAGACCTACCCGTTTCGCGGTCAGTAATCACATTTACGGATTCGAGTTCACCAAATTCTCCAAAAAGAGAATGGATTCTTTCCTCATCCATGCTGAAAGGCATATTACCTACATACATTTTCATTCTATTCATCCTAGTTTTCCGGGCTTAAAAAAACAATTGCCACAAACGCCCGGAGATTTCCGTCGGCAATCACACACATTTCTCAGAACACCTGAAAAATGAGAGGTAACACTACTCGCTTTATGGTAAATAAGCACGTTTAAAATGCATCACCGACAATTAAACTGTCAAATAGTTCCGAATTGACGCAGCAAACCCCAGTGTTGCCAAAAGCAGATGGCTGAAACCCCTGACGCTCGCACAATGGCACACCATCTGCGTCTTTGCTCAATTTTTCTGGATACAACAAACGGTAAGTTCGCCTTAATGAGCTATTCGAGGTGTTCTGAATCGTTGTGTTTAAGCGGTTTCTAAAAGCTGTGCAAAAAGAATTACCCCGGTATTTGTGCAGTAAAGCGACAATTTGAGGGAAAAGTGGTGAAGATACAGGAAAAATACCCCAGCTCA
>JBNKCR010000063.1:0-24657 GCA_050287845.1 Polyangia bacterium
GACTTCCAGCCAGTACAGCTTCACCGGGTGCTTCTGCAGGGCTCTGGCAGCGGAGGCGCCAATGGCGTTGCGAACGCCGGGGATGGGGGCAAACAGAAACTGTCTGTCCACGGTTCTCTGTGTCTGTTCGTAAACGGTATCGGGTTTGAACCATCGCGGTCTTTGTCCCATGGGAACCTCCTTTGCAGGAAAAAAACGATTTCTCCCTGCTCGGATGCTTTTCAAATCTGTTGCAGAATTTCTGAGTTCACAGAAAAAAATCACTCCGGGCGTTTGGTGCGGGCAGGGCGAAAAAATCACTCCGAGCGATTGGTGCGGGCGATTGGTGCGGGGCGATTGGTGCGGCGTTTGGTGCGGGGTAACGCGCAAGGGCCACTCGTTGTTCTGTTCCGGTTCAATCCGCGGTCAACAGACCGATGCTGTATTGGGTGACTGTGTCTGTATCCACATCAATCTGTTCGCTGATGGTGAAAGCGTATTGCATATTGCAGGCGCTGACGGTCATGGTTTCGTCGGGGTTGGTGCGAAGCAGTTCCCCCTGGGCGATCCCTCCGCCAATCCATGTGGGGCCTGTAACGTTGGCGGTTGAGGCAAAGCGATTGTCATCGGCAGCAGCCAGCGCGGTCCACGTTCCGTCGATGGTATCGGAGGTCCATGCCCGGTAATATCTGCCGGCACCATCAATTCCGCCGACCAGCAGCAGGTAGGTGCCGGTTCCCGAAAGCGAATAGACGCTGGTTCCGTCCAACAGTGCATACTGGAAATCTGTCATGACCTCCACGGTATTGGCTTCCGAAAATCCATTGGGAAAATCGCCAATGGCCGTCTGTGCACGATACAGACTGCCATTCAGCGCCGAGAAAAACAGATAGCAGTCGGTATCATCGCAGATAATCCAGTAATCGTAGCCCTGTGAATCGTTGTCCGAGAGGAACGTTGGCGTGGGCATGAACTCGGTGGATGCCGACCACGACATTACATCGGTGGGATCGCTGGATGTGGCATAGGCAGGTGACGGTGTCTGATACACCAGGTACCACAGGTTCTGCGGCGAAAAATAAAAGAGTTGGGGCGCCGCTTTGTACCAGAGAAGATTCGAGTTATTGGTCGCCGGTGTGATAACGGCAGCATCCGACAGTTGCCAGTCTGTGAACGACAGCTGGAACATATTGAATCCATTGGCGTCATTCGAGGACGCATATACAATCCAGCTGTTATCGCGAAAAACAATGCTCGGGTCTTTGATTCCCAGGTAATTCGCTGGTGGCAGAATTCTTGTGTCTGATGCTGTCCACGAAAACTCCGAGGGAATCCCACACCCGGTATCGGTATCTGAGTTGGTGTCCGATTCGGTATCGGTATCCGTGTCAGGGGTAGTACGAGTATCGGCATCCGTTTCTGTATCGGATGCCGTGTCTGTATCCGTGCCCGTGTCGGTGCCTGTATCCGTGCCGGTGTCGATGTTGGTGTTGGTATTCGTATCCGTGCCGGTATCGGTGTTCATATCCGTGCCGGTGTTGGTATTCGTATCCGTGCCGGTATCGGTGTTCGTATCCGTGCCAGTGTCGGTGTTCGTATCCGTGCCAGTGTCAGCGTCGGTGTCGGAGTCCGTGTCGGTATAGGTATGGGTGTCGGTGTCGGTATCGGTATCGGTGCTGCCCCGGGTATCTCCTACGGGGACCTTCTCAAATCCAAACCGACCGCATCCGGCGAATATGAGGAGCGACATCAGCATAATCGAGATAGTAGAAGCGGTGAATCGATCCTTCATAACTGTAATAATACAGTTTTTATGAAATTTTTCAAGTGTAATTGTCGGCATTGGTTGCGTAGCGCTGCTCAATCGAAAGGAATCACTCAAAAAAAAATCACGGATTCACAGATGAATTCCACATCGAGGGCGGCATCTGGCTACGATTCAGCTATTTCGCAGGTGGATTCGCACAATGAAATCTGCGTGCGGTGATTGATGTCGTTGTATCTCCATGCGTTTTCTGTTTTTACATCTCCCATTGTACTCGAGGGTGATGTTGCTGTCCTTTCCGGTCGGCCTGACCCGGACATTGGCCCGGTCGAATGTGCTCCCTTCCGGGGCAGGCGGGATGTCCAAGATTACACGAAAATGTGGATCCCCGGATTTCGTCCACGACGGCGCGGAAATCGTTTGTGGTCTGCGTCGGATTCCCCGTGGCGATGATGAATGCCTGGCCGGTCCTCCGGCTTTCGCAACCAGGTGGAGATTGTCCAGAGTATCCGGCGCATTTTCGATGGGGGATTATTGACACCGACAACGTACGTCCTGATTACCGGATCCGTGTGAAAAATTGTGGAGAAGGAGCCGTTTTTACTGAAACCTCCGCAGGGGATCGTCAGCGTCGCTGTCATTGCTTTGGGGCAGAATCTGAAAAGGCGTGACATCAACAGGGCCTTTTCCCTCTTTCAGAGCGTCTTCCAACTGATTGAGCTGCCAGGTGGAAGAACCGATGGCTCGGGAAAAATCAATGGATTGTCTGGCGGCCTCCCGGGCACCCATGCGGGCAAAATAAATGGCATCCAGATAATGACACCAACTGAGGAATCGCCAGGTTTCGTGTTCCTCCCACTGGTTGCCGAGCAGGCGATACAGGGCTTTCCATCGCTTTGCGTGAGAGGCGGACATCTGTTTCACATCCGCGGTGCTGGTGGGCTCGGGAAGCGCCGTGTACAGCAATCCGGTGGGAAACAGATGTTTCATGGCCAGGGGCTCTGACCACGGACTGGGTTCCACCCGGAGTGGAAACGCCAGCGCTAAATCCGAAATGGCCTTTTCGGTGATTTCGCCCTTCACAAAAATGGACCAGGCCAGAGTTTTCAACTCAGGTAAATCCCGGGTTACCGCTGCCAGATATCCCGGATAACCGAATAGTTGCGGATTCACCACCCGGACATCGGCGCGTGAACCATCGATGAGTCTGGCGCTGTGCAGCACGAAAAAAAGTTTGTAGTAGCTGGTGATAACCACAGTACCTCTGGGGACTTCACTGATTGCCGCATCGAATATAATACGGGTTGCCGTGAAATCACGGAGATTGGCTTTTGGGTACGCGGCTCTGGCCTGGTACACCGGAACAAGAAAAGCAAGCAGTGCTATCGTTGCCGCCACCCAGTGTGTCCGGTTGACCGTCCGGAAAAGTACGTGGGCCGAGATGCTGATGGTCACTGCGGCAAAAAGGGCTGTGACCGCGATGGAGCCCAGAATGTACCCGTAATAGTCGGGGTTGAAGGGGTCAATGCCCATCAGCGCGCGCATGAACAGGGTCACCAGCTGCAGGAGCATCAGGGTGATTCCCGCCAGACGGGTGGACCTTCGTCTGAGGAGAAGATAGGCGCCAGCCAGGGATACCACGACAATAATCGGTCCCATTTCGCCCATCAGGGTGAAAATAGCTTCCCGGGCCTGATCCTGGAGATACACCGCATTCTCCTGGTTCATGGATTTCTGATATACACGGGCAGAAACCACCCAGAAAAATTCTTTCAGGGTGTGGGCACCGCCCAGGGCAATGGATAGATCGGCGCGGGACCGGAGATATATGAACAGATATGGGAGCAAACCCGCCACGGCCGCGCCCAGCATTTTCGCGTACTGCACCACTGGATTGCGCAACCCGGCTTTGGCAAGGGCAACAAAGGCCGGAATCGCCGCAGGAAGAGAGACCATCATGATAAAGTGGTGGTTGGTGAGCCCGAGGCCAAAAAGGAACGAGGCCAACACCAGAAAGCGTCCGTGGGAAGCATCCCGCCGGGGAGTGAAACAGAATTGGAGAACCGGGTAGAGGGCGCTGGCAACGAGCAGGATTTGCATTGAGTACACTTCCTGCCGCACCGATTGAAACCACCATGCATACGAGGTGGATGCCAGCAATGCACCGCCGAGGGCAATGATCGCATTGAGCCATTCAGGCACCGCATCCGTCGTGCGATTCAGAACGAGTCTGGTGGATTTGAACAGCAGATACGATGCTGCGGCGCCGTACACGGCACTGGCAATGGAGACCCGCAGGCCAATGGTGCCAAATGGCAGCAAAGTAAATGGCGCGGTGAGCATCACATACAGCGGATGTCCCGGTGGATGGGGGATGCCAAGTGTCTTTACCGCGGCGGTGAATTCCGGACTGTCCAGCCAGTACGGTTCAGACGTGGCGGTAAGCAATGATAATGTCAGGGGAATGGCAGCAGACGCCAGGGAGGCCAGCTGAATGACGAACGAAGAAAAAGACATCGATTTCATAATTGTCTGTCAGTCTACCGGAAGTCAGGAGCCCCGGCCTATCGGTACCACGCCCATTTGGGACCGTGATCCTTGCAGTGCGGTTTATCTCCCTCCGGACAATAAATACGAACGTGAAAGTGATCGAAATGGGAGCTGTTGGAGGGCTGCTTCATCATGTGCTCGGCCCGGCGAATTGTTCCAGCCGAAACACCGGACGCCTCGGCATGTGCGAGCAATATTTCTTCAATGTGCCGCGCCACAAAAATCCATTGCACCTGCGCCTTGCTGGAATCTATCATTTCATTGATAAGGGCCCAGTTGCGTTTCGCATCAAACTGATATGCCATGGGCGGGTCAATGGAGAATCCGTTTTTATCATAGGGAATCATCTGGTGGACGCGAACGGAGGTCCCTTTGCGGTTGAGTGCATAAAACGCGATATCCACGTCCCGACCATTCTGATGAGAGGCATGGTGTTCAAATTCGCCTCCGGTTCGCATGGACAAATCTCCCACAGCCGCTTTTTCGCCGCCATACTTGCGATGCACGAGAAAAGAAGACCATTTGATCATCTGAATCAGCTCTGAAACGCCGAATCGGGCTCGCCTCCCGGTTGCCGTTTTCATGAGTGTGTATCCGTCGCCGCTTCTGGGAAGCACTTCACCGTTTTTCAGGGCGCCATCGAAGGGTAATCCGATAGAAATGGATAGGGAAGACGCCGCATTCAAATTTACACAAAACCCGATGAAACAGAGGGTAAAGCAGCTGAATACAGAAAAAAATACAAACAGATGGCGTTTTTTATTCGACATGAGTGTCCGTTTCATGTTTAAGACCCTAGCAAATTTTTTTGCGGTCCCCAATTTTTTGGACGGTTTGGACCAATTACACTGATTGACATAGACCACAGGCAGTGGTAGCAGAATCATGAATTCGCCTGGAGTCGCTGGTTCTTATCGGAACTGGGCCCATGGCACGAACATCACAATGAGGAGATGAACATGTCCGTATTTCACACAGAGAAAAAACAGGAAATTATTGCCAGGTTTAAAAAACACGAGGGTGATACCGGCTCCCCCGAAGTGCAGATTGCGTTGCTCACCGAGCGTATTCAGTACCTGACCGAGCATTTCAAAGAGCATAAAAAAGACCACCACTCCAGAAGAGGTCTGCTCAAACTGGTAAGCAAACGCCGCCACATGCTCGACTACCTCAAACGCAAAGACGTCGAACGCTACCGCACCATCACCAAAGAACTCGGCATCCGCAAATAGTACCCCTCCGGGCGAGTCCCCGTTTCCAAACTATCGTTTTTCAAAAAAGCCGCAGGCAATATTCCTGAAAAATCATCACATTTTCTCAAGTACGCCGAATTCCCCTGTACTTTTATCCGTTTGCCGGTTTTGCGGAATAGTACATTTTTTTGATGACGGATTTTCAGTTGACAGGCCTTTGCGTTATCGGTAACGTTCGGTGTAACGCAAAATTACAAGGGAGGAAGTTTCATGTCATTTTTACGCAGTACACGCTTTTTGGGACTGTTAAGTGGCGTTGCCCTTGCGGCAGCGGTTTCCTTAACTGTGTTGGCCGATAACGTTAAAATTATCACGTCCTGGGATTTGCAGACTCAGACTCAAACCGTCAAAACGTTTGATGATGCAGTCAGACGTTTTGAATCTAAAAACAAGGGGTACAACGTTAAGGGCTCTCACATTGCCAACGATGCGTACAAGACCAAATTGAAGGTGGCGTTCGGCGCCAACAAACCGCCATGTATCTTCACCAGTTGGGGTGGCGGTCCTTTGCGTGAATACATCAGAGCCGGACAGGTGGTTAATCTGTCCCCTTATCTGAAAAAGAACCAGAAATTCATGGATCGTTTCGCTCCGGCCGGCTTCTCTGCAACATCCTATAACGGAAATATTTACGGGTTACCTGTTGAAACGACCGCTGTTGCTGTTGTGATTTACAACAAGGCGCTTTTCAAAAAACACAACATCACTCCACCGAAAACCTGGAAAGAGCTGATGAAAGTCGTCAAGAAATTGAACGACAACAAAATCGCACCGTTTGCGCTTGCCAACAAGACGAAATGGCCAGGATCCATGTACTTCGTTTACCTGGTAGATCGCCTCGGCGGGCCGGAAGTCTTCCGTAAAGCGGCCGATCGCCTGCCCGGCGGTTCTTTTGAAGATCCCGTTTTTATCAAAGCCGGTAAAATGTTGCAGGATCTCGTAAAAGCTGGTGGTTTCGCACGGGGTTTTAATGGACTTTCCTATGACATTGGTGGTTCACGCCGTCTGCTCTACTCCGGTCGAGCAGCCATGGAAGTGATGGGAAGCTGGGAGTTTGCAACCATTTCCAATGAAAACCCGAAGTTTGCCGAAAATATCGGATTCTTCCCATTCCCGGCAGTTGAAGGTGGGAAAGGCGACCGTGGCAACGTCATCGGCACCATTGGCGACAACTTTGTCTCAATTTCATCCGCGTGTCCGTACAAAGACGCTGCATTTGATCTGCTGATGCACATGACCGATGACATCGCAGTTCAGAAAAAGCTCAAGGATAATCGGATTATGCCGGTGAAGGGACTGAAGGTCGAGAATCCGTACCTTGCCGACGTGATGAAAGTCGTCAACGAAGCGAAAAGTGTTCAGCTCTGGTACGATCAGGAATTGCCACCAGCTCTTGCCGAAGTCCATAAAGATACAACCCAGCAACTGTTTGGTTTGTCCATTACACCGGAAGAAGCTGCCGCCAGGATGGAAGCCGCAGCCAAAGCGCAGGCCGCCAGGTCGAAAGCCAAATAGTCCATTCTTCAATATTTGCATCCGAAAGTAAGGAGAGACTCTCATGGCGGTCGCAGTGGAAAAGCAGACAACGGTCCGGTCGAGGAAACGGTTCCGGTTGGCACAGAAAAGCGCTCCTGTACTATTTCTCGCACCTGCAGTTATTTTGCTTGTTGTGTACCTGATCTATCCGTTGTTCGCCAGCTTCAGGCTTTCGTTGCTGGATTGGAACGGTCTGGGTGATACCGCAACGTATGTGGGCCTCGACAATTGGATGCGGTTGTTGCAGGATTCGGTTTTCTGGCATTCGGTCCTGCACAATATTCTGCTTGCCGTTTTTTCCTTGCTGGTCCAATTGCCGATAGCCATTTTGCTGGCGGTTGTGCTTGATGAAGCCGGCAAAGGATCGAAAATCCTGAAGATTATCTATTTTATTCCGCTTCTGCTATCGAGCGTCGCGCTTGGCGTTCTTTTCAGAACCATTTACGACCCGAATTTTGGCCCTATCAACAGCATTCTCTTTGATCTCGATCTCAGCGACTGGACACAGGACTGGCTTGGCGATCCGGGTCTGGCGCTTGGTTCGGTCATTGCGGTTGTCTGCTGGCAGTACATTCCATTCTACATGATTCTGTTTCTGGCTGCGCTTTCCTCATTCCCGCGCGAGATTGCCGAAGCCGCACGTCTTGATGGCGCCAGCGCCTCAACAATCTTCTGGCGGTTGAAATTGCCGCATATGCAAGGTACCGTGCGTACGGCGGTGTTGCTCATATTGATTGGCTCTCTGCGCTACTTCGACCTCATTTATGTGATGACGGGCGGCGGTCCCGAAAACGCAACGGAGGTTATGGCGACTTACATGTATAGAACCGTCTTCAATTCATTTGAACTCGGTTATGGCAGCGCTGTTGCATCGGCGATGTTCATCATCGTCACGGTGATCGCCATCGTATCGTTAAAACTGTCCAGGCGTTTCGAGACGGAGATTTAGCGAGCATGAAGAATCTGAAAAAGAATAACGGCTTTAAATTTTCCCGAATTTCCATCCCCGTGCTTGGTCTGTTCTGGTTGCTGGTGACAGCGCTTCCTTTTGTCTTCATTGTCTTTACCAGCTTCAAGACGTTGGAGGATAGTTATTCTATCCCGGTATGGGCCCCCCCTGAGAACTTCAGTTTTGAAAATTACATCAAAGTGCTGGAAGGTTCATTTCTGGTTTAC
The DNA here is from genome assembly GCA_050287845.1 of Polyangia bacterium. Taxonomy (GTDB): domain Bacteria; phylum Myxococcota_A; class Polyangia; order JAAYKL01; family JAAYKL01; genus JAFGXQ01. Next base: position 8,260 of record JBNKCR010000063.1, read on the forward strand.
CTGCGCAACAGTGTCTTTGTTGTATTGGTCTCGGTGGTCATCATCGTGATTGTCAGTTCAATGGCCGCGTATGCGCTGGCACGACTTAAGTTCCGGTTAAACAGTTTTTTATTCGGCCTGATTGTCGCCGGAATGGTTGTGCCATTGCATGTGACCCTCGTGCCCATTTACCTGATGACCCGTTCGATGGGGCTTTATGATACGTCTTTCGCGCTGCTTGCTCCCTATGTTGCGATCAGCCTGCCACTCTCGGTTTTTATCCTGACCGAATTTATGAGGCACATTCCCCGCGAGTTGGAAGAGTCCGCTGTTCTCGATGGTTGCGGACACTTCAAAATTTTCACTCGCATTTTTTTCCCGCTGTCGAAACCGGGCATTTCAACCGTGGCCATCTATAACGCTATTATGCTGTGGAACGAGTTTGTCTTCGCCTATGTGCTGATTTCTTCATCGGACAAGCGAACGCTGCCGCTTGCCGTATGGGATTTTCAAGGCCAGTACGCCGCGGATATTCCGGCGATGCTTGCCGTTGTCACCTTGAGTACTCTGCCACTGATCATCGTTTATGCGATCGGCCAGGAAAAAATCATCAACGGTATGATGGCCGGTTCGTTGAAAGGGTGAGAGAACCGAAGAACAGATGAGAATAAAGTATGACCAGTATTACCTTTACCAATGTAAAAAAGTGTTTCGGAAAACTTACCGTTCTGTCCAATATCGACATCCGGATTGACGATGGTGAACTTTGTGTCTTTCTGGGGCCTTCAGGTTGCGGAAAGTCCACACTTCTACGCATGATTGCCGGGCTTGAACCGATTACGGAAGGCGAACTGAAGATCGGCGATGAGCTGATGAATGATGTACCACCGGCGGGGCGGCATGTGGCTATGGTGTTCCAGAACTATGCACTCTACCCGCATATGACCGTGTATGAAAACATTGCATTTGGCCTCAGGCAGGCCAAAACGCCGAAAGACGAGATTGACCGTCGCGTCAGGGAAACAGCCCGATTGCTGCAGATTGATACCCTGCTTGGCCGTAAGCCAAAACAACTTTCCGGGGGACAGCGTCAGCGTGTTGCCATCGGCCGCGCCATCGTCCGTCAGCCTGGCGTATTTTTATTCGATGAGCCGCTGTCCAATCTGGACGCTGCGTTGCGGGTTCATATGCGCACGGAGATTGCCAACCTGCACCGCGATTATCCGGACGTCAGCATGGTGTATGTGACTCATGATCAGATGGAAGCTATGGCACTTGCGGACAAGATTGTGCTGCTGCGTTCCGGTGCTGATATTCTGAGCAGGGGCTCGATTGCACAGGTCGGCAAACCCCTTGAACTATATCACCGGCCCGAAAACCTGTTTGCAGCCGGCTTCCTCGGTTCGCCGTCGATGAACTTTTTTAAATCGGAACTCATTGAAGCAAATGGCAAAGGTGCAACTGTAAAACTTGAAAGTGGGGAAACCATCCAGATTCCGGTTGAAGCGGAAAGGATTGCAAAAGGTGAAAAACTTACTTTCGGCATCCGCCCTGAACACATGCAGCCGCTGGATTCCAGCACGAGTGAGCAGATGATTTGCCGCAAGGTGCACGCGGTTGAGAATTTTGGTGAATACAGCTATCTCTATCTTGCAGAAAATTCCGAAAACGAACCGATTATCGCCAAAGTTCCTGAGGATTTGCAGAAAACCCCCGGCGAGACAATATCCTTTTTTATCAGACCATCCTGTTGTCATCTCTTTGATGCCGATGGTGAGGCGCTTCCTTATCTTTCCGGTGTTCCAGGACCAGAAAAATCAGAAGGCGAATCAGCAATTGCAGCTACACCCACTTCACTGGAACAACTGGAATAACCACTATGAACAAACTTTATAAAGATTCGAAACAACCCATTTGGGCGCGTGTCAACGATCTCATTGGCCGGATGACAATCGAAGAAAAGATTGGCCAGATGCATGGCATGTGGCTTGTCCTGGAAGAGGATGGAAATCATCGGGTCCGCCATGGCCAGCTTACCGGCGCCTCCGACCCGGACGTACTGAAAGAAATATTGAACAACGGACTTGGCCAGATTACCCGTCCGCTGGGAACACGCAGCATCGATGCCGCGGCAGGTGTGCGCGCACTCAACTGTCTGCAAAAATATTTTGTAGAGGAAACGCGTCTCGGCATACCCGTTATGGCCCATGAAGAATGTCTGACAGGACTGATGATCAAAGGGGCGACGATGTTTCCTTCTCCCCTGGCCTATGGCGCAACCTGGAATCCCGATTTGATTGAAAAAGTCGGGGTTGCAATTGGTGCAGAGGCCCGTGCTGTCGGTTGTCATCAGGGCCTGGCGCCAGTACTTGACGTGGTCCGTGACGCTCGCTGGGGACGTACAGAGGAGAGTTTGGGTGAAGATCCCTATCTGGTCGGCGTTCTTGCCTCACACTATGTCAGGGGCCTGCAAGGGGAAAAGCGCGACCTGCTGGCCACGTTGAAACACTTTGCCGGCCATTCGGCCAGTGAAGGCGGACGCAACCATGCACCCGTGCATATGGGGTGGCGCGAACTCAACGATACCTTCCTGTTACCGTTCGAAATGGCAATTAAACTTGCTGATGCCGGGGCCATTATGCCGGCTTATCACGATATTGACGGCGAATCGGTTCACGCATCGCATCATTTATTGACTGAGGTGTTGCGCGAGGATTGGGGTTTTAACGGTCTGGTTGTTGCGGATTATGTCGGCATCAGCCTGCTTTATCAGCATCACGGTGTTGCAGCGGACTATGCGGATGCCGCTGCACTTTCCTTTAATGCTGGTCTTGATATCGAACTTCCGGGCGATGATTGTGCCAAAGATCTTAAAACGGCGATTGAGCGCGGTCAAATCAGCGAAGACAAAATTGACGAGATCGTTCACCGTATTCTGACCGAAAAATTTCGCCTCGGCCTGTTCGAAAAGCCATATGTCGATGACAGTGCAATCGTTCTGCAAGCGCCGGAATCGGTGGCTTTAGCCCATCAGGTTGCTTCAGAAGCGATCACTATTCTGGACAACAACGGTATCCTGCCGCTATCGACGGATAACCGAGTGGCCATACTCGGGCCGACTGCGGCTGATCCGCTGGCGCTGTTGAGCGGTTACAGTTTTCCGGTTCATTTGATCCATTCCGAACAACCGGACGAGGTTGCCGAAGTTGTGACTCCCCTTGAGGGGTTGAAAAAAGTGTTGGGTGCGGACAGGGTTATTTATGCCAGGGGGTGCAATATTCTGGATGACCGCCGCGCAGGTAATCCGGTTTTCCCGGGTGATGTTGACGATGATACAAGTCTTGAACAGGCTTCATCCCTTTCCACGCGGCTCGATATGATTCCTGAAGCGGTGAACGCTGCAAAGACTGCCGATGTGGCTATCGTCTGTATTGGTGATCTGGCTGGTATTTTCCAGACAGGAACAGTTGGTGAAGGATCGGATGCCGACTCGCTGATGCTGCCGGGCGTTCAACAGGCATTGCTCGAAGCAGTGGTGGCCACCGGAACGCCGGTTGTTGTCGTACTGACAAACGGCAGACCATATAATCTTGGTGGGCTTGAAGATAAGGTTGCCGCTCAGGTCATGGCATACTTCGGCGGTCAGGAGGGGGGCATGGCTCTGGCGAAAGTGCTTGCCGGCATTGCCGAGCCCTCAGGGCGGCTGCCCCTTTCCATTCCCAGAAACGTCGGCGCCGCGCCCTATTTTTACAATCACGGCATCAAGAGCGCCGGCACACCGATTGCCCGGCATTTTGGCAGCCAATATCCTTTTGGACATGGGCTTTCCTATACCACATTCGAATTTTCCGGTTTGGCGCTCAAGAGCGAAAAGGTGGATATTCATACGGGAGACATCCGTCTGTCTTTCTCGATTCGCAATACTGGCAGTCGTCGGGGGTTTGCTGTGCCGCAGCTGTATATCCGTGACGAGTTGGCTTCTTTTGTGCGGCCAGTCAAAGAGTTGAAGGCATTTGGCAAGGTTGAACTGGCGCCGGGAGATGAAGCCCGGGTTACCTTTGTTGTCCCGGTAGACATGCTCAATTTCACAGGACAGGAAGGCAAGCGTATGGTTGAACCCGGATTCTTCACACTGATGGTTGGTGAATCCAGCGCAAACATCAAATTGAAAACCCGCGTCGAAGTTACGGGTGAGCGCCGGCTTCTTTCTGGAAACTGGCGCATGGAAAGCAACTTCCTTGTTTGATATAGATTATCAGGACATTCTTTGTCATCCAGGGATGGATGATTCATGGTAGACAAAAAGCAAACTCGAAATGTGTTGAAGAAACAAGTGCCAACGCTGTCGGAAATTGCCAAGATAGCCGGGGTTTCCCGGATGACGGCTTCGCGCGCGTTGAACAATCAACCTGGCGTTTCGGAGGCCACGCGCGAAGAGATCTTAAGAATCGCCGACGAGATGGGGTACGTCGCCAATCCGCTGGCACGGAAGCTCTCGGCCGGTAAATCCCATATTATCGGTGCGATTGCGCAATTGCATACATCTTATACCAGTGATCTGGTCATGGGGATTGGCAGCGCAGTGAGAGGAGCCGGATATGAAATGCTGCTCTATTCTCTGCCCGGCAATGACAGTCAGCCGCCCCATAGCGTCGTCAGCCTCCTGCAACAGATTGCCGATGGGCTCATTGCGATTTTGCCCTATGAGTCGGGTTATCTGGAGGAATTGGCCCGGTTTGATGTTCCGGTGATAACCATTGACGCGCAATCTGATGATCAGCCTTTTCCGTTTGTCATTGCCGACAGTTATCAGGGCGGAAGGCTTGCGGTACGTCATCTGGCCGAGTTGGGACATCGGCGTATCGGTTGTATCGCAGGAGACTTGCGTCTCAGTTCCGCACGGGGACGGTTGCAGGCGTATCGCGACATGATTGCCCAGCTCGATTTGGCCGATGACGAGGGATTGATTGTAGGCGGCGGCTTTTCCCACAAAGAAGGGTTCGATGCGGCAAAACAACTGCTCACTCTGACCGATATCCCAACTGCGATTGTTGCGTCGAATGACACGACTGCTTTCGGTGCACTGGCGGCAATTCGTGAAGCCGGACTGAGCGTTCCAGAGGATATTTCCCTTGTGGGTTTTGATGATATTCCACTGGCTACGGAAATGCACCCCACATTGACTACCATCCGTCAGCCCCTTCACGAAATGGGGCGGTCGGCGATTAACCTGCTGCTTGCCCGTATCGTTGGCCTCGAAGCGCCCACAAACCGGACCATTCTCCCCGTAAAGCTAATCGTGCGGCAGTCCACCGCCCCACCGCGCAAATCCGGGTAGAAATCGCGATGATTGGCGAGACCTTGAATCGAATTATTCGGATTGAGGAGTGCGATGCCCGGAAGCCCGTCTGGCTCGCATGGATGGATGAAAGAATCGTTCTCCGTTGGTATTGCTCTGCTAAAAAACGTTCCCAACTCGATTTCTTTTAAAAAGTGTGTTAATTAACTCACGATTTTTGGGGGAATAACCACCATGCACGGGTTGTGCGCCAACGGTAGTCTTGCTCCGTGGCCGTGTTTTCCGGTGAAAACGCGGGTAGGGACCAGGACTAGAATTGTAACGCACAATCTGCATCGCATGGCCAATCAGAAATGCCGGACGGTGTTCGGCAGAAAGGCATATGAGTATGTTTATCAGAGAGAGTGTTACGATTGGTAACAAAGAAATCACCATTGAAACCGGCCGCATTGCCAAGCAGGCAAATGGCGCGGTGATGATTGGTATCAATGATACAGTATTGCTGGTGGCTTCAGTGGGAAATAAGGAAGTGAAAGAAGGCATCGACTTTTTTCCGCTGACATGCAATTACACCGAACGGCAGTATGCCGGTGGACGGATTCCCGGCGGATTCTTTAAACGGGAAGGGCGGCCCAGAGAAGATGAAATTCTGACCTGCCGTATCATGGACCGTCCCATTCGCCCCATGTTTCCCGACGGATTTTACAACGAAGTCCAGGTACAGGCCACGCTGATGGCGTCGGATCGTCAGAATAAGGCGGACGTACTGGCTCTGATTGGCACCTCGGCATCGCTGCATTTTTCCGATATCCCCTTTGACGGACCGGTAGGTGCGATTCGTATCGGTCGAATCAATGGCGAATTCATTGCGTTCCCCACCATGGATGAGATCGCGGAGAGTGACATGGATATTGTCATGGCGGCCACCCGGGAAGCCATTACCATGGTGGAAGGCGAAGCGAAGGAAATTCCGGAAAAAGTACTCATTGATGCATTGGAGTGGGGACATCAGATGATGATGCCGCTTCTGGATTTGCAGGACGCCATCAAGGAAAGCGTGGGCAAACCCAAGTGGAATGTACAACCGGCTCAAAAAGACCAGACGATTGCGGCGAAGGTGGCAGAACTTTACACCGCCCGTATGGACGAGGCCACCCGTATTCTGGCCAAACACGAGCGATATGACGCCATCGACGCATTGGTGAAGGAAGCGGTTGCTGCCCTGAAGGAACAGTTTCCGGAAAAAGAGGCTGAAATCGCATCTGCGATGAGCGGCCTGAAAAAGAAAATTGTTCGGGATCGTGTGCTGGGGACCGGCGTTCGGATTGACGGCCGCAGTCTGACAGAAATTCGTCCCATCACCACGGAAGTGGGGGTATTGCCGCGGGTTCATGGCAGTTCACTCTTTACCCGGGGCGAAACCCAGGCACTGGTATTCACCACCCTCGGTATGCCTGGCGACGAGCAACGCCTGGATGGTCTGTATACCGAAGACACCAAACGTTTCATGCTTCACTACAACTTTCCGCCGTACTCCGTTGGGGAAGCCCGACCGGTTCGCGGCACATCGAGGCGGGAAATCGGACATGGCGCCCTGGCGGAACGGGCCCTGGATGCCATGTTACCATCGAAAGCAGAGTTCCCCTATGCCATCCGTATTGTGAGCGAGATCACCGAATCCAACGGGTCATCCTCCATGGCCACGGTGTGTGGCGGATGCATGTCGCTGATGGATTGCGGGGTACCCATCAAGGCGCCGGTGGCCGGTATTGCCATGGGACTGATGACCGATGGGGAGCGCACCGCCATTTTGTCGGACATTCTCGGCGATGAAGATCACATGGGCGATATGGACTTCAAGGTGACGGGAACCAAAGATGGTATTACTGCTGTGCAGATGGATATTAAAATAAAGGGACTGGCTCGGGATATCATGGAGCGCGCGCTGGAGCAGGCGCGGGAAGGCCGGGTTCATATTCTCGGACGGATGCTGAGTACTCTGGAAGCGCCCCGGGCAGAACTGTCCAGATGGGCGCCTCGCATTCAGACCATCAAGGTCAAACCGGATCAGGTTCGCATTGTTATCGGCTCCGGTGGCAAGACCATTCGCGGTATTGTGGAACAGACGGGGGTTCAGATTGATGTCCAGGATGATGGAACCATTAATGTGGCTTCTTCGGAGGTGGAAGCCATCGAGACCGCTATCGGTATTATCGAAGGATTGGTGAAGGAACCCGAAGTGGGAGAGGAATACGAGGGGACTGTGGTTCGTCTGGCAGATTTCGGCGCATTTGTGAACATTCTGCCCAATACCGACGGTTTGCTGCATATTTCCGAGATGGATTGGAACCGGGTGGAGAAGGTGGAGGACGTGTGTAAAGAGGGGGATACACTGCGGGTGAAGATTCTCGAAATCGATAAATCCACCGGGAAAATCAGATTGTCCCGAAAGGTGCTGTTGGAAAAGCCGGAAGGATATGAAGAACGTCCCCCCCGTCCACCGAGAGATAGGGATGATCGCGGTGACCGGGGAGATCGGGGTGGCAGAGATCGGGGTGGCCGGGATGACCGAGGGCGCGGGCCACGGCGGGACGACAGAAGAAGAGATGAACGGGGCGACAGTCGCTCCAGGCGCAGACCCCCACGGGATCGGGATAGAGACCAGAATCGCGGTCCTGAGCAAAGCAGGGACGGCGGCGAAAACCGGGGACGCGATAGTGCGCCGGACAACGGAAACGGGGGGAGCGGCGAATAGCCATCCCTGAACCGCCTGGCATGTCCTCTCTGAACAAGACGAAAATACTTCTCAAAAAACTTGAAAACTACCCCGACGGCGATGTTGCATCACTGGCACAACTGCTGGCGACGCGCGGTGCGGATTGTGAGTTGATTCGGGCAGCTGCCATGGACTGCATGGTGCAATACGCTGGAGACGCAGTCTATTTCAGGGGACTGGTGGAGGTGACCAACAGGTGTCGGCACAATTGTTATTATTGCGGAATTCGCAGGGATGCGCCCATTGAACGCTATCGCGCAACCGAGGCCAATATTATGGCAGCGGCGCATACCTGCAACCGTCTTGGATTTGGCTCCATGGTACTCCAATCCGGAGAGTTGAACACCGGCGCCTATGTGGATTTTATCTGTCGCGTTGTATCGCGCATAAAAAAAGAGACTATATCAGACATGATGCCGGATGGGCTTGGGATTACCCTGAGTATCGGGGTATTGTCGCTCAACCAGTATCAGCGGCTGTTTGATGCCGGGGCTCACCGATATCTGCTGCGCCTGGAGACGTCGAATCCCGGGTTGTTTGAAGCGATTCACCCGCCGGAACAATCATTGGACCAGAGGTTGGAAGCGATTGCCCATCTCAAAGCGGTGGGGTATCAGGTGGGTACCGGGGTTATGATTGGCCTTCCCGGACAGACAAACCGGATGCTTGCCGAAGATGTTCTTATGTTTCGGCGGCTGGATGTGGATATGGTGGGGATGGGGCCGTTTCTGCCCGCGGCCGATACGCCCATGGCCGCGGTTCCGATTTCGTCTGTCCAGGAACGGTTGCAGCTGGGGTTGAATATGATTGCCGTCACTCGATTGGTGTGCAGGGACATCAACATCGCCTCCACCACCGCACTGGAAGGTCTGCATCCCCGGGGGCGCCTGAAAGGGTTGCAGTATGGGGCGAATGTGGCGATGCCCAATCTGACCCCGCTGAATCTTCGTAAGCATTACAAATTATATGACGACAAGCCTGTCGCACAGTCAGTGGACGATGCAGTGGCGGCTATCGAGAGCATTGGCCGGAAGGTCGCACTGAATCAGTATGGAGATTCAAGGCATTTTTTCAGCGGTCGGCGGAATAATCCGGCAGCATCCTGACCGGCACATGAATTTTGTTGAAAAAAGACTGGACCTTTTGGTCCGTTATGTTAACAACACTTTTCCAGTTCGGGTAACTTTGTGCCTGAAGTTGAAAATTATTGACACGCTAGCGGTTTTGCGTAAACTGCAGCCTTCGATTTCAGGGATAACCCTGAAAAACGAGGAGCTTACGATGAATACAGCATGTGGCCTTTTAGGTAAAAAGCTGGGAATGACACAGGTTTTCGAGCCGGATGGTTCCAAAACCTGTGTAACTGCCATTGAGGTAGGTCCCTGTACAGTGGTGGCAAAGCGGACCATGGACAAGGACGGTTATGTGGCCCTTCAGCTTGGTTATGTAGATAAAAAAGAACATCGCGTAAATCGCCCCCAGATGGGACATTTCAAGAAAGCAAATGTGTCTCCAAAGCGATACCTTCGCGAATTCCGCGTTACTCAGGAAGTGGCAGACAGCTACGAAGTGGGACAGGAAATCGACTTGAGTCTCTTTACCAATGGCGACCGTATCGACATCAAGGGAACCAGCAAGGGGAAGGGAACTGCCGGTGTGGTCAAAACCTACGGATTCCGCGGTGGTCGTTCCACTCACGGTGTGCACGAGGCATATCGTCACGGTGGATCTCTGGGAATGTGCCAGACACCCGGGCGCGTGTTGAAAGGTCACAAAATGGCTGGTCGTCACTCCAATAAAACAGTGACACTCCAGGGGATGAAAATTGTACGACTGTTCAGCGGCGACAATATCATTTTTGTTAAAGGACCGGTTCCCGGCAGTCGGAACAGTCTGGTTCAGATTCGTCCTGCCATTAAAGGCTGATTCTTTCCGTGGGCGGGCAACGCCGAAAACAGGATCACTTTGCCAAACGCGCGAAACGCGAAAAGTATCCTGCACGTTCCGTATATAAGCTGGAAGAAATTGATAAACGGGTTCAACTGTTGAAACCGGGGATGTGCGTTCTTGATTTGGGCGCCGCACCGGGTTCGTGGAGCCTATACGTTGCCAGCAAGGTTACGCCCTCCGGCCGGGTAATTGCGGTGGATCGCGCGCCGATGACTATTGGCCTGCCCGCACATGTGACTGCTGTTACCGCAAGCGCCCTGGATATCGAACCTGAAGAGCTGTTGCAGATGATCCCCGGCTCGGGGTTTGATGTCGTGATTTCTGACATGGCGCCGAGGACCAGTGGACATCGTTTTGTTGACCAATCCCGTTCTTATCAGCTATTCATGCGGGCATTGGAATTGGGGGCGGCCCTTTGCGGCGAGGGGGGCCGGTTTGTGGGAAAAATATTTGTAGGTGAGGATTTCGAAGATGCAAGGCGGCGGGTTCGGGATCTGTTCGGGAAAGATAAAATAATTCGACCGAAAAGTGTTCGCTCCGAGAGCTACGAAACCTATGTGGTGGGAATGTCGCGGGTCGCCAATCCGCCGGATGCGTCAGACACGAAGACTTCCTGATTGAGAATGCCCTGCAGTATTTACGATTCGACTCTTTTGTGAAGTATCAGAAAAGAGTATACTGTCATTGAAAATTGGAATTCATTCAGGACGAATCAACGATCAGGAGTTTTTAATGAAACAAAAGCTTGCGTGGATAATCGTGGCTATCTGGACGATAGCTGTCATCGGTTGTGGCGACGAGGTGAAAATTGTGAGTGTCGAGCCCGCAACCATTAATTTCAATGCAAAAACGAATTCGACAAAGTTGAGAGCGCAGGGGTTGACGCTGCGCGGTGACCCGATTCCCGGCATCAAATTCAATATGCTTTGCGACAATACATCCGTAGCGGAAGTGGATGCCGATGGTATGGTCAAACCGGTGGGGAACGGCACTGCAACGATTATTGTAACGACACCGGAAGGCAAAAAGGGCGAAGCGTTTGTTAAGGTGTGTCTGCCGACAGAAATCAAATGTACACCTGAAAGTGTGTTGAATCTTCGAGTGGGGACCGCCGCGCCCATTAAATGTCACGTCGAGGATTGCAATGGTGAAACACTGCCAAACAAGCTGGATTACGTGGAAGCGGATAAAGATGCGCTTTTCAAGGATCCGACCATGGAGGGCACTTTTGTTGGGAAGGTGACTGGAAAAACCCAGGTTACGGTGAAAGGCAGTGGGCTCGAAAAGGTGATCACTGTGGAAGTGGCCGAGCAGATTTTCTCTCCGGGCGGTAAACCGGGCACCGGCGGTAGCGGCGGTGGTGGCGGAAAACGAAATGATCGTAATAAAGATCCGTATAATGAGAAATCGGGCGGTCAGTTCAATCACATACTCAGCAACATGAAATTCAACTGAACGCTGACTCCCGGTTTTTCGACGGCGTTGTCAGCATGATCCAGCGGAATTTTACCCATGGTTCCGGGGAAGACTACTTGACGAAGCGCCAATGAAATTGATACGTTGAAACGGTCGCTTCAGAAATGGCGATATGTTGAAAGAGGAGAAGCATATGCGTCGAACGCCGACGAAAATACTGGTCACTGCAGCCATGCTGATTCTGAGCATTGCTTTTTCCCGACGGGGAAGCACGAAAGAACTCGATTTGTCCGTCGCCAGATTTATTGAGTGTTCAAACGACGGTTTGGACTGCCGTGCGCATAATGACGCGTACGAAAAGTTTATGGCAGAGTATTCCTTCGGCATTTCGCCCAAATTGATGTCACCTGCCAGTACGCTGGGGTATTCGGGATTTTATCTGGGTATTGAAACATCGCTGGCAGCAGTTCCGTCAAGCGGTACGGATGCATTTGAGCGGACGAACGGCAATTACAATGACGCCAGGTGGCGAATTGGCACTGCAGAGTTCAATGCAGCGCCTGAGCGAATGTTCTTTCCTACCATTCATGTTCGCAAGGGACTGCCCTGGTCGTTTGAGGTGGGCAGTTCCATCAGTTACCTCGCCAAATCGGAGCTCATAGCCCTGGGGGGCGAAATTAAATGGTCGCTGTTTGAAGGATACAAGGATGGCGTGCTTGGCGCACTGCCCGACGTGGCAGTGAGGGGGACCGTCAATCGGGTCATTGGGCAGTCCGATGTGGATATGACTCTTGTGGGTGTCGATGGTTCGGTTTCCAGACCGTTTGGTATCGCCGGGGTGATGTCTATTGAACCCTACGCCGGATATCAGTTCATGTGGTCAATTATTCGAACGGAGCCAATGGCTCTGTACAATGAAACGGGTGCTCTCATGCCTTCCGGATCGAGTCTCTATGACGCAGCTGAAGCCAATTTGAGTGGCCCCAATCTGACTCGCCGGAAGATTTTTGCCGGTTTTCTGTTTCGGTACGAAATGTTGACGGTAACAATGGACTGGACCGTGGGATTGCCTGCCAAATGGACCACGGAACAATATCCCGATTTTTTGACAGCACCTGCCGGTAGCGCAAATCTGAGCATGCAGAAAGTCGACGTGAAGACGTCTGCCCAAGTCGCCTGGTCCATGGGCGTTGGCGTTCAATTCTGACGCCCGATACTTTTTCAGAAATATAAGAGTCAAGTGACGATGTTTTTGTCAGAATATCTGCCGAAAAGAGTGTTTCCCGATTGTTTGAACTGAACGATTGTAATATGTTACACTCCGCACAATGGGCCGAATTGGAATTTTTGCGATTGTTTTCTGTTCAGGAAAAGGATAGAGCGATTCGGCGGGACGACGCGTTTTAACGAAAGCAAGGTCAGTCCGAAGCAGCTTTGTTATGGATAAGTTTATAAAAATATTTCTATTCGCAGTTTATCTGGTATTGCTTTTGTCCGCGGCAGGATGTGAAAGAGAGCTGGACCTCGGTTTTCGTATCAGTGAAACTAAGGATTCTGATGAAACAGCAAAGAGTTCATCGGATGTCAGTACGTTGTTGGATTCAGAAGCTGAGGATGACTCAGAATCGGCTACAGAATCAGACCGATCCCACTCTGACCGCAATTGAGCAGGCGTGGAAAGTGGATAAGGGGAACCGATGGATAACATCGCGATGGGTGAGAACAGACAAAGGAATATGAATCAGACAGAGAATGTGACAGTATCTGAAGACAATGAGAGTCTGCTGAAGGGGTCATGTCCGCTGGACGTGCAGATAGCTTTTGAACGGCGACCTTTTCGTTTTGCCGAATCCTCTCTCGATATTGATGCACTGAAAGTTGTTCATCGCCTGAAGCGCTTTGGATTTGAAACCTATCTGGTTGGCGGGTGCGTTCGTGACCTGCTGCTGGGGGCGGTTCCAAAGGATTTTGATGTGGTGACATCGGCAAGACCCGCAGAGATAAAGGCATTGTTTCGCAATTGCCGATTGATTGGGCGCCGATTTCGTCTTGCGCATTTGCATTTCAAGGATCAGAAAATCATTGAAGTGGCCACGTTTCGCAGAGAGCCGCTCGAAACCGATGATTTAACGACACGCCATGCGGCACAGAATCTCTTCGGCACAGCCGCCGACGATGCGCTTCGCAGGGATTTTACTGTAAATTCATTGATGTATGATGTCGAAAATGGCGAGATTCTGGACTGGGTTGGCGGACTTAAAGACATCGAAAACAGGGTGATTCGGGCCATTGGTGCGCCACAAAGACGGTTGCCGGAAGACCCGGTGCGCATTATTCGCGCCATAAAATTTTCGTTGCGACTGAATCTGAATATTGAACAATCTCTTCATGAACAGATGGTACAGCATGCATCGCTTCTGACCGATTGTTCCAAAGCGCGATTGCTTGAAGAATTATTTAAAATACTGCGCAGTGGATATGCCGCGCCGTGCCTGGCTCAATTGGAATCCGTGGGCGTGCTGTCTTATATTCTGCCTGAGTTCTGTAACATGTGGGCGCAGTTGGAGAATCCGTCCTGGGGTCTGCTCGCAAAAGCGGATGAGTGGGTACTGAGTGGTCGTGCGGTCTCAGATTCGTTTCTGCTGGCCGTTCTTTTGTATCCGGTTCTGGCGGATATGATTTGGGAATCCAATGATGTCGCCAAAGCAGTATCGGCAATTCTGAAATCTGTGGTAACGCCGCTTCAGTTTACCAAGAAACACATGACTACCGTGCGAAATGCCTATATCGTGCAACGACGCATGGTCAAGGGCCCGCGAAATAAACGCACCCGGCGTCTGGTGGAGCGGGATTATGCGCCGGAAGCCATCGAATTGCTCGATATTACCGATAAGGCCACCGGTGCGGTGATTGGTCAGTGGCGAAAGCTCGTGGCGAAACGGGTTGGCATGGCGATGAAGAGTGTAGCGGTTCTTCCCCGTGCAGCACGTCGCCGTCCGCCGGTGAAGCGAACCAGAACGCCAAAGAAATCTGCGGACTGATGCACGCTCCAGATTAGAAGAAATGGCGCACAACCAATGGGCCGAGCAATATCTTCAAATCTATTTCATCCTACAGTGAACGGATTATTACGGCCGTTGTTGAATAAAAAGGGTCAACTTTATGCCGGTGATTTGACTCCATTTTTCTGGTCGCATAAAATAACATCAGACCGAATTGGAATTCAGCTGCTTGCGTTGTATCCGGGGGAGATGGCGATTTTGCGCGACACTCCGTTCAGACGCGATCGGCAAGGAATGGTAGAAGTCTGATTATTCTCGGATTATCATGGGTTACGGGGCGTGATTTTTAATTTCAGGGAAGGAAACGGCAATGACAGAAAAATCGTTTGATGCTGCAGGATTTGTGCAAATCGATCTGAAGTCTGGAACAATACAGACACCAGGGGACACAACGATGGCACTGATTCCCGTTGATTTGTTCGCTGCGATTCCCGCAACGGATGAATTGAAAGAGGGCGCGCGCATCTTCGGAAATAATCGCGGAAAGATTTTTCGTCAGAATCAGGTGCTATCCAGTGCTTCGATGGCAGTTCTGGCGCAGCATCTTCAAGGCGAAATCGCTCTGATCGGGGCGGGAAATACCAGTATTGATGTGCTGGGCGACGCGCTGATTGTGAAAATACACGGCCCGATGACGGGGTATCGTTCTGCAGCGGTATTGCTGGAGGGCTTTGTGGCCGGTTACATATCCGCCGTTTCGGAATCTGAATTCAACGCAATATCCAGTCAGATGAAGGGCTCTGGGCTGGGCATTTTTGTCGGAAATCCGGATGCCGTGAAAGTGATATACAACGCGCTTTCTGCTTCCGTGCCTCTGACGGATGCGATATTGCGATTGAAAAGGGAGGTGGCCTGATGGAAAACCAGGTTCAGATACTGGAAGATTTGTTGGCCAGAGTCCAGCGCAATCGATTGAAAATGGACACGGTCAGTCAGGGGCATCGTCGCTGGGACGATGTTGTCGGGAAATCGGCGGCGGCTGCCGTCGAAGTGCAGGAGCGGGATATGGGTGTGTCGGTATCCGGCGGTTCGGATGTGATTGATCTGGTAAATCCGACCAGTGTGCCGCCTTCAGCGGTTGCATATAAAAGCGATGAGATACCCACCCGGCAGTCCGCTGCGATAGCGCCCGATGTGGATAACAGGATGACGAACGAAGACGATTTTTCTTCGGTGGCACCGGTATCGGTGGCACCGGCTTCCGGGGTGAACAGCCAGGAGTCGGAGGAAGATGATTTTTCTTCGGTGGCCCCTGTATCTGTGGCGCCCGCTACCTCAGCCGATACAGCGGATGACGACATCGCAGCTGAATTGCCTCACTCTATGGTACCGGTCGATGTTACTGCCGGAAGCCAGAATGATTCTGCGGAAAAAATTCGATCTTCGGTGCCTTTGAGAGCTGTGGAAGTGGAGGCTGATACCCTGGATGTGGTACCGCCGTCCATGTTACCAATGTCTGAGCCGCAGATGGCCTCTGGCGAAGCATCTTCAGCTGTGGATGAAGATGAGCTGGAACTGGAGAATACCGATACCGCATCGATGCATCCTGGAATCCCGCATGGGACCCCTTCGATGGAAGCATTGCACGCCGTGAGCACCGCAAACACCCCGGATACGGTTTCTCCCGAGTCCGTAGAAACCAGGTCATTTGAAGGCACAGCAACGGCATCTGGAGATATTGTTCACGTGTCGCAGAAATTGCCTGAGCCGAAATCATGGGCCATATCCGCAGTTCTTCATCGTGCCTGGTCATTGGGAAAACCGGAATAATCAATCTGAGCTATTCGAGGTGTTCTGAATCGTTGTGTTTAAGCGGTTTCTAAAAGCTGTGCAAAAAGAATTACCCCGGTATTTGTGCAGTAAAGCGACAATTTGAGGGAAAAGTGGTGAAGATACAGGAAAAATACCCCAGCTCA
>JBNKCR010000064.1:0-29921 GCA_050287845.1 Polyangia bacterium
TGGTGTGGCATGCATTGCAGCGCTGGATAGGTGCGTCTGGACTGCATGATTTCCCGACGAGCAACTCAATCAAAGGCAGCGTGACCACAAATCACCCGGAACGAACCTGGGCATTCCGTCTGAACCCTGAATAAAATATCAGATAAACCGCAGATTCATCGCGCATTTCCAAACTTCGTACAACGGAACAATAATCACTCTGAGCCAATTTGCTGAGCAACTCAATCAAAGGCAGCGTGACCACAAATCACCCGGAACGAACCTGGGCATTCCGTCTGAACCCTGAATAAAATATCAAATCAACCGCAGATTCATCGCGCATTTCCAAACTTCGTACAACGGAACAATAATCACTCTGAGCCAATTTGCTGAGGCCAATTTGCTGAGCCAATTTGCTGAGCCAATTTGCTGAGGAACCAATTGTGAATCGGTCTATTCGGTAATCGGGTCGCCGGAGGCGTCGCAGGAGTAGAAGGAATTGTATCCGTCCAATGTTTCGATTGAAACGTTCATTTTCTTGCAAGACCTATGGGAACTGTCACCTTTCGTCTGTTACCATTTTTTTGACTGAAGGCAAATTTCTATCTATCATTCCAGGCATCAGCAATAGATCTTCAAACCCATTTTTCCAAGGGAACTGCGATATGAAGTCATGGAGAAACGCAATGCTGTGCGCTTTCGCGCTCGTAATGGTTGGATTGACCGTTGGACTGTCGAGTTGCGATAGTGGTGGCGGTAGTGGCAGTTTTGGCGCCAGCGTAGAGCCGGATCCTGAACCGGTGGGACAGGGGGGGTTGCTGTCCGGATGCACGGTGAGCGAAGATTCGAATACGACAGGGTGTTCGATCCCATCAGGGTGGACAGTGGTGAACCAGGAGAGTTTTGCCGGAGGTCAACTCAACGGCGCCGGGAGTCCAACGTATTACGCCGCCAATTTGACTCCTGTCGCTGGCGGGATCTCCACGTTGGGAGCGCATACCGGATCGTACGGGCTTGCCTGCATGACCACCGGGGATGGGTCATTCTGCAACTACAACGTGCAAACTGGGGCCGCCAGCGAGGTGTACATGTCCTATTGGCAGTACCTCGGAGATAACGCAGTTGCCACACTCGATTTCTATCTGGCGAAGCTGAGTAACAGCCTCGGCCGCGATATCCGTTTCGATCCAAATCCGCCACCGGGGCCCTACCTGACACTGATCACGAAGTACCAAATCTACTCGGAGGGAGACGGGAAACGCAGCATCGCCTGCTACAGCGGAAGCGGCTGTACGATCGAAGGACAAGGGTCCGTTTCAGGGGAACTCAATTGGAACATCTCACCGGGTTCATGGCACCAGTGGGAAGTATGGGTGAAGCACAGCACCTGCGAAGGCAACACACCTGTTCCCGACGGATTCTTCCATGCTTACCTCAACGGTAGATTGGTCATGAGCATTGTGAACATGAACACGACGCTCTGTCCTTCCTTTGCGGATGACCCGAGCATTAAAGCACAGGTCGGCGGATACCAGAGTGTGCAGACTGCTTTCAACGCGGCCAACCAGTGTGTCCCTTACGGGAGCGATGAGTACGACCATGCGATGAGCTGTCGGCCACGGTTTACTGACTGCCCCGAGTTTATGGTGGACGATATTACTCCTTGTTGGGGTAATCAGCAACAATATGAGCGCCATCTTGATGACGTGATCATCATGAAGCGGTAGCCAGCCAAAAGATGAGACAGTCAACAGTATCTTTGGGCACACCTCCGAACTTGGCGGAAGTGATGACCCTATTCGGTAATTGGGGTGTCGGAGGCGTCGCAGGAGTAAAACGAGTTGTATCCATCGAGTGTTTCGATGGATACGTTGTTGCTCCAGGCGCAGGTGGGCATGCCGCAATCCTGCATCGTGGTTATGTGATATCTGGAGGAGAACCCGGCGGATGCAGCCAAGTTTGCAGAAGAACAACCGGTACTGGCAGGGATGACCTCGGCATCAATTATTGGACTGGTGTCAGTCGGAGAACGCGCTGGTCAGCGAGTGCGCAGAGTGTTGCAGGATCCAGCCGAGGGAGTACAGACGGGACATCTCTGTTTTGCATCGCGAGGCTTCAGTTTGCATGCGGCGACGCGGATTGCCGGAGGGAACGAACAAGGTTTGGAGAACTTGTGCAATTACGTGGCGCGCCCGCCGTTGGCTGCCGGAAGTTTACAACGCATTTCTAATGAGGAGTACTCTTTCAAACTCAAAACACCATGGTCGGATAGAACCACACATCTTGTACTGTCGCGTTTGGAGTTAATGATGCGCATGGTGACATGCCATAACCGACGGCAAGTCAATAAAGAAATATTTCGATGGAGTCGGTCTTCCTTCCGAACCGCCGATACCCATGCCGGCTCGTCCGCCACCACAAGAAGAGTTTGACTACTACTATGAGGGCGCCTGATTTTAATCAGGCATTTTTAGACCTTTTGAGACAAAGCCTAAAACCGAAAAATCGCGACGATGACGGCGACAACCAGGAGAGCCAGAATGACCATGATGATGCGAAACAGCTTCTGTTGTTTTTCGGCATCATGGATAGTTCGTTCGGCTTCCCGCTGACGGCGGAGTTCCATTTCGGTACGCTTTCTTGACAGACGCAGCGCTTGTCTACCAAGTTCGTCTTCCACTTCTATGCGCCAGGGCGACTTGCCGGCAAACGCCAGCCACCATGCCCGTTTCGGTATGGCCTTTTTGCTCACCTGTTTCATCAATCGCGCTGGCACCACCACTGATGTACTGCAAAACGGACAACTTATCACATCACCCAGAGTTTTCGCGTCGAGATTTCCTCCGCATTGTGGACACAAAACAGCAATTGCCGTGCCCTGAGACGAAGTCTCCACGGACACTTCTTTGGCACCTGTTCGATGCTCCGGCGCCACTGCCGCCACTAATTCATGGTAGGGCGCGTCCACGGGTTTGCAGTACAAGTGTTCAACTCCGCACGAAACACACTGAAGAGACAGCCCTCGTTGATGAAAACGCGGACGAAACGGCGCTCCACACGTTGTGCAAAGCGGATTTCCCGGCGTCACATCCACTTCAAATTCCACGCCTCCGAAGTAGCTGTTTCCTTTTGTCAATGTGGACTTGTTTATGCCGATGGAACGAAACATACGGGATATATCATCGTCCTGTTTATCTGCAAACGCCAACCAAAACGATTCTTCGCTCAGGTCGGGTTGACCGAATCCGGCCAAATCCGCCGTATTATGCGCATGTTCCATAATCTGCTGCCACAATGCCCGGTCGAACTGCTGAGTGATACCGCAGTTGCCGCATAAATATCCGTTCAATGTCAAGTGATTCAGCGCCACCTGCGAACCACAACTTCGGCATGTGAACCCGCCGAACAGACACACCATCTGCACATTTTCGTCTGGCGGCGTCACAGTTATCCGATTGTTTTCGAACTGCGAAAAACAGCAAGAGCACGTATTTTTGCCGGTAGGCGCAATCGATCCGCAGGAACCACAGATTTCCATTGAACTTCTCATACCAGGTAGAATGCCGAAATTCACCACTTTTTGCAATCCATTGCGACGCCAACATTCAGTCGATGGCTGAAGACATCTTTTTCGGTCATGAAACAGCGTATCCACCGGCTCCGGATCCCCCATAAAGGCATGCTCGAAGGGGCTTTGCCGATATGCGTTCCATGCAAACTGCAGAAAGTCCCGTCTACGGAGAGTAAAAGTAATCAGAAAAATTCATGCGTATCATTTGTTTGTCCATGCTGGAATGGTTGCACAGGGACTGCTGCAATAACTATCCATAGCGTTCTCCAAAATTGTCGAACAGTTCGATTCATGGATCCGACTGGAACAAAACACTCAATCCTTGCCAAATTTATCGTAGAAAGAGTCGACCCTCGTCGTCATGAACAATTACGCCTCATCGCGTAATGACTTACTGAGCAAAAACTCAGTACTCACAAAATAATGAATCTGACAGAAAAAAATTGTTCGGAATCAGTGGGGGAAGTGTCGTTGGGTTTCACAGAGCCGACAAATCGACTCTTGCATTTTTGAACTGGATTTCAAGGACTGCAAAAGCTGTTTTGCCTGCAAGCATGTCCATTTCGAAGTCAGCAGACAAAACAGGAATTTGTTGTGCATTGAAGACTCTGATGTGTGATGCGGGAAAATTAAGTGGCGTAGTTTGTGGCTATATCAATCCGGGAATGTGGTCAATGCGGAGATCTCAAAGGCAGAGAGCGCTCTGTTGAAAACGCGAACAGTATCTATCACACCTTTAAAATACCATCGCTCGTACCAGTCGTCCGCCCCGATGCTGAGTTTTCCTGTCCCAGACGAAATGAGACCGTCTGCGCTTCCTGTGTAGCTGCACGGTGTTCCGTTCAGATACATCTGCCAGTTGTTGGCGGATGCATATCCGTTCCACGTGACTGCAACATGATTCCACGCATACGCACTGACATCACAGTTGGCTGCCGTCTGACACCCGGTCATGCCGTTTGCCATGTGATGGCACGCCTCCAGTTTATCGCCGTTGAGACGTATTGAAAAAACATTGCGCCCTTTGCTCGCAATAACGTGATAACCAGGCGAAACACTTGTTGGATAAATCCAGGCTGCGGCAGTGTACCCGTTTTGAAAGTTGGCAACATTGGTGGATGGGCTATCTGCCACGCCGACACGGTCGTTGCTTATACCAAAGTAATAGGAACCGGCCGGATTGCCAAATCGATCGCTCAGCAGCACCGGGATCCCTTCGATAGTACCATCGTTGCCGTAGCCGCTCATGTCATCGGTGTTTCCCCAAAACGGATACCAGGCCACAAGGCTATCGTCCATTTCAAAAGCCAATGTGTAAATCTCGTCTGCGACAAGTCCGCGGTTATAAATATGCACAGAATCAATAATGCCCCCAAAATACCAGCGTTTATACCAATCATCGGAACCAATGGCGATATCGCCTTCGCTGGAGGCGACGAGTCCGGTGACTGTCCCGGTATATGAACACGCTTCACCATCGAGATACATCTGCCAGTTGTCACCTCTCAGTCCGCCATTCCAGGCGACCGCCACGTGACTCCACTGCCCGGTTTTGACAGTGCATCCCCGGGCTGTTTGGCAGGAAGTGGCGCCATCTGAGCGATGGTGGCATGCTTCCAGCTTATCGCCGTTCAATCGCAGGGAGAATGCGTTTTTCCCCTTGCTTGCGATCACATGGTAGCCGGCGGAGACGTCAGACGGGTTGATCCAGGCGGCAATGGTGTAGCCTTTTGAAAAATTCAAAGTGGATGTGGAACGGGAATTTGGAATGACGATTTGATCATTCACTGAATCAAACGCATACGCACTGTATTTTTCTCCCACCTGGTCCGTGGTCAGCCGGGCGCCATACACAATACCGTCATTGCCGTAGTCACTCATGTCGTTCGCGTTGCGTTCAAAAGGCAGGTAGACAACCAGACTATTGGAAACGGAGACAAAATCGGTGTTGCCATTTTGGTCCTGGGCATCCACATTTGTGGAGAAAATTAAACAGCAAAGATACCCAATGCAAATTGTTATTTTTTTGTTTTTCTTCATTTCTTCTTCTCCTTGCGCCAAAAATAAAGTTGCTGTTATTGGAACGGCGAGCTGATTGAATCCCTGCTGGAATCGTGGTAATCCGGCATCTTTGCGCTTGCATCCGCAGTCCCTCTGTCGATATGACCATGGCTTCACCTTTATCGGGCCTTTCGGGTGCTTTGCAAAGCGTCTCGTGTTTCCTCGATTTCGTCGGCAGAATCCAATCAACCACCGTCCCCGTAGATCAAACCCAAACGGTGTTGTCCCCGGCAACGCAACTCGCTTAAGTTGACGTGTCTGAGTGACTGGTTTCAGTTGAAGTAGAGCGAAATCAACGTTCAGTTCATTTTGTCCAGCTGAACCGCAAAAGACAATTCTGACTATCCTGCATCAATGTTGAATAGGCACATCGTACAACCGAAAATGCAAAAGTCAAAAGGTGATTGGGAGTTTAATTTCAAACGCTATATTCAAGCGCATTCGATTATTCAATTTCCAGTGTTGCAGCGCGAAAGCACCGGATCCCGGTCGATTCGTTTTAATTATTGAGGGCGCTTTCGGTAATCCATTGGCGCATGGCGGCGACTCCCGGTGTGGGCATGTCGTCTACAACGGCCCAGGTTATCACCCTCCCTTATAGTCAGGTGTTCAGGATTTCGCATCCGCAGAAACTGCGAACCAGTCCTTGAGCCAGGATACTCGGTGGGTGACAGTGCGAACGACGGTCCCTGTATCGGTTGACTTCCGTAACAGGGGACATCATCTCAATAGAACTGCTTGAAAAAATCCCAATTTGCCTGGGGCACCCAGGTATTATTCTTGCCGTAGGTTCCCTCGGTCCCCGGTGACCCGATGTGCGGGCCCTTGAAGATGCATGCTCGTGCGGGATACCCTGCGTCGCAACCAGTGTAATCGACACAAACCGGCTCCATGAGACTGGTGGGATGGCACTGATTGAAGAGATCTTCGGTCTGGCAGCCGTTCCGCGTCGCGAGATCATTGATCTGGGGTTCGCCGAAATTGGGCCATGTACACGTACCGTCCTCTGTGCCGTGGGAAATAAAAATAGGCACGGGTCCGCGATTCGACTGGTCACAGCCGCTCATATTTCCGCCGGAGTACATGGCGATGGCTCGCATTTTATCAGGCATCGCGCAGGCGAGGGCGTACGACATGGAGCCGCCCATGCTGAAGCCGGAGGCGAAAATGCGTGACGTATCGATGCAAAGCTCGCTCTCGAACTTGTCGATCATCGCACGGAAGAACGCGAGGTCTCTTTCGCCCTGACCCCATCCGGCACCAATCCCCTCAGGCGCCACAAAAATTGTGGTGGCCTCACCGCCGGGCGGGTTGGCGAGCTTCCACATCCCAAAGTACTCGTAATTCTCTCTATTATCAGGTTCGCTGTGGGCAACGTTTTCGGCGCTCCCGTTCATGCAATGATTTGCGAACCATAGCGCATAGGGATGATTCGGGTCGTAGTCGTCGGGGAGGCGGAGAATGTACTCGCGGTTCCCCGCTCCGGCTTCGGTTACATTGATAGTAAATCTGTCTTCGCCGCTGAGGGATGTTGGCTTGCCACAGCCGGAACTGGGTACGGCATCGTCGCTATCCGTGTCAGTATCTGTGTCGGTATCCGTGTCGGTATCCGTGTCGGTATCCGTGTCAGTGTCGGTATCCGTGTCGGTATCCGTGTCCGTGTCGGTATCCGTGTCGGTATCCGTGTCAGTATCGGTATCCGTATCCGTATCGCTATCCGTGTCAGTATCGGTATCCGTGTCCGTGTCGGTATCCGTATCCGTGTCGCTATCCGTATCCGTGTCGCTATCCGTATCCGTGTCGCTATCGGTATCCGTGTCGCTATCCGTGTCTGCATCGGAATCTGTATCGCTATCTGAATCCCCGTTTCCATTTTCGGTATCGGTATCGCTATCCTTGTTTGTCGATTCACCGCAAGACGAAAGTGAGATGCTCAAAATCATCGCACTACCAAAGAAAACAATTTTTCTGAACAATTTCATATTCATCACCATTCCTTGTGTAGAAACAGAGGCATTCACCTCGTTTGGGTCCTTCTGTGAAAACAGAGGCGTTCTCTGTTTCCTGCTGAATAAAATCAAAAAGTGCAGGTAGAATGGGCAATGCACTTTATTAAATGTGTAGGGGTTCAAGATCAATACAGGGTGGATTTTTTACAAAATAAATTTTCACTTTTTCCAGAAACAGGGGATGAAAGCCTCCCTCCTGTGTCTTTATCGATGTCATCACCGGAGTGGAAATCCGATTCAGATAATCCAACTTCAATGCCGTTTCATCCACATGATTTTACCATCCATATCCACGGTGAACGACACCACAGGCAATGCCTTCAGATTCTGCTGAACCATTTTCAACGCCCTGGCCTCTTCGTCCTGACGTTTCTTCCTGGAACCAAACATGCCAACCGCCTTGAAATACCCCCAGTTCAGGTGATCATGATAAATCAGTGTTTACGAACTCCCGGGCGCCAACGCAGAACACCACATCCGATTCTGCCTGGGTTGTCTGTACACAGTGAAACCGCAGCGGAAAAAACAACAATGACAATCAGCAATATCGGTATTCGGTTAAGCGGTGCAAACAATTCATCCCGGGCCACAATTCACCGGTGATGCATCATTCAGACGCAGAGGATAAAACGACAAAAAATTATGAAATTTCAGATTCCGATTAAAAAAAGAAACAGAATGAATTCGCATAACCGCGACGCAGCCGGATGTATTGACTCTATTTTTTGAACAGCGCATTCAGATCGGCCAACGCTTCACTGCGACTCTTTTTGGGCTGATCTTTGGACGCGGAGCCGCCGCCCCCCATATGTGGAGACATGTGACGTGGCGCTCCGCCGCTCGAGCCGGAGCGGCGAACAGGGCTGTTCATTGTTGCATCCCGTAACTTTGCCAACTCGGTATCATTGAAGATGGCCGACGCGTTTTCCCTGGCCTGTTGCAGTTCCCTGGACTCCTGCTGACGTCTGGGCACTTCCGCGCCCGCAGGTTTCAGAGACAGTGCGATGCGTCCCTTTTCCGGAATAACTTCCAGCACCCGGGCATTCACGGCTTGCCCAACCTTTACCACCTGGGAGGGTTCTTCAATAAAATCAGTGGACAACTGTGACACGTGAATCATCGCTTCAGTCGCCAGCCCTACATTCACGAACGCTCCGAACTTGGTCAGATTGGTAACAATCCCATCCAGCGTCATCCCCGGTTTCAAATCCCGTATGGTTCGAACCATCGGGTTCAATCGTCGCTTTTTATGCAGCGGTTTCCCGGCGCCGGCGCCGGATGAACCCCGCTTCGTTTCGTAAGCCAGCAGCATTCTTGAATCGCTGAGCGCTGCTTCCAGTCGTTTTTCGTCTATGTCTGCAGTAAATTCCCCAAGGCCAATCGATGTCGCAGGCACTTTTGCCCATTCCACCGCGGGGCGCAACGCCCGAAACGCAAGAATCAATGCAGATGCAACCGCCGGGGGCGCTGACAGGCTCTGCCGTGCCAGAGAAATGGCCGCAGGCAGAATTCGAATGACGGTCAACCCGTCCCGGGCGTCCACCAAATCCGACACTTCGCGCAACGTATCGTTATCTGCCGCAGATACGGGCAGTACCACGGCCTGAATCTCAGTGTCCTCCAGGCACGACGTTACCGTATCCAGCAGAGAATCAGCGGGTTTCACGTCTTTGCTGTCCAGAAGTTTCCCGGTCTTATCCAGAATCGCTGCCGCCCGATTGCTCTGAGCAGAGCCGATATACACACTGAGAATTTTCTCGGCGGCGATTGACTCCACCTGCAACAATCCGACATATGCATCCCGAGCGGTCTGGATGGCCTCACGGGTGGCATCCTGATCCATCATGGAACAGACCACTTTTTCAATGCTATCGCCAACCAGCTCCGCCACCACACCTTCCAGATCCCGACTCTGTGCCGCCAGCCCCATGTCGGTCACATGAGCGCGCGCCTGTACAACGAAATTTTCGGTGGGCAACTCAATACTGATTTTCAGCACGCCAGCCCGCTCACCGCGACGCGCCCCCAGCCAGATATATTTTCTCAATTCCCGCAGAGACTCATTGGAGAATACATATGGTTCAAATTCGGATGCATCCGGATGTTCCGGCGAAACGATGGTGGATGACACGGTTCCTTTGTCCATGGCCATCGCTACACAGGCGTTCCATAACGCGAGATGGGCATCCACGGCCTTCTCCCAGCTGGTCAGGTCAGGATATCCGGCCCGCTGGCACATTCTGCCCACCCGTTCCAACGCTGACAATTCGTGGGGAAATGCCGTTCGGGTAAATGACCTGTCGGGGAGGGTCAGCTTGCTGGCGGCCATTACCCGTTTGGTATTCCGGAAAGATTCCCGCCAGCGTTCGTACTGCTCATAGGCATCCTGCAATTTCAGAAGACTTGATGTGGCAAACGCATCCAGAACGGCGTTGTTGCTTTTCAGCAAGCCGCCAATCCCTTTGGAACGCTCAAGAAATCGCGCCAATTTGGGTAATGCCGTCTTATCGGAAGAATCATATAAATCGCGATCAACTCGCTTTAAAATTTCAACAAAGTCCATATTAACAATTTCTGTCGAGGTTAGCGTCCGGACATCGATTGTTGTCCGGCGTTTTCATCTGTTACTGAGTTCGCTTATTTATCGCGAACGCAGCGTGCGCGACATTGACCTACAGAATTTAAGCCCAAATCATTTACCGCGCCAGTGGATATGCCCACAATCAGTGCATGATTTTTGCTTTTCCTGGTAGATGTCCACATTACAAGAGATTCAAGAGGGATTTTTTTTGAATTTGACACCGCCTGTGCTTCGTCCGACGACGGAAGTCGCCAATCGCTTTTTCCTGCCAATGTAAGATTCTCACAATATCGTTTGGCATCGGGTTGACTGATATCCGCGTCATTATGCCCCCGCTGGACCCAGATTTTTCCAAGTTCAAAATAAGGTGAATCATCTTCTTCCGTATCCCGGGCCGGAGGCGCAGATTCAGCACGTGCGGCTTCTTCTGCCAGTTTGGCTCTGGCGGCCAGACGAACACACTCATCATCCAGACTGCACCCTTCATCCTCACAATCAGTGAATCCGTTTTTATCGTTGTCTTTGGCGTCCCCACAATCACCTTTTCTGGTTCCCTCAGGTGCCGACCAACAGCCGACAAGCACCAGTGAAAACAAAACCATTGCAACTTCTCTCATTCACTTCTCCATACCTGGTATTGAATTGCGTCGAATCATCAACGCCTGAAAAAAAAGACTGTTTGAATATACATATACAGATTTTAACTTCATTTCAACCGCCTACTGTGGCAAAAAAACGGAATGAATTCAAAAAATGATCATCTACCGGAAGATGCGATGGACTTTTCTGAAGAAAATGTGGTTCATCTGCCGATTGATGGCACCCTGGATTTGCATACTTTTTCGCCGGCAGACGTGAAGGAACTCGTTCCGGACTATCTTACCGAATGCATGACTGCGGGCATATTTGAAGTTCGCATTGTTCATGGCAAGGGCAAGGGCGTTCTCCGTCGCATCGTGCACAGTGCCCTGGACAAACTGAACTACGTGGAATCCTACAGCACAGCCGGACATAACCGGGGAAGCTGGGGCGCCACAATTGTTCTACTTAAAAAAAACCTTCAGTGATTTTCCATCCCGACATTTTATCCGGTGCGCCAATGATAAGAAATTGACAAATTTTATGGCATACGGTTGTATTTGCGCCTGCGAAGATATTGCAGAATTACAATCGATTCAAAACATTGCGGAGACACTATCATTATGACCATTCCCAAAAATCGCGTTTTCTCCGGGATTCAACCGAGTGGAGACATTCACATCGGCAACTACCTGGGGGCAGTCAAAAAATGGGTTGAACTGACCGATACCCATGAATGCCTGTACTGCGTTGTTGATGACCATGCCATCACCGTAGATTACGATGTTGACCAGTTACCCCGACGTACTTTTGAAGGCGTGCTGACCACCATGGCATGCGGACTGGATCCTGAGAAATGTACCATTTTTGTTCAGTCCCACGTACCGGAACACACCGAACTGACCTGGCTGTTCAACACGGTGACGCCGATGGGCTCCCTTTTTCGCATGACCCAGTTCAAGGACAAAGCCCGGAATGCACTGCAGCGTTCTCTGGATACACGGCAGGGAGGCGCCCGAAAAACAGCTCTGTTCAATCTGAAAAAAATTGGCAATCAGACCCTGAAGCTCGCGGACAGACTGAAAGCCGATCTCGATGAGATTGATCCCGGCTCCGCAGCGGGACTTAAAGGGGATGCTTTTGTGGCGCTGCAGCAGAGAGTGATGCGGGTGAATGATATGATGGGCGTCCTCATGCAGCATCTGCAGGTGGGTCTGGGTGTGGCCGATGCATCGTGCGGTCTGTTTGATTACCCCGTACTGCAGGCAGCAGATATTCTGCTGTATAAAGCATCCCTGGTTCCCGTGGGCGAGGATCAGGAGCAGCACCTGGAGCTGTGTCGTGAAACCGCCGAACGGTTCAACCGAAAATTCGGCGAAATTTTCCCCATGGTACAACGAATCAAAGGCGAGGCCCCCAGAATCATGGGCCTGGATGGCAGCGCCAAAATGTCCAAAAGTCTCAATAACTACATCGGTGTACTCGACGAACTCGATGTGATTTCCAGTCGTCTCAAGCCGGCATTTACCGATCCCGGACGAATTCGCAAAGATGACCCTGGTAACCCCGATATTTGCAATATATACTCTCTTCACAGACTGTTCAGTGAAACGAATACCTGTAGTGAAATCGAAGAAGACTGCAAAAAGGGTATCATTGGATGTTTCGATTGCAAGCAGAAGCTGGCAAACACCATACATTCGTCTCTTGCGCCGGTACGGGAACGGGCCGCGCACCTGCGAGCCAATCCGAACCTGGTGCACGAGGCGCTGGCTGCCGGACGTGCCCAGGCCGGAAAACTGGCCCGGGAAACCATGACAGAAGTTCGCGAATGCATGGGAATTGGCGTCACAACGTTAAATAAGTTGTGAATCATGGAATTTTATTGTTAAATTGAAAAAAATCAACCTTGTTTCAGGAGATTTAAAAAATGAGAAACATGATCAAACTATGGTCTCTTGTTCTCTGCATCGGCCTGTTTAATGCCTGTGAGGACTCTCAGATCCCGTCCTTCGTTTATGGTACGGTGGAAGCGGACGGAAATGATGCGTCGGCATTTCAGGGAAACCTGGGACAATCCGGCGATTACGACGTATATGGATATTGCAAAGTGAAGGGAGGAAATCTGAATTTCGCCGTTGGTCATGCCCCTGCCGGGGAGATCAGTCGGTCATCTGTTGAGTATCCCGTGTATATCAGTATTGCTGGCGTAAAAGGGCCACCTGTCAGGGGCGTATTTGATTTCTCGGTGACCAACACCGCCACGCCTCCCCCCAGGGACAACCCCGCCCTGTACACCACCTTCACCAATGCGAATGTCATAACGGACGAAGATCAGTGGACGGTGACCCCTGCCACGGCGACCTGCACTGTCGAACTGTTTGCCACCCCCGCAGTGGGAGAAGTGATCTTCGAGGTGAACAAGTCGTTTGATTACTATGTGCGTCTGGAATGCAGCCAGGTTGTCAACTCCGGTCAGAATGGCACCCGCCTCAGTGGTTTTTCGGCGGAGCTCTTTTTTGAAAACTGCTCCTGAAAATCAGGCGCAGGTCTTTCGGGCGGTACAGCCGTCTATCCCACTCTCAACTCTCGAAGCAATTTGCCAATGGGCCGGGCACGAAGCGGTCGCTCAAGCACCTGGGCGGCCCCGCAACCTCTGGCCTTGCGCACAACGTCCGGCACAAATAAACTGCTGGTGGCAATGAGTCGTACCGTGGCAAGTGCGTCGCTGGAACTCAGACTTCGAAGGGTGGCAAATCCATCTGCCCCCGGAAGAAAAATGTCCATAATAATCATCTGAGGCTGCAGCTCCCCGGCCATTACCAGTAAATCGGTCAGACTTTTCACGATATACCCGCGGATACCGGTGCCTTGCCCCGTCACGTTGCCGAAAATTTCCAGCGTCGCCGGGTCATCATCCGCCAGAATCACCGCCCGCTCCTGCTCCTTTTTTAAAAGGGGACGGCCGCTCCCCCCTCTGCGGAATTGCCGCTTATACTGAGTGGCAGAACTCCGCACCACCCGTGCTTCGGACCCTTCGGAATCGATGAGCGTCAGCGCCTGGTCGTTGTTCGGCAACACAATCTGTTCTGAAAGAAATCGCAGAAAACCAATCTCATCCCCCAGAATAGAAAGGGCGTCGTCCGCCGTGAGATATCCGGACGCCACATGACAAAGCAGCGATACATCTATGCTGAGGGTCTGCGAAAGAGACAGCAGCCTTGCCGCGTCGTCCATGGCAATCTGACCATGCTTCCAGCGACTGGTCCGGGCATTTTCCAGCCCGACCATCCTCCCCAGGGCAGCATCGGAAAGCGGTTCTTCGATATACAGTCCATCTGCCACCTTCCGCACCAGTTGAAACAACTCCCGGCTGGCTGGAAACACCGGTGTTTTTTTATCTTTCATTTAAGCTCCAATCGCCAGCTGCGCTTTTCAGGTCAACGGAATGATTCATCCGGACAACCGCGCACCCGGAAAATCCTATCTACCCGAAGAACCATTGAAAAGTAAAATCCCCCCCGTATTTATTTTGCCGTCCATGGGGCACCGATATTTCGGGAAGTGCGGTGCGGCACATACAAATTCACTTTTCTGGTATTCACAGGAGGTTGCGTTTACAATTTCGTTCCATGAATCGCACTTTTTCATTTGGTCTGGTGGGACGGGTGGTGATTGCGCTGTCGCTGGTGTTTGCCCTGCTCATCCTCCTCAACGAGCTGACAATGACGTCCGTCATCAGATTGTCACTGGAGCGCGCGGATTCTCCCCTGGTCAATGATACCGTGGCCCGGAAACAGGCATTTATTACGCACATCCGGAAGCCGGTCATTCTGTACTCCATCACCGCTGCGGTGTTGTCGCTGGCAATCGCTTCGCTGGCCATTCATCGCATTGTCATCCGCCCCATTCGCTACATTACGAGGGCGCTGGACGATGTGGCCCACGGCAAAACCAGCACTCGCGTGAACGTGAACGGCGCCACGGAACTGATTCTGCTATCCGGCAATTTCAACCGGATGATTGATACCATTCAACGGCAAAAAACAGATTTGGAAAGCCAGCTCTCGCAACTGGTACAGACCACAGAAAACCTGAAAGCGACCCAGAATGATTTGATTCGCGCCGCCCGTCTCGCATCCGTTGGTACGCTGGCATCGGGGGTTGCGCACGAAATTGGAAATCCCATTGCGGGCATCCTGGGGCTTCTGGATGCCCTCGATAACGAAACCAACCCGGAGACTGCCAAATCTTATCGGTTGCTCATTCGGAAAGAAATTCAACGAATCGACAACATCATCCGCGATTTGCTCAACTATGCCA
Organism: Polyangia bacterium; assembly: GCA_050287845.1. Classification (GTDB taxonomy): domain Bacteria; phylum Myxococcota_A; class Polyangia; order JAAYKL01; family JAAYKL01; genus JAFGXQ01. The sequence goes on from JBNKCR010000064.1 coordinate 15,104, forward strand.
GACCCACCGTTTCCGATTCGGACCGGGTATCGGATTTTCGCGAGGTGCTGCGTCATGTGACCGATTTGGTCCGCGTGCAAAAAAACTTTGAACACATCCAGCTGCAGTTGCCGCCATCCGATTCACTCCCGCAGCTGGCCATGGCGCCGGACGATTTAACGGTGGTGATGATAAACCTGCTGCTGAACGCGGCGCAGGCCATGCAGGGAAAGGGGCAGATTCATATCGAATGTGAAACGGCTCCGAAGCCCCCGCCCGGCGCCGGAAGTCTGATTATTCACGTGAAGGACAATGGTCCCGGCGTCCCGTCTGAAATTGCCGACCAGATATTTGACCCCTTTTTCACCAACCGCATCGCCGGTGGGGGCACCGGGCTTGGACTGGCCATCTGCATGAGTGTCTGTGAACGAAATAGCGCCCATATTGAATTGTGTCCGGACAGCGGTTCGAATGATGGCGCACACTTCAAGGTAACGGTACCTGTCGTGAACGACTTTCCCTACCGCAACCACAACATGCGATAATATCTGAAAAATCCTGCGTTTTCCGCGTTGAGTCAGAGGGGTTTAACGATACGTCTCAATCCAGATGAGCCTGGCGAACCATCTCCCAGCGTACCCCAATATACATTGTCACCTTCAATTTGCAGGAATCTGGGATTGCTCTGGTCAGCAGCGATTTCGAGTGGTCCACCGGGGCATCCACCGGCAGCACACATCCAGACAGAGCCCGCATCACCATCGTACAGCCAGAATACCTCGCCTTCCGGAGACACCTCCATTTCCACCACGGTCTCGCTGTTGTCGATGCTGACGTAATCGGCGACATCACTGCATCCTGAGGAAATGGTGCAGGTTCGAATCAGCGTATTCTCAGACGGACCTACCATCCCCTTGAATATGTAATAGATGACATCGCCTGATATTTCCAAATCGATCACACCGGAATACGGCATCAACTCCTCTGGCGTGCAACTGTCTGCGGAAAGGTCGCAGTAGACAAAATCCGTGGGGGCATCGGTATAGATTGGATAGAACACCACCGCATCTCCTGCTGCATCGAATGGAGCCTTCCCATAAACGGACGCCAGACTGCAGCTGTTGCCAGCAAAATCCAGGCATTGTATCTTGTCGGCGACGTATTCGGGAATCCCATAGGAGTTGCGGTGATAAATCAGTTTATTGTCTGCTATCAGGGGAGCGTCAACACTGTCCACCATATTTCCGGTGGCCATATCTTCAGGGGAACAGCTGGCAAGCTCGCAGGATGTGATGGCGCTGCGACCGGAATCACTTTGTCCCAGCCACGCCAGGTACCCACTGCCAGCGGTCAGCTGCAGCGCTGTATCGTCATTCCAGATCTGCTGTGGCGTGAGAGTACATCCCGCGAGGGGACACATTTTGATGGCGTTGCCATCGCTGAAGTACACACCATTTTCATCCACCGCCACGCCGCCATTCACATCGACAGCGGACAGTGTGACTTCTGCCACTGAACAGAGGCCCGCATCACACGACGATCGCAGACCGCAGTCGTGGTCACAGCCACCACAATGGGAATTGTCCGAGGCAACGTCCACGCACGCGTCTCCACATAACGTCAGCGACCCACAATCCATATCACATTGCCCTGCCACGCATACGGCACTGCCGTCCGAGGGAACTGGGCAGGCGATACAGTTGCTGCCACAGGCTTCGGCGTTGGTGTCACTGGTGCATCCGGTCTGAGCACACCAATGCATCCCAGTGTCGCATTCGGTGTCCAGGCCGGTATCGCTGCCTGTGTCAGAGTCCCACAGGGACGTATCCGTGTCAGAGGAGTCCCACAGGGACGTATCCGTGTCAGAGGGCGTGGTATCGCTATCACTGGCGGTGTCAGAAGCCGATCCTGTGTCTGTTTCGGTCTCACTGCTGTCCGTGGATGTCTGGGTATCGCCATCTGACGCCGTATCGGACCCAGTGGCACTGTCACCGCTACTGTCGTCACTGTCACTGTCACTGTCACTGTCACTGTCCCACGAAGACGTATTCGTGTCCGGGGGCATGGTATCACTATCGCCGGTGGTGTCTGAAGCCGATCCCGTATCCACTTCTGTCCCACTGCTGTCCGTGGATGTCCGGGTATCGCCGTTTGATGTCGTATCGGTGGGGACATCTGTAACAGTGGTCGAGTCGGTTGCTTCATCAGTGGTTGGATTGGTTGCAGAATCATGAGTTCCCGCTGTGTTGGAATCGCTGATTTGCCCAGATGATGAATCCCTGTGTGAGTCCCGGTTTGTGTCTGTGTCTATTTCATAATGATCCACTATGGCCTGGCATCCCCAAACGCCTGTGAGAAGCAGGGCGAACCAGAGGTATCCGGCAAGGTAAGCTATTGAATTGGTTGGTATCGCGCGCATTTAAAACTCCATACCAAATAAGCCCCCAGCGAATCCGGAGGAAAAGGTGGGCAGCACTGAAACAGAAGACGCGGATTCCCGTTTTTTCCGTCGATGCAGCAAAAGCAGAACGCCACCGGTTGTCGCCAGGACGCCACCAGCGATAAAAAGAATATCTGTGGCAACCGGCAAGGAATCCAGACGGTCGCGATCGCTTTCGCGAGATAAGGGACAACCCGTGTCTCGGCAAATGGGATCCAGTTCGTTTCGCAACGATAAAGTAACTATACCTGTGACGATACCAGCGGTCAACGTGGCCAGACCGGTGCCCAGAGTTACCCAGCCGGCAATTTTCAATGGTTGCCCCGGGGACTTTGTATCATCCGCAGGTGAATCGGGTTGAACCGCGGGTGGAACTGCGGGTGGATTCTCCAGATTGCCGGCGCTCTCCGAATTGTCAGTAGAAACGTCGCCACCTGACTCGTCTATACGCAGGGTTTTGGTCTCCTGCCCATTGACCAGTACGGTTCGCGTCAGGATTGCTTCTCCCTGCCATAGAATTTCCAGTTTGTGCTCAATGCTGGCGGTAATCAAAACTGGACCGGGAAGAGGACATACACCTCGCTTAATGCCGTCAATGTACAACTCGTAGCCTGCCGGTGCGCCGATCTCCACTGCCCCGACAATTTTCTGGAACTGTTCCACCTCTCTGACAACATCCATCCGTCGCTGTTCCGATATGTCATCACCACCGAGTACCAGATATCGTTCGAACGCTTCAAGGGCGAGTCCGTATCGTTTGGCCGCGGCCTCGCTCTGCCCCAGGTTGTACAGAATCCGCCAGTTGGGACGCAATTCATTGGCACGTCGAAACGCTTCGGCAGCCTCAATGAACTGATTGTTACTGAACTGGGTTTTGCCTTCCGCATACGCCGCCGCAGCTTCCTCGTTTTCCTTATCTGATTCATCCGCAGATGCCGGTTTGCCCATAGATATGAGCATGCAAAATGCGATGGAGCTGACAGCAGCCAAATTTGAAGTGCGATACTTCATGTTACCCTCCATATAGTTAGACAATATTAAACTTATATATAATATGATTCAAGCTCAGAAGGAAGTTGACGCATACAGGCCATTTGCCACAGGCCATCGCAAGAGTGTCTGTGAACGAAATAACGCCCATATTGAACTGTGTCCGGACAGCGACTTGCATGGTGGCGCACACTTCAAGGTAACGGTACCTGTTGTGAACGACTTTCCCTACCACAACCACAACATGCTATAGTAAAAGCAGAAACGCTTTTTCATGGAGACACCATTATGGATTTTCACGACATTCAGGCTCAACCCACTCCTCTGGATGAGGACTTTTTTTTCAGGCTGCCCAAAACGGACCTGCACGTGCATCTGGATGGATCCCTCCGATTGACCACCATTCTGGAGCTGGCGGAGCGGAATCGGGTGGATTTGGGGGCCGACACGATTGAGGGATTAATCGAACTCATCGGTCCCGGCAAACACCACGCCTCCCTCCGGGACTATCTTCGGGGATTCGACATCACACTTCAGGTGATGCAGACCGAAGAAGCGCTTTACCGGACAGCCTATGAACTCGCCGAGGATGCGGCCAGAGAAAACATTCGATACATGGAGGTTCGCTACTCCCCCATTCTTCATACTCACGGTAAATTGTCCCTTGCTGCGATTCTCGAATCGGTGCTCGCCGGTCTCCGGGATGCGGAACGGGCCTTTGGTATCGAGAGCGGTGTCATTGTGTGCGGGATTCGCAACATTTCCCCCACGGTCAGTCTGCGTCTGGCTGAACTTGCCGCGGCGTTCAAAAACCGGGGCGTAGTGGGATTTGACCTCGCGGGTGCTGAATACAACAATCCCGCCAAAGATCATCTGGATGCGTTTGCGCTCATTCTGTCAAACAATGTGAACGTCACCATTCACGCCGGTGAAGCGTACGGTCCCGACAGCATCCATCAGGCGGTACATTACTGCGGCGCTCATCGCATCGGTCACGGCACCCGACTCCGGGAGGATGGCGATTTGCTCAATTATGTGAATGACCATCGTATTCCCCTGGAAGTTTGCCTCTCCAGCAACGTGCAGACCAGCACGGTCGAGAACCTGGACCGCCATCCGTTTAAATTTTATCTCGATCTCGGATTGCGGGTCACACTCAATACCGACAACAGGCTGATTACCAATACCACCATGACCCGGGAGTATATGCTGGCCCATCAGCACTTCGAATTCAAGCCGCGGGACATTCTGGATATTGCCATTCACGGCGCCAAGTCCACCTTCATGCCCTACGATCGGAAGAAAACATTTATCCGACAGATTAAAAGCGAGGTGAAACAGCTCCTTGTAGAACAGGCAATAAAGAGCGCACCACCTGCCGAAAACATCTGAACCGCCATAGATTCAGTCTATTGCCCGCAACGAAAAAAAAGAGTACGGTCCGGGCATGAATGAGGAAGAAGCCAATCCATTTGATGAATTGAGGAGGCTGGGTGCAAAGCGGCTCGGCGAGCTGAAACTCCTGGGCGATGAACTGTTTCGGCATATGTCCCCCAAAGATCTGATCACCATGCTGTTTCCCCCTGCCCTCGGGCTGAACCTGTTGAAGGGAACCCTGAGTGGACGCACCTTTGAAGGCGAGGATTTCAACAACGACAACAATGACTGCCCGGCGCCGGAGCTGATGAAAGCTGCTCTGAACATGGCCCGCTGGTGGTCCACCCACTATTTTTCCACGCGAATCTATCATGTGGAGAACATTCCTGCGGACAGCCCGGCACTTATTGTGGGCAATCACAGCGCCGGGCTGATGCCCCTTGATGCCCTGTTTGCCATGAACGAAATCCGGGACACCCACGGTGAAGACCAGCGGGTGTATTCCCTGGTCCACGATTTTGCATATATGGCGCCCCGCATTGCGCGAGTGGCCAGACAGATGGGCGTGCTTCGGGCCAAACGGGAAAACGCCCTGGCCGCACTGGCGTCCGGCGGGCACGTCCTGGTATATCCGGGTGGTGATCAGGACGCATTCCGTACCTTTGCCGATCGCAAAAAAGTGGTACTGGCCGGTCGCCGGGGATTTATTCGCATTGCCCTTGAAGCCGGCGTTCCCATTGTGCCGCTGGTATCTGTGGGGCTGCACGAATCTTTTTTTGTGGTTTCAAAGGGGGAACGGATTGCGCAGAAACTGGGCCTGAAAAAAATGCTTCGCACCGAAGTCATGCCATTTTCGCTGTCGTTCCCATGGGGGCTGGTACCTGCGTTTTTTCCGTTCATTCCGCTGCCCACGGCCATTGAAATGGAATTCTGCAAACCAATAGAAGTTACAGGAAGCCCGGATGACGATAATCTGGTCAACCACATTTACACTCAGGTTGAAAATACGATGCAGCAAAAAATGGATGAGCTGTACGAAAGCCGAACACCGCTTTTTGGTCGTTGAATCCGCGGGCCACGTTTGTTAGTGTCCCATCATTCAAAAAAATAATCGAAAATAAAATAACCAACTGAAAAGGAATGGAAACATGGCAAATCCAACAGCAACGTGCGAAACGTCTCTCGGTACCTTCACGGTGGAACTCTACACCGATAAAATGCCCATCACTGCGGGCAATTTCATCAAGCTGGCCAAAGACGGCTTTTACGATGGACTCCATTTTCACCGGGTCATCGAAGGCTTCATGTGTCAGTTCGGCTGCCCCCACAGCAAAGACCCTAACAGCCGCATGGCAGGTACCGGTGGTCCCCCCCACGGCACCATCCAGGACGAGCATCCCGACGATGCAAAATTCTCAAACGAGCCCGGCACGCTGTCCATGGCCAATACCGGTCGGCCCAACAGTGGTGGCTCCCAGTTTTTCATCAATACCGTACACAACAGTTATCTGGACTGGTTCACCGCCGGCCCGTCAAAGCATCCGGTATTCGGCAAAGTCGTTGAAGGTATGGACATCATCACCAGAATCGAAAAATGCCCCAAAGGCGCCGGCGACCGTCCCAATCCCCCGGTGCAGATGATTCAAGTCACCATCTCCGAGTAACTGCTCCCTCATCTGCAGTTCCATACTGTTGACACGTTCCGCCTGCACATGGGAACAAATCTCTGTTTATCGGGATTCGATCGTCAACAGCAGTTGATTGATCCGTCTGGCCAGCATGCGCTGACCTTTGCCGGTAAGATGCACGCCGTCGCTTCTGGGAAGTTCCCGGGAATCCACGAAATGAAAGTTTTCGTGCCGATTGCACATTTCCTGCTGGAATGTCCTGAATCCGGACGCATCCATATCCTCCCGCCAGATTCCCACCACAATCACTTCCGGCGTCCAGCCCGAACTGATGGTATTGATGATGGTCATCAGTTTCTGCTCGTAGTATGTTGGTGGCCCGCCCACCTTTTCACCCCCGCCAACATTCGCTTCGCCCTGAAACCATATGAAATACGGAAATGTTCGGCCATTGAGAAATGCCATATCCATGTCCAGCCAGCGATACGGCGCTTCCAGCCAGTGTTGAATGGGCTGCCCGCCGTGATTTATCTGGTGGATGCTTTTTTGGGTTTCGTCCCGAATGGCCCTTGCCAGATCACTGTTGGCATTGGATTGCCCCATCATAAAGATATCCGGGTTTCCATGATATACGGTAGTTGTCAACGATCCACCCAAATGGTCATCGGTACAGCCGGATACATAAGTCGATATCATTAACGCAAACGCGATACGGGACAACCACATCCAGAGGTGAGAAAACCGGGAACGCATACCATTGCCATACCCGACACGCCGGCAATCTTCAATTCGGGAACGCAGCGGCAGAAAAAAAAATCGCGTCACAAAAAAATGACACTTTCGTCGGTTCTTTTTTTTCATCTTTCAAGTTTCAGTATTTGTTTTAAAATTTATTTTTATTGAATTTTTCATTTGCCCTGCTCTCCCGTTCCCCTACATTTATCAGCTCGACCCGATGCCGGGTTTGCAAAGCCCCGCATCTCGCGTTCCATCGACCTGATGCCCGGTATATGGCTACCTGGCACGCTGAACCAAGAAGGGGGAATCACATGGTCAAAAACACCTTAATTGCGATGTTGTCAGCAGGTATCCTGAGTGTCTTTTCAACGGGATGCGGCCTCATTAATGATGTCGCAGAGGCAATGGACTCGGAGACGGCCACCAATACATCCCAGACCGGAGACACGGCAACCAATCCGACCGGTGACACGTCACAGGCCAATACGACAGATCCGACCGGCATCGGGACGGACTCCAACAATCCGGGGACATTGATGCTCTGCGTCAGCAACGAGAACTGTGACCCCGGCATGGTGTGCGAGCTGGAAACCACCACCAATCAGCACATCTGCGTATGGCCCGGGGGAACCGACCCCGGGATGGGCTGCGCCGGAGACCAGGACTGCGGTCCCGGAATGATATGTGTGTGGGATCAGATGGCACAGCACACGATATGTATCTCGCCCACTGTGACCGACCCCAACAAGGCCTGCGCCGGCGACTATGATTGTGATCCGGGAATGATTTGTATCTGGGATCAGATGGCACAGCACAACGCCTGTGTATGGCCCCAGGTGGACCCGAATCAGGCGTGCACGATGGACACCGATTGCAGCCCCGGGATGAAATGCATCTGGGATCAGATGGTGCAGCATAATGTGTGTATCTGGCCCCAGGTGGACCCCAATGAGGTATGCACGATGGATTCGGACTGTGATCCGGGAATGATTTGCACCTGGGATCAGATGGTACAACGCAATGTATGTATCTGGCCCCAGGTGACCCCCGGAAATGCGTGCAACATAGACGCCGATTGCGGTCCGGGGATGGTCTGCGCATTCGATCAGATGGCACAGCGCAATGCCTGCATCTGGCCCATGCAGGGCGACGCGGTGCCCTGTTACGATGAGTCCAACTGCGAACCGGGAATGGCCTGTCTCTGGGATGAAGCCTACAGAACCAATGTATGCGTCTGGCCCGCGGGAGAAACCACTGAACCGTGCTTCAATGGCGTCATCTGCGAACCGGGACAAATCTGTATTTTTGACAATATGTTCATGCACAATGTCTGTTTATGGCCCGTTGAAAACGACCTGAAGCCCTGCATCGATGTTTCCAGCTGCAAGCCGGGCATGGCGTGCGTGTGGGACGAAGCCGTGATGACCAATGTGTGCATCTGGCCCGCCGGGGGAATTGATGCGCCCTGTTTTGACGCCACCAACTGTCAACCGGGGATGATGTGTGTCTGGGATGACAGGCTACAGAATGACGTCTGTAAATGGCCGGACATTGGTATCGAACAACCCTGCGCTGATGACAGTTCATGCGGTGCGGAGCTGGTCTGCAGGTGGGATGAAAAGCTGCAGGGCAATTTCTGCCGACTGCCGGTTGGCGGATTGCATCAACCCTGTTACTCGGATTACACCTGCAATGATAATCTCACATGCATCTCCGATGACTCGTTGCCCGAATCGCCCTATGTATGTGTACTCCCCACTGCCGGCGGCGATATGTGCGACAGCGCGAATCCCTGTGCTCCCGGTTGGTTCTGCAATGACGATGGCATCTGCGAAGCCCTGCCTTCCGTGGTGGGAGAAGACTGTTTCGCTTCCGGTGAGTGCATCGGCGACCTGCGATGCGTGGATACCGCGTTCCACGATTTTACCGCCTGTTCACCGGACAGCACGGCCTGCTGTGTGGAAACCGGCAACCTCAAACAGCCATGCCGCAAGGACTGGACCTGTAACGAAGGTTTGACCTGTTTCGCTGCCGGTCAGGCGGGCATCTGTCTGGAACCGCTGATGCGGTGCGGTGCGGATATGCCGTGCGATGAAGGACTGCAATGTGTAACGGCCGAGATGACAGGCGACATGTACTGCGTGCCGGCGGGAAGTGAAAAACAACCATGCCGATTGCCGGACAATACTTGCGACGCGGGGCTCGCATGCGTGAACGATCCGATGAAATGCTTCCCCTTCAACAACGGTATGTCAGATTGTTGTCTGCCTGAATAACCGGACTCTCTCCCAGCGCTTTCCGCGCAGCACCCCGCGCAGCCTTCCACCGGAATAGACCCCGCTGACCGGACGAAACTGTTCTACTGGCGCACCAACCATTCGTAGGCGGCATCCACCTCATTAAAGCTGTTGATCGTCAGTTGCTGTGCCAGCTTTGGAATCTGCAATATCCGGTTCATCGCCATTTGGCCGATGGCCTTTGAAGGAAGCACTATCGCCCAGCATTTCCACCCTGCTTCGAACGCCCGGTCAGACCATTCACTATTCATCCACGCCCGCTCTTCTCTGGGAATCGCTACATTTTTTTTGTCGTCGGATAACCATTTGATTGCCGAATGTGTCTTCATGATTTCAAGGCCCTTCAGCAGGCACTCCCGAAATGGTTCCCCAAACACGTACTGATGAAACTCATGATGCACAATTTTCGTATCCTCATGGTATTTCAGCGTTACAAACTCGTTTCTCAGAATGACCAATTCGCCCATTGCATTCACCTCGCAACAATTTCTATAAAATCTGCGCGACAATATGCCACGATTTTTTCGCACTATCAACCGAACCATCCGGAATACGCAACACGGGCAACTGAAAACTGTCAACGGATTGCCACCACAATAACTCAATTTTTTCTGCACCTTTTTCTACCGGAGTCCGAGTGGAGACTCCATTTCAACAAAAGGGGATGCATATGGACAATGATGGCAGTTACAAACGAATTTTCTCCGAGCCCAAAATGATTGAGGATCTGTTGACCGGTTTCATCCGGCAGGATTGGATAAAAGAGATTGATTTCTCCTCTCTTGAACAGGTGAAGGCCGAGTACATCAGTGACAACTGGGACAGACGGTTGAATGATACGGTATGGCGCGTGAAACTTCGAAACTCCTGGGTGTACGTCTGCATCATGATTGAATTTCAAAGTTGTCCGGACAGATTCATGCCGCTACGCATACTTACCTACACCGGGCTGTTGTACGAGACATTTGTCAGAAGCGGTGATTTGCTCCCCAACGGTAAATTGCCTCCGGTGCTTCCCGTGGTGCTCTATAACGGGAAACCGAAGTGGACCTGTTCCAACAACATTTCTGATTTGATTGAGCATATTTCATGTGATCTCGATAAATATCTGCCGCATTCATCATTTCTGCTTATCGATGAAGGCAATATGGAAATAAATGGACAGATTTCACCTGCGATGCGTGAATCCCGAAATCTGGTAGCGGCACTTTTTGCCCTTGAAAATGCGGCCAATAAACGTGCTATACTCAACGTGGTTGACGAAATGCTGCAATGGTTGAAACTGCCAGAACAGCAATCGCTCTCCCGGGCGCTGGCGGGATGGTTTGATCGTGTATTGCGCCCGTCCAGAAAAAATATGAACGATATCCCCGCATTCGCGGATTTAACGGAGGTCAGTACGATGCTTCGGGAAACAGTACAAGGTTGGTACGAAGAGGCCGAGCGAAAAGGCCTGGCTGCCGGCATAGAAAAAGGGATGGAGAAAGGGATGGAGAAAGGGATGGAGAAAGAAAAGGTTCAAATCGCCTGCGCCATGAAGGCCGCCAATGAACCGGTTGAAAAAATTGAAAAATATACTGGTCTGAGTAAAGAGATTATCGAAAAGCTGTAATTTCATTTTTTGTCGCTATTCCACAAAATCAATAATCGATACCATTTTTTCAGATATATGTTTTCCGCTTTTCGCTACATTTCCACTGCCGTCAATCATCAATCGTCACCCTCTTTTTTCTTCCTGTTTGTCCCTTCTGCGCGTTGTGATATACCATACATATGTATGGTATACAGACATATATTCCCCTGTGGTGCAAAAGTAATTTTTCGTTTCTCGAAGGGGCCAGTCACCCGGAGGAACTGGTGGAAGAAGCGCACCGTCTCGGGCTTTTGGCCATTGCCATTACCGACATCGATGGGGTGTATGGCATTGTTCGGGCCCATGTGCGGGCAAAGGCCCTCGGGGTGCAACTCATTATCGGATCCCAGGTGACCCTTGCCGATCACTCCCGGTTGGTCCTGCTGGTCCGGGACCATGTGGGATATCAGAACCTGTGCCGTATCATCAGCAAAGGCCGGCTGGAACACCCCAAGGGCAGCTGCGCCGTTTCCCTCGGAACCGTCTGCAAGCATGCGGAAGGACTCACTGTACTGCGTCCGCCACCGCCGCCCGGCAATCACAACCGGGAACTCGACATGCTGAGCCGTCTGAAAAAAGCCTCTGGCGGACACTGCTATCTGCTGTTGCCAAGGCACCGGACCGCGGAGGAAGTAAAAATCAATGCACAGCAGGCGGAGCGCGCCAGAACACTCAACGTGCCGCTCGCGGCGGTAACAGAGGTTCTCTACCACACCCGGGCCAGGCGCCCGCTCCAGGATGTGCTGACCTGTATCCGCCATGGAACGCCCCTCTCACAGGCCCGGCAGAAGCTCAGAAGCAACAGCGAATACCATCTGCAAAGCGTGGCGGCATTCATCACCCTGTTTGCCGACATACCGGAAGCTATTCTCGCCACCGGCACCATTGCAAAACAATGCCACTTCAACCTCGACCACCTCAACTACCGGTATCCCTCCGAAGTGGGTCAGTCGGGCATTTCATCCTTTGATCGCCTGCGTATTCTCACCTTTGAAGGGGCAAAAAAAAGGTACAACAACCACATTCCCCAGAATACCGTTGCCCAGCTCAACGAGGAACTGTCCCTCATTAACGAACTGGACTACCCCGGATATTTTTTAACCATGTATGAAATTGTGGAGTTCTGTAAACAGCAGAACATTCTTTGCCAGGGCAGAGGGTCCGCCGCCAACTCCGCAGTCTGTTTCTGTCTGGGCATCACCGCCATCGATCCCGTTAAGATGAATCTGCTGTTCGAGCGCTTCATTTCCAGGGAACGCAACGAGCCGCCGGACATTGATCTGGACATCGAACACAACCGGCGGGAAGAGGTGATTCAGCACGTGTACGAACGCTACGGACGCAGTCACGCCGCCATGGTGGCGGTGGTGGTGCGGTATCGACCGAGGTCTGCCGTACGCGATGTGGGCAAGGCGCTGGGCATCGATGATATTTCTCTGGGACGTCTTTCCAAACTGCTCTCCCGCTATGGCACGCTGGATGCCGAGTCCATGAACACCGCCGGATTTCCCCTGGCCGCACCGCTCTACCAGCGGCTCTACCAGCTGACCAATGAACTGGTGGATTTTCCCCGCCACCTGTCCATTCACCCCGGCGGATTCATTCTGGGCAGCGATCCCATTCACACCCTGGTGCCCGTTGAAAATGCCACCATGCCGGGCCGGACAGTCATTCAATGGGACAAGGACGATGTGGAAACCCTGGGTCTGTTCAAGGTGGATTTGCTCGGTCTCGGCGCCCTCAATCATCTGCACAACTGTTTCGATCTGTTGCGGGAAACCCGTCAGGTTCATCTCACTATGGCCACCATTCCCCAGGATGACGCCACATATGAGATGATCCAGAAAGGCGACACCATCGGTGTGTTTCAGATTGAAAGCCGGGCCCAGATGAGCATGCTGCCCAGGCTTCGGCCCAGAACCTTTTACGATCTGGTCATTCAAATCAGCATTGTTCGCCCGGGACCCATTACCGGCGGCATGGTTCATCCGTATCTGGCCAGACGCAACGGCGAGGAAGCCGTGACCTACCCGCACCCGTCCCTGGAACCGGTGCTTAAAAAAACCCTGGGCATTCCGCTTTTTCAGGAACAGGTCATGAAAATCGCCATCATCGCCGCCGACTATACCCCGGGCGAAGCGGACCAGCTGCGACGGGACATGGCCGCATGGAAGAAGTCGGGCCGCATCGACCGGCACCGGGAGCGCCTGATTTCGCGCATGGAAAAAAAAGGCATTGCACGCGAATTTGCCGAGCGGGTGTTTGAACAGATACGCGGTTTTGGCGAATACGGATTTCCCGAAAGTCACGCCGCCAGTTTTGCCCTCATCAGTTATGGGGCGGCATATCTGCGCAAACATTATCCGGCGGAGTTTTCGTGTGCCCTGCTCAACGCGTTACCCATGGGATTCTACATGCCGTCCACCATTGTGGAAGACGCCAGACGAAACGGGGTGACCGTGTATCGGGTCAACGTGAAAAAGAGCATGTGGTTCTGTTCGGTCCCTTTACAGAACACCATTCAGATGGGCCTGCGGCATATCAGGGGTATTGGCGAAGAACACTTCAGTAAAATCTTCGCCGCGCGAAAACAGACGCCATTCAAACACATCGACGACTTTTTCAAACGCACCGCATTGCCTGCCCATGTGCAGAAACAACTGGCGCTGGCCGGGGCCCTCGATTGTTTTGATCCCAACCGGCGCAGCGCCCTGTGGCAGGGACTCGGCGTGCATGCCTCCGCCGCAGATGCCAACACGGCGATGACGCTGCCCGACAGTCATCGGCATCTGGCGTTTGCTGACATCAATCGCTTCGATACCATCGGATGGGACTACGACATCACCGGGCACAGCACCGCCGGCCACCCCCTCAGCCTGTTTCGCGACATTCTGAGAAAACACAGAATCCCCACCGCAGAAGAAGTCTTTCGTTTGAAGGACAAACAGATTCACTATGTGGGCATGGTCATCTGCCGGCAACGGCCCTCCACCGCAGCCGGAGTGGTCTTCATGACCCTCGAAGACGAAACCGGATTTGTAAACCTGATTTGCTTCAAAGACATCTTTGAAAAATACAAACTCATCGCCAAAACCACCCCCATCCTCGGCGTCACCGGCACCGTCCAATACCAGGACGGCGTGGCCCACCTCATCGCCCAAACCCTGTGGAAACCCAACCTCAAAGAACCCGCCACCACCCCCAGTCGCGATTTCAAGTAGCGACTACGCAACCTCTGAAACTGTAACGCGTAAGGGGACGGAGCAACAATTAGCGGCGGGCCGTGGAAGGCGTAAGGGGACGGAGCAACAATTAGTGGCGGGCTGTGGAATTTGAGGCTCGAGTGTGTTGTTCTGGATGATGTCAACCGACACCGTCGAATTAATCCAAAAAAAATGCCGATATTTTTAAAATTTCGATTCGAACTTCTGAATGTTTTATTTGAACTATGATTAATTTATGATTGGTATGAAATTTTTTACACTACCCAGCACCCAGCACTGCCTCACGGGTACTTTCCGGGAAGGGGTATTCGTATAAGGTAGTTCCGGATTGGCATCGATGTGCGCGGAATGAATGAGCGGACGCTCAGTCTGGACCGGTGCGTTCCTGTGCTCGGCTCAGAAGATCATAAATACATTGGCTGCCGGTTTCATACATGGACAAATCGATAACGTCTTCATCCGGTGCGTCGTCAAGCAGATGATGGCGCCGCAGATAGGCATCCATGAGCGAG
>JBNKCR010000065.1:0-78758 GCA_050287845.1 Polyangia bacterium
CCGCCGTGCGGTTCGAGACACTCGCTACGCTCGTTCCTCACCACAGCGGCTCTGTTTCCCTAAATTACTGGCCCAACTTAATTCTGTATCCGAATTGTTGCATCGTCTCGTTTTCGAAATTGGTACACCTCGAATAGCTCAAATTGACTTGAATTTGCGCGAACGTCCAGAATTGCGGCTTTGGCCGGCAGTATCCGACGAGATGTTCTCCTTCAGTTTATCATACCAGAGCTGTTGCTGTTGCGGACCGGGAAGCTTGATATACAGCTTTTCCAAACAGGGATCACCTCACTCACCGAAATGTTATCCTACCGATTTTTTGAACATCAATGGGGAAATTACAGATTGTGTGCAGTACCAGTTCCGTCAGTGAACACAACCTGCGCTGCACCGTTTTTGAAAGCCTCATTCCAATATCGAGACATTCCGGTTCCATACCGACAATAACTGTATGCGGCGCCCTCCCCACAAGCGTCAGTGTGTTGAGAACCTGGCAGATGCCTACCTGATGAATGGACGCATGAAAGATGTCCTGCACCATGCGCACCTCGCCGGCTGCGAATCGATACATGGTGCCGGGGGGGGCACCACCGCGGATGCAATCCACCATCACCAACTGGTCGAAGCCACTGATCATATCCATGAGTCCGTATCCTTCGGTACCGCCATCAAAAATAACAATATCGTCGGGCACATTCATCTGTTGCAACTTCGAGATGCAATGAACACCTACTCCCTCATCACCCAGAAGCATGTTTCCAACGCCAACGATTCCCTTTCGCATTCTTCCTCCGGTGAAATCATCATTTTCCCATCATGGGGTCGATGACATACTTTATTGCCGCGTTGGTTTCCGGATGAATCATGTGTACCGCGCACGCCAGACACGGATCGAAGGAGCGAATCACGCGAACCACATTGATGGGATTATTCTCGTCCGGAACAGGGACGCCAATCAATGATTCCTCGTATTGACCCCGGATACCGTTTTCATCCCTTGGGGAAGCATTCCACGTTGACGGCACAACCGCCTGATACCGTTTGAGAACCCCTTTTTCAATCTGTACCCAATGCCCCAGCGCCCCTCGTGGCGCTTCATAGAAACCAGCACCTTCCATCGCATCTGTACTGATTTCCCCGATGTCGGCATGAATCTGAAACTCTGATGATGCCATGCTGTCAGATAAATCCTCCACCCACTGTTCCATGGCGTCTCCAATGATTAAACTCTCAATCGCGCGACAGGCATGCCGGGCAACCACACCGGGTTGAACGCCCTGTTTCACCAGCGCCATCAGACGTTCGTTCCGCATCACCAGCATCCTGGCCAATGGACCCACTTCAAACGCCCGTTCCGCATATCGCGGTGCCTTAATAAACGAATACGCGTCGTCCTTATCGCGTTGAACAGCCTGAGTTCCCTGATATGGATGCACGGGTTTGGCATCTTCATACCACGCATATGTGACAGACTCCCTGATCTTTTCCTGATCAAATTCATCAATATCATCGATATTGTCGGTGATGACACCGGATTTAAAAAGTGGATTCTTTCCGTCCGCGTCACTGAATGCGCCGTAAGCTATATAGTTGACATGTCCCTGACCAAAACCACTCTGAGCCAATGGGAAAAGTGCACCAGTTCCCACCGCCATCACATCATTAAAATACACGTCGCGGACGAATTTGAGTCCTTCTGTGAGTATCGTTCGAAAATGCGAAATCTGATCCGCGGTTGGCAACTGCGTAACGCCACCAGTAACAATGGTCTGATAATGCGGCGCGCGTCCACCAAAAATCGCGCCCAGTTTCTTGAACATCATTTGCCAGTGCAGTGCATCCAGGTAATGTTTCACGAGTGTCAGAACGGTTTCCGGATCACGTATACAGAATTCATCCGGCTCGTATCGCGGATACAGGGGGTGCGCGTCATTCGCGGATATCAGACCCGCAAGCTTGCCTTTCACCTCAAGGAGATCCCTGTCATTCCCCTGATATTCAGTTACGGCCAGTACATCCAGATAGTCCAACGCCGACAAATGATAAAAATGCAGAATGTGATCATACAGATATTCTGCGCCCATCAGCAGATTGCGAATCAGTCGTCCACCCTCAGGAACGTCGATTCCCAACGCATTTTCCAGGGCCAATACTGACGCCATTGAATGCACCGAAAAGCAGACGCCACAGAAACGACTTGTAATATAAGGTGCGTCGAATGGGTGACGTTTCTCCAGCAGCTTTTCAAACCCCCGGTACATCGTGCCACTGCTCCAGGCATCCTTCACTTTTCCATTTTCAATTTCCACTTCAATTTTAAGATGTCCTTCAATCCGGGTAATGGGGTCAACAATAATACGTTTACTCATACTGGCACCATGTGTCCTTTGCGTTGTGAGACTTCCTTTTCAGCAAACAGAGGCGCGTCCTTTTCCAGAAATGTCGGCTCCGCGCATCCCAGACAGGGACAACCCGAATCGATGCAATGATTGACGCCGCCGTTGTACTTTCGCACCACACAATCCGATGACGTTTGCGGCCCGTGGCATCCTTTCATGAAAAGACACCAGTCACGTTGCGCAGGGTCATTCCAGTCATTCAGAAAATTACCAGCGTCATGATGGGGTCTTCTTCGACACTGATCGTGAATCCGCTTTGAAAAAAAAGCAACTGGACGGCCATATTCATCCAGTTCGGGTAGTGCCTCATTCTCCAGAAGATACACGATAGTAGTCAGTAAATGTTCATGATGTCCGGGACAGTGAGGCAAGTTGATAACCGGACCATCCACCACATCAGAAACCGGGAGTCCTTTAGACGGTGTTTCTCTGGGAATTCCCCCGAACGATGCGCACGCACCGATAGCAATGACCGCCGCCGCCTTGTCACTGAGACGCTGCACGGTCTTCCGAAAAGAAACGCCGCCAATTTCACAGAATCGATCGTCTGCGCCGGGGATTGCACCTTCCACAATCAGAATATACCCCCCTTCAGAAATTGCATCTTCGACACATTGCGTTGCCACTTCACCCGATGCCGCCATTACAGCCTCCTGATAGCGAAGAGATATGCGATCAAGGATGATTTCCGTGATGTCCGGTTCCTCGTGGTTTAAAAACTGAATACTGCATCCGGTACATTCCTGACCAGACAACCAGACCACAGCAGGCTTTCGCGCAGCGTTATTCAATGTATCCGTGATACTATCTGTATCTGTCCATTCTCCGCCTTCGCCACGGATGCCGCATCCCAGGAGCGCCATTGACCCGGCAACCCCACCGCAATAAAAAAGAAATTTCCTGCGAGAGACACCAAATTCGTTCTTGCCCTTATCCTGTTCAGATTCTGATTTGTTTTTTCCGCTCTTCATTTCAACCTCTCAAATTCTGACTCTGACAAATAAACCTCAATGACACCCACTCGAATTTGAACCGCATGTCACATCTACCCTGCCATTCTGATGAATGGACGGCTCCAGCATCTGAGATCCATTCTCATTTATTGCGCCACCATGACATGCCTTATTATTGCAAGCGAATCGTCGATGGGATGAAATGTTGTGCGGCATCGCATCCGGCGGAATCCCATGACACGTATTGCAGGAAACCGTACCTGTATCGCTATCCATCCCGGTGTCTATAGCCGTGCCCGTGTCCGTGTCTGTATCCGTGTCTGTATCCGTATCCGTGTCCGTGTCCGTGTCTGTATCCGTATCCGTATCCGTATCCGTATCCGTATCCGTATCCGCATCCGTGTCCGTATCAGAATCTGAATCGGAATCACTGTCGCTGTCTGAATCGGAATCGGAATCACTGTCGCTGTCCGAATCTGAATCACTGTCAGAGAAATCAGCCGAAGTGTTATCACCACTGATGGAACCATCGCACCCTGCCAATGACATGAGTACATAATACAATACTGAAACTGAAAGACCGAACATGGCCTTTCCCCTGAATCGATTGATGAATATTTTCTTCATACAACTCTCCCTTCAATCGTTTAAAAAAATTTCGCTGGACGCGTTCATTGCCTGAATGGCCGGAACTCAGAAAAATTGTGAAAAAAAATTTTTTTAGAGTTGAGAGGGGGAAAAAAAACAGAACTGGCCCCATCACACTGTTATTTTTTTGTTTGACGGTAACCGAATCGATAATTCAAACCGAATGATACCATGGGGCCGGCCATGAAGGTCTCTTCGGCATATCTGTCACTATCCAGTTTTTTACCCGTCACCCAGGCGCCCGCGCCACCGACCGCTCCGGATACACTGATGGATCCCGCATCGCCGTTCCCCCGCAACCATGCCAGCACACCAATCTCTCCATATGCATGCCCGAGGCGCCCGCCGCCGCCCCCAAGGAACATGTTCACCCGATACCCCAACGGAATATTCAGCTGAGCGGAGGTGCTGCCATAGGCAAATCCTTCATCTTCGCTGCCCACCTGCGAGATGCTGGCAAACAGAAAGGCATTCGATATGGTCAGATTCAGGCCATCCATCGGTCCGAGCCGGATAAATTGAGAGAGCGCAAATGCTGCGTGTTTGGCCGCGCCGCTGTTTACATTGTCATCCGTCGCCGAGTCCCCCCACCAGTCATCACTGATCGTGGCATTCATGCGACCGTTCGTGATGCCGGCGCCAACACCGAGTCCCACCGCAAACGCCCGACCGTCATATCCGCCTTCAACAAGGGCCATACTATTAAAGATAGTACCTTCATTGGTACCGCCAATGGCAAGCGGTTTCACCCGGAACCCTGCAAATGTATGCTTGCCATAATAGCTCACATCCAAATCCACCAGCGCCCCACCGCCACTGTTTCCCGCCAGATTCAGAATGGGGCGGGCAGTGAACCCTGCATTGCCAATGTTCGTCAGCTTCTCCGGAAACATGTTGCGCCGGGAAATCCGTTTGTCCACATATGCCGCCTCGTCACCTACTATGGCCCTGTCGCCCCTTGGGAGCTTTCCGATGGCCGATGTCTCATTCACTGCGGTGATTTCCACCATGGCCACCAGCTCCTTTCCGGTAAACACTTCGCCACCGCCTTTCACCGATACATTCCGATAAATTTCAAACCGATCCTTCAATTGAACACCGTCACTGGTGCCCACATTGAGTTTCACTTCACCGGGAAAAGTGTCGTCCACAGTAATGGGCGTATCGCGAGCGAGAAGTGGATGCGCTTTGGGAGGTGTTCCCGTCAGGACCTCTTTGTTTTTTTTGCTCTTCACCGCCGGGACGGGTGTGGTGGCGTCGGTCAGATTCACCATTGCTGCCCCCTGTGCATCAGCGTCTTCCAGTACCGTGGCATTGGTAAGATGGGTTTCCACCCAGACGCGCTCTCCCGACACAAAAAATCCCATCGCATTCCCCGAAGGGGTGGGCACTATTCGCAACTGGACAGCATCAGAATCCGTCAATTGAAACACAATCACGCCACTGCTTCCTGCGGCCACATACAACAGATTACCACGCTGATAAACCGCCCTTGCGGCTTGAGGCAGTGGCAATACCACACGGATTTCTCCCTTTGACACCATCACCTGTCCATCCTCAATGGTCGCTTGCCAGTCCGTGGCAACTGATTCGGCAACAGCGCCCTCTTCAGTCTCCCCTTCATCGGCCCGGACCGAATGCACCCCGGTGAAAACAACGCCACACAGGCACATTGTAAAAATCATTCTTCGCCATTTCATGCTTTGCATACTCAACTCCCTTTCGCTTCAAAAACAGCCGTTTCTGGCGTGTGGTTCACAACAATGATCATGACCGATAGCCATTGCGCAAAGCGTGCCAGGGTCCAGAAATCCGCGACAACGTTGAAAAATGAAAAATATTCACTGGATTTGGCGAAAAAACACCTGTACTTTTTTTGCCACAGTGTAGTGGGCGGCACACCCAACGGATAGCGGACAGCGGTGTTGCCCATTTACCTGGTATATGTTAGGACGCGGCCAGACAGACCACATATACAACCAGGAACGATCATTCGCTTGCCGAATAATAATACAGCAGCAACGATTGCATATGAGCGAGCCATAAATGATTAATTTTTCGGCAACACGCAACGCTGATGTCCTGAGATTGACCTGTTGTCGGAACCAGTACTGCCCCAGTGCAGACACGGGGAAATGATGTTCCGGGGGTGCCCGACTCTTCGATATTGCAGGGAATCGTCCCGGACAGTGAACTTGAATTCCCTGGTAACTACAAAAGGAGCGAACAGATGACTATCTCCAGACAGATTGCATTGATACTATTTGCAGCCCTGTCATTGACGGCCTGCAGAAAGCCGGCGCCAGCCAGACAGATGGACGCGGAACCCGATGTGGCAAAGGTGCAGGTGCACGAAATCAAACCCCGCACCTGGCGCCAGACCATTCGCACCTTCGGACGTATTGAAGCCGCTGAGAAAGTCACTATATCCGCAGAGATTTCCGGAAAGGTGAACGAAGTGCTCTTTGAGGAAGGTGACCAGATTCAGGGAGGCCAGAAGCTGGTATCTTTTGATTTATCGGAAAGTCGAATGCAGCTGAAGCAGGCGGAAGGAAATCTCTCGGGGGTTACCGCGCGTCTCAACGAAGCCAGAACGATGCTGGCCCGTCGGGAAGACCTGTATAAACAGCGCGCCATTGCCAAAGAGCAGCTGGAGGCCGCCCGAACCAACGTGGCAGCGCTGGAAGCCACCTTTGCCCAATTGTCCGTGGGACGCAATCTCGCCCGTCACAATATTAAACGCGGGCAACTGCACAGTCCGGTGTCCGGCACGGTGGTGAGTCGAAACGTGGATGCCGGCGAAGTGGCCCTCCCCGGTCAGACCCTTGCTGTCATTCATGTCACCGATACCATGCGCGTCACCACCTGGGTCACTCAGGAAGAAATCAATACCGTACGAACGGGCATCGAATGCCAGGTCACGACCACTGGTGCAAGGGGCCGAACATGGCAGGCACACGTGGAGAGCGTGGGCAATGCGGCAAATCCCGGTACCGGCAACTTCCCGGTGCGACTGACCGTGAACAACTCGGACGGCCTTCTGAAAGCGGGAATGAGCGCAATGGTCACCCTCACTGGACTGGAAACCAACGATGCCATCGTGATACCGGAAACCGCCATCGTGGACAGGAATCGAAAGCGGGTCGTGTATCTCCTTGACAAGGATAGAGCCCGCGAAGTGGAGCCGGTTCTCGCCGCCGGGTCCACCGGTTCCATCCGGCAGGTTTTGCATGGACTGAATGTGGGAGACCGCGTGATTGTTGGCGGCATCGATAACGTGGCCGATGGAACCCCGGTCGAAGTTACCGGTTCAATCCCCCTTGATGCGGGCATGTCTTCCACCCAAACCGACCAGACTCCAAAAAAGAAACAGACAAACAGCGGTCAGAAGGAGGAACCCCGTAAGGAAGCGCAGGCCGAGGGGGCGTCATGAAACGGTATTACGAATTCTTTGTCAAACGCCCGCTGCTGGTGCACGTGCTCATGGCAATGGTGATCATCGGCGGGCTGATGACCGCACAGTCCATGCCCGTGGATACCATGCCCAAGTTTGATTTGGGTATTGTGAATATCACCACCCTGCGCCAGGGCGCCAGCCCTGAGGATATGGAGTTGGCAGTCACCGTTCCCATTGAGGAGGAAGTGCTCAACGTGGACGGTATTTACCGCATTCAGTCCCGCAGCATGGAGGGCATGTCGGTAATTGTCGCCCGGCTTGACCCGGATGTGAAAGCGCCCAAAAAGGTCGTTCAGGATATTCAGAAAGCGGTGGACCGGGCCGTGGCGAAACTGCCGGGAGATTTAACCTCCCGCCCGACAGTGGAGGAACTGTCCAGCGCCCAGGTGCCGGTCATGGAACTGCACATTTCCGGAAACGTACCGGAAAGCACGTTGCGAAAAACAGCAAAGAAACTGCAGCGGGGGCTGCGGGAGCTGAATGGCGTGGCGGCGGTGGACCTGACCGGATATCGGGATCGGGAAGTGAAGATATACATTGATCCTGAAAAACTGTACCACCGGAACATTTCCTACGATGAAATCATCGCCGCGGTATCCCGTCGGAACGTGCGGGACTCGGGGGGAACGCTGGAGTCTTTTGGCGCAGAAAAAAAAGTGTTGACCGTTGGCCAGTTTGACACACCGGGAGAGGTGGAAGACGTCATCATTCGAAGCGATGGACCGGGGAACTATATTCGCATTAAGGATGTGGCAACCGTTATTGAGGATTTCACAGACTGGTCTGTAGAGAACAGATGCGACGGCAAGTTCGGTATTTCACTGGCCCCCAGAAAAAAAGTGGAGGTGGATGGCCTCAAACTGGCATCGGATGTACACGAGTTCGTGTCTCGCGTTCGCCCCACCCTTCCTCCGGGCATATCCATTGCCACAGTGAATGACGTCTCCAGATTCACCGAAGATATGCTGAATACGCTGAGCAGCAACGCCATCATGGGTTTCGTGCTGGTGCTGCTGGTGCTGCTGGTCTTCTTCCAGTTCCGCCTGGCATTCTGGGTAGCCATCGGCCTGCCGGTGGCTATGCTCATCTCACTGCTGCTCATGCCCCTGTTCGGACTGAATATCAACATGCTTACACTGTATGCAGTCATCCTCATGCTCGGTATGCTGGTGGATGACGCCATCGTGACGGGGGAAAGTATTTTCGTCGCCAGGGAACGGGGTCTCTCCTGGAAGGACGCCGCCATCACCGGCGCGGCGAATATTTCAATGCCTGTGATTGTGAGTACCATCACCACCATTCTGGCGTTTTTACCCCTGGCTTTTCTCGGGGGACTGGAAGGCAAGTTTCTGTATGCATTTCCGGTAATGATTGCACTCATTCTGCTGGGTTCGCTTCTGGAATGTCAGACTTTTCTTCCCGCCCATCTTTCCAGCGGCAAGGATGTGGCGCCCAAACCCAAACGATGGTTCGTTCACATTCAACGCGCATATGACAATTTTATTCGACGCGCCGTCCATCGCCGGTATCTCACCATCGGTGTTTTTGTGGCAGTCTGCACGGGTATCGTGGTGGTGAGCAGTCAGGTGGTTCGATTCAACCTGTATCCCGAAATGGATGTGGACTCGTTCTGGGTGGGGGTGGAGCTGCCAGAAGGTTCTTCCCGGGAGGACACCAGAGAAAAAGTGGCCTGGCTGGAATCGCGCATACGCAAGGCCATCCCACCGGACGATATGCTGAACATCACCACACAGCTGGGACACCACGATACCGATATATATGGGGCCACCGAAGGAAGAAACCCCGCGTGGGCGCTGCTTACTGTCTATATGAAACCACAGGGGGAGCGCAAATCCAACAGTAATGTACTCATTGCCGGACTTCGGGCGGATGTGAAGAAGATGGATGGCTTCAAATCCATCAAGATTCGCCCGTTTGAAGACACCCCCGTCGCCGGACAACCGGTGGAAGTGGAAGTGATCAGCAATACGGAGGAGCGATACGACCTGGCCAACGAGCTGCAGCAATGGTTGGCGGCTCATCCCCACGTGGTGGACGCATGGACCAGTTACAAGCCGGGAAAGGAAATTGTGAAGCTTTCTCTCCACTACGAAACCCTGGCCGACCGTGGGCTGACCGTTGCGGACATCACACGGGCGGTGCGTATCGCGTTCGATGGCGTTGTCATCAACCAGCTGCAGACTGTGGAGGAATCCATTGATTTCCGTCTGCAGTTTCAACCCGGAGATCAGGGAAAGCTGCAAACTCTCAACGAATTGATGGTGCGAATTCCCGGCGGGCAGTTTATCCCCCTTCGCAGTCTGGCGGATTTCGAAGAACGTCCCGGGGAGGCATCCATCAAACACTACCAGGGAGACCGGACGGTTACCGTGTATGCGTCCATCGATAAAGAAAACATCAGCACCGCTCAAATCAACGGGAATCTGAAATCACACATTGAGAAAAGCGGCATCATGAAACGGTATCGGGATTCCCGACTTCATTTTGGCGGCGAGATGGAACAGCAACAGGAAGCCATGGGGAACATGGGCATCGCGTTTATTTTCTCTATACTGGGACTGTTTTTCCTGTTTGTGCTGCTGTTCAATTCATTCACCCAGCCCTTCCTGATCATGTCCGTGATTCCGTTCGGATTCGTTGGCGTGCTGATTGGATTTGGTCTTCAAGGCATAGAACTGAGTATGATTGCCATGTTCGGCATCATCGGCCTGGCCGGTGTACTGGTGAACGACTCCACTGTGATGGTGCACGGACTCAATCAGAAAAAAACCGAGCTGAAACTGATACGACTCTCCAGCCAGGATGTGGCCGAGGGGGCAGCTTCCCGCTTGCGTCCCATTCTAATCACGTCCATTACCACGGTGGTGGGCCTGCTTCCCGCCGCCTACGAAATCGGAGGCGCCAACCCATTTATGACGCCCATGATTATGGCCATGCTGTGGGGCGTTCTGTTCGGCACCCTGGTTTCCCTGGTTCTGTTGCCGTGTCTGTTTGCCTCGGAGCAGGATTTCCGGGCGTTGCTTCGTCGCATTTTCAGACGAGAAACGACGCCCCCCCATGCAGTCCCCCCGAGTGCATCCACAGAAGGAAGCATCTCATAACATAAAATCCGTACTCATTGTATCGGGTAACCCGCGCCCTGAAGGCAAAACGCACAAAATCATTCCCCCGCTCGCAGCGTGGCACTTCTGCGCAGAGCGTATCAGCCCTGTTTTTTGGCTTTCTTTGTCTGCAGAATGGTTACCATACCCTTGTCATCCGGACGAAAAACCAGACAGTCGGCGGGTTCGGCGCCTTTGGATTCAGATACTCTACCGCGAATTTTTATGACATCCCCCGATCTGATGCTGCGGGCCACAAAGCGTTGGGTACCTTTTTTTCCCATCAGACCAGCGTCCTGCCAGCCGTTTCGGATGTCGAGTACGTCGCCATTGTCGGGAACCCAGATTTTTCCGGTGTCATCTTCCACATAAAATCCTTTGCATCCCTGGCGGGCAGACTGGGGAATCCACATTTTTCTCCCCTTCTTACGCGCGGGTTGTTTCCACGCTTCGATTAATTGCCAGTAACACGCGCAGGGAATATCCGTTCCGGGGATATTCACGGTCGATGACGCCACTACCCTGCCTGCGGTGGTCTGCACCGAATCAGCAGTCAAAGTGGTGATTTTTTTGGGTTTCTGAAATCTGAAAAACATGGTCATTACTCCTTCGGTGACTGCAGCACCGCTGATTGCACCTGATGATTTGCCTCAGATTCTCCCGTGATCAGCGACCAACCCAGCACACTCACGCCGTCAACCGGCACCAGTTTTCCAATCAATGATGGCGCCAACACCCAGGGCCGCAACCGTTCGGGAATCTGCCTGGCCTGCACTTCCACCTGTCGTGTATAGTCCCGCCAGTTGTTCTCGGACTCGGGCATCTCACTGTGCGCCTCAAACTGATACGTCAGCGAGAATCCGAGGCCATATACAAACGTGGGACGAATATCCACCAGTTCAACATCGCCCTCGGATACGCGCTCAAACCCGGTGGCCGTACGAACGGTGTCAAATGCTTCAGCGCGTTCGTCTGTATCCAGCGCTGCCCATTCCGCTTCTGTGAGCACTGATTTAAACTGACGGGTTTCCAGACTGAATATCCGGTATCCATGGTCGGCGCCGGCCGTATCGGGGTCGCACAGCTGATGGCGATTTTCGTAGCGGACAAACACGTACGGACCGATAATCCCGGTCACCGTTGCGCGCTGCTCCAGAACAGTCAGTTTCTGCAAATCCTCATCGGTCACCGGCAATGGGGCGAGGTCAATGTCCGCTTTCGATTCTTCACCGGCACCATCTGAATCTTCCGCATTCAATTCAGATAAAACCAGCCGCTCATAGTCCGCTGTATCCAGGGGATGGGGACACTCCCCTTCAAAATCCGCATTTGCCCACTCGGTACAATCGCACAGGACCTGCGCTTCGATCTGCCGCGAGATGCGGAGGGCCCGGTCATTCCAGGACAGGATGATGTCGTCCGCATTGCCCAGCTGAATCAATTCATTTTTATTCCCGTTGAACAGGTTGGTCTGATACCGATTACTGCGATCCGCTGCCCACATCAACGCGGTCTGGGGCGCGTCTGCGTCGTCCAGCACCATGGCCATGGCGATTTTTCGCCTGGCGTCATCGCTGAGACCGCCACCATGGCACGCAGCCACAGCCATCGTCGCCCATAGCAACACCAGCTGCCATCGCTGGAAACCGAAAAGGCGGCTAAGAAATATTTCCGATTTTCGTGTCATATACTAAACAACCCATTCACAACGCAATTGCTTCTGCAACATCTCCGGAACGCATCTATACGTCATTTCCTACAAACAGGGAAGCGCAGTAAAAGATTCCTGGAAGCTGAATTTAAATGAAAATGAAGGAGACGGGTATGGCCGTATCAGGCGTTGGGAACGCAGCAGCCCGACACACAGTAATACGAATCAGACGCGCAATCCGAATTGGTGGTGCACACATCCCAGTTATTGGGACACGTGGCGCCTCCGGCATCCTTGCAGTGTTCCGGCAAATCGTCTGCGGTCATGCCCGGACAGAGGATGCAATTTTCCGGATCGCACTTGGTACCGCATATCATTCCGCAATCCGAATCACCGCAACTGGGGCTGCAGTCGTCGCATCCCACGTATTCGCTGTCGGTATCGCTCCAGACCGGTTCTTCGCCCGCGGCACAGACGCCATCACCGCATTCCGGCGTGGTACAATCCACCGGACAGTTGGCCGGTGTCTCACTGTCAGTGTCCAGATTACAGGCGCCGTCACCGCAGGTTGCAACGCAGTCCGAAACGCAATAGTTTTCCCCCGCGGGATTACTGGCCTGTTCACTGTGGGTGCAGTATCCATCGCCACAAACCGCTGCACAATCAATGGCGCAATCCCGAGCCGACTCTGTCGCCTGCTCACAGCGCATACATCTGGACGGATCATCAAAAGTTGACTCATTGCACGCATACGATTTGGTCGCAGTCTTGGACGAGTCGTAATTCCAGTAATTGCTGAACGGCGTGGCAGCGGAAATGTTCTCGCATACGTTGTCCACACAGAATGTGCAGCAGCCCCAGCAATCGCATCCGGTTGGCACAAATGGAACGCACATGTTGGCGCATCCGGTCACCGGTTCATACTTGCCAAGGGAGCCCACAAGGCAGGTACTGCGATCAAACAGATTGCACGCCGGGTGCCCCAGCTCACAGGATCCGTTGCCACAGAGTTCATCACAATCCAGCGAACAGGTATCAAATGTCTCGGTATGGGTGCACAACCCGTCGCCACAGCTGGCGGCGCAGTCTGCCGGGCAAGTGGCCGCCGTTTCACCTGCACCGCTATCGCAGGTGGTATCCCCGCAGGTTGCCGCGCAATCGCTGGGACATGTGGTGTTCGTTTCGAGCTCGGCACACAGGCCATCCCCACATTCAGCAGGACAGTCAGCGGGGCAATTGGGCACGCCAATATCGTCATCGGCAATGTTCGCATCAAAGTAGTCATCAAGGGCCGGATCGTAGAGCTGACAGCACGAATCCTGCTCGCACGTATCATCCCCGGACCCGGAATTGCCATCCACGAAACAGTCGTAGGGACCGCCGGGAACCGAGTTCTCATCCGAAGCAATCCCCGTGCGCAGTTCGGTTTCAAGGGTATCCAATCCGTACAGGCACTTAATATCCATGCCGTCCACAAGGCCGTTGTTATCATTGTCTTCGCAGTCGTCGCACTCACCGACACCCCCAGGCACACAGCTGGGATCGGTAACCGTCATCACGCCTCCTTCCATCACATCGTAGCCGTCGTACGTATCTGTCCACGTCACGTCGCAATATGTCCAGGAGGCGCTGTCATCCACCGACACCCGGAATGCGTAGAAATACACCCCCACCGGGATATCGGTAAAAGTACCCGAAAAGACATCGTATTCATCTATGGTGGTATCCGTATCGCCACTGTCACCGGAATATGCAACGGACTGCCAGGTCTCCCAGGTTTCCGGATCGGTATATCTGGCGCCATATCCCAACTCCGCCACCACACGTCCTGAACTCCCCGCGCCTTCGGTGAAGCCGGGGTGATACACCTGAACATTCAGGGTATCGGACTGCGCGTACACCGTATCGGAGTCTGTATCGCTGTAATAGGTGCCTTTATAGACGGTGACTTTCGGGGCAATGATGCCGCAATTGCCCACATCGCATGGATCGTTCATGGCGCCGGGGCTGCCGTAATCATTGTCGGTGTCGCCCGCAATCCAGGTTTCCGAAGCGGGGCACCACAGATTCGCCGAGTCGTTCTCCGCGGCGGCAGTGGCATCCAGCGTCACTCCCGGCGACAGTCCCATGGAAGCGCCGCCGGTCATGGCGTAGCTCGCGCCATCCCAGGCAACGGCATCCACAATTCCCAGATTTCCCGACACCGAAATACTGCCGAGGTCCGTACCCAGTTCGGGGAATCCCGGCAGAACCTCATCCACCGTCACACCGCCATTGGCATCGGTATCCGCCGAAGCGCCGAATACCATATAGTTGTCGGCATCCACCAGCACCGATGGGGTGGCGGGCAAATCGATGACGGCGGAATCCGTGTCGCCCACAATGGCAATCGTGGAACCGGCCAGGTTCAACCGTTCACCGGAGGTATTGTATACTTCGAAGTATTGACCATTCACCACCGGTGTGCTCCCGGTGGGTTCAATCATCACTTCGGTAATCACCAGCTCGCCATCTATGGGCGTAGGAATCAGTCCGCACCCCCCAAGGCCGTCCGACTGATATCCGAGGGTGCCCTCATCGCAGGCATCACATCCCGGAGCGCTAGCCGGTGTTCCCGCCCAACCGACTTCGCATTCGCACAGGGCATTCACATCCGTCCCGTCGCACCGGGCATTGGTCGCGCATCCGGCGCCAGAAGTGGTATTATAACAGGGAATATCCTGACAGGCCGTCGTTAAATCCGCGGTGTCCGCATTCTCGTATCCAGCGCTGCAGTTGCAGACATACACATATTCAGCGCTGTCCGTATCATACGCGCAGGCGCCATTGGCACCGCAATCAATGTTCGTATCGCTGCAAACATCGGGATCATCGCAATAGTCATTGGCCCATGCCCCGGTTTCGCAGTTCTGATATTGCTCTCCGTTGGTATCCATCCCACAGGCGTCCGTCAGTATCTGCGTATCGCTATCCAGACAGACATCCGGATCTGTGCAGACGTCCGTGTCGTCAACCCAGGCACCAATGTCACAGTGCTGCAGTAAATCCCCACGGCCATTGAGTCCACAGTCGTCGGCCACCACCTGGGTATCGCTATCCGCACAGGTATCGGTGTCAGCACACGTGCCATCCTCCCAGGCGCCGGTCACGCAGGTCTGCGCCAGGGCTCCCCGCAGATTGAGACCGCAGCTGGCCGGAAGCGACTGGGTGTCGCTGTCAGTACAACTGTCGGAATCGGCACAATCGCCATCCTGCCATTCCCCGGTCACGCAGCTCTGATCCAGTGTTCCCCGATTATTCATACCGCAGTTCACGGACTGGGTATCCGAATCCACACAGTCATCCGTATCAGTGCAGGTGCCATCCACCCATGCGCCCACCGTGCAAATCTGCAACAGTTCTCCCCGATTGTTCAGGCCACAGATGTCGGTCTGAGTATCGCTGTCCAGACATTCGTCGGTATCGGTGCACACCCCATCCTGCCAGGTTCCGGTCACACAGGTCCGGGCCAGAGAACCGCGGGTATTGGTACCGCAACTGTTCAACAGCGACTGGGTATCCGAGTCCACACAGTCATCGGGATCCGTACACACATCATCCGCCCATACCCCCACCGTACAGACCTGCAGCTGCTCCCCGCGGCTGTTGTAGCCGCATGCATCAGTCAGAGTCTGTGTGTCGCTGTCCAGACATTCGTCCGAATCGGTGCACACCCCATCCTGCCAGGTTCCGGTCACACAGGTCCGGGCCAGAGAACCGCGGGTATTCATGCCGCAACTGCTCAACAGCGACTGGGTATCCGAGTCCACACAGTCATCCGGGTCGGTACACACATCGTCCACCCATACGCCCACAGTGCAGACCTGCAGCTGTTCCCCGCGACTGTTATACCCGCATTGGTCGGTCAATGTCTGCATATCACTGTCCGCACAATCATCCGTGTCGGTACACGTGCCGGTGTTCACCCAGCTGCCATCTACGCATTCCTGCACATACACCCCTCTGCCGTTCACCCCACAGACCGTTGCCCCATCCTGCAACAACCCATCAAAGCAGACGCCCGTGTCCGTGGATGTCCCGGTTCCGGTATCTGTGCCACCGGTATCGCCAGTATCGGTCCCACTCACACCGGTATCCGAAGACTGCGGATCCACCGTGCCGGTGTCTGATGAGGTTGTATCGACCACCCCCGTATCATCTCCATTCGTATCCACTGTGCCGGAGTCCGTCACGCTGGTATCCGTCACATTGGTGTCCGTCACATTGGTGTCCGTTACGCTGGTATCGGTCACGCTGGTGTCCGTCACATTGGTATCGGTCTCGCTGGTATCCGTCATGTTGGTATCTGGCACCTGCGTATCGGTTGATGTGGTATCCGCCCATCCACTATCTATCCCCGATGAATCTGTTCCACCAATGACTCCCGTTTCCGAATCGCCCTCCGTGCCGTCCGTTCCTGATACCGGGGTAGAAGTATCCGTGTCATCGGTTCCGGAATTTCCTGATGTGGCGGAATCCGCAGTGCCACTGTCTGATTGCGTTGCTGAATCATTAT
Source organism: Polyangia bacterium (assembly GCA_050287845.1). Classification (GTDB taxonomy): domain Bacteria; phylum Myxococcota_A; class Polyangia; order JAAYKL01; family JAAYKL01; genus JAFGXQ01. Next base: position 16,786 of record JBNKCR010000065.1, read on the forward strand.
TATTGTTGCCGCCGCCCCCGGAACCGCCACTGTCACTGCATCCGAAAACAATCAGAAAAAACAGACCGAAAATCATACCTGTTTGTTTGCCCAGCTTGCTGCTCATGTCTTCCCCCTTGTGTAGGATTGAACCGGACCCAATAAATACTAACTTCGGATCCTTTCAGTTAAACTTTAGAAACACGTGACATTTAAGTAGAAACAGCTGACATGTCCCCCGTTCCGGGTACGGTGACACCCGGGTCATCCCAGAGAATCTTCCGCTGAAAGTCGTCTTTACGGAAAAGGGAAATCGCCAGCAGATTCAAACGCGCCCCGATTTGACCCGGCAGAAACACGTGCTATTTTTTTTGCTGGCTGTTTTTGAAAGGCGGAACATCTTGGACCCTGCAGAAGAAAAACGAGAATTGCTCAGCAACCTGATTGTCTACATGGATAGCTTTGAAACGGGCGTTCAGGGTACGGTAACCCTCTTTCAGGAAGGCAGTATTGAACAGGCCAAATTGAACACAGTTCAGGTAATCGACGGTTTAAGCTGGATTATGGAAGGCATCACGGTGTTGCGGGATCTGGTGGCAATTGATGTTACCGCACTGAAAAACACGCTGGTTGAACTGCAGACCTGCCTGGAAAACGACGACGACGTTTCGACCTCTGACCTGTTTGAAAACGAGTTACTGCCGGTGGTGTCCTCTTGGAAACAAAGGATGAAAGAAGTTGACGGACAGCGCCATACTTAGTGCCAATCTGCGCGCTCTCCACACGCGCACACCGGGATTGGCCACCGCCCTTGAACAGCACAGCCCCGACCCATCCCGGATTGAACTGTTCCCTACCCGGGACAATGTATCCACACTTCGGTATCGCCATACCAACGGAGACAGAACTGTGCATACTTTTCTGCACAGTCGGTATCACCCCCTCAACGAGGCAACACGCTTCGCCGAAGGCCACGACACAACCACTTCAGTGCTGCTGTATGGATTCGGTCTGGGATACCACGTGCGCGCAATGGCGGAACGAATGGCCCCCGGCAGGCGTCTGCGCGTTGTAGAAGCAACCCCTGATATTCTGAAAACAGCATTTTCACTGACGGACTTCACCGCGCTCATCGAACATCCCCAGGTGGAAATACTGGGAATGACCGATGAAAATGAGTTATGCAACCAAATCGAATCGCTGAGTGTGAGCGGATTCAAGCTCGCTATTCATAAACCGTCCATGAATTGCATGGATGATTCACCGGGAGAACTGAAACTGCTCCTCACGAACTGTCTGATGCCCGGCAATCGCAAAGCACGTCAGCATCTGGCGGCCGAAAATCACTATGCAAACATTCAGATTCCCAGCCACCCGATATATGAGCTGTTCGAAAAGCATCCCGGTGAAACGGCGGTTATCGTCTCCAGTGGACCATCGCTGAACACGTTCTGGGAGTTTCTTCGGGATAATCGGGCGCATCTTCGACTTCTCTGTGTGGGCTCCGCGCTGAAATTCCTATATAATCAACAGATTACACCCGATTATCTCGTTCTGATGGATGCCCTTCATGGCGTTCGCCACCAACTCCGCGGATGCGAGCATCTCGAAGTGCCCATGCTATTTTCCAATTTCACCTTCGCCGGTGCAGTGGCCGCGTACCAGGGTCCCAAATATCTCTACCTCGGAGAGCCCACCCCGGGCTTCCCGGATGCCCAGGTACTTTCCATCGGCGGATCGGTGGCGGTGGCAGCCCTTGAAATTGCACTGAAAATGGGAATGACCCGAGTCATATTCATTGGCCAGGACCTTTGTTTCGCCGGTGGACAGCACCATGCCAGTGGCAGCTGGCTGGGGACCAACACCCGAAGTCCGGAGCTGGCCAACATGATTCGCGTGAAAAACATTCGGAATGAATGGGTCTCCACCCAACCGAAATTGCTGAATTATCGCAATACGATTATACGCAAAATTTCACAGCACCCGAACGTTGCGTTCTATAATCTTGCAGATGCGGGTCTGGTCATCGATGGCGCGGCAATCGTGTCCACATCGGCGCTGACGGAAATCATCCAGCGAACTTCACCCAACTTATCCGAATGAATTCAGTGTATTACAAAGAAGCTCCGCAAAGAGCCGGCCCACTTCCACGTCGGTGTTCATTCCCGAAATGCAAACGCCTTTCTATTGTAAATTTAAATGATTAACTGTTGGACTTGACATTCAATGTACCGATTCGTACTAAACCGTGTGAAATTTTGAGCATGGCCGGAGAGCGAACTGTGGCAGACATGGATATTGAGACACTTGAAAACGAACTGAAAGATCTGATTGTTGAAACCCTTCGGCTTGAAGATGTGAAGCCGTCCGAAATTAATTCAGAAGATGCCCTGTTCTACGATGGACTGGGACTGGATTCACTGGATGCCCTGGAACTGGGAGTTGCGATTTCAAAAAAGTATGGAATCAAACTCACCAATGACCCCGAAGAAAATCGCAGGGTGTTTGCCAGTATCCAATCCATGGCCCAGTTTATTCTCGAGCAAAAATAATACTGCAGGAAAAAAAATATGACCGAGCGAGATACCATATTGGCGGAAGTGAAGAAAATCCTCTGCACGACATTTGACCTGTCCGAAACAGATGTGACCGAAGATAAAAATCTGTTCACGGACCTTGATCTGGACAGTCTGGATGCGGTGGATATGGCGTCAGAACTCAGCGCAAGCGCCGGCATTAAATTCACCGCCGAAGATCTTCGTCAAATTCGCACCGTGGCGGATGTGGCAGACACCATTATCCGCAAAAAAAGTTGACGGGTACGCTGCCCACCTCCTACTCCCTCTTCGCCAATAATGGCAATGTGCCGGTTGCGGACAATGGTAGCATCAGAACCCATTTACTGAACTGCGCGGATATAATTCGCCTGAACATCGACCGATTGTCCAGTCCGGACGATGACCGGAAGCTGTGGCTGGTGGCCGTGCACTCCCCACTGCGATTCACCGCTGCGGTGATAGCGTGCTGGCAATCCCGGGTCATCCCGGTTCTGAGCGCGGATTTGCAACCGGACACCCTTGCGGAGCTGAGCCAGAGCCTGTCGGGCATTCTGACAGACGGGGAAACGCCGACAATTGACAGCACATCATCGGCAGAGCAGACGGGGGAATGCACTCCGGCAATCTTTCGGGTGAATCACGACATACAGGCAGACCAAAGTGTCTGGTCCGGGGGTGTCATCCCTGCCAATCAACGCCCGGCTTCGCCATCCATCGTTCCCAATCCCACCTTCCCCGCAGACGATACCGCCATGGTGCTGTTCACATCGGGAAGCAGTGGCCAGAAAAAGCGTGTGGACAAGCCCTTCTTTGCCCTGTTTGAAGAGGTGAAAAATCTGGAAACCGTGTTCGGCAATCAGGTTGCCGGCCTGCCACGTCGCACCACGGTCAGCCATTTTCATATTTACGGATTTCTGTTCAACATTCTATGGCCCCTGCACGCGGGCCGTCTGTTGAGTTCACCGACGACCTTTTATTGGGAACAGATCCTCCAGGCGGGCGACGATGGCGCCTGCATCATATCGTCTCCCGCGCATCTCAGGGTGTTGTCCGGTATTGCACCTTCCCACCCGTTCAACTGGAACAGAAGCGTGATTTTTTCATCCGGTGGCCCACTGGACCGGGCCATTGCCCTCGATATTCTGAACACCACCCGCCAGGCGCCTATAGAAATATTCGGTTCCACCGAAACAGGAGGAATTGGCCACCGACAGCAGTCGTCCGCAGAGAAAATTCCATTTTTACCCTTTGCAGGGGTATCTGTGCGAAAAAATCATCAGGATGGACTGGAAGTGATGTCCCCGTGGCTGCATCCGCGCAACCAGTGGATGGAAACCGGTGATCGCATCTCTTTTTCACCCCATGGGGCCTTTTTTCCGGAAGGCCGCTACGATACGGTGGTGAAAATTGCGGGAAAACGCATATCCCTCACCGAGATGGAAACGGTCCTTCGCGATATGCCAGAGATTGAAAACGCCCGGGTGTTTCCGTATTGCGACGAAGACAAAGCCAGCCGTGCGGTGCTGGCCGCGGTGGTGATTCCTGCTGCGGGCCATCCGATTCCTGCCAACCATCAACGGCAGGCGATCATTCGAACGGTAAAGGAACGGATGCGTCGCCGGTTTGATTTGGTGGCGCTTCCCAGATACTGGCGATTTGTCCCGGATTTTCCACGCAACACAGAGGGCAAAGTGCCCCTGAGTCTACTGATGGAGACGGTACGCAATGGTCGTTGAAACCCTCAATGATATTTGTTTTCAACAGGAACACGAAAATACCATTACCCGGTTTCACTGCCGCGTATCCGCGGATTTTTACGGATTCCGGGGACACTTCGATGGCCGTCCCATTCTGCCCGGGGTATGTCAGCTCAAACTGGTATCCGAAGGCATATCCCTGCTCTCGGCGCCCCCATCCATTGCCAGGGTGGAAAAGATGAAGTTTCACAATCTGATTGTCCCGGATACGGCGTTTATCATCGAACTCGAACCCCAGACGGATGCCTGGCGGTATCGCATATTCAGTGACACCGCCGACTATGCATCCGGAAAGATTGTGCTTCGATGAAACTGTGCATCCTGTTGCCCACGTTCAACAACGTGGACACCATTGAGGGGTTGGTGGCAGCGCTGAAACCGTTCGACTATCCGATAGTCATCGTGAACGACGGGTCCGGTGAGGACATGAATGCGGTATTGCAACGCATTGAAAACGGGGGGGGGATTACGCTGATTCACCGACCCGGAAATGGCGGCAAGGGCGCAGCTGTCACCGATGGCATCCAATGGGCCCGGAACAACGGCTTCACCCATGTTCTGCAGATGGATGCGGATCACCAGCACAGCGTTGCGGACGTTCCCCGATTTATCAGAGCGGCAACACAGCACCCGCGCAGTCTAATCCTCGGCAAGCCCATCTTCCCGCCCAACACCCCCAGAGCCCGGCTCAACGGTCGCAAAATCAGCATTGTCTGGGTATGGATAGAAACCCTCTCCACCGAGATTAAGGATCCCCTGTTCGGATATCGCGTGTATCCGGTGCGCGAAACGGCCCGCACACTGAAATGGCCGTTCATTGGCAAAAGAATGGAATTCGATCCGGAAATCGCGGTCCGTCTGGTATGGCGGGGCGTCCCCGTGGTCAACCTGGAAACCGCGGTCACCTACCACGACGGCGGCATTTCCCATTTTCACTATTTTTACGACAACGTGCGCATTTCGTGGATGCACACCCGACTCTTTATCGGAATGCTGCTGCGGATAGGCATCCTCCTGGGACGCCGCATTGTCAGCCGTCTCACGGAGCGACAGGCGCACTCATGACAGAAGAGCGCCCATGGATTGCCCAGAAAGAACGGGGCGCCACACCGGGGATGCGCATTGTGTTGTTTGTGCTCAACACCTTTGGCTATGCTGTTGCCCGACTGTTTCTGTATCCAGTTATCTGGTACTTCTATCTGACCGGAAAAACCGCCAGAAAAGCGGGCATCGCATATCTGAAACGCGTGCATCAACACTGCGGCAAGGGAACCCCGCCCGGTTTCATCGAGGGGTTCGCCCATTTCATCTCGTTTGCAGAGTGCACCCTGGATAAACTCTGGTTCTGGCAGTCCAGACTGGACCGGTTCGACATCCGCACGGAAAATCTGGACGTGATAAAGCCATACCTGAGTGCCGGACGGGGATGTCTCATTCTGGGCGCCCATCTGGGCAACATCGACAGCCTCCGGGTACTGTGCCGCGAGCAGCGGGTTACCGTGAATGCGGTGATGTATCTGGGCAATGCCCAGCGCTTCAATGAGGTGCTTCGGCGCATCAATCCGGATTCCCAACTGAATATCATCAACCTCAAAGATCGCAGTATCGAAGGTGTGCTGGCGCTGAAAACCTGCATTGAAAATGGCGAAATTGTGGCCATGCTGGCCGACCGTTTTCACCCATCTTCACGGAGCCGGGTTGTCATTCACCCCTTTTTGGGCGAAGATGCCCCGTTTCCGGCGAACCCGTGGGTGGTCGCCAGCCTCCTCGAATGTCCCACTTTTTTTGTGGCGGGCATCCGAACCGGCAGGCGCACCTACGAGAGTGTGGTTCAGTTTGTCACCGAAAAGGTGACACTCGACAGGAAGCGAAGAGATGCGGATATTCAGGACTACGTGGCGAAATACGCGGCGTTTCTCGAACAGCTCTGCTGTGAATATCCGTACCAGTGGTTTAACTTTTATGATTTCTGGAGAACCGATGACCAAGCCGAAAAGCCTGACCATTGATGCGAATAAATTGACAATTGAAGATATTTGCACGGTGGCATCCGGCAACGCATCCGTGACGCTGAGCAGTGACCCCGGTTTTCTCTCACAAATCCGGAATGGACGAATTGCCCTTGAAAAGCTGAAAGCCCGCGAGCAAATCATTTACGGGGTCACCACCGGTGTGGGCGATTCGTGTACCACCATCATTCCCGGCGACCAGTCCGATGACTTCGCCCACAATCTATTGCGTTTTCACGGCTGCGGCATGGGTGAATATCTCGATGTGGAAACCTGCCGGGCCGTGCTGATAGTCCGTCTGACCAGTCTGAAATCCGGTTTTTCGGCCGTTCGGGTAGACCTGCTCGCCTTCCTCACCGACCTGTTGCAACGGGACATCATCCCCCGAATTCCCGCAGAAGGCTCAGTGGGGGCCAGCGGGGATCTCACGCCACTGTCGTATATTGCCGCCACGGTGGTCGGGGAACGGGAAGTGTATTACCGGGGCAAGGTCCGCCCCACAGCTGATGTGTTTACGGAATGTGAAATCATCCCCCTCGATTTGAAAGCCAAGGAAGCCCTGGCCATCATGAATGGCACATCGGTCATGACCGCCATCGCGTGTCTGGCATTCAAGCGGGCCGCCCGGCTGGTAACCCTGGGCACCGGGGCAACGGCCCTGCTGGTGGAAGTGCTGCAGGTGAACAAGGGACACTTTGACCGGCGGATTTTCGAACAGAAGCCGCATCCGGGACAGATGGCAGTCGCTGCTCAGATTGCGGAGCAGATTCAGTACAATGACACCTATCGGTTAAGCGATGGTCAGCGGGTTCAGGCCACGTACGCCGTTCGATGCGCGCCTCACATTCTGGGGGTCCTCGCCGATGCCCTGACATGGATACGCTCGTATATCGAAACCGAAATCAACAGTGTCAACGACAATCCGCTGATTGATCCCGACCAGGGAGACGTGCTCCACGGCGGCAATTTTTACGGCGGCCATATCGCCTTTGCCATGGACAGCATGAAAAACGCCGTGGCCAACATCGCCGATCTTCTTGATCGCCAGATGGCCCTGCTGGTGAATGAACGTAAAAGCAACGGTCTGCCGGCCAATCTGAGCGGTGCCAACGGCCACACCCGGGGCATTCACCACGGATTCAAGGCTGTTCATATCGGCACATCGGCTTTTGCAGCCGAAGCGCTTAAAAATGCCATCCCCGCGTCCATCTTCTCCAGGTCAACGGAAAGCAATAACCAGGACAAAGTCAGTCTGGGCACCATCAGCGCCCGGGACTGTATCCGGGTGCTGGAACTGACGGAACAAACGCTGGCAGCATTGCTGATGGCCCTGGCCCAGGCCGTGGATTTGCGGGAGCAGCGAAACGAGCTTATCCGAAGCGATCTACACCCCGAGCTGCGGCAGCTCTATGACAGTATCCGCTCGCATACGGCGTTTGTGGAAAAAGACAGGGCCCTCGAACACGAACTTCGCGCCCTCACCGCCGCCATTGCCGGGGGGCAACTGCTGCGGAGCCGGGAATGATGCACTGTCACATCCTGGACTACGGCATCGTCTCAGCGATGGGAACATCGGTCGACGCCTGCAAATCCACACTGTTTGCCCCAACGTTGCCGCCCCTCGCCTTCCGGGATACCGCCGAAGGGAAGCCATTGCCCGTCTTTGAAGTGTCCGATATTCCCCGGTTGCCCGAAGCATTCAGGAAGTACGATTGCCGGAATAATCGACTGGCGCTCCTGTGCTTTGAGCAGATTGCCCGGACCGTGTCCGATTGCCAGACCCGTATTCCACCCGCACGACTCGGGGTTGTGGTCGGTTCGTCCACATCCGGGCTGGATGCCAGTGAATCTGCCTACAGAGAATTCAAGTCCACGGGAGTCCCGGGGCAAAACTGCTGTTTCCACACCCGCCATGCCATGGGCAGTCTATCCCGTTTCATCGCGGAATTGAGCGGTGCTGAAGGACCGGCGTACACGCTCTCCACCGCCTGTTCCTCCGCAGCCAAAGCCATGCTCTCGGCCCGGGGGCTCATCGAAGCGGGCATCTGCGACATGGTCATCAGCGGCGGGGTGGACAGCCTGTGCGACCTCACCATAAACGGGTTCAACAGTCTGGGGCAACTGAGTGAAGCGCGCATCAATCCGCTGAGCGAACACCGCAATGGCCTCAACATCGGCGAGGGCGGTGCCCTGTTTGTCCTGGCCCGTCAGGGGGGCCGCATCGCCCTTTTCGGCGGTGGGGAGTCCATGGATGCCTATCATATGAGTGCGCCGTTGCCCGATGGGGCCGGTGCCGCACTCGCCATGGAACGGGCGCTGCAGGATGCCGGTATGGCGCCAGGTCAGGTACGATACGTGAATCTGCACGGAACGGGCACCCGGGCCAACGATGCCATGGAAAGCAATGCGGTTCACCGAACCGTTCCGGATGCATACGCCAGTTCCACCAAGCCATTTACCGGTCACTGTCTGGGGGCTGCCGGTGCAGTGGAAGCAGCCATCTGCTGCATGTCTCTGGATGATGAACAGAATCGATTGCCGGCCCACCTGTTCGACGGACAGATAGACCCCACGCTGCCTCCCCTGAAGCTTGTCGTGCCGGATTCCCGGATACCGGAATCCCGGACAGGCCAGTGCTATCTGAGCAATTCCTTCGCATTCGGTGGCAGCAACTGTACCCTGGTACTCGGAAAAACCGATGGAGGCGTTCAGTGAACCAACGGGACATTTATCTGCACGACTGGTCCGGACGCGCATTTTCCCTCGACACGCGGGAGTCGTTCCGCGGGTTTGTCATGAATCCGCACCCCATCGAACCCAACGTCGGATATCTCTGTGCCTGCCCGTCCGTTCCGCCCCGGGTTCGCGGTAAAAGTTCGCCCCTTTCCAGAATGGTCATGGCGCCTTTTTTCGAGATTGTGTCCCGCCACCAGCTCCCCCCCGCCAGTGTGGATGTGGTGTTTGCGTCGCGATTCGGTGAAATCAGAGTACTGGAAACCCTGCTGGAGGCCATCTACAGCGGGGAGGCCCTCTCTCCACTGGATTTCTGCAATTCGGTACACCATACCCCAACGGGCTATCTGAGTATTTCCGCAAAAAATCAGGGCATCTCCAGAACGGTGAGTGCCGGTGAACTCACCTTCGGGGCTGCGCTTCTGGAAACATGGCAACTGCTGGCCACCGGCAGAAGTCAGCGGGTGGTGCTGCTCTGTGGCGATGAATCGGTGCCGGATTTTTTTATCCCCGGCGAAAAACATGAATTCGCATTTGGAATGGCGCTGTTATTTGGTATTGAAAAACAGACACAGGATGATGAAGAAATTGTTCTGTTCAATGCTATATATAAAACCAGTCGTCAGGCGGTAACCGCTTTCGACTGGCTGAGAAACCGATATTGTACCAATGGAGAAAAATGAATATCCGTGACGTCGCCGTTGAGAGGCTGCTCATTCACAAACCACCGATACTCATGATAGATCGCGCCGTCTCTCACGCGACCGACGGGGTGACCTGCGAAGTGGAAATCCGGCCGGACAATATTTTCTGCACCGATGTCGGCGTTCCAGCATTTGTTGCCGTGGAATTCATGGCGCAGGCGATTGGGGTATTCGACGGCTGGCATCGGATTCGACATAACGGGGTTCCCAGAATCGGGTATCTGGTGGGTACCCGTCAGCTCGACCTGTATTGCGACTATTTTTTCCCGGGACAGGTGCTGACCATCGGTGCGAATATGGTCTGGGATGGTGTGCATCTGGTCCAGTTCCGGTGTTATACTGCGGATAAAACCCGCAATGAGGAATTGGCCCGGGCAACGATTAATGTATATTCACCCGATAGAAATAGTTCAGAAGGACTTTTATGAAACGCGTTATTGTAACAGGCGCCAGTAGAGGAATTGGAAAAGCCGCGGCTTTGCGACTGGCGGCCGACGGATACCGGGTCGGCATCAATTATCTGAGTAATGAATCCGCCGCGCGAGAGGTACTTGAAACCATCACCGGTCAGGGCGGCGAGGGCTATCTGCTGCCGTTCAATATTGCCGACCGCACACAGACCCGGGATGTGCTGACGGCGGATCTGAACGAAAACGGCCCGCCATGGGGCATGGTGTGCAACGCCTCCATCGCCAGAGACGCCCCGTTTCCCGTGCTCGAAGACGATATGTGGGACGACGTGATCCACACCAACCTGGACGGCTTTTATAATGTGCTCAAACCGGTGGCCATGCCCATGGCCCAGGCCAGAAAAGGCGGGCGAATCATCGCCATGTCATCGATTTCCGGCATCACCGGCAATCGGGGCCAGGTCAATTATGCCGCCACCAAGGCCGGCATCATCGGGGCATCCAAATCCCTGGCGATGGAACTGGCCAGGCGCAAAATCACCGTGAATGTGGTGGCGCCCGGTATTATTGAAACCGACATGACCCGGGACCTGATTCCGTCCGAAGTGATGAAACTGATTCCCATGCGACGATTCGGCAAGCCGGAAGAAGTGGCATCCCTTGTGGCGTTTCTGATGTCAGAAGGCGCGGGTTACATTACCGGACAGGTCATTTCCGTGAACGGAGGTATGGTATGAATCGGGTTGTGGTTACGGGAATGAGCGGAATCACCTCACTGGGAGAGAATTGGCCGACGGTAAAAGCGAACCTGCTGGCTCGCAGGTCGGGCATCCGGAAGATGGAATCGTGGAAAGAGATTGACGGCCTCGTCAGTCACCTGGGCGCGCCGGTTTCGGAGTTCAGAATTCCAGCCCATTACAATCGCAAGCATCTGCGGACCGCCGGTCGGGTAGCTACACTGGCCATCCGCTCCACGGAACTGGCCCTCAAGGATGCCAATCTGCTGGAATCCCTATCGCTCAGTGACGGCACCACCGGCGTTTCGTACGGTTCGACCTATGGATCCGCGGACGCTTCCATTGAATTCATGAAACAGGTCGGCGTGGATAAAACCGTGAATGGCGTGAAAGGCTCCCAGTTCATCAAATTCATGAGCCACACCTGCGCCGCAAACATCAGTCAGTTTTTTAAAACCAGGGGAAGACTCATTCCCGCCTGTTCCGCCTGCACCTCCGGCAGTCAGGGCATTGGCTTCGGATACGAAATGGTGAAATTCGGGATTCAGGACATCATGATTTGCGGCGGCGCCGAGGAACTGGATCCGCTGGGGACGGCCGTATTCGACGTGATGTATGCCACCAGCCGACGAAACGATGAACCGGAGTCCACCCCCCGCCCATTCGATAAGGATCGGGACGGGCTCGTGGTGGGGGAAGGAAGCGCCACCCTCATATTGGAATCGCTGGACAGTGCAAAACGTCGCGGCGCCCCCATTTACGCGGAGTTGGTCGGATTTGCCAGTAACAGTGACGGGGCGCACATGGTGAATCCCGCCCGGGAGGGCATGCATCAGGTGATGCAACTCGCCCTGCAGAATGCAGGTCTGACGCCAGATGATATCGATTTTGTGTCTGCCCACGGCACATCCACTGAAATCGGGGATGTGGCCGAAACCCGGGCCACCGAAGCCTGCTTTGGCCGGCCAGTTCCCATTGCATCCCTGAAAAGCTACTTCGGTCATACGCTGGGGGCCTGCGGCGCCATTGAGGCGTGGGTCAGTATCCATCAGCTCAACGAGGGCTGGGTGGCGCCCACCATCAACCTTGTCACGCCGGATCCGGCCTGTGGCAAACTGGACTTCGTGATGGAAACCCGGTCCCTGGAGCAGACATACGTCATGAGCAACAATTTCGCCTTCGGCGGGGTGAACACCTCCCTCATCTTTAAAAAGTGGATGGAGTGAAACGCATCGCTACAATTTTTATCAGCGCCGTTTTTGTCGCCTACCCGGTACTCATTTATTATGGGCTGACCACTTTTTCACCCGCAGTGGTGGGAATAGTCATTCTGGCGATGCTGGGAGTGCGCACGGCAGTGGTGATGAAACTGTCCTTTCAGAAACTGAAGCCGCTCTTGCCCCTCACCATGGCCGCCGCGCTGCCGTCCGTGTATTCGCTGCTGTTCAACAGTGAGCGGGCGCTGTTGCTCACGCCGGTACTGGTCAACGTCGCATTGCTCGGCACCTTCGGATGGACCCTGCTCCGGGGCCCCAGCATGGTGGCGCGGTTTGCTGCCCTCAAAGAACCCACCATGACCGACGCCATCCTCACCTACTGCAAAAAGGTCACGGTGGTATGGTGCACATTTTTCGTCGTCAACGGCGCCGTGGCCGCCTATACCGCCATATGTGCATCTAAAGAATACTGGACTCTTTACAACGGTCTAATCAGCTACATTCTGATGGGACTCCTCTTTGGCGCGGAGTTCATCGTCCGAAAGACAGTGAAACAGAAGGGATGACCCATGCACAAAGGGGTTACAATTGCAATCGCTCTATTTTTCATTCCCGCCGTCATCGTCGCCAACGACGGGGACAGCGTTTTTTCCCATCCGGTGACTCCCCGGAATCAGTCGGTATTCATGGGTGAGGTCAAACGCCTGCAGCTGAAAGGCGAACAGGTGAAGGGCTTCACCCAGCAAAAACGCGTCGCCGCACTGAAACGGCCGCTGATTTCCAGAGGCAGCATCGTACTAAGCCCCAAAGGCATATGCATTGCCACCCGGTCGCCCTTTTCGTCATCGGTAAAAATCACGACGGAAGGCATCTGGCAGCGGGCCGGAAACCAGAAAATATCTGTAAAGAAAGCCGAAGACCACATCGAAATCCGCCACACAGCACGAATCCTGATAGCCCTGTTCACCGCGGACCAATCGGTGCTGGAAGAACGATTTTCTCTGTATTTCCAAAAAACAGACGCCGGATTTGAAATGGGGTTGCGCCCCAGAGATCGGCTGCTCGCCAGGATAATATCCGAGATAGTCATTGAAGGTGCCGAAGAGATCCATAAAATCGCAATCAAGGAGGCAAACGGGGATGGGACCACCATCCTGATTTCCGATGACAAACCAGCCAGCCCAATTTCCCTCGACACCTGTGTTCGGTAAATACCGAAAACGCATCGCTGCCCTGTACGCCCTGCTCATCATTGGTGGACTGGCGCTGCTCATTCACTATTTCATTTCATCGCCACTGAAAACCAGCATCCTGGACATGATTCCCGAAACGGAGCATACCCCCGCCACAAGGGCCGCGTATCACACGTTGAGCCACGCCCTGGAATCCCGACTGGTTATCCTTGTGGCAGCGAAGAATCCGACGTCCGCCATACACGCCGCCGATGACCTGTGCATGCGCTTGACGAAAGCCCACACCTTTTTTTCAGACGTTACCTGCCGTGTGGACGACACCATGAAAAAAAAGTTCTTCGACACCTTCTTTCCCGCGCGCTGGTCCCTGCTCTCCCCGGAAATTCGCCAGATGGCCACAGCCGACAACCAGGCAGCGCTGGTGCAGAAGACGGTACAGCGATTGTATGCCCTGTTTTCGGGTGGTACCTCATCCCTCATCGAAACCGATCCGTACTTTCTGTTTGAAGACTATTTCATGTCGCTGCCCAGCCTGTCCGGTGCGTTTTCCCCCCGGGACGGGCACCTGGTGCTCGAGAAGAAAAAACGAACATGGGTACTGATTACCGCAACGGGCAAAGACGGTGCATTTTCCGGTAGCGGCGCCTCTGAAATGGTCGCCACCGTCGACGACGCCATCCGCAGCACCACGGCAGAAAACCCGGAATCAAAAATATTGTGGACCGGAATGGCCCGATACGCTGCCCAGGCGGCGAACGGGGCCAGAAGAGAAGTATCCATCATTGGCACCGGTTCCATCATCGGCGTGATATGTCTGTTGCTGCTGGCGTTTTCCAGTTTCCGGGAACTCGTTTTCGGTCTCATCCCCATCGCTGCGGGAATCATATTGGCCGTGGCGGTGACATGGTCCCTGTTTGGAGAGCTGCATCTTATCACCCTGGTGTTCGGCGCATCGCTGGTGGGGGTGTGTATCGACTACAGTTTTCACTACTTTGCCCACAATCTGGCGTCATCTTCCTCCCCTGAAAGGATTCTTGAGGAAGTGTTTCCAGGCATCACCCTGGGCATGGCCACCAGTGTCATCGGATATGTGGCGCTGCTGATAGCGCCCTTTCCCGGGTTCAAACAGATGGCCATTTTCGCCAGTGCCGGATTAATTGGCGCATGGGCCGCAGTGGTCCTGTGGTTTCCCTATCTGCCATTCACCCGAAGAGAGCGATCACTGCCCCGTCTCTGGTTCTGGACCCGGCGCTACACCCACATGCTGCACCCACGGCATCTGCGATGGGCGTTGCTCCTCTGCATCCCATTTGCCGTGGCGGTTCCCTTTGTTCAGGCCAACGACGATATTCGACTGCTGCGGGGAGAGTTTCCCACCCTGGAACATGAAGAATCACAGATTGCCGGGCTGATGAAAACCTTCGACAAAAGCCGTTTTCTGGTAGTACAGGCGGTCACCGACGAAGCCCTGGCCCAGAAAGAAGAACACCTTCTTTCCAAACTGAAACCGCTCATTCGCTCCGGCGCCATCGGCAATGCCGTTGCCATGGCACAGCTGGTGCCATCCTTTCAGGTGCAGAAGGAAAACCGCCGTTTTTTGCGGCGGTTCACCAATGGGAATACTGCCAAATCCCTGTTTGACCATATGGGATGGGAACCCACGGACATCCGGAGAATCACCCGGATGATTGACGAATCCAAACCATTGCGCGCACAGGATGTCGCTAAGATTCCAGGGTTCGCCCTCCCCGGGAAACTCCGGATTGGAAAAGTGGGTGACAACCGCGCATCGGTCATCCTGTTTCAGAATATCCGGGAGGAATCCGGTATCCGTGCGGCGATACGCAATGAAACCGGCGTCACCTATGTAAACAAGGTGCAGACCGTTACCTCACTGTTTACCCGGTATCGGCATCTTTCTGCACTGCTGGTAGGCGCGGCCTATGTGGCCATCCTGATTTTTCTCATGATCCGCTACGGGGTGCGGCGGGGAATACGCACCATTCTCCCACCGCTCATGACGGCGATACTGCTGCTGGGAGGCATGAGTCTGTTGCGGGTGGAGGTCAATCTCTTCACTTTCTTCGCGCTCATCATCGTCCTGGCCATTGGCATTGACTACACATTGTTTTTCGCCGAATCCCGGGACACGGCCCCCACGGTATTTGCCATTTCTCTTTCGGGAATAACCACCATTCTGTCCTTCGGACTTCTGGCATTAAGTCAGAATCCGGCACTGCGGACGTTCGGTGTCACGGTACTGGTCGGAATCTTTCTGGCCATGTGTCTATCTCCTTTATCGCAGAAACGGGAGTTCATATGACAA
Source organism: Polyangia bacterium (assembly GCA_050287845.1). Lineage (GTDB taxonomy): Bacteria > Myxococcota_A > Polyangia > JAAYKL01 > JAAYKL01 > JAFGXQ01. Next base: position 32,409 of record JBNKCR010000065.1, read on the forward strand.
CTCGCAGGACATTCATTTATCTCAAACTGTACGCCGCCATCCTCCTTGCCGGATGTGCTGGACGAACCGTCCACACGTCGCCGGCAAACGTCGACTACGTGGACGGCATCGCGGCACAGTTTCAGAAAAACGCATTCGATGTGCAACCATCACTGGTGCAGCAGGTGGTCTACACCAGAGGTGAATCGTCTCTTTCGTTTACGGCAATGGTGGAAGTGTCCAATGATTCAGTTGCCATCGCCGGTCTATCGCCCCTGGGCAAAAGACAATTCATGATGACCATTGCGACGAACGATATCACCTACACGAAAGAACCCCTGTTTGAATGGCCGTTTCCTCCCGTATATCTGGCCAGGGACTTCCTGCTGGTGTATCAGGACGCCTCTTTACTGAAAGCGCAAAACCCCGAACTGGATGTGGTGGATGCCGGAAAATGGCGAGACATACGGCTTGCGGAGCACTTGCAGATTCAGATTGAGTACGAACACCGGGGTTTCGAAACCGGTAAAATCCGACTGGTTCATCTGGCGCAGGGATATACCCTCGAAATCGATACGGTACAGGTGGATTTTCCCGCGGAAGTGATTACCTCTGAAGTGATCACCTCAAAGGACGAAGAAGAACGATAGATTGGACACTTTCCAATGAACCAGGTCAAACGCGCCATCAGCGTTACAGGTACGGGCATCAGCTTTGTCATCTTCATGCTGTGGGGATTTTTCCTTGGGGTATTGCTTTTTCCAATACTTCGATTCATTGAAGGAACGCGGGCCCGTGCAGCGTTTCATCGCCATATGCGCTTCACATGGCGGATATTTACGGCCATTATGCAGCTGACCGGCGGATTCCGCTCCATTCGCGTCACCGGACTCGAAAACCTGCCCCGGAACCGACCCTATCTGCTGATTGGCAATCACCTCACACTGGTGGACATTGTCGTGCTGGGTGCCCGGGTTCCGGATTTCAACTGCGTCGTGAAAATGAGCCTGTGGAATCATCCGTTCTTCGGTGCGGTGGTGAAAGCATGCAATTTCATTCCCAACATGGCCAGCGATGTATTCATTGAACAATGCCAGAAAGGGTTCGATGAAAACCGCCCCCTCATCATATTTCCCCAGGGGTCCAGAACCCCACCGGATGAACCCCTGAAATTTCAGCGAGGCGCCGCTCAGGTGGCTGTCCGCACTGGCGTCGATGTGTACCCGGCGCTCATCAATTGCCAGCCGGTGACTCTGGCCAGAGGCATGCCGTGGTACAAAGTGCCCGCTTTCCCCAGACTGCATATTGAAATTCAGCCGGCCCTGTTGCCTCCTGATGATTTCGATCCCAATGCGCCCCCTCCCAGACAGGTCCGCCAACTCAACCAGTGGTGGGAACAATACTTCCGGAAACAACTCGCCAGACACGAAACACCTGAAACATCGACAACTTAATCCCTCGAAAAGCGTAAACGCCAACGTTGCAAAAAATGGTGAAACATTGAATGCCGCATGCATTGGTCAGGAAGTCCATACGTCCTGAATACATTTTCGCTGACAACCTCTACCTGCGCCTACAGCAACATCTGCAGAGTGATTTTTTGCGATTCAAGTTCTTCAGTAAGTAGTGAACACCACTCGTCGATGACCGTCCGGTCTGCAGTGAGGCCGGCGGGAAACAGAAACGCGGTCTTGATTCGTTTACCGGTGGCCAGCCTGAGGGCACGGTCTGCGATGTGCTGCAGGGCCAGTCTATCCAGCGCGCCGACCGGGCAAATGAACATGATTTTTCGGACTGCAAAAACCGGGCTGCGCGTGGCCAGTTCGGCAACGGTGTGGTCCTGTGCCCGGGTTACCGTGGCCTGGTGATGAATTTCAGCTGCCATCGGGCATAACATGGCCAGATTCATATTCAGCAGTACCGTCATCAAATCAGTGGGCCCCCTGCCCTGCCCGGCCAATACCATGGCCTCTGCACAAATCTGTTCGTGCAGATGCCCCAATTGGATGTCATCGGGATTCCGGGCACAGATTTCCTGCTGCGTGGATGGGGGCAGCACACTCTTTTTCATGGTCTGCATCAGTCGGGATTTCATTTCTTCGTCCAGATTCTCATTCATATATCGGCTCCTCTGGCCGTTTTCCACCGGCGATGAAACCACACCCATTGGCTCATCTGACCCCGGATACGCTGCTCCAGCTTGCGAGTGAGCAGTGCGGTGGCATCCGTTTCATCCTCCGGTAATACCACGCGTTCAATATCAATTCGATGAATTCCAACACGGGTGCGCTTTACCGTGCCCACCACTACGGGAGTACCGGTTCTGACCGCAAAGGACGCTGCGCCGCTGGGCGTGTAGGCCTCGACGCCGAAAAATGGCACAAACACACCGGGCACCCGGGTATCCTGATCAATGAGCATGCCGAGAATATGCCCACTTTTAAGTGCGCGATATAACTTTCCCACGCTGCCCCGGTCATCCCGATAGATGCCGTGCACCCCGAACCGCGTCCGCTGTCGACGGATAAACCGGGTGAATCGGGTATCATAACTTTTTTTGGCCACAGTATGAATGGGGTACCCCGCATTGGCCAGCGCAATGGCCATCAGCTCCCAGTTTCCGATATGGCCGGTCACAAATATCACGCCGCAGTTCTTTGCAATCGCCCCATCGAGCGCCTTTTGGGATGATTCCGGAATAATCACAAGTGGCGAGTTGTTCCGTTTTCTCAGCAGCCGACATAACTCGGCAACGCTGAGGGCAAGATGGTTGAACACGCCGCGGGTGAGCTTTCGGGCGCGCTGTGACCGATGGGTGATGGCGGTACGGGCACACAGCTGGGTCATCGCGATATGGCGTTCACGACGCGCCACCAGATACGCCAGACCGCCAAGCCACCGGGCCACCACAGGGACGAAACGCCCGGGGGTGCAGCCCAGCAACAGAAGGAAGAAGCGGACAATGTAATATATGGCAGCATGTCGCGCTGCTCTGATTCCCCTTGAAACCATGGAACCGGTGTATCATCAATTTTATCCCCGGTATCTTTGTTTTTTTGAAAGAACCTTTGACATTGAAAAAAAATATCCGTTCAGTTAGCACTGCGAATAAACCCCGGAGAAATGTATGAAAGAAGTTTTTGAATTCCTGAAAAATGGCGGCGTGGTAATGATTCCAATCCTGCTTGGGTCTGTTATTGCATTGGCCATCTTCCTTGAGCGCATGTGGTCGCTGCGAAAATCCAGAATTATTCCTGCAGGTCTGATTCAGTCCGTCCTGGAACTGGCTGAGAACAAAGAGTTCAAAAAAGCGAGGGATCTGTGCCTGACCAGCAACAGCCCGACGGGACGGGTACTGCAGGCAGGGTTGGACGCAAGACACGCCAAACGCCCGGAAATAAAGGAACGATTTGAGGAAACCGGACAGAAAGAAGTCTCCAGAATGGAACGGTTCGTTGAAGCCATGGGCACCACCGCCAGCGTGGAACCGCTGCTGGGACTGCTGGGTACGGTAACCGGTATGATTGGCGTTTTTAAAAAGGTGGTAAATACGGCGAGTACCGGATCGGTGGACCCCGCGCAACTGGCCGGTGGAATCTGGCAGGCGCTCATCACAACCGCAGCCGGGCTCAGTGTCGCCATCATTGCGTACGTGGGATACCGCTATCTGCAATCCAAGAGTCAGCGCCGTATCATGGAAATGGAAGAAGGGGCAATGGCGCTTCTCGAACTGCTGCGCCCGGTCACACCTGAGACGGAGAAACAATCCTCATGAATTTTTCTTCAGGCAAAAAGAACCGGGCAATCGCCACGCTGGAGGTTACCCCTCTGGTGGACGTGGTTTTTCTGTTGCTCATTTTCTTCCTGCTCACCGCGACATATGTGAAAAACCCCAACATTGATATTGATTTGCCCAAAGCGTCGCCCCAGGACCTGTTTCCCAAAGACAATGATATTACGGTGGCGGTCACCAGTGACGGCACCATAAAAGTGGAAAAGAATGTGGTCACCATGGAGAAACTGTCCACGTATCTGAAAAAGCGACTGAAGGAATCGGGAAAGAACGCAGTGGTCATTGTGAAAGCCGACAAGGGGGCCAGGCATGGTGTGGTGGTGAGTATCATGGATTTGGCAAAAAAACTCGGTTACGGTAAACTGGCGATTGCAGTGAACTCCACAGGCAATGAAAGTGAGTGAAATGATGCGGCACGAAGAACGCCGGCGAACGTCCGTTTTCCACAGACCGTATCTCCTGTGGAAAGCAGGCACTGGATTGCCTGTGATACTTTCGGTTGTCATGTCCGTCGCGATCCTGCTGCTGTCTGCCAACGCCAGTGCCGGGAGAGTGGCGGCATTTTATCTGGAACCCCATTTCGGCGCTGCTCGGCTCATTCTGAAAGCCGTTGAGATTGAGCGAAGCTTTGTGACCGCGGTGACCTCGGATGCATCCTATGGGCTCACGGATATTAACCCGGAAGGGATTATTGCCCCCGTGGGCCGAATGATCAGCTACAGCGGCGGTGGCGTGGAAGCCGGGTTCACCACCGGCGTGAAGATTTCGGGGTTGAAGCTGGGGTTCACATTCACCTGGATAAACGCTTCATTCACCGGATTTTCCAAACGGTATCGATACTCACCCGAGCTCATGCGGGCACAGGGGAGAAAATATGAAGACGAGGATACACTTCCCGTTTTCCGGCTGATGGGCGCCATCAAGTACGGCGTGCCGATTATGCGTATCCTTCTTCAATTTCAGACCCGCATCGGCCGGATGATCATTCGCGATACATCACTCATTGTGGGCCGAGCAGTTGAGGAACAGAACGGCATGACCGCAGATGTCGGCATCGAGGCCACCATGCGCCCCTCCCGTTGGATTTCGATAGGCTTTCTCGGATACGGCGGTTTCTTCGCTTTTACCGGCAAATATGAAGGCGGTATGGGCGGGGTTTTCGGCGGCAATGGCACGCTCTGTATTTATTTTTAGACCGACCGCCAAATGCAGATTCTTCCCGGCCCCCGTACCTTCTCAATCCAAAACAATTATTTTGCGAAGTTGAATGATTTTGTATGCTTGCGATGTGACTTTTCACTTTAACTGATGTAGAATCCTCAATGCTTCAGATTTGCAGGCGATTGCGGATACTGGGGCACCCTCGTTTTTTGAAATTAAAGATGTATGCAGGATAAATGTGAAGGAGTCTAAATATGTCAAAAACCATTCTCGCATTCGAACCGGATGAGGAATACACGGGCCTGATCAAAGCCGCGTATGAACCCAAAGGGTACAGTGTGGAAATCGTCGTCGACGCAGCGGAAGGTCTGGCGTATGCAGACGCGCATTCCCCGGAATTGATATATCTCAGCATCGAGTTGCCGCAGACCAGTGGGTTTTCCATCTGCCGAAAATTGCGGAAAAATGCTTCCACCAAATCCATTCCCCTTATTCTCGTTTCATCGGAAGTCACAGATGAAACCTTTGACAAACACAGACGGTTGAAGGATCGCGCGGACGAGTACCTGCTGAAGCCATTTGATTCGGCAGCCCTCACCGGAGTCATCAGCAGCTTATTGAAGCAAGCAGATGAAGCGCCGGAAATGGCAGATGAACTGTCGGGCGAGCTCCAGGATATTGAAGACTTTGACATGGAGGAAATGGACCTCGACGACATGGACGATTCTGAGTTTGAAGAGGTTGAAGAGGTTGAAGAGTTGGTTATTGACGACAATGACAGCGGCGAAAAGGACGGTGACGATGAGGTGGTGGTGGCCGATGATGAGCAAGACGATGAAATAATTGTTGAAGACGAACCGGCCGATCTCGAAGATGTGATAGCCGTCTCTGACGCGGAGGGACGCGACGAGGAAATTGTTGTTGAGGATCACACGGGAAAAGAGAATGAGCAAATCATTGTAACCGATGATGCGTTGGAAGAAATGGTGATTGGCGAGGACTCTCGTGCGGACGGCGTCGTTGTCGGCAATGCAGACGTTTCCTCAGAGGAACTGAGGAAACTGCAATCGTCCAACGACACACTCAAATCCAGAGTGAAAGAACTGGAGGCGGCACTGGCTTCCGCGCGCGCAGAAGCAACGAGACGACCGTCGTCCATCCCGGGTTCGGCCCGGGAAACGCTGGAGCTCAGGGAGCTGCTGAACCGCAAAGACAGAGAACTCCTCGACCTCAAGGATTCAGTAAATGCGAGGGAAAAGCAGCTGCTCGACAAACAGGAGAGATTGACGGATCTGGAGCGGAAAAACGCCGATTTGGAATCCCAGAACATATCGGTGGAAATGTCTGTGCATGATTTGGAAGACAATCTGGCGGACCTCAACCGGGAAAAGGAAGCGCTGACCCGAAAAACCGAGGAACTTCAGGGGGAACTCGTTAAACAGAACGAGAAAATCGAGAGTCTGGAAAAGGACATTCAGGGGCAGCAACAGGAAAGAACAAACGATATTGCCAGATTTGAGCGGGAAAAAGCAGATGCATTGGCCAATCTGGAGCAGGAGAAATCCAGCGAGATCGCCAGAATTGAACAGGAAAAGGCAGATGCACTGGCCAGCGCTGAACAGGAAAAAGCAGATGCATTGGCAGAGCTGACAGAGCAGAAAGAAGCGGAGAAAAAAGAAGCACTCGATGCGCTGACAGTGCAATTGACCGCTGAAAAAAACAATGCTCTGGAAGAACAGTCCGCGCAGCTGGCTGAGTCTTTCGCCAAAAAGCTCGAACAGGAGCTTGCCAGTCAGAAATTACAGCATGAAGGCGCCATCGAAGAGATTGCGAACCGCCTGGCCGCCGAAAAAGATGAGGCGCTCACCCAGAAAGCTGATGAGCATCAGCAGAAGCTATCGCAACTGGCGGAGATCCACACCTCCGAACTCAATGACTACAAATCCAAACTGTATGATAAAGAGGAACAACTTGGAAATCTGAAAACCCAGATTGCAGAAGCCGAAGAGAAACTGAAAATATCTCAGGCAGAGCACGATGATCTGGTCAACCGGTTCAACGGTACCGAACAGATACTGGAGCAGACCCGATCTGAGCTGACAGCAACTCAAAACAGCCTCGAAGAACTCCGCGAAGAGCACAGCCGTACACAGGAGTCGGTGCAGTCAACCCAAAGCGAGCTGGAAAGCACCCGGGAGAAACTGGCAGATACCGAAAAGGCACTGGCAGATACCGGAAACGAGTTATCGGAAACCAAAGACACGCTGGCTGCACAGAACGATAAACTCGAAAAGACGGAATCGTCACTTCAGGATGCAACAACTCGTTGCGCTGACCTTGAGAGAGAGCTTCAGGGCCGGGATTCGAGAATTTTTGACATGGAATCGACGCTGAACGCTCAGAGCACGGCTATCTCCCAGAAAAATGAATTGGCCTCCCAGGCCACAAAGACCCTTGAGACGGCGATAGTGATGCTTGGCGAACTGAAGGCCCATCAGGCCATCAGTACCAGTAGTGACGGGAGTGAAATCTCGGGCGAAATGGAATCGGTAGTAGAAGAAGTGACTGACCTCGATGACGACATGGATGATTTGGAAGAGATCGACGAGGAAGCGTTCGACGACTGACACGAGCGCCCCCGAAGCATTCCCATTAAAGAGATGGGGATGCTTCGTTACCCTGGATAATACCGCGCTCGCGACAAATCATTCTCCCACACATCACAACATTTAACCTTGATATTCAGATGAACAGGCAGTCGTTTCTGAACTTCTTCAAAAACAACCCGGGCCAGCATTTCGGATGACGGACTATCTACGAGAAATGCTTCCACTTCGTTCAAATGTCGATGGTCAAAAACGTCGATCGCTGCTTTCATGATGGCGTCAAGTTCGTGAAAATCCAGTAACATTCCGGATTTATCCAGCTGTTCTCCGATCACATGAATCCGAATTCTCCAGTTGTGACCGTGGAGTCGCTCGCATTTTCCCTGGTAATTCCTCAATTGGTGTGAAGCTGAAAATGTACACTCTCTATATATTTCAAACATTAGTACTTCCGTTGATTCGAAAAAATGATAATAGTTAACATATGAACATATTCTTTTATATTCATTGCATTTTCAGAAATCAACGATTTCTATTCGGTTGGCACACGATGAATATGTCAAAAGCGATCAAGATCATCGTCCTTACAATGTTTTTATTTCTGATTCCAATTCTTTGTGTCACGCAAGCGCAGCAAGTGTCAACCGGTATTCTGAACATTGATTCAACACCAAGCGGAGCTGAAGTCTTTCTGGACAACAAGCTGCGGGGGACAACCCCCATCTTGCTGGAACTTCAGGCGCAACCCCATAAGGTGGTCCTCAGATACAATGGATACCAGCCGCATACAGCCAGTATCACAGTAAAAAAGGATAAAGTTGTTCGCACCCGGATAAAGTTGAAGAAAGAACCCCAACTGAAAGTCAAGCCGGCGAAATCATCCAGAAAGAAATTCGACAGGAAAAGTGCCCCCCCGACTTCGCAATCGCCCAACGCCATCCGGTTGAAAGATGGCATCCGATTGCATTCGGCCACCAACAACAGTGAGCCAGGGACTGTTTTTCTGGATACCACGCCAACGTCACTCACAGCGGTAGTCGATGGCTACCGGATTTCGAAATCCACACCGGTTGCGTTTGACATCCGTCCCGGCATCTATGAGCTGCGATTGTATAACGATAAGCAGGAGCTCGTTTACAGCAAAACCATATTTGTTCGTTCCGGGAAAACCCTTTCGCTGGATATTGTTATTCAGAAAAAGCGGACCATCGACTACACCGATCCGTGGCGTTAAAGACTCACGCCTTGACTGTGCTGCAAATGCTTCGAATCCAAACCTTTTTTGACTTGATTCCGCGACAGCGTTCCTGATAGGATGCCGCGATTTCTTATCATTGACTAATTCAATGCAGGTGGAATATATATATCTATATCGACATTGCCCTGTGTACCGAGACAGGTTAATATCCAGCTCCGTATCGGTTTCATTACCCAGGAAATTTAGATCCGGGAAGCCACCGGGTACGTATTATAAGTTCAGGTCTCCCAATACAGGAAACCGCCCCATTTTCAGGAGGATAGTTTCGTGAGCAGTTCTGATAACGACCCCAAAAAAGCGGAAGAGATGTCCCTTGCTGAACTTCTTGACAAATCGGATGCAGCCAGCGCCCCTGCGGATGAAACTCCCCCCGAGGAATCCGATGACGACAAGTCCGGTTTAATCAATATGGCTCAGATGGCAGCGATGATTTCGTCTCCGCCGCCACAGACAACACCGTCTCCTGATGCATTGCCTCCTGGCGCCCTATCAGACCCATCCGGTCAGGGAATGATGACCAACACCGGTGTGGCTCCAATCCAGACACAATTTGCGCCGTCCCCTGCCACCCGGTCATCCATGCCGGTCGGATCCCCTGTTTCTCCGACGTCGCAGGCCGGTCCGGACGTTTATGCGGATATCCGTTCGCCAAAGAAAAAGAGCAAAATGCCTGTTGTCGCGGTTATTTTCATCGCTCTGATTGCAGGCGGCGCAGGCGCCTATATGGCACTCACGGGCGGCCTTAAAACCGAAACGACTCCGCAGCTGTCTGATGCCGGTTCTCCCAATGTCGCAACCAGCGTGATGACCGATGAAACCGCATCGCCTGCACCCGCGGCGCCAGATGCAGCGGGAGAAGAAGCTGCCAATGCAGTGGCCGCAGGGGATGAAGAAGAGATCGCGGCCGGCGGTGACACCGATGAAGATTACGAAATCACCGAAGAGGAAGTGGATGATGGCAAAGGCGGTAAAAAGAAACGACGCGTCCGTCGTCTGAGACGCAAACCCAGAAAATCGACGACATCCAACGTTGTGGCAACAGCGTCGACGCCAACCAAAAGTGCGCCCGTCCCCAAAACAACCAAATCAACCACCCAAAAACAGAGCGGCGGCGGCAACACATCGGAGCTCGACAGTCTGCTTTCCGGCAGCAGCAGTGGTAGCAGCAGCAAGGACTCCGGAGGATTGCCGGACAAGCCATCGCGGGCTCAGGTTCAGAAGGCCATGGCTTCGGTAGTGAATAAAGCGCGAAGCAGTTGCAGGAAATCCGGTTCGGGAAAAGTCAGCGTTCGAATCATCGTTGGCAGCAACGGAGTGGTCCGGGATGCTGTACCACTCGGTCCCCATGCGGCAGATTCCCTTGGTCGCTGTGTGGCAACATTTGCCAGAAAAACTGCACGTCTACCCCAGTTCCGTTCAGCGACCTTTACCTTCACGTACCCTTTTAATATTTGACAAATTTGTTCTTCGAACTTTTAGTGGCAATATGCGTATATTTCCACACTCAGAAAAACACTTCACAATAATCATATTCATCGTTTTTGCCATTCTGTGCACTGTGTCATCTGCCGTATTTGCTGCGGATCCCCGGTTAAACGGCCATGCGAGGTTCAGCGCCGGAACCATCGACAAAGTGGGTCAGGAGGTTGTTCTGGAAATTGTGCTGGACATTCCCAGCGGTTTCATTCTGTACAGTCCGACCGTGGTGCCAGACGGCCCCATTGCCCTGCACATTTCACCCGATGAAAAGTTCCTGAAACCTGTGAGCGCGTGGTTCGGGGCCCCTCCCCATGTGAAATGGGACGATGCATTCGAGACCAAAGTTGAGTACTACAAATCGAGTGCCACATTTCGACGCGTATTCAATGTGGTGCGACGCCCGGACAACTCGGTGACGGTCATGGTGACAGGGCAGATATGTGATGACCGGAGCTGCTACAACCAATCCCTTCAACTCAGCGCACCACTGGAATCCGCCCCCACCCCCTCAGCCCCGGTCACGAATCATCAACTGTCCGGCATTGTTTTTGACGAGACCCACGAGATCGGTCCGGTGACAACAACCACTTCCACTGCGGATTCCACCGGGGCGACATCAATGGCAAACCCCGAGGCACTGGGGATTGGCGCATTTCTGATTATGGCAATCGTGGCGGGATTCGGTGCACTGCTGACCCCCTGCGTGTTTCCGATGATTCCCATCACCATCAGTTTCTTCTCGAAAAACGAAGGGTTGAAACGGCGGGACAGCCTGCTCCTTGCCGGTGTGTACGCCGGATCAATCATTGTGGTGTACACCATCCCAGGGGTATTGCTCTCCATGATCTTCGGCGCCGGAAGTATGCAGCAGATTTCCACTCATCCCATCTTCAATATTTTCATCACACTGTTGCTGATTTTTTTCGGTCTCAATCTGCTTGGTCTGTTTGAATTGCGTCTTCCCGGCTGGCTTATTAATAAATCGGCCCAGAAAGAGCAAACACTGGAGCGCAACAGTCAGAAACTCAAAAGCAGAATCGGTGGCGTTTTTTTCATGGCGGTCACATTCACGCTGGTTTCTTTCTCCTGCACCGTGGGATTTGTGGGGGGCTGGGTACTGCCACTTGCAGCACGGGGACAGGCATTCTACCCCCTTGTGGGCATGCTGGCATTCTCGAGCGCATTTGCCCTGCCCTTCTTTTTTCTCGCAGTTTTTCCGGGAATCGCAGATCGGCTGCAGGGAAAAAGCGGCGACTGGATGGTGGCGGTCAAAGTGGTATTCGGCGTGGTGGAACTGGCGGCAGCACTGAAGTTCATTTCGAATCTGGACCTCAATTTTGAGCTGGGTGTGATCACCCGAAACGTCACTCTGTGGTTGTGGGTAGCTATTTTTCTGGTGGGCGCACTCCTCATTCTGAAGGTGTTCTCCCGCAAAGGAGAGGGCGGTTCCAGACACCCCGGCGTCACCCGAATTATACTGGCAGTGATTCTGATAGGATTTGCGGCTAAAAGTTACACCGGCATTGGCAACAGCCGTCCCCTGGGCGGATGGATAGATGGATGGCTCCCGCCGGTACCGTATCCCAGTGAAATCGGGAAACAAAGCGACGACGGCCTTCATCTGCCTTTCCTGGCCGACGACCTTAACGGTGCGCGACGTGAGGCCGTGTCGCAGAACCGGCCACTTTTTGTGGATTTTACGGGTTTCCAGTGCGCCAATTGCCGACAGATGGAATCCAATTACTTTCCCAAACCCGCCATCCGAAATCGTCTGCAGGAGATGGTGCGGGTCAAGCTGTACACCGATGGTCCCAAGCCCATCCACACGCAGCAGCGGGAGTACCAGTTTGAACGCTTCCAGACTGCCGTGTTGCCGTTCTATGTCATCCTGGACCCGGAAACCGATTCGGTGCTGGCCACATTCTCCAGTCTGGCGCGAGACGAATCGGAGTATGTGGCGTTTCTCGACGACGGACTCAGAAAATTCAGGGAGCACCGCATCGGCGTAAGCCCCGCATCGGTTGGGGAGAACCGGATTTCTGAAAAAGACCACACCGTTCCCCCCGCCCCATCCCCGGAGAAACAGCCACCTTCAGAGGGGCCGGCGTTTGCGTTTGAACTGCCATTGCTTGTCGGTGATGGGGGTCGCAGTTCGGACGTCTTCTCCGGCCACTGGACCCTGGTGAACTTCTGGGCGTCTTACTGTGCGCCTTGCAAAAAGGAATTGGCCACCGAATTTCCCACCGCGCTGAAGCAGCACCCGGAAATCCAGCTGGTCACCATTGCAGTGGAACCCGAAGAAACACTTCCCACAGCCAGAATGTTCATACAAAGCACGGCGCTGGCCGACCACATACATCTGAGAGCGGAGGAAGACTGGCCTGAGGAAACCCTTCCACCGGAAATGATGACCCACTTCGGTATGCCTTCCACATTTCTTCTGTCACCTGAAGGAGCCCTCCTTTGGGCCCACAAAGGCGCAGTGGATGCCCGGCAACTGGACGAAGTGATTAAAAAGTTCGTTCCACAGAACGATTCGGAATCGGAGTAATCCGGTTTCATTGACCACGAACCTATCCCGGACGTCACACACCGCAATAAGAATATCGCTGAAACTATAAATATTTTCCCGTGATGGTCGACAATACTGGCATGGGATTTTTTGAACACGCCTTTCATAAAACAAATGATACTCAGCAGGGAATGCCGACAGCGTTGTGCATCAGTGAAGACAAGTCTTTTTTAAACAGTATGCGGGTTCATCTCGGTAAAAGTGGATTTGTGGCGATTGTCACCAGCAATCCCACAGAAGCCCAGGTTCTGTCGGAAGACAATAAGCTGGATGTGATTATCTGCGATTACGAGTTGTCTCAGATAGATGGCATCAGTCTGTTTGAAAAGATTCAGGCGAGCAAAGGGGAAGGCAACACCCCTCCCACGCTGATTGTAACTGAAAAATACGCCGCACCGCTTCTTTCCCGTTGCGTCACTGCAGGCGCCTCCGGCTTACAGGCGAAAAATGAACCGATGGATATGATAATCGAAAGAATCATCTCCATCCTCGAAGACACCGAACTTCGAAATCAACTGGAATTGTCGGTTACCAGACGTGCCTCGGAGGGGGGCACCGATCTGCTGACCCGGATTGCATCCAGAAAACATTTTTCAAGGCGATTTTCAGCGGAGTCCGTTGCGTCCTATCGCGACAGAAACGCCATATCGTTGTTGATACTTGCCATGGACCGTTACGAGGTACTTGAGGAACGCCACGGAACGCGTCCCATGGAAAATACCCTGGCGCACGCAGCCAAAATCATAGAGGGAGAGCTCCGCTCACGGGACTGTGTCGGCCGGTATTCAGACCACACATTTGCGATTGTGCTGCCTGAAACCACGCTGGATGCGGCGAAGGCGGTGGGGGATCGGCTTCGTCGACTCATCGGGTCGACGGAGTTCGGGAGTCTGGATGATCCCATCCAGGTGTCACTCAGTGTGGGGGTCAGTACCCGTCCGACGGGTGTGCGTGCATCCCCCAGTGAGATGATCACCCAGGCGCTTCGCAGTTGTACCGCAGCCAGGGAAATGGGCGGCAATCGCGTGATGGCGGACAAAAAGCTGTCCGGTCAACCCATCGCATTGATTGTGGGCGCCGAAAACGCACTGCACGCGAAAATTTCCACAAGTTTGCGCGCGGCCAGTGTGGAGGTGCGGACGGCGGAAACCAGGGAGGAAGCCAAATCCATACTGGAAACGCTGCCCACCAGAATGATTGTGCTCCTGCATACGGGTGACGACATCGCCACCCTGGATTTTCTGAGCTGGAGCCGGGACAAACATCCCAGGACCAAACGCATTTATCTCAACCCATCACCAACACCGGCGCAACTGCAGGTAGCCATCAACAAAGCCGGAATCGACTATTACCTGGGGGACAGCTGGCAACAGCCGGACCTGGAAGCCTTCATTGAAGAAATCGTTTTTGCCTGATTATCTGACGGAATCAGTCGTCGAGGATGGCGACGGCCACAGAGGTAATATTATCTTTGCCACCGCGATCGTTGGCCAAATCTATCATGCGACCGCAAATGGCATCAAAATCCCCTGCGAAAATTTCTGAAATTTCATCCCGCTCCAGATATCCGTGAAGTCCATCGGAGCACAGCAGGAACTGATCGTTCACACGAACCGAGAGAATCTGGGTGTCCACATCGACGTAGTCCTTACTGCCGACCGCGCGGGTGATAATGTTTTTGTAGGGTGCATGCTCTGCCTGCTCCCGGGTAATCACCCCTTCACGAATTTGCCAGTTCACCAGGGTATGATCTTCGGTCAGCTGCAGCGTTTCCCCGTCGCGGACGCAATAAATCCGACTATCGCCCACCTGTGCGGTTATGGCAAACGCACCGGCAATCAGCATGGCAGATACGGTTGTACCCATTCCCTGATGCGCCGGACTCTGTTCTGCCATGCCATACACCATGTACGTAGCTGATTGAACCGAGCTTTCAAGGAGTCTGCAGATGGCATGGGATGACTCCTGAGAAATCGGCTTGCCGGCAAAATCTTCAATCTGGCCGCGATTCCGAACTATCATGTCGTGAACTGCGTCCACGGTCTCCTGAGACGCAATCTCGCCCCCGGCATGCCCGCCCATTCCATCTGCCACTATGAAAAAACCCAGCTCCTCATCAATTAAAAATGCATCCTGATTCACTTTACGGCGCATTCCCACATGCGTCTTTCCACAGGCACGTAATCGCATATTCTATCTTACCTCTGCATCATTCGGTTTGGCGTATTAGGCATTCAAAATTTATACATTTTAATAGCACATAATACGGTCGGTTGCCCAACGACTCAAGCGTTTTGGCAAATCAAATGGCGTTTGATGTCAGAATGTTTTAAAGGATGGAAAAATTATCAAAATAAAAGGCGATTTCTCTCGCAGCAGACTCGGGCGCATCGGAGCCGTGAACCGCATTTTCAGTCATACTGGCGGCATAGAGTTTGCGAATGGTACCTTCGTCCGCTTTTTCGGGATTCGTGGCCCCCATCACTTTGCGACATCTGGCGATGGCGTCATCGCCTTCGAGCACCATGGCAACCACTTTTCCCGAAGTCATGAATTCCTTGAGACCATCAAAAAACGGCTTGCCCACGTGTTCTGCGTAAAACGCTTCAACCTTGTCAGCAGTGAGCCGGGTCATCTTCAATCCCACCACTTTCAACCCCTCTTCTTCCAGCAACTTGATGATTGCGCCAATATGATTGTCTTTTACAGCATTGGGTTTTACTACGCATAAAGTTCGTTCCGTCATAATCTGCTCTCCTGTTGGTTATTCATCCGGATTATCGTTGAGGTCGTCTTCGGTGACCTGCAAATCTTCTTCAGTTGCATTGTCATCCACATTTGAGCTACCGGTTTCTGATGTACCGGATTTATCCGTTTCCGTCGGCGTATCCGGCGTTATCTGTTTTGCAGATGGCGCAACACCATATTCATTTTTCAATTTTCTTTCCAGCTTGTTGAACAAAAGACTTTCCACATACCTGGGTTGTCCCTGCAGATTCAACTGCACCCGGACGTACTCCCGGTCATTTCTGACCACCTTCAATACCTCAAGGGCGCCGTTGGTGGTCCGCCCGCTGTCTGTGAATTCAAACAGCACATACCCCGTATCCTTGTCTTTTTCCAGGATGCGAAAGCCTTTGTCAACCCGGATAAATCGTACGGCGCAACGCCAGACAATACTCTCACTGTATGTCAATTCCTTTGAAATCGATGCTTCCGCCACGCCGCTGAGCAGCAGCAACTGGATGCCCACCAGAGCCAGAACCAATTTTTTCATCGCACACCTCCTGTAATACCTTGTACTACAAAGGCACACATTAACCAATTTTTTACAACGGTTTTTCCCCGGAATATCGGGCGATGAAGATGAATGTTATTGGTCGGTGAAAAAGGAGCTCTGGTAATCGGCCTCGGTCATCGGCTTTTTCTCGGCCATTTTTTCAAACACGCGAAATGTGGCCCGCTCGCGCTGACGACGGTTTTCCGGGGTGGGGCCGGGGGCCGGGGCAACCGATGAAGTTCGTTGCTGGTGCCTGCCCACAAGATTGCGAAGCGCTGAACTGGTGTGTCCTGAGGACTCCTCTGCCACCAGTTCGCCCTTCTTCGCCTCCCACATATCCACTGCGGCCCCCCCCAGGCTGCCATCGAAAATTTTGATGTGATATCGTTTGGCATCGTCATCCGCATTCGCCGGATCTCTCTGGGAAGACGCGGGAATCGCTGCGGAGATAAAATACCCGCCACCAAACCGGTTCGGCTGGATGTTCACTTTTCCCGCCAGTTGATTCAGAATGTATGTCTTCACTGATTCAATGGAATGCGTCCCCTCGAATCGCCTGACGTTTTCGCCGGCATTTACCGGAATCATTCCCCTGGGCATCCGGATGCCAAACACCATGTGGGTGCCGTGGGCCAGCACCGGTGAAGTCAGCTCCGGGTCAACCCGCTGCGGCGCGGATACCGGTGCAGTATCCGCTGCCACCGGAGATGCCTCCACGACCACTTTCAGGTCGGTATCCGCCGAAGTGTCCACCTCCGTGCGCTGCCGTTTACAGCCAACAGTCCCCCACAATAGAAGCAAACCACCCAGATAAAGTGGAAGGTGCCGCAGCATGTCAGCTACCTCCCGTCACAATGGACCAGGAATCAATGCCCACGCGGGTGAAGCCCTCTTGAGGCGCCGGCAAATCGAGGGCAATGGTATCAATCTGCGGTGGTGTGCCGGCACTGGACGACGGTTCGGTCGGAGGCGCCGCCGGATTGGCCCGTTGCACCATCAGCGTAAACCCTTCCCGGCCGCCACACGACGGTCTTCGTACCAGCCGAAGTCCGGTCAGCACGGTACCATCATACACTTCAAATGGTTGCAGCTCCGTCTCATCCGGCAACTGGAGCTGGGGATACACATCCGAACCGGTGCCGTCGGTGGTGGTCAAGGCGTTGAAATTCACGCCCCAGATTTTCGATCCACCATCATCGCAGGCGTTCTGACTGGCGTTTTCAAGGGGGGTGAATGTGGTAAAATACGCCACTTTATTGAAAACAAATATTCTTCCCAATAATTTCTCGCCCAGTCCAAAAAAGTCGTACCCGCCAATATTGGCACGACCATCGGCGGCGGCAGTGTTTTCCCCCGAGGCAGAGGGAAACATTTCATTTTCGATGTTTGCCAGTTCTGTCCCGGGCGCCATGGTCAATGGTTTGTCCGGCACCCCTTCACCCAACCACCAGTTCACTTCCGGACTGCCCATCGTCAGCACGGATGAAGTGACATCATCGGTGGCATCATCCGAAGTGCCACCATCATTGAACGACATCTGAATATCCGGCTTCTGGGTAATGGAGAACACCCGGTGATGATCCAGCGTTTCCAATCCATCCACCTGCCCGGTACCGAACAGCAGCACATTGTTGCGCTCCTCGTCCTGCACGATGGTGGGGGGCGCGAGCATGGGAATTCGCGGGAACGGATAGGCCTTGTTGGCACACGATTTTCCGGTACATTTGTCGGTGCCCAAATCCTCTTTGGCTCGCCCTGCTGTCTGAAAAATCGCCTCAATTTCCGCGGTGGTGCATGCCAGAGAGACATCGGTCTGCTTGGACGTACAACATTCCGAGAACCCGGCATCGCCCGCTGCGTTATCGTCTTCGTCACTCAGGCAATCCCGGTAGGGAAAATGCTCGGCCAGCAGGGTATCGAAGAACAGGCGCAATTTCCATTCAGTGGGATCCATGCTGCTCATGTCAATCTGCCAGATACGGCCGCGGTCGTCCCCGATGAACGCCTGATCCGCCACCTTGCCCGTGCGAATACTGTTGGGAACCACCGGTTGACCGATAAGCTGCGCCACCCGGGCGCTCTGTCGCACTTCCGCCTGGGTTCCGGTAAAAAGCGGCGAATCAAAGATGCCACTGGCAATATTATCCGCATCCACATCGCCATCCACCGTGGGGTCCAGATAACGAATCAGTTTGCCGTCCGCCAGTCGAACAATGTACACCCCGGTGGCAATCTCCATCCCCCCATTCTCGCTGGTTCTGTATCCTCCGGGCAAAATGGCCACAGCCACCTGATGTTTCATTGATGAACTTGTATTTTCTTTAGGTGGTATCCCTTCAATGTATACATACGCCAGTTCCGGACGGGAGAGCGCCATGCCCATCTTCGCGAATCTGGCCCGCATCAGAGAATAGTCCGACATGGGGTCTTCACCGGAGGCCGCGTATTTCGGGGCGTTCACCCCATACTCGTCCGGAGAAAGCTCCCAGCGGTACACCGGGCGATGCTCCGGCCCCCGGGTCACATCCAGGGCATAATACCCAAATCCGCCCTTGCCAAGACCTCCTACCACAATGGAACGCCAGTAATCCAACTCATCCACCGAAGTGTCGGTGTTGTTTTTATACAGAAGCACATCCGCCGCCACCGGCGATGCATCCACACCGAACATGTGCTGATAGCCACTTTCGGTAGTGGTGTCGAGTTCGTATGACGATACCCACTCGTCATCGGTGGTATCGGATGTCCCCTTGTCATCCCACTTGTATTCCCTGAGCACCCGCACCGGGAACTGTTTTCCGATACCGGGCAACAGCGGCGAGGGAATGAACCCCCACCCTTCCGCATCCAGATCCGTGTGTCCGGTCAGCCCCGACATCACATTGAACGAATGAAGAATGCCATCATTGGTTCCCACATAGAGCAGGGGCTGACGCGTACTCATCAACTGGTTGGGCGTCTCGATATCCCCGGCCGGGCCTTTGACCCAGCCAGAATTATTGTTTCGGAATTCCTGATAGGACGCATAGGGCACCCGCTCGTTGGGAGCCGTCAGCACCGTCGGTGTGGAGTTGTAAATATCGCCCAGCGGATGCTCCCCCCGGGGGGTGGCATCGTCATTGCCATAGAGATACTCGGCAACCGCATCCACATACAGATGTTCGGTTTCAGACCCGGTTTCTTCAATTCCCAGATCGTTGTCATAAAGCGGTGCGGTCGAATTGTCGAATTCCACCAGCAAATCCACGAGCCCTTTTTTGAACTGCGGGTCTGTGGAGTATGCCAGGTCACCGTCCGTAATGTCCGGTTTCCGCACGTACAGCCGTCTTTCCGTCTGGTCTTTCAGCATGTTGTGGAAAGCATCCGGGGAGCCCACCGCGCCGCCGTCGCTGCTGTCTGTTCCTTCCTCGAAGGTGCATTGCTGCCCCTGGCGATACAGATACCCTTTCCATGGCCCGGCGGTCTCGGAACGGTACCCCGAGTTGAACACAAACTGGGCCGCTGCCGTGGGGGTTTCCACACTGGCATCCGGGTTGGTGGCGGTGACAATCTCCGTGCGGGTTGAAACGGTTTCGGGCGATATGGACTGGAGAACCATGCTCAACACCTCAGTGAGCTCCGCCGCGCTGTCCACAAAAATGGCCCCATTTTCCTCGCCATCATCTGCTTCGCCGCCGCAGTTGTTTTCATCCTGCTCACACCACTCGCTTTGCATGACCGAAGCATCTTCCACACTGGGGGTGCGCCAGGGAGGCTGGCGAAATGTTCCGCTGGCATTTATGGATACATATGGCAGCACGTTTGCATCCGTCGGCCACCCCGCCAGCGCCAGCTTGTTCAGATACTGTCTGGGCGTCACCCAGACCTCTGCCGAATCTTCCGCATCGTCGGTACATTCGGTCTGACTCAGTTCTCTT
This sequence comes from Polyangia bacterium, assembly GCA_050287845.1. Taxonomy (GTDB): domain Bacteria; phylum Myxococcota_A; class Polyangia; order JAAYKL01; family JAAYKL01; genus JAFGXQ01. The sequence goes on from JBNKCR010000065.1 coordinate 52,454, forward strand.
AAAACAATACAATCCTCCGCCGGCGCCTTACAGAACCCGTTTCCTGCGGCATCGGTCGTCCAGACCGCCCCGGTCGAGGGCACATCGCACCGGTTGGGGGTGGAATCGTCTTTCTCCTTCATGTTCACACCGATGACCACCAGGTACAGGGGCTGCACGTCGGTGCTGCCCACACTGGACGCCAACCGGTCCACCACGTGAAACATCTGTCCCACTTCGGTTTCCGTGGCATTGAACGGACAATAGTAGCCTTTGGTGGTATCCAGGGCCGTCCATGGGGGAGGCGGCTCTCCGGCCTGTGCATTCTTGCTGCAATACTCCTGGGGAAATTCCAGAGCGTCGGTCTGGATGCCATCGGTAATGAATACAGCCACCTTGGGACGGCACTGAAAAAACAAATCCGCGCCGCCGTTGTATCCCGGGCGGGCTTCCGGGGCATTGTACAGATATTCCCCCGCGTCATCGAACATGGCCGCATCGAAAGAGCAGTGATTGGGCTCCGTGGTACTCAGCACATCCCGGACATCCTGGTTGGAACTCTCAAAATCGTCCGACAGCGGCACCATGCGACCCACCGCCTCGGGATCGGGACCGCGCACACCGGCATTCCAGAACCGCCGGGCGGACGTGGTGGGAATGGCCCCATCATATGCAGGATTATTGGGGTCCCGTTGCTCGTATGCAATAATGTACCAGGGCACATCCCGGCCGTAGTCCCAACCGGCCCGATGCCGGTCTTCCACACCCCATGAATTGAATTTCGCCGTGCTGCTGGCCGCGTCCCAGTAGGTGTACGTGGGAGCGGGTAAATTGTCGAAAGTCATCAGATTGAACCGCGCCAGGCTTCGATACAGCTCCAATACACCGTCGGTGGACCGGTCCATGGCCAGGGGATGAAAATTCAGGCAGATTTCCCGCATCACTTCCCCATCGTCCACCACGTAATAATTGGTCTCACCGTCGATTTCATCCTGGCACCAGTACTCCCGCCCGGTGCTGGTTATTATGATGTGTCCGGGCACCGTGCCGGGTAGATTGCCGATGCACTGCTGATAGGTCTCGTTCCAATCCCCGCGACCTCCCACCGCAGTGGATCGGGGATCCCGGCAATTGATAAGCCGAAAATGGGGTTCCCGGCTGAACTGCCAGTATTCGGAAGTGAGCACGGACGCGTTATCCATCAACAATTGGGTATCGGACATAATCGCGTCGCCGAGGCCACTGATGGTATCGGCTTTAATGAGTGGGCGGATGCCGGCCTCTTCGTAAAAACAGTGCTGGTACAAATCAGGGACAGAGCCCAGCATGGCCTCCAGCACCATCTGCCAGGACGTGGTGCCCACCGAAAACCCGGTCTGGGTATTCATCTGTGCACACTGCGACTCTGAAATATTGGTCCGCCGATCTGATTCGTAATCATCGGCATCGGTCATTTTGGTCCAGTTCATTCCCCGTCCGGTATCCAGGAGGATGGTGACATTGGGGTTGATGTGCTGTCCCGGAAGCTGTGCCCGGGCACTGACGCCAATCATCGTTGTCGAAGCGAGTATTGCTGCTGCCCATAAAATATGTCGTTTCATCTTCATCATCCTCGCTAATTGCCATAGGCGGCAATGGGGCCAATGGTCACACGCCCCTTGCCCGTTGCCCGCGCCGTTTCCACAAACTGCGTGTTCCAGAATGCATACGATGTCCCGAAACGCACGGTCACATTCACGCCAAACACATACCAGGCATAGTTCTGGTCATCAAAACAGGAATATCCCGGTGGACAGGGCCCCACCAATGGCGGATCGTATGTGATAATCGTCTGATAATCTGCGTTGGTCCCCGAACTCAGGTTGCTCAAATCGGGAATGAATCCCTGGGGACAATCCGTGTCGGATGCCGGATTGCAGGTGGCTGTGGTACCAGTGGTGAAAAAGTCGTCCGACAGCATGAATGCGTACTTCACCTCCCACAGATTCATATCATCCCCCACAATTTCCATGGTGCCGGTATTCGGGGTGATGAAATGCTCCCGGTAATAATCCGGCGAGGCGCGCAGATCCGTGATGGCCACTGCCATGGCGCTTTCCACCAGCGCGACGGCCTGGGTGGAATCCACATAAGCCCCGGTGGACCTCGCCTCCTGTCGGGAATGCCGTACCGCCAGCAGCCCGAGCCCACTGATGAGGATCACCAGCAACAGTACCATAATCAGCACAAATCCCCGTTGGGTCCGTGCCATGTCCCGTTTGATTTCACTCATGTGCATACGCATCATCCGCCCCCCCATCAGTACGTCCATGACCAGGCCTGATCGTTCGAATTAAACAGGTACATCTGGCTCTGGATATTGGGCAGTTTCACTTCCACCGTGTATCGGCGCACCTTGTAATTTCCCACATCAACGGGATTGCCGCCGCTATCCACCGGCGCATTGGCCAGTTCATCGGTCAACACCTGACCGGCACCGGTGCCTGTTCCCTGGGATTGATCCGTTCTTTCGGTGCGCACCGCCAGAGAGATGATGGCCGAGCGCACATACTCCGGAAAAACCACGTTGCTTTCAATATTGGTTCGGGTGGGAAGAGGCAGCTGGTCAACCGCAGACGTCTGATTCACCAGCACGGCCGTTTCCGGAGGCAGCGTGGTGATGCTCGCCCCGGTCAGTGCGGGGTAATACGCCTGGTCCGCCACCGGCTGGGTGCCGTTTCCGGTGCTGTTGGGATCAACCGCGCGGAACCACACCTGAAAGTCCACCACATTTTCCGCCACCACCACCGCATCCCTGGCGGAAACCGCGCTGATGGCATTCTTTGCCCCGGTGCCGATGGTGGCGGAGGTGTTGGTGTCGTAATCAATAAAATAGCGCATGAGCACATTCCGATTGCCGTCGAGGTTTTCCACCCGGAACATCACTGCCTGATTGGCGCCCACCTTCACATTTCGTTCGCCAAACGCATTGCCTATCAGTTCCCCGCCCACGGTGGTAATCTGGCAGGTCTGACAGACGCCATTATTACAGCCATTTTCTGCCGGAGTGGTACTGGCCGATATTTTCACTTCGTGGGTCTGACCGGTGGCCAGGACGAGATGGGCAAAGGCGTAATTGCCGTTAAACTCCCGGGCGCACTGCCCCTGTGGAAACCAGCCATGCATCAGAATGGTGCCATTTGCATCCACCTCGCCCTCATACATGGTATCGCCGATAAAATTGCCCACCAGGATGACCGTGTCCGGGCCGGTGGCATTGGGATTGAGGTGGACAATGGGATTTCGAAAATACGCCATGTGGGTTCCACTCCCGGCGCCACCATCACTCACCAGTGAATTGCTGTTTTCGTCGGACCGCGGATTCGCCGCATAGAACATCCCCGCCCGCATGAAGTCAAACCGGAGCATATCAATGCCCGCCCGGGCTGCCTGGGACGCCTCCACCACCATCTGCTCGTTTTCCGCAGTCTGGGCCATCGATCGCGTAATCATGGTGAGGGAAATGGCCGCGATGGAGCCCAGCAGCAGGGCAATCATCATTTCAATCAGTGTAAAACCGCGTTGTTGCATACGTGCCCCGTTTCAATCCGTTACTTTATTGGCAAAATCCCTGGTCAGGATCTGCTCCATAATCAGTGAATGATAGTTGGCCGGTACCGCGCCATCCACAGCGGAAGCATCACCGATATGGCTGGCGCAGTCGGTCCAGTCGCTGCCATCGGTCACATATCCCCCCTCCATGGGCCAGGTGACCATCACAGAGGCGTGATACAGATTGCCCGGCAGTGCCTTGCTGGAACCGGGCCCGTTATTAAAGAGTACCCGGAAATGAATGCAATACTGGGCCGTATCGGCGGCAGCATACTTGGCATCGGTTTCGTTGGACAGATACTCGTCAAACCGGAGACTACTGCCCTTCCCCGACAGGGACACCCATCCGGTATCCGTGGCGGCAACGGTATCGCGCAGTTTCATGAAATACGAATGCGTAAATGAACCGGTAATCGGTGTTTCCCCGGGGGCATATGCGGCCACTTCGTTTTCGAGCCAGGTCATGGCGAACTGAGCCAGATTGGATGCCGCAGTCCGTTCCCGCCCGTACACCGAGGCATCCATCGATACCTTGTTCAGCGCCACCAGTCCCATGGCGGTAATGGAAAATACCACGGTGGCAATCAGCACCTCAAGCAGTGAGAAACCCCGATTTTCTGTTTTTTGTCGTATTGCTTCTGTCATGATTGACATGCCTCACTCATCTATCGCAGTCAACTTCACATACGGATGTCCGCCTGCGGGTATCATCACGCGACGGGTGACATCCTCGGACCCCACCGGCGTTACCGAAGCGGCGCCGGGCGGGCAGTTGCCGGTCCCCGCAGTAAATCGATTGAATCGCACATCTCCGCCGCTGAACCAGTCGGTCCGGGTAGAAGACGGTGTTCCCCCGGCCGTGATCCATGGAGAACAGGCTTTGCGCCAGGGGGCGGCTGCATTCAGTGCACCGGTGGCATTACACATTGCATTGGCGTCAATCGCGCCGCTGCCGGCCCGAACCCACAATTGTCCCGAGCCGTTGTAGCAGAACGCCGCACCGGTAGTCGAATAGTCCGTCGCATCCACCGCACAGGTGCCTGACGCTGCATTCACCGCAGCAATCCGAAAGCTGCACATATCAATACCGGAATCGGTGTAGTCCTGCGCTTTCAGATACACCACGCCAGCGCCGGGATTGGCGGCAGCCACCGTCGGATCGACACCATCATTCTCTGCCAGATTGAAACAGCGCTGTCGAATGGGCGAATTGCAGGCTGTTCCGTTCAGCAGATTCACCCACATGGAATCATTTCGAACCTCAATCACCACCGCCAGCCGACTTTTCATGGCCAGTGACCGTGCGCCAGCCACCGTCCGCTGAAACAAACTGGTCATTTCCGACAGTTTATTGCGCTTGTGCACCTGGTTCAGCTGCGGGACAGTCACCGCCGCCAGAATGGCTATCAGCACCACTGTGACCATGAGTTCAATCAGTGTATATCCTCGGATTTTAAACTTTTTCATAAATGGATTCTGCTCCTGAATACGCCCACTTTTGTAAAGTTGCAATTAGTATACCGGTGCAGGGAGCGAAGTACCAGAAAGCGGCTGAATTCCCGGAATTTCCCGACAGACGTGGGGCTGCAACGATTGAACAGGCAAATCGGGGAACCTTCATCCGGCCGCTGAATCCGGCTGCTGCAACGCAGTTTTTGCGTAGCTCCGCATTTTTTTCATAGTAGCTGAAACTCTACACCAATACAAAAACTGAAAATTGGATGGGGCCGGTCAGGTGAGTTCTTCGGTGCGCACCGCTTCATCGGCATACTCCAGTAACTCCCGAACCTGATCCGGCGTAAGGTTGAGGCGATAGAAAAGGGGTTCCGCCATGGGCTCCACCGTTTTCCGGGGAACTGCCGCACCCACATGACGAAGGACGATGTCCGTTACCGCAATCACCAGCGCCATATTGCCGGTGTCATTGACCTGATCCGCGTGGTGATGATGCAGAACCGCATCGGACAATACCTTCGGAAGTCCCCAACTTTCGCAGATTCGGGCGCCTACCTGCGCGTGGAGAACGTGAACCGACGCCTGAAGCGACTCCGGAGAATACAGCTCTCTTTTTACTTTCTTGCAGTGGTTGGCCACAATTCCCAGGATGATCGCTTCGCCCATATCATGGAGTAATCCACACAGATACGCCATCTCCGACTCGAACCGGAGCCGGACACAGATTTCCCGGGCAATGCTGCCAGCCAATTGAGCGGCAGTGTACAACTCCCGCATTCGGTTGGCATAGCCGGGCACCTTGAATATCGTAGTCTGCGCCACCACCTGAAATGCCACATCGCGAACCGCTGCCAACCCCAGACGGGCAATGGCCAGTCCGAGAGAGCGTACGGGTTGACCCCGGCTGTAAAAAGCGGAATTGGCCACCGCAACGATCTTCGCCGCCACCAGCGGATCTCTGGATACCACTTTTTCTACACGATGAAAGTCCACATCCGGCTTGTTCGCCATCTGGGTCAATGACAGCGCCACTTCCGGTAGAATCGGAGGCTCGTAGTCGTCGGTATCCAGTATTTTTTTAACAATCTTCGCAACCTCCATGGCATCGACATCTTCACCGGCAATATCCACCAACTGCTGTTCATTGATCACATACATCCCTTTTCCGTAATCAGCCGGTCGGTTCTTTTTCATTTGCGTGGTCATAAAATTGGACTCCATCGATGTCGCACCATTGTCGGACTGCATTCACCAGTTACTAACGTCCGATTCCATACCAGATTAAGAAGTATCGTTAAAAAAAGGGTGCCGCTGTCGATACTGATTTCTGGACGGTAAGTGGAGGCTCAGGAAGCAACGTGAGATACCAATGAAAATATCCAGCACTGATTTTGACCTGATGAAAACGTTTATCGAGGAGCAATGCGGTATTGTGCTGCGCGATTCCCAGAACTATCTTCTGGAGAGCCGACTCAATGGGCTTCTGGCCCAAACCCGCTGCAACAGTTTCGGCGACTTCTATCGATTGGCCAAACAGAACAGAATTCCCGGATTACGTGAAAAAATCATCAACGCCATGACCACCAATGAAACGTTCTGGTTTCGGGATTCCCATCCCTGGCAGGAGTTTCGGGATACCATTCTGCCGGAGTGGGACGCGGACCAGAAGCCGTCGTCGCCCCAGAGGCGCATCTGGTCCGCCGCCGCGTCCATGGGACAGGAAGCGTATTCCATCGCCATGCTGATTGATTCCCACATCAAAAAGCACCCGGATACCCCACTTAAAGGGAAAATTGAAATTCTGGGCACCGATATTTCCACCTCGGCATTGTTTGTCGCCATCTCCGGCAACTACGATACGCTCGCCATGGGGCGCGGCTTCATTCCACCATTTGATCATTTCAGAGACACCTACTTCGTCCAGCGAAACCGGGTATGGGAAATCTCTGCGGAGGTGAAAAAAATGGTCAACTTCCACCACTTCAATCTGCAGGACTCATTTATCACACTGGGAAAATTTGATCTGATTTGCCTGAGAAATGTCATCATCTATTTTTCCAATGATTTCAAGCAAACCCTGTTCGACAAAATTGCAAACTGCCTGGCGCCGGGGGGCTATCTGCTATTGGGCTCATCGGAAACGCCCATTCGATATTCCGACCGCCTGAAACTCAGAAGGGTCGGACAAAGCATTTATTATCAGCTGAAGGAATAAATTATGGCAGGGAACAAAGAAGAAGTACTGAAAGCCATTGCAGGGATAGACGATCTGCCATCATTTCCGGACGTGCTGATTCGGTTTCAGAACGAAATGGCCAACGCACATCCGGACGTGAAAAAACTGGCGGCTATCATCGAGGACGATCCGGGGCTGACTGCCAGATTCCTCAAAGCGGTGAATTCTGCATTTTACACCCGCTCCGGGACCATCACATCCATTTCGCAGGCCGTGGCAAGACTGGGGCTGATCGAAACAAAGAAGCTGGCAGTCACCACGGCACTCTTTGATCGCTACCGGAGCTATGGTGGTCTGGTTCCCGCAAGCTTCTGGACCCACTCCATCGCGGTGGCCCTCGCCACCCGGGCCATCGTTCAGCTGGGCACACATTCCCTGTCTCTGGAAGAAACCGAAACCGCCTACATCGCCGGACTTCTGCACGACATCGGAATCATTGTGCTGTTCCACCTGTTTGAAAACGATTATCGAAAAATACACGAAGCAGAGCATCCCGGCGGCGGCATCCGAGTGGAAAGTGAATCGGCGCAGTTTGGTGTGCATCATGGCGAGGCCGGCGCGGCCCTGATGCGAAGTTGGCGACTGCCGATTGCACTCTACGAACCCATTGAATTTCATCACCATCCCTGGCTGTCCACCGATCCCAACCGCCCCGTCTGTTACCTGATCCATCTGGCCGATTTCATCTGCAATAACATCGGCGCCGCACGGATGGAAACCCGCATTGAAACGGCGTTCGACGAAACCGCGTTCGAAATGTTTCACCTCTCGCTCTCGCAGGTTCCGGAAATTATTGAAAATGTCAGGCAGCAGGCGGCCACCGCAGAATCACTGGTCAATCTGTAAATTATGGGTCACATGTCCTTGAACCACTCCTTGAGTTTTTCCGCTGCATGTTCCCGGTGTTCCGCTTTGATATGCGCTGCCACAGTGGCCACGGCTGCCACCAGCACCCCCAGATCGTCGCTATATCCGGTAATGGGTGTAATATCTGCAATGGCATCGAAGGGAACAATAAAATACCCGAGCGCAGCATAGATTGTTGTTTTCGCCCAAAGGGGCGTGTCCGGATCCCGCGCCGAATAGTACATGGTCAACGCGTTATCCAGGACTCTTTTACCCGCAGCACCGGCATACTTTTTCACCTTGTTCCAAAAGCCATCATTACTGAACGCTTTTTCGAACTCATTTTCGGTCATGAAATGCTCCCTTATTTCAGATGTTGCGCCACACTCTGATGGTCGCAGGTTTCAGATGGCGTTCGGCCTTTGAGGAAGTACTCCCGCATCTGGTGGGGGCATTCCCTGGAGACGCGTTTGCCGGAGGTGGGGCAGACCAGAGCGGATTCAATGCCCGCAGGCTGTTGAGGCAGGGTGAGCTTTTTACCCCGGGAGGCGATGAGCAGGGCATCCCGGGCCAGGGGGGCGGCGCCGCTCATTCCCAGGATACCGCGGGTTGGGTTGCCGTCAAAGCGTCCGGTCCACGCGGCAACAATAAATTCTCTGGTGGCAAACACGGCCACCGTGTCGGAGAATCCCCGGGCGGTTCCGGTCTTCACCACCACCGGGTAGGGTAAATCCGCCGGGGTCTCCTGACCGAACACCTTGCGTCTGGCTTCCGGGTCGCTCAGCATATCCATGGTCAGCCAGGCCACCTGCTTCTGAAACACCTGTCGCTCCCGCCGCACCGGTTGCCAGGGCGCCCGGTGGTGATGGTAAAACGCCACCTGTTCAATGCCCGTGGGCGAAATCACTTTTCCCTCCCGCACCAGAAATCCATAGCCCGCCGCCAAATCCACCAGCCGCACTTTGGTGTCCCCCAGGGCCAGCCGAAGTCCGTAGTCTTCCGCACTGCCCTGCAAATCGGACACCCCCGCCCTTCGCAGTTTTTCCATCACCCGGGAAACCCCCACCTTTTCGAGCACGTGCACCGCGGCAATATTGTACGACCCAGCCAGGGCCTCGCGAAACCGCACCACACCATGTTCCTTTGGTGGACGCCCCGACACCTGGTAGGCCGAATCCGGGGTCATCATGTCTTCGGCCAGGGTGGCCGGCGAATCGCCCTGCTCAATGGCCGTGGCGTACACAAACGGCTTGAGGGACGACCCGGGGTAGCGCCTGCGGGTCACAATATTCACATCACTTCCGCCCTCCTCCGCCGAAGATGTAGCCCCCACCATGGCCAGCACCTTTCCGGTCCGGGCATCGAGCACCACCACCCCCGCCTGATCCACCCCTCTGTGGCGCAGGGCCTCCACATGCTCCCGGGTGGCGTGGACCACCGCCTCCTGCATCCACCAGTCCAGGGTGGTCGTCACCACACCGCCTTCGGTGCGGATATCTTCGGGCAGAGTCTGCATCACCCAGTCCACAAAATGCGACGCTCTGAATGAAAAGGGGTGAGATTCCACAAACACCCGCTGCCGGCGCACCCGGTTGGCCGCGTCCTTCGAAAGAGTGCCCCGGGTCACCATCAGATTCAGCAGATGATCCCGCCGCGCCAGCACCCGCCTGTGATGCCGGAAAGGATCATAATACGAAGGCCCCCTTGGCAACACGCACAGGTAGGTGGCTTCCCCTGCGCTGAGGGCCGATGCCCGTTTGCCAAAGTACCGTTGGGCGGCGGCTTCAATCCCGAAGGCCCCATTGCCGAAGTACACCCGGTTGAGGTACTGCTCCAGAATAAACCGTTTGTCCACCGCCCGCTCCAGACGCAATGCCAGCACCACCTCCTGCAGCTTGTTCCACAGGGAGCGGGGCTTTCCCCGGGAGTGCACATTGCGCATCAGCTGCATGGTAATGGTCGAGGCGCCGTAGTGCACGCCCCCTTCCAGCAGGTTCAACCCCATGGCCCGAAACACCGCACCCACATCCACCCCGGAATGGGTAAAAAAGTGCTGGTCCTCCGACGCCAGCAACGTGGCAATCACCCGGGCATCCACCTCATCCAGTCGCACGTACCGATGCCTCGGCGAGAATTCATTGTCGCCGCTGACATTCACCTGCCGGAGCACCACCCCATTGCGATCCCGAATAATCAGAGACGAGTACTTGCCGTCCGTCAGGGTTTCCACCGGGTAGTCCACCGCAAACACCGCAATGGCAAAAGCCGCCGACAACAGAACCACCGCGAGCAGTCCACCCACCGCAGCGCGAACCATGCGCCGCCGCCAGACCGTTCTGTTCCATCGCAACTTCATCTGGTTACCGTCAATTCCCCGCTCGCGGACAATCCATACTGCGACGGAACATACATCTCCTCAGCCATGGCACCGGGAACCTGAAAGACGCCGGAAATGGTGGCCCGCATCAGGTACTCAATTTCTTTTCTGCCCCCGTCCATCAAATCCGCAAAAGCATTGACCCGGTCATCCCGCAGTTCCACATAGTCCCACACATGGCTGTCCCGGGTCCGGTGCGAAAGCGAACTGTCCACCACCGCAAGGCGGGTATTCAACGCCTCAAACCCGGCGGGCAGCGGGTCGGACACCGCCACATAGTCCTTCGCCCCGCCGGCCGACACCTCCAGGCGAACCTTCACCACCGTGCCCACCTTCACTTCCGTCACTTCGTTGCCGGTTTCCAGATTCACAAAGGTGCGCTTCACCGTGAACCCACTTTCAATGGCGCCGGGATTCCCCTTTTCGCTGGCCACTTCCCGGTTGATGATCACATTCATCGGCGCACTGCTCGCCACCTGCACCATTCCGGCTTTCAACTGACCGAACGGCACATCAAACCGCATGACCCGACTGCCATTCACCTCAACGGTCTGCCACGATTCACCATCCAGCGACACCGTCACCTTCGCCGTCCCATCCGCCCGGCTGCGGACAAAGTCCGAAATGGCAATGAGAGCGTAAGCGTTCTCCTGGGTATTGCGCCAGCGGATGCCATCTTCGCGATGGGCCTTGAGACCGGCCACCAGTTTTTCAATTACCGGCAACTTCGCGTCGTACTCGGAAAGGGCGGTAATGGCCATGGCGGTGGTCCGCACACTGCTGCTCATGTACGCCCCCCCGTTGTTCGACTCCTGAATGAACGCCCCATCGTCCGTCTCCACCGCGGCCCCCAGCAGTTCTTCGACCAGCTGTTTCTGAACGTCGGCGCCATCCTTCGCCGCCACCATCGCCCGCAATAGCCAGATTCGGCCATACACCGGCATCATGTTCCGGTTTTCAAACAGGCGGGCATTCAACCCGTTGTCCCCTTCCCCGAAGTACGCCAGCACAAACGCCGCCTGGGCCTGCTCCGCCGCCTCCCCCGGGGTTTTCGCTTCACCGGCCGACGACAGCCAGCGCCGCAACGCCGCAACCCCCTTTGTGAGCGCCCTGCGGTTCACCGGAATGCCGGCCTTCTCCGCTTCACTCAGACCCCACAGGGCATAGGCAGTCAAATGCGGCGATGGCGTCGAGTCCGGCCACAGACTGAACTGACCATCGTCGTGCTGATGGCGCAGAACTTTGTCCACCCCGAAATTAATGAACTGTTTGAGCTTGCCCCCTTTCAATTCATCCAACGCCATACTCGCCGCCAAATCCTTTGCCTTGAACATGGGCACCAGTTTCGACATGGTCTGCTCCAGGCAGCCGTAGGGGTACTGCACCAGGTAGCGCAGACTTTCGCCCAGCATGCCCATTCCATAGCGGTCCACGCTGATGCTCACACCGCTGTATTCCGGCACCGTGTCCACGGGCCACAATACCGAAACGTCTCCGGTGTCGTCGGTCTTTCCCTCAAACAGGGATTTACGGGCAACGGTGAGATTCCGCCGGATGGGCAAAGTCAACCGGAAGGCGTCGGTCACCTCGCTGGCCCCCGTATTCATTCGCGCCGACATCTTCACCACCGCCTGCCTGTCACGGCCCACTTTCACATCCACGAACACCCGTTTCGATTCCCCTTTGGCCAACCGGACCGTCTCCCCCATCCTGCCCTCTTTGGCCACATCCAGCCCCTTCAGTTTCCAGTTCACCCGCACCTTCCCGGATGCATCCGAATAATTGTGCACCACCGCCCCGATGGTCACCGTGTCATCCGACCCGAAAAACCGGGGCAACACCGGTTGCAGAAGCAGCTTTTTATTCACCACAATCCGGCGATCTGACGCCCCGAACCGCGCGCCATCATCCGCCGCCACCGCCATTACCCGGAATGACGTCAGGTTGTCGGGCGCGGCAAATTCAAACGCCGCCTCCCCATTGGCATCGGTCACCAGATTGGGCTTCCAGAACGCGGAGGCCACAAACTTGCTGCGCACCTTCGGCCCCGCTTCCCCGCCCCCATCGGCGCCTTCCTCGGTTTCATCCACCGGACTGAGGAACCGGGCCAGCTTTAAAATGTTGGAACTGGTGTCCACCCCCAGACCAAAGGGCGCATAAATGGTATTCATGGGGTTCGGCGTCTGGTAATTGATGAGCTGCAACACCCCCTCGTCCGCCGCGGAAACCGCCACTTCGCCCACCACCGGACGACCATCGGCGGTGGTCAGCCGAATTCTGCCCTGCACCGCGTCCCCTGGCTGGTACTCCGGTCTGTCGGTGGTCACTTCCACCTTCAGAGCATGCTGTTCGGTGGACACCTCCAGATTCACCACCCCCATCGCAAAGGTGGGGCGCTCTCGGTCGCCATCGCCGGTCCGCGGTTTCACCGCCGCCACCGACACGTACACATTGGGAGCGTAGGTCTCCAGCACCGGAATCTCAATGCCTTCTCCCGCCGGTTTGCCCGCCACAATAAACGAATCCATAATCCCCCCGCGCTCCACGGTCACCAGCAGCGTGGCGCCCTCGGTATTTCCTTTGGGAATCAGCACCGCCGTCTCCCCGGGCACATATTTTTCTTTGGAGGGAATCAGCATCATGCGCGTCGCATCGTCCCCCCACCAGCTGGACGCATTCTTTCCGGTCACCCACACCCAGGTCGCGCTCTCCACCTTTTTGCCCCGGGAATCCCTGCCCCGCAGCACCACCCGATAATCCCCCGCCTTTTGAACTGCAAAATCAATCCGACTGCCCCCCGGTTCAATGGTCACATTTCTCTTCAGCACCTTGTCGGTACGGCGCTCACAGCGATTTCGGCGCGTGGGCGTGTCGCTGCATTCCCAGTGTTCCCGCTCCACCGTGAGAGTCGCCTCCGCCGCCACCGGCGACCCATCGGTCTGTAGCGCCACCGCATCCACCGACACCGGTTCCATCAATTCCTGAATCCACGATGTAGCCTTCATCCCCAGGTAGCGATCGGTGGCGTGGGCGCGAATGGCCACCTGTTTCGAAACGGTCTGATTGGTTTCATCTTCCACCGTCACCCGGGCCACATAATCCACCAGGGTCGCATCATCGCGCTCTCCATCCCGCACCGTAAAACTGAATTTTCCCCTGCTGTCCGTGGTGGTGCTGTTGTCCGCCACAAACTCGCAGTTCATGTCGCCGTCGTAATATTCGTCGTGGTACCAATCCCAGTACCACGAACTCTGATTGGCAAAACTGTACCCCCGGTACGCCGGAAACATCAGGGGACGCTGACAGCGGGTGACCGTCCACGAAACGTTTGCCTCTTTCACCGGCTGCCCGAAGAGATAGTCGGCCACAAACGAATACTTGAGCGGTTGCCCCACCAGCTGTTCCGCCTTTTTAAATGTCTTTTTCACTTCAAACGAAACAGGACGGAACTCTTCCACACTGAAGCGCTCCCGGAATGTCTGCCCGGCCACCGTAATCCGCACATAGTAATCCCCAAGCCGCGCCTGACTGCTCAGCTTCAGGTCAAAATCCACGCTGCCAAAACGACTCAGCGCCGTGTTCTTCTGAAAAATCGATGCACCGTACGAATCTTCAATCTCAATCCGGGCGCGCTCTTCAGGCACCCGGGGCAATGCGGTCAGCGACACCTCCCGCACCAGCGCCCGAAAATGCACCGTCTCCCCGGGCCTGTAAATGCCCCGGTCCGACTGAATGAACCCGCGAATTTTACGTTCCCCGCCGCTGCGGTCGGCGGTCACCGAAAAGTTCCACAGGGTGATGCCATCGTTCCAGTCACCGTCCACCAGGGCCACATCGTTCCCCTTCTCCACCACCGCAATGAACCGCTGAGCCACATAATAATCTTCGTACCTGTCATCGCCGCCGCCACTCTTCTGCTTCTTATTCAACGCACTGCTCCCCGGCAATCTCACCATGCCATCCCCATCGGTCACGCCCCGGAACAGACGTTTCCCCTCCACACTGTACACCGTCACCGCGGCGCCCCGCACCGGCTCTCCGCTCGACATCGACGTCACCCACACCATCCCCGACGCGGGCCCCGCCTTCAGCACCACCCCCAAATCCGTCACATTGGCCAGCACCCGGTAAGGGTACATCCCCCATCCATCCGAAATCTTCTGCGCCCGCACCTCATCCGCTGACAGCTGCGCCAGGTAAATGCCACCGGCATCGCCATTGCTGCACATTTCCGAAAGCACAAGCCGATGCTCTTTCCACCGGTTTTTCACCCCATCAATCTGCAGCACCTGCCGTCTGGGCTTGAGCTTCAACTTCTGCCAATCCACATCCTGTTCATTATTGTTAATCCACGAATACAAAGGCAGGTCCCCGGACCCCAGCAGCGCCGCAATCCGCCTCTGGGGAATTCGGGCGCACGCCACCTCCATGGCACTCACATTGCGCGTCCACACCTGATATCCCCCCATGGCCGACTCAATGGTCTGCACACCGGTTTCCGCACTGATGCCCGGCGGCGCATCCAGGGTTTCAAAGCGAATGACCTTACCGCTTTTCAGCTTCTGGCCGAATCGGTCGGTGAGCCCCTTCTTAATTCTGATTTCATACCTGGACACCGCTTCCAGAAAACTGTTCCACCGGTACACCCTGCCGTCGTCCGACTGTTCAAAGTGGCTGGTGGAAAGAGGCATGCCGTTGAGTTTGATGACCACCCCTTTTTCAAACGCCGCCCGCTCCACCGGCGTGGTGAAATGAATCTGTATTCTGTCTGCTTCCGGCACCACCTTCTCTTCTGTGGGCAGCGCCTTTTTCACTTCAAAAGCCGCAAAGGTCGAAAATTCCGCCTGCCCATTTTCAAGGGCCCAGTTGCCCGCAGCCGCCGGAAGCGCCCGGCATTGCACCAGGTAGGCTTCTCCCTGCATCAGCGGATGTTTGGGCGCCACCGCAATGCGCACATCCTTCTTCTGGTCCGGCTGCAGCATCAACGGCATCTGACTGCTGTTTTTTACCCGCAGCAAATGGCACGACTTCACCACATCCTCCGGATTCACCACATGAGAAAAAACCAGGGAAAACCGGGGATCCTTTGGCGCTGCCAGCGGGTCCATTCCCTCAATGCCTTTCAGTGAAACCGGGTCATGCACAAACGAATGAGTTCGTTCCTCCTCCGGCACCCGTTGCCGCAACGATTCCCCCAGGGTCACCTCATACCGGGTGGACGGCGCGTAATCCTCGGTGGGCGTCACCAGCAGCGTGTACCGATCCAGCCAGCGCGCCTCCACCGCCACCGGGGGCGCAAACCCCACCGGCGAATTCGAAAGCCGCTTGCCCACCTGGTCGTCGCGCACAATGGGTTTGTCAAACTTCACCTGCACCGGCTCCCGGTTGTCGAGCACCGGCAACTCCGGAGAAAACGACACCACATGCAACTCCCCCCCCGGCCCGCTGCCCGATTTGGAACATCCGCTCCACATCACGCCAATCAGTCCCGCCATCATCAACGCCACCGCCACCCCACCCAATAAACCACAATATTTTACTCTCATGCCTTTTCTCCTGTTGCTCGGGCATTCCCTCTTTTTCAAGCCCCAAACGGCGCAAAAGATTTCAACAGCAACTCATTTTTTTCAGATTACGTTAACGGGAAGCCCCCGGAAGAAATAAGGCGAGTCCCCCCCGGCTCCGCCGTACGCGATGCCGGATGCCACCCCCGAACATCCGTCAAAAATCACTCCCAGCAAGCCTGTCCCAACCCGTCGCAAGACAGCCCCTTTCCGGGCGCAAATCGCGCATCACCTCCCGATGGAACAAATCACCATAATCAAAAAATATTGTAAATACATGGAATCATTCATTATTTTTCCCATATAACATCGTGTAACGAATTTTGCACGCGCATGCAGAATCTCATCTTCCAATTCATTTTCTATACAAATGAAATGGCTACATTCCCAAAAAAGCAACTGTGGGGAAGAGGCCAATGAATCCATCGACCCGAACAGCTTATCGGTTCACCGGAAAAATGTCCACACATTCCAACTGAACATCCACGGGCAATCGCGTTCTGCAAATGTAAAGCGGGCTTTTACACCCCGCCGCCAGGGGGGATTTCGAAATGACTTTTACAACAACCTCAGTGTTCGCTGCAGCAGATAAACTACCGCCCTGCATTTTAAGAACTCGATACCCCTCACTGAAGATCTATTCCCTTTTCAGGCTTCATGCCCGAAGTGTAAGATGCGGCCTCAGCGGACAATGGGAAATTACCGGCTGCAATCCCAGCCGGTGGCGGTACGCTGGCAGATGCGTCGGGACTGACGCAGGGGCACTGGTGCTTCTGTCAGTGCAGACGGAAGCGGACGAACGGATTTCGAGGTGGTTCCGCCCGTGAAGGTGTAGGCGGTTTCACAGCTGCGCGCCGCTGTGAACGCCAGGATTTCGTCGAGTTGGTCCGGTGTCGATTCATTGTATTGCCAGCCCAGTGCCCCCGCATATCCGTTTTCGTAGTAAGCGGTGACCTCTTCGGTATACGAAGCCCGGCTCAATCCGGACGTGAAGAACTCTCCCATCACAACGGGTTTATCGTCAATGGCAAACGAGCTCACCGCATCTTCATAGGGCCACCATTCGTCAATCCAGTCGTACATATGAATCTGGTAAAAATCCACATCCAGGTTCTTCCACGCGTTCATCCACTTGCGGGCCGCGCTGCCCACGTTCACCATGGCACTGCTGTTGGCGCGCAACACTTCTATCACCTTTGCCAGAAATGATTCCATCTCCTCATGGGTGAGGGGTTCCAGTTCCGAATTGGTGTCAAACGACTGATCACCGTACAGGCTGTCGCCGGTCATGGCCCATTCGGGTTCGTTAATCACGTCCCAGGCAATCATCCGGTGTTTGTACGGGCTGTCTTCCACTGCCTTCGCAATCGGGGCCACGGCCTTTGTCAGCAATGCATCCAGAGATGCGCTGTCTTTCACAATGGGTTGCAACCCGGGGGTGTGCACATCGAACTCATCCTTCGTTGGACGGAAGCCATCAAACGAAAACAGCGTCAGCATCAGATACAGACCATGCCTGTCCGCCAGCTCCAGGGCCTTCTGAATATCAGCCACCATGGTATCCCCAATGCCGGTGGGCACATCGTTACCATCAAAAATCACCCCATCGCCCCGAAAATCGGGCAACATCCACCAGCGAATCACATTCACCCCATGGTCCGCCATATCCCCCAGCTGAGTGTCGTACTCCGAAGCGTTACCGTCAACGCCGGTCATTCCCCACTCGGGAACCCCGCCAAAGTCGGCACCAAACTGATTCCAGGCATAATTGATGCCATACATGAATCGCTGCTGACAGGATGCCCTCACCCCGCCATCAAAGGGACAGCTGTCGCTGCAATCCCCATCGCTGTCAGAATCGGTATCTGTATCCGTATCCGTATCCGTGTCTGTGTCGGTGTCGGTATCTGTATCTGTATCCGTATCTGTATCTGTATCCGTATCTGTATCCGTATCCGTATCCGTATCCGTATCCGTGTCTGTGTCGGTGTCTGTGTCGGTGTCGGTGTCGGTATCCGTGTCTGTATCAGAATCCGTATCTGTATCAGAATCCGTATCTATATCCGTGTCCGTGTCTGTGTCTGTATCCGTATCTGTATCCGTATCCGTATCACCGTCCGGACTGCCTGAATTGCCGCTCTCATCAGTGCAGGCAATCGAGAAAACCGATAAGACAATTGCAAGAATCTGTAACAACATTCGTTTCATAATTGCTCCCTGTCAGATAGAAAGAAGTGCCGCATTACGTATTTCACAGAATACCATATATCAAATCAGAAGGGCCAGAGCGTTCTTACCTGCACGGGAACGTGCAGGCAGCGGAATCTTCATTGCCTGCGGCTTCATGGGCACCCTCTGCCACCCTGTCTTCTGCTGCTTCTCATGCCCTTCGGCAATATCCACCTTGTCGTAATACGCATATCGAACCGTCACTGTAATGGTGTCTGTTTCATCCGTTGCCGCCGGTAAAAACACCGACAACCCCATAGACGCCGGAAACCGATGCCGCCGCTTCGTCTCCGGCTCCGCATTCCCCGCATCCTCCGCCTGACTCTCTTCCCCCGCAGCCAACTCACCGTCCGCGTCTTCATCGTCCGGCTCGGGGTCAACGCCCCCCTGTGGCGCCAGAAAGCCAGTCAGATACCAGCGTGACGGCGGCAGAGGAAGCACTTCCTGCCCGCCTTCCGGGGAGTCATCGGGAACAAACGGACCAATAAAGTCGGCGTGCATGGCGTTTATCAGGTGTTGACGCACTTCAGCTTCAGTCATTGGATTGCCTTTGGTCCCTGTCTTAGCCCCAACGGGGCGGTGACATAACAGCCCAGTGCAACGCGCTGGGGTTGGCCGCAGACCACCCAAAACCCAAGCCCTGAAAGGGCGACCCCATATTAGCCCGCCGCAACGCGCTGGGGTTCACGCACACCACACGATTCCCGAGCCCTGAAAGGGCGGCCCATAATATGTTTCGACGTTGTTTTTGTGGCGCGGGGATGGAACGCCCTTTCAGGGCTGTGATTGTTTTTTTGCCGTTTATCCCCAGCGCGTTGCGCTGGGCTAATATGCAGGCGCCCTTTCAGGGCTTCAAAACAGTTTCCCCTCACGACGCCACCGCCGATTTCTTCCCCGACGCTGCGCTCACGACCTATCTTTCATTGTTCTGCCACTCTCCTCTTTGCTTTACTGAATTTGGTTCTTCGGGAACCGCATCTAAATCGAGATCGTCGCCATAAACTAAAGGTGTCTCTCCAAGATCTCTAACTACAAAATTGTTTGGATCGAGAATGGGCCATGTATTAGAGCTTCCAACAAAAGTTGCGTTCTTTTTCTCAAACGTATGTTGGAAGAAAAATCCAATCACTTGCAATGCGGATACACATATTTCGAAAATTTCTTCCTTGAACAATTGCGCTAACTGTTCTGTATCACGGCTTGACTTTTGATGAACGATATCGTTACGAAGTTTCACCAGAAGGAGGAAATTCCCCCACCATTTTTCATTTGATATCTTTGGCGTCTGATAAATATCGACAAGTATTGTTGATATTTTTGTTTTCCAATCTACATAACGTTCTATTTTTGATTTGTCATACTGCTCTACACATCTCTTGGTTTTCTTTTCATAAACATAATTGGCTGGAATGCTAAGGTTAACGAATGATTCAATCGCGGTAAACGCAAACACAACAGCCGTCTGAATGGCTTCAAAAAATTCACATACACGTTTTGAATTATTGAGCAACTTTTCAGTGTCGACTTTCTTTTCGGCAAGCAAGTCTCTTTCTGAAGAATCCCTCAGGATCTGTTTTCGAGTTTTTTTGGCAGCGTTCACATTTCTACCCGCAATAGAAAGAAAGATTGATACTTGATTTGGCGTGTAATAGAGCAGTCTCGAATCCTCGTAATCAACAACATCGAATTCCTGCATCAGAAGATTAACGCCACTGTCTTCATGAGTCACCAAAAATGGAGGATTAAAGCGTATATCCAATGGTTTCACTTCGGATTCTGGATTATGGTCGATAACGATCGTTTTTTTCCACATGGAATCTAGTCTCCCACTTTTTTGAGCATAACTGACTAATAGGTTTCAGTCCTTCTCTTGGCCATGCTATTCATTTTCGATGATTATCACCTCCCCACAAGAAGGGCTTTAACCGACAGCTAAACTTGGCCGTAACCGATATGTCCCAAATATACTATGCAAATTTCAGTGGGGCCAAGAATGTTCACCAGTGTCTCCTCTTCACTTTTGTCAAGCGGGGCCAAGGCCTTTCCGTATACTCGATGGGTTCGTTGGGCCTCTGTTCCCCATCTGCTTGTCCCATAAGGTGTTTCGGGTCGCGGTAGGAATACCCCGAAGGGCACCCCCCGGCACAGATCCCGGCGAGCGCTACTAACGCACCGGGCTCCTGCCTCGGGCCAGACGCACAAGTGTTTCGGTTCTCGACTTCTTGATAAACCGCGGTTTTCGTGGGGGAATCAATTCAGATGTCATGGTTGGAAATGAATATGGTGGAAGTTACTGGAATTCCAGTGCGCCCATGTCGCCCCATGGGGGGCCGATGCCCGTGTTTTCGTGGGCGGGGCTGTCTTTGGGAGCAACGCCCAGGTGGTCAGTCGGGGGAATGGTTGCGCTGTCCGCAGCATCGATGCAGGGAGACCCCTCGCTTAACCCCGGATCATATACGGCGACAATGTAGTTGCGCCGAAACATCCACGTCTGATCGCCCCACAGAATAATTTCCGTAGGCGTGTTGGCGGCAACATAGGACCATCTCTGCGGCATATACGTTTCTTCATCAGACTCGTCCGTCGTTTCAGCCCGTAACATTCTGGCAATAAACAGTCCCTTAAACCGGTTTGTCTCAAAGGGTTCTTCAGGTGTTGCGGTAAGCACGGTCTGAATCGTTTCAGGATTGTAGCTGACCGAGGCCAGCGTTATCTCGCCAGAAATATTGCCTTTAAACATTGGATCCGCCACGGGGGCAATGTTACCGGTACCCCCGTTCCACTCCAGCGCATCACTGTACTGGACATCGACCGTTCCGCTTCTTGCAATGGATGATGCGGATTCGGGACCCCAGATAATACTGTTTCGAACATTGAGAGTCCCATTGGTTGATAATGCCACATTGTTGCTTCCGTCGCCTTCATCCATCAGGGTAAACGTGCTTCTCTCCACCGACATCACTCCCTCGCCGGTATGAAAAAACCCTGCGGCCCAGGAGGTCTCCAGTTCCCAGCCAATTGAGTTTTCAATGATCACATCTTTCACATCCATCAATAGCATTTCCCCGCTGAGGGTCGTTACGCCCGACAATTTCCAGCTTTCCCCGTGCAGCTTATTCATCCACCCTTCATGCAGGTAGTTGTTTGCAAACACCACCTGGCGCAATGTGATGGAACTGCTGTCGGCGCTCATTCCCTGATGGCCAGTATTGCTGGTCAGAATGCAGTTTTCCAGCACAGCGGAACTGTTGTCTCCGTGGACCACGCCGGCAGAGCTATACTCCATCCCGGAGAGCCCGTTCTGGGCAAATACACAGTTTCGAATGAGTGGGGAGGCATCGACCATGAGCAGTGCAGTTCCCTTGAGCCAATATCCTGACTGGGCGTTTTTCAGGGAGCGACCACCGGTGACGACGAATCCGTCAAGGGTGGAGTAATCAGCGGCACGCAGCACATGGTTAACCTGATTGGGGCTTTCGAGAAACTGGTGTCCATCGAGTACAGTGATGTTTTTTTCGAAGTCTCGCTGAGTAACATCCGTCTCGGTGCCGGCAAACCCCCCATAGATGTCTACCCACGGCTGCATCGTGATACTGTTTTCCGCATTGTCTTCATACACATAATAATGGCCGGCCTGCACCCAGACCTGCGTTGCGCAACAGGTTTGTGCGTCCCGGGCCGCCAGCGCCACAGCTTCGCCCACCGAGGTGAGCGCGCTTTGCCACGACGACCCATCTTTGCCAGGTTCGGCTGCGCTGTTGACGAAAACCACCGACGGGGACGCACATTCAACGAGAGAGCAATCCGGGGCCGTTGAATCGCTCGCGTCCGAGTCTCCGTCTTCAGGCGGGTCGCATCCAACGAAGCCCCCGAAACTGACCAGCATCACAACCAGCAATAACGAATGTCGAGTTACTGTTTTCTGATTCATTATCATCCCTTCCCTGCGAACAGAATGGCGTTCCTATCTTATGCCAGCATAAGTCATACCACACCGTTAAACAATACAACACCTTGGAAACGTTGACAAATTCAGCAGGAAACCCTGTGCCGGACTGTGCCACTTTTTATTCAGGGAAACGTCACATCGGATCTGTTTGGATCTTGATTTGGACGTTGGTCAGACAGCCATGCCTATGTACTGTTCTGTTTGTGTCAGCGCTAAAAGTGTTTCTACAATAATGCGTATTTCGGCGTGTTTCGGGGGCAGCAAAATGAAGAAGCGGCGTCCAGACCTGGTAAGATGATTTGGATGAAAAACCTTAACCAGGAGGAGCCGCTTCTTCATTTTGCTGTCCCATGAGATTCGTAAGAGATTTTTTGACAAACCGAAAAATTCGAGGACGAACTGTTCGTGGGAAGATTGTCGGCGTTCAGAGACAGGTGTCGAAATCAGCGGATTAACATGCTGCAGTTGTCCCCTTTTTTGCGAAGCTGCCGACGGTCAATGCTCACAAGTTTGACCTTTTCCTCCGGTGACAGAAATGCATTGATAAACTCCTCTATCATCCCGGGATACGGACAGAGCGCCCCTTTCAGCTCGGCCTCGCCAACACCCTTGGGACAAAACTTGCACCCCGCGGTGAGAATACCAACGTCAAAACCGGTATCCGCCTCCACCACTTCAACCTTCGTCCCGAGCTCCAGAAGCTTATCCAGCAATGTAACCAGCCGATGGACTTTTTCCGACCGGGAGAGCCCGGCAGCCAGGCTGTCAAGCGACTCTCTGGCCTTTGCATAATCAGATAAATACCTGCCGGCGCGACGTGACGCGACATTGACAGATGCCTGGTTCAACATTCCCATCTCGTTGAGCCCAGCCAGCAGAGACGCCACCATAACATGGTGAGGGCGGAGCGCGCGTTTTTCAATTTTATCACTGAGCGCCATCGTCAGTCAGCCCCCTTCATTGTATTTGCGATGCGGTCGCCGACCCGATTGAGTTCGGAAAATATAAGTCCAAGCGAGGCATCTTTCCGGGCAACGGTAACCAGGTTCATTTCCTCCCCGGCGCGAGACACAAAGATATGCCTTTCTGCACCGTGAATCATAATACGATCCACCTGGCCAGTGTTCAGCTCGTTTGCCATCCGGGTCGTCATGGTTAAGACGGAAGTAGCGATACCGCCAATCATTTCAACATCTTGCGTATTACCGACATAACCACCGTAGCTCGCAGCGATGAACCCTTCCAGATCCACAAGCATCGCACCGTCAATTCCCCCAAGGCGTTCAACCATGCGCTGCAGGATGGATTGTATATCTTCCTCAATGGTCGACATTTTTGTCTCCTCCGATACTGTTTCTTCTGTTATCTCTTTTTTAATTGGAACCTCATCTGCGATTTCCAACAGCATCTGCTCAACGGACAG
The DNA here is from genome assembly GCA_050287845.1 of Polyangia bacterium. GTDB lineage: Bacteria > Myxococcota_A > Polyangia > JAAYKL01 > JAAYKL01 > JAFGXQ01. Next base: position 76,103 of record JBNKCR010000065.1, read on the forward strand.
GCAGTCGTGGACAACGTCAAGGCCGACCGCGTCCCCCTGCTTTACCAGGATCTCCTGGATATCCCAGTGAAGGATTGAAAGGAGGGCTCGATGCCCTTTTTCGCTACCTGCACTCACATTGTACACGAGCCCATTGGTCAGCTTCACCTCTCCCTGCCGCTCGCCACGTCCCAGCACGACCAGATTGAGATTGGATTGTTTAATTGCTTCGGTTTGCAGGAGATCGATTAACGTGTGCGTTCCCTCCCGATGCGTTGCACCGGAATCAATAAGGATGCGCTTCATGCGCAACGCAGTATCTGTAGACAATGAACGTGTCAACGCATCACCTCAATTTGTTCTTCCTGTTCTCGCGCCGGTTTAACAGACTCTCCCGGTGACGCCCCGGGTGCGTCCACCGGTACGTCCCCGGGTACGTCCAAAGACGCGTCCATACCGCGCTCAAAACGAGTGACCTCCGCTGTAATAGTACGACACACCGTTGTTACTGAATCCTGCTGAATGGCCCCCTTCGCCGAAAAACCAATCAGCACGGACATATCATCAATCCTCAGCGGAAAGAGAACAACACGTCCCAGGGACTCGAACATCAGTGATACGCCGGAAATGCCCATGCCACCGGACAGGTACACATCAAACAGTCGCGAGGCCGAGGCAAACGCTTCTGAAAAGATCTCCGGCGGAAATGGGGCAAGATTTCCGACGGCCGCAATTCGAAATCCGCATCTTTCCAGAGCAAATGCGCCGTCTGCACCCACCACATCCCTGGCCCACGAAAGAAGAATCTGCCAGAGCGCCATCGCATTGGTGGCATCGGCAGTAAACGGTTCACGAATCGCAGCTCCAAATACGCTATTCACCGCATCATCAACAATTTTCGACCGCAGGCCAGTTCGAGTTTTATTTATCGCCGGTGCGTTCATCCCCAAATCGCCAGACGGTCTCGCAGGGGATGACAATTTACGACTCAGCTGAACAGCCTCATTTAAATTAAAGAAGCGTTTGGATGGGCTCGTTCTCATCATCTTCCCCCGCTTTCGGCGCAATTCTGGTTATCACTTCCTCAGCCATATTCCTGAAGCGACGTCCTTCAGGAGACTGCCCCTTTGCCATAAACCCGACAGGAACCCCTCTCAAACTCGCGTCGAGATACACTTTCAACCGGGGCACCACCGTTTCCAAAACCATCGAGGCATCAAATGACTCCCATGTGGACTGCAGCACGGAAAATGACGCATCGCTCTTTCTGTCGAACATCATGAGCACCAGTCCGAGCAAAGTAAGATTGGAATTGGCAACTTCCTGAATACTTTCAATTCCTTTGAGAAAATGACCAATCGTCCGCAGACACAAAGGTTCCGCCTGTACCGGAATCATCAGATGCTGCACGGATCTCAGAACGGCCTGGGTCATCATGCCAAAACCGGAAGGGCAGTCAAAAACTGTCAATTCAAATCCCGCTTCCCGGCAATCCGTCACCAGATTGTCCATGCGGTTACCGCGCAGAAGGTTGGCCTCCACGTCCAGCCTCTCAAGCGGATCATTTTCTCCAAACGGAAGCAACGACAGACCAGCGACTTTCGTTTGAACGAGGGCGTCTCCAATCGGGTGCACTTCATCAAAGTAACTCATTAACCCAGGGGCAAAATCCTCCGATTTTAAAAGGGAGGCACCAAGGCTGCCCTGCGGATCCGCTTCTATCAACAATGTTTTATGACCAAGTTCGGCAAACGCCAGGGCCAGATTAAGTGACAAAGTGGTCTTGCCGACACCACCTTTTTGACTACAAACCGCTATTTCAGTTGGATTCATACTACCTCAACAATTTAACAACATTCGATATACCGACATACCTGCCAGCGATTCATCAACAAAATCGTTTAATTTCAATCGCATTTATTCCCATGATAAGTCAACATCAAAGGCGTGTTCACGGCATAAATATCTATTTTAATACATTTCGGAACTTATTTGGAACCGATTCGACATGCGTTCCACTACAAGGGGAGTGGCCTGACCAGTCTTGTTACCCATCATGTACGCTATCTGTCTGGCCATGACAGATGTGTACAAACCTTGCCCTCCACAACAATCTCAGGAACGCTGACATCATTGCGAGCCAATTCTTCCGCGTTTATTTCATTCTCTATCTCATGGGCCATCCGGCGTACAGAAGCTTCACATTCTTCAGAATTCATGGCGGCTTTTGCTGTGGAAGAGTCCCGCCGGGCTTCCAGAAACTGCTCCAATTCTGCAAAACTTGCGAGATTTAATGTCAACGATGAGGGATTGTCTTTCATGGATGTTGTCATGGGTGTTGTCTCTGGTTGTATGTTTTTGCTTCAACAACAACAACTTACACCGGGAGACACCTTTTTTCATATACTGTTTTCCCGTCAGACTGAAATCTGCACCCTCTTAACTTGAGTTTTGAGCTATGGAGTGGCGCTACAACTTTTAAAATTAAAAAAAAAAGGTGTTGATTCAATTCAAAGGAGGACATCAGCATGAGTATACTGTTTCGTTTCCCTATAAAATTAACGCGATTGCTGCCGCTTACTGTACTGTTTGTCAGTCAGTTGGCCGTAGCAGCACCCACGTCATCCCAGCCGTACACGTTCAAACAGCCGGACGGCACGGAAGTTGAGGTGAAACT
>JBNKCR010000066.1:0-5905 GCA_050287845.1 Polyangia bacterium
GTTGCGCATGCCAACGATAATGGGCCATGGGATTTCCGGGTATGCTTCACATGTTTCCGCTGAAACGCGGGCGGCGGCTTCTCCGATAATCTCAATGCACTTGATGAGCCCTAAAGTCCAAATGTGGTCTTTGTCCAGGTCATCCCGTGAGCGCGTGGCAGCGGATTCCATCGCCTCGGTGGCCGCGTCGATTATATACTGGATTCGAATGCGGTCTTTAGAGTCCATACTGAACTTCGCTTTTGGAGAGCACCTCATCCCGAAAGTATTTGCTCAATTCGGCTGGGGTCCGAAGGTCCACTTTTCTGCCAAGCATCGCCGAAAGCTTTGCCTCAAGGGCAGCCATCTGCAAAAAGCCAGGTGTATGACCGGATTCAAACTCAACCAGAATATCAACATCGCTGTCAGCGTGAAAAGCCTCGGTGAGTATGGAACCAAACAACGACAATTTAGCGATATGATGCGTCTCGCAAAAATCCTTGATTTCCTGCGAATCCAAAATCACATCATGAAATATTGTTTTCTCAACCATACAATGCAGTTTAATTGAATTTCACAAGCCCGTCTACAATTTGAATCATGCCTTCAGCCAACCATCCCGCTCGTCAAGATCCGTACACTCGCTACTGAATCCAATACTCACCCACGCCCCAAACCACCAGAACTTCACTTCGCGCTCGCACCGGTCGCAGTGATGAAGGGGGAAGCCCCGAAGATTTCACCCCTCGGTGGGCGCGCAGCGTCCACCACCCCGCCGCGCAGCGACATACTCGCAATCTTGCCGTCATTCTTTCTTTTGAAATTATTTCTTTCAAAAATCTTTGGGGATTCCCTCGGAATCACAAGACTGCGGAGCGCGCCCCTGCACCCCCACGTATCCCTTTTCCGTGTATCAACAGATAGCAACAGCATTCAACACCCATCCAAATTTTCTTTGGGCACAGTGATTTGAAACGCTTTGTCGAAACGCCCATTGGCATAAATAACCCGCTTTCCTTTGCCAAGGTCCACGGCGTCCATGTCCAGGTACTCCACCCATGGATGGTTAAAGTCTTTTGCCATCCAAAGGAACATACGCTTCACCCGCACTGAACGGCATGCCACCAATAATCGCTGCACTTCTTTAGGACGCAATCTGGCCAATCCTTCAAACACAGTACGTGCATAGTCAAAATCGGCGTTATTCTTCACCAACGAGAGCATCTCAAATGCTGCCCGTTCCGGCGTTGAAACCTTTATTTCAAACTCTTTGTGGGGCCACGCCGTAAGTGAGGCCCCCGCTGGTAAGTCGAACAGTGCGCCATTGGGGTGTTCAATCGGCGTCCGCCAGTCAGTTTGGGCAAACCAGTCAGGTAGTCTTTCCTGTCCATCAGAAAACAGGTGAACGGTTGCCTCTCCCATAGGTATGTAGTGCCCCAGTCCTTTCATCTGCAACGCTGTCAGCCCGCCAGCATGAACCGAAAGGCTCAACTGCGATTGCATCGAATACACCGCTCCTTGCCATTCCACGGTGTCACCAGTGCGGATGAACGCCCCTCGGCCGATGCGGGTGAGCCAGTTTGATGCGACATAGATGCGCGCCAAATCGTTCGATATGTGGTTGTCTGCCAGGAATCGCGATGTGACTACGCTCCCCATGGGGTGGTTTTGAAGGAATTGGTTTAATTTATTTGGTTTTGGAGTACTCATAATACGTTTATTTTGAATAAATTAAACCAAATCAGACAAAATGTCCTCATATATGCATAAAGTGGTGACGTTTTGTCTGATTTTGAATTGTGCGGTCAGTGTCCGCACAATTGATACCGCGGAGGCTGGCTTGAATATTATTTGTCGGAAGTAGAAAATAGTATTGGGGAAAGAAACTGATGGATTCCGCTAATTACTTCACCGATATCATCCGGGGCAGTCCCTTTCATCCCCCGTTTTAAGAACGCGCGCCATTGTCTGGCAATGTTTTCGTCCTTTGCGAAGGATTCTGTGAAGACTATCGGGTTGGCCGTGAGTTCGGTATTTCTGTTTTCAAAAGTCTGTTTAATGGCAGCTGCCAGGTTGTCGCGGTTGAACTCGTATTGTTTTGATAGGGTGTAAATATCAAAAAAGTCCTTCATGCGGCTGTTGAGGGTGCCGCGTTCCACCATGGTTTGAAACTTTTCCGCAATGACCGCTTCGAGGGAATACATTTTCAGTCTGGGCGCTTCGAATTCCAGCATGGCTGGGTATGTGCGTTCTTCGGGCGGTGGAAATACGGCATCGCCAAATCCCACATCGATTTGCATGGGGATTCTTGCGTTTTCCAGCTGGCCCATGAATTTTACCCGAACACCGCTGTAGGTTGATTCCTCTTTGATGAGTTCGCCCTTGACGCTATCTGGACTGAATGCGATGCCGTCATCGGAAACCGGGACGGTGCACACATCGCGAACGACGGTTTCAATATTTTCAATGCTGTTGTCGGCGGAGCCAAGCAAATCAATATCTTTGGTGGGGCGCATCATCGGCGCATTATAGGCGCGAAGCATTAGCGCGCCTTTAAGAATAAAGCGCTCTTTGTGTTTTGAAACACCAAACCGGTAAAGAAACCGTTCAAGGGCGTAGTACTGTATCAGCTCCTGAAAGGGGCGATTGGTATCGCGTGCTTTGTTGAGCAATCGCGCCCGTACCGACGCTGCAATATTTACCGGTGTCATAGCAGTGCCTCCACATACGGGCGAATGACTTTTTCCACACGGCATATTTTTGCATATTTCATGAGCATGTTGATGCTGCGCTTCTTGCGCTTCGCCCACATTTGAAGCGCTTCGAGTGCCACGTCCATCCCCTGTTTGTTTCTGTATTTAAAGATGTCGGCAATACTTTTTTCGGGGGAGTAAATACGCACGGGCACTCCGTCAATGGTGTGCGTCTCAACACCCTGAGAATAGGCATCGCCTGATACTCGATAAGTATTGGTCGGTGGATACTTGATGCGGGGGGCTCTCGATTCTCTGGAAATTGCAAGTTGAATGACATGAGGCACCTGCGTTGTCAGTTCATGAAATGAGAGCGCCGAAATGAGGTAGATGACACCATCCGGACAACGACGAGCGACAGTTGCCAGGTCGGGGTTGGTCATTCCGTCAGTGGAATTCAGCCGGTAAACCCCACGCGTGAGTGCATCAATAATACCGGCGTCCCTCATCGCATACAGCGTGTAGCGAGATATTCCCTTCGCAACGGCTTCACTCATGCGCAGCATGCCCCCGCTTTGTTTAAACGTATCTATCGCAGACTGAAATTTTGTTGAATTCTCAGACATAATGTCACCAGTTTTAGCATGTTTGGTAACATTTTGTCTGATTATTTGCACGAGTCGGGCGAAATTCTGCTCGTGCAGATACTTCAGCCAATCCTCCCGAGCGTCAAGATCCGTATACTCGCTACTGAATCCATCACTAACCCACGCCCCAATCCACCAAAACCTCACTCCGCGCTCGCACTGGTCGCAGTAATGGAGGGGGAAGCCCCGAAGATTTAACTCCACCGGTGGACGCGCAGCGTCCACCATCCCGCCGCGCAGCGAAACACTCGCAATCGTGCCGTCATTCTTTCTTTTAAAATTATTTCTTTCCAAAATCTTCGGAGATTCCCCCGTAATCACAAGACTGCGGAGCGCGCCATATAACTCACACGCTATCTGCTTCCCCGTGCCGCAAGGAATGGATAGTCTCCATTCCGCGTTCCTTGAATATGAAATTCAACCGCCACTGGCTATATCCCCAAGTCCGCCACTGGCGCAAAATCATTCCTAACGTTTTAATGGGCGGTATCATCGGCGGCGCATATGGCGCGATTCACGACCAAATCAGTTACACCACTTCACCGGAACTCGTTATTGAAAAATTGCATGGCGGAACAAACGTCAGTTTGTGAAGCTGCAAGATTTTAATCGAGTCGACGAGGATGGCGGAGCCACCTCAGTCAATATTTCACCCACTTCAAATTTTACCAGTTTCACTATGCGGATTTCGGGCTGCCGAATCGGGTGTTCGTTGCGATCATCGGTTTTCTGGCCACCTGGTACCTCTCGCTTATTTTGCGCGGCAAAATAAGCTGCCGGCGTCACACCAGAGGTGTGATTAGTGGGTGGGGGCGATTCGAATTTTGAAGGTCGCGCCATAGCGACGAAGGAGCGACGGCGGATTGCGCGGGTTCGGTTTAACAGTGATGACCTGACAACGGCGCGGAAAGATATTCTGCGTGGATTTGGGATTGACTGCGGTGGCTATGCCATCCTCGTCGACCCGGCTAAAAAAAAACAGCATGCTGGATTTTTTTAACAGCGGGTTGTCATGACCGGATATGTGATGGCATTGTGTGTGGGGGTGGTGTTTGGATGGGCTATGTTTTTAAGATCCGCCGAAGCCTTTGGCGAAGGAGGGCAAGCTATTGCATTCATGGGTTGGGAGCAGGAGCTGTCAGGAGAGGTGTTGCGGCGGTTTGCGGTTGTGGGGGTTATTTATAATTCGAGTTATTTGGGGGGCGTGGTGGGGTTGGTGGTGGCGTTACTGAACCAACGAAAACATCGTCATCTAATGTCAGTATCAAACACATTCTGTGGAGATTAACCGAAAAATCGAGAACCCCATATTTCGATCCAGACCCACATGAGTCCCATGAGTCACCAGTTTATGTCTGTCACAGGTGCTGAAATATTTATCCGTCGGAATCCTCCTGCGGTTTCTTTCTTTTCCGGACACATCCACTTTTTCAGTGCCGTCGCCGAAATGCCCAGCTTGCGCAATACAACGGATCGAGGCTCCCCTTCAGAAAGCGCTTTTTCTGCGAACGCCTTCGCAAAACTTTTCTGCTCATCAGTGTAAGGCTGTGGTTTTTGATTTCGACCAACTTTACGTTTCCTCGCTTCAACCTGAAACTCTTCCAATGTCATCGCGACACCTCCTTGAAAAATCTCAAGTCTGCAGATTTTCACGAAATTTCATAGACGGAGTACGGCGAGGATTTACAAAATGGATGCAGTACGATGAATGACGAATTTATGAAGCGTATCCGATTCGGATTGCAACTTGAAACTGAGGTGCACCATCGGAAAAGCCTCCTCTGAATTCGGCCACTTCAAACCACTCAAGAGTTTTTCCGTTAAGCATTTTCGTTGCTGCGGATATCGCATCTTTAATGGCTTGGTCATAGGAATTCATGGATTGCCCCCAGAAAGTATCCATTCTTCCACCGGAATCATTTGACTGAATTTTCATTCTTACCCCCATTTTTTTCATTTACATTTTATTGCTTAAACATTGAAACACACAAAGGAATATCACCATTGATATTCCTTTGATAACAAGATGGAAATTAAATGATTTTGTATTGTGACTCCTGTTTAATGGAGAGTCAAATTTTTTTATGGGTAGACCGCGGCGGATGTCAAGATAGTTGTCGCATGAGTGTTGCATCATGCGGCCTCCTTAATTGAGACTTTTGCCGGATTGAGGACACCGTTTCTACCGGGATCCAGTTTCGTGTTTTTCCAGTCCAACGGTTTGGTTCTTTTTGTTTTGCACTCTTATAAACCAAATGTCGTTGACGCAATATTTCTTTATCATCACCATTATGGCGCGCCTCGGGGGTAACGATCCGCATCGGTGTCTGAGTCACTGTCCGAATCTGTATCCGTGTCGGCATCTGTGCTGCCGAAGACATACAGGACGTCCCCCACTGGGGTGACTGCGCTCTGGCCCGACCACCATGCGAGATCTCCCAGCACACCTAGAGCGGCGACCGGTTTGACTCCTTGCTGCAATCGCAGTAATTCGGCATCTTTGCGCTTTCGTCCTCAGTCCCTCGGTCGATGTAGCTATGGCTACACCTCGGTCGGGCCTTGCGGGCGCGCATCAAAGCTGCTCGT
>JBNKCR010000067.1:0-8398 GCA_050287845.1 Polyangia bacterium
CATCTGCTGCAGCAGCGGCGCGACCTGTTCATTGTCCTTTATGTCATCCGGATAACTCGCCGCACCGCCGTCCATCAGCGGACGCCGCATGCCACAGGCGTTTTTCTGTTTGTCCAGAGGCCGTATGGTTGCCAGCTCGGCATCGGTGCGACCATCGACGATTGTGGCGAATGACAAATCCCAGCTGCGATACCGGATGGTAAGATTGTCCAGCGTGCGCAGATGATTTGGAATTTCAAACCGCACACCGTCAAGAGTAATGGTGCCGTCGCTTCTGCGCTGCCTGCTACTCCGCCGGGCGTTGAAGGCCAGCTGCAGTGTTTTCGGGTCCACCGATGGGCGCATCACTGAAGGCCCCGCCATAAACCGTTCCACCGGCGTGCAGCCGATTTCTTCGTGATAATCATTCAGGGACAACCAGAAACGATACGCGATATTATATCAGCAGCCGCAGGCTGTCTGCCGCTGAAGCCAATTTTGCCACACGCGAACACTGGCGTATTGAAAATACGCTTCACTGGTGTATCGACATGACTTTCAAAGAAGATGCCTGCCGAATCAGAACCGGAAACGCAGCCGAAAATTTGAATATCATAAGGCATTCTGCCTTCAGCATTTTGAAGGCATATAAGGACGATAAATTGACTATCAGCAAACGACGAGTTTTCTGCGACTACAAAATGGATTACAGAATGAAAGTCCTCACAAATGCCTTCTCATGATTTTCTTGCGACTGCCCTGGTTCGGGGCTGAAAATGCATTGACAAATCTTTAGCAAGTGCTGAATATACGCGCAACGACCAATTGGAAGTAGTGGGTAAATTTTTCTGGCGTGCGCACCCAGAGAAATGTATCGTGTTTTTTAACAAACTATGGAGGATTAAAGCTATGTGGTTCACACGTAAAAAAAATCAATTATTGTATGCATTGCTGATCATTGGCTGTCTAATAAGCAGCCAAAGCTTTGCTGCGCCGGTTATGACACCTTCTTCGTTACCCCTTGATGGTAATGACCTTGTCGCTGCGCAAGCATATTTTTCAGATGATGAATTAGTAGAGTTCACAACCTTTATAAAAGGAATGGATGTATTTGCGGACCATATGAATCCCAATACTATTGCCGAGATGAATAATCGTTCGATCGCCAAAAAGTATTATGTGACGCCGTATTTTCAGACACTCGAATCCGATGGTGTGGTAGGCGCTCAGGAAATTGCGAACCAGGCACTGATGCTTCTGTTGTCCACTATGGATTTGGTGGAGGCTTTCGATATGAATCTCGTTCGTCTTCAGGAGGTACAGGAAAATCTCGATTCAAAAGAAAAGGCTCTGGAGAATTTCTATGAACTCGTCGAGGATGAAGATGACTCGGCTAAGGTTGCCATCTATCTCGGTCTTATTGATGATATTAAGGATTCTATTGAAGCGTTGAAGGCTGAATACAATGCGCTTCTGTCCGAGGGCGAAGAAGGTGTGGAAGATACCCCCATTCGGTTGCGCCAGGAAGTAGCTGACCAGGTTCGACTGAAATTGGCTTTTCTGGGCGTTTCAGCGACAGCATCAGAAGAAGCCGATTTGGCATCTCTGGTACCTGCGCGTATGGTAGATGCTCTGACTAGTTTAATCAAACGCACAACTGTCGCAGGGCAGTTCGGTGTTCGTCAGGTGGTTTACAAAAGTGGATATACGAGCAAAGAGGTCAATTTCATTTCAAAATATCGTCTTATTCGACCTGATGTCCAGGTAAATGGCCTTTCTCCAACAAATGTATATGCAAAATCCACAAGCGTTTCAGCCGCAGATGAGAGCTCCGTGACGTTTGACAAATACGTAGACGGCGCACGCCTTTTCCTTGGGGTAAATCTGGGTACAAAAGGTAAATGCGGTAACACTCGTGCATGCAATGTCACCATGGATTTGACATGGCTCGGTTCTACTATGGCTCAGACCAGCAAATCCGGCGCAATGGTTGTTCCTGTAACTTTCGAAGCTGACATCAGTGTGATGCGTCCCAATTTCGACGGACGCGTCTGGTGTGATTTTGAAACAGGTTGGCAGGCAAAGGGGCGTGCTGATGTGAAGGATGGAGCGATTATTTACGATGGAGACGTATATAACAAAATTCACTATGAAGCGTTTGAAAATGGTGAATGTAATTATTCCATATACGAAGGTTCAGCTGACAGCGCTGCCTACTACACAATTAAGCATATTTATGAAAACTATATGGAATTGAAAATGGCGCGTGGCGCCAAAGCAAGCGAAGAAAAAGACGAGTATCAGGACTATGTGAACAGCGAGCTTGATTGGCATGCAGACAACGCCCAAAGCAATGACTATGATTTTTGGGGATACAGGAGCTGGACATTGGCATTTGGTCCTGTCTGGGGGACGGTTACCAGTTTTGTTATTGGCGCAAGTCGAAGCTTCTACTGGCACACACGTATTGAAGATCAAAAGACTACGGATAAAGTATCTTTTAACACTCGCATTACTGAGAGAAACGTTCAGGAAACACAGCGGATAAGTTTCGACGGTGATCCGATTGTCTGCTGGAAAGGGACATTGATGGACAAGTACATTGGTGCCTGCCCGGCTGAATCCAAAGAGGAGTATAAGGAAGAAGCCGATCATGATGTGGGCTGGAATGACGCTCTCTGCGGCGACGACGGTGTTTCTGCAGATTGTCTGGAAGAAGCTGAAGAGGCAGAAGAAGAGGAAACGGTAGACGACAACGGCGTTATCGATCCTTGGGCGTAATTTCAACATTTTTGAGTTTGGGGTCTTCTAAAAGGCCCCAAACTCCTTTTTTCTTACGGAGGATACCAATATGAAAATAGCTCGAAGCGTGACCTGTATTCTGTATACCATTTTTATGGGAAGTCTGATATGCGTTGGTGCTGTGGCAACCCCGTTACCGTCAACCTCATATGTTTTTTGGCCAGAAGTCGAAGCGTGGGAGTCTGATGGCAATAATTTTTATGGGTTGCCTTCTGTCACTGCTCGCCTTTACAAACTAGAAAATGATGACAGAATCAAGCCCGTTTTATCAAAAGATGTTGGAAACTATTTGTTGAGTGTATTTGAGGTTGCCGAAGAAGAAGCTGAAGGAATAGATGTTCGGTTCAACAACACTATCACGGTATCGATGAAATCGCAGGTGGGTCCTCAAAATGAACAATACATTGATTTCTTTGTAGATAAAACAATTGCATGTCTTAAAAGTCTAAGCGATGAAGATGAGGCTGAAGACTTTGCTGATTTCATGCTCGATCCTGACCAGGGAGCAGTGACTTCCAGCGGATTGCATTCAGTCATAAATTACTTTAAACCAACCGCAGAAAAAATGCTTCAAAAGTTTAGCGCGAATAGGTGCACCGAAATAAACAACCGCTTTGAACCAAATGCAGCGCACGAGAGTCAGATAACAGCAGCTGTAAGAGGAATCCTTTTAGGCACAACGGATATTGTTCATTTTTCAGACGTGGACCTTTGGGTGATGACAAAGGTAATGGCGGGTCTTTATCTGGGTACCAGTGGTTTTTTCGCTGTGAATAGCATCTATTTTATAAAAAACGGATTAATGGCTGGTATGGATAACTTAAGCGAATTTATAGATGACTACAGTGAACAATCATTCATAAATTTTTTCATGTTTTATAAGGAAAATATCGAAAACAATACGATGACTGAGGAAGACATTTTAAAAATCGAACTTAACTGCCTTAAAAAAGGAGACTACGATATTCGTGACTATCTTAAGCCTTTCAATCTTGAGACATGTTACATGGAAGGCCGAATTGTTTTCGATTCCATAGCACTCGGAAACAGCATCGCCGGTTTTATAGGAGGAAATTGAAATGAAACGGAAGCATGCTTTCTTTTTTTTGGCAATTACGATTCTTTTTGTGGGAAGTGGTTTTTTTTTCACAGTTTTTAAAGGCGTCATCTATAGTGATGTAGATAGTGAACAACTAACACAGGATGAAGAAATTGCTAAAAATGAGCACAATGAAAAAAATGTATTTTTAGCAAAACGCGCAGACAAAAATCGAACAGATTACATAACAAAAAATGATGTCGAGAAATTCCAGGAAGATCGTGTTGAAAAAGTACAGGATGCATTGGAGAAATTTAAACAGCGAACGGACCATCTGTCGCGGGAAATTATTATGCGGGATTTGGAAACTGTAGCTGAAAGTCGGAAAAAACTTGAAGCTCGCCCAACATCTGAACCAATAATTGAGCCCTACACAGATGAACAGGGGAATCGCTGGAATAAGTTGACTTATGAGACTGGTGCAGTTCGCTATGAAATTATTGAAGAATAGCCCCTTTTTGTCAGGTTATTTTACTCGGTGGATATTTGGGCTGGTATTGGTTTGTGTCTGTTGTTTTTCAACCGAAATAAAGGCCGAAGGATTTCGCGGGATACCACTCTGTTTCCATGTGAAATCCGTGGATTTCATCTTCGGAGAAATTTCGAATACTGTTCAAGTCTGCTATGAATCTATATCAACGATACCTTATATTAATGAGGAGTATTATCTGGAGCAGCAAAATAGTTGGCTTGCCAGCCATACAACCTATATTGACAAAACGGGCGAACCAGTCTTTGGTGAACAGCCAGACGGCATCGAGATACTCTATCGGGTATACAATTACTTCACGCTGCGTGGGCACATCAATGCTGACAGATACAGTCTTCATCCCGGTCAATTTAAGTACTACTCTCGTTTTGTCCGATTCAACAATAATGGCGTATCCAGAAACATAAAAAAGGTAAGTGAAAATATTTCTTATGAGGGTCTGTTTTTTCCACATTACGATATAGTAACATACTGTGAAACCATTGAATTTGAAGGCGCATACAGCGAGTCATATATTCGATCATTATTTGAAAGTCCGTTTACTGTGGGGCAGGTGGAAGGCGAGTCGCGGTTTTTATTGAATGTCGCCAGCTTGCCTTTTGGATTATTGGATGAAATAAACGAGGAACTCAATCCATCGTTGTATGTGGTTCCAATCTTCGGGTTAAATGCCGATTTGGCCCAAAATATTCTTGTTATCCAAGCGGCTCATTATATGAATTCAATAATTTTTCTCGAAGAGAATATGGATGAAAAACAAATTAACAGCCTTCGCAGTGAAAATAGTGATCTCATAGAAGAATTTGAAGCCATCTATGGAATTAGCGTACCGGAGGTAATTACCGTTGAAGACATTATTGATATCTTTATTCAGCTAAAAGATTTGCTGGGTTGAGAAATAGAATTGATAATTGTGTAAAATAATGTCGCTCAAGTAGTGCGTTCGCTAGTAGATAGAGTATCAGAGATTTGAAGTGTTTGTTTTCTTTCCTATTGATAAAAACTACAATTTTTATGAAAATTAGTAATCACCTAGGTTAAGATGAACACTATAGAAGTCACGTAAACGTTGTCGAAAGGATGAATGTATGATGTTTAAACGTACCGTGTGTTTTTTTATTGTGTTTTTTTTATTTGGCTGCTCTGATTCAAGTAATAAAAACAAAGATACCGCAATAGACAGCAGTTCCGAGAGTATTGGAGCTCCGGATACTTCTTCGGATGATACTGACAGCTATTCCGATTCAGATACGGGAATTGATACGCTTACGCTGAATACTGATAACAATACACCCACTGAAACGATTGATGACAGCGAAACGAATTATCATGATACTGAAAATAACGAAACAGGTTCTGATACAAATATTGTGGATACGCATTCTGACACAAATACAGCAGATACCAGTTTGACCGATTCAGAAACAGATAGTACGACTGATACCGACATCGACACTGCTATCGACACTGCTATCGATACTGCTACGAACACCGATAATCTGACCGATACCGCTGAAGATACTGCTACAAATATTGATTGGGCAACAGATTCCGAACCAGCTGCGACTGATTCTGAAAGTGAATCTCAATTGACCGATTGCGATAAGGAGTTAATTGCATATCTAGAGAGTTGGGGAGTGGACACTGCAAATATGGATTCTTTGGTTTCAGCGCTGTCGGGTATGCCTGCTGAGTTTTACGCGGGACTCCCAGATTGTTACGTCCAGTCAAATGGAGTCACCCCGTAACCATCCCACGGCAGAGCCAGGGGCTTTAAAAATTGTGAGCCGCTCAAAGCGGCTTAAGGATGGTCGCTTCGCGGCATCCTCGGTTCGGGCCACCAAAGGTGGCTCAGTGTAGCGTCAATTGGTCGATGCGGTGATCTTCCTTCTCCTGATCTCGAAGGTCGCGGTAGGAACAGCTCTTAGCACAAATGTGAGGTTCTGGGGACGGATCTCTGAGGTTCTGGGGACGGATCTCGATTTATCGATTGATTACTGGCTATCAGTCTCATGTTGTATGATGCAGAGGCCGCATAGCCGGTGGTTGTGTGCTTTTTCTGGACACAGCGATACGAGTGGGCAGTTATGAACCTGGCCTTGTGGGTTAGGGGCTCCGTTTTTGTGTGGAGCAGTGGTTTGAATCAGTCCCACATAAACGGCCTCGATGCAGGAACCGTAACTTTTAATCCATTGACAGCCATCCCGGAGCGAATCATAATTTGCAACATATATAAATGCTAGAGCGGCGACCGGTTTGACTCCTTGCTGCAATCGCAGTAATTCGGCATCTTTGCGCTTTCGTCCTCAGTCCCTCGGTCGATGTAGTTATGGCTACACCTCGGTCGGGCCTTGCGGGTGCGCAGCAAAGCTGTTCGTATTCCCGCGATTTCGCTGGCGGAACCAAACCGATCGCCGCTCTAGGATATTCAACGGAACATACAACACCTTTGAACTGTTGTTTCCCTTTCAATTCAACATCCTTCTCATATTCGCTTTCGCCATGTCAGTTACAATATTTGAATTGTGACAATTTATAAATTCTATCGATTGTCACATAAGCGATTGGTTGCGTTTTTTTGTGTCCGTAGATGGTGCTTATGGGCATGTAATAACCCAATAAACAGGAGGTTTGGTATGAGTTTTGAAAAGAAAAAGTTTGGCACACTTGTTTTTGCATTTTTCAGTTGCTGTATTGCGTTTTGGGGATGTGATCAGTCCAAAGGATCGGCAGAACTGCTGAATGGCGCCATGTCGCTATACATCTAGCCGCCGCCCGCAAGCGCGCAATGCCTGCAGGTTCAGGTTTATGGGAGCGATGGAAGTCTACAGTACGAAAAAATCACCCTGACCCCCCGGTATACAAAACGTCATGTATCTCGAAGAGGTTCCCGCCGGGATGACAACCTTTGCCATCCAAGCATTTGCGCTACAATGTTCGGAAGTTTCACTGACCAGTATCCCAACATGGGCGGCAAATACTGTAACCGCCGAAATTGTTGCGGGACAGGAATCCGAAGTGGCGGTTTCTCTCCACGAGGTGGGAAACGCCAATATTGGTATCACATGGGATAACGGCGATGTGTGCATGTTAGAAAATGGCTGTATTGCCAGCAATATCGGAAATCTGGTTTACTCGGATGTGCTAGTGGAAAATCTGTACAGTGATGCGGATGCCATTTTAGACAGATCTTCTGAAACCTACTACGGCACTGGTGTGCAAAGCGATCCCTCTATACTGACATCTGCGGATTGCGGAGTGAGAGTGACAGATACGATTACATTATCTGCACCAACGAATATTGAGATGATACGGGTTGCCGCAGCAGCAGAAGCGGTCCAGAACCTTGGCGGAGCAGGCGTGACATTTGCGATTGTTCTCTTCGATACGCTGGGGAATGAATACATAGCCTTGCAATACTCCCAGCCTCAACCTGTATCCGCTATTTTCGACGAAGAATTGACCAATGGGGGAAGTTCATGGGGCAATATCGAACGAATTGAGCTTACTTTGAACTCGTCGGGCAGCGGTCCGCCGCCACAGTATGTATCATCCTCCCGTTGTACAGCGATTGCCCATATCTTTGAGCTGAGAATCATGCGTGCGGGGAATTGAATTATCGCTGAAGACTCTCAATTATTATTGATGGCAATGGATATTTTGGTACATATACGTGATTCATAGGCAAGATCTTTAGCCTGAAGTATAGCAATTACCCGAATTTTTCCGTTTAAGAAGTAGCCGTCATGCCCGAGAATTCGGGCATCCAGTAGCTTGCAGTCTGGATTCCCAATCAAGTTGGGAATGACGAGATATTCATAATGGCGGTGATTTCGGCTTAAAGACTAACCTATGCTCCCCGCTTAGCACTGTTGCACCAGGGTTTGGAAGCGGGGATAAACCCCGCAACTAGTGCGCCGGGCATGGCGTGCAGCGCCGGAGATTGGCGCTGGATAACCGGGGAGCGAAAGCGAACCGGAAAGTGACTTGGAGGTGAAAGTCCTCTGGAGGTTTAGATGACGGGATCT
>JBNKCR010000068.1:0-6524 GCA_050287845.1 Polyangia bacterium
CCTTCAAAATTTCAGAGTTCCATCATCTGATGTGGCAGGAGAATGTCTTCCGGGTCCTGGAGCAGGCGTTTGGTCGCGTCGAGGAGATACTGTTGCGGATTGATGCCACACAGTTTTGCGCTTTCTATCAGGCTGTAGAAAATGGCGGCGACTTCGGTACCGCGTAGTGATTTTGATCCGTAGTGATTTTTACGACCGACCACCGGACCGCGGAATCCGCGTTCGATTTCATTGGTATCGAGGGGGATATGCGGGTCATCGACAAACAGCATCAATTTGTCCCAGCGCCCCAGCATGTATTCCACCGCTTTGCGGAAATCACTTTCCTTAAAAGCAAGCTGACCCTGGGCCCACGTTTTGATACGCTTTGTTATCGGCCTGGATTTTTCATCGCGCAGTTTTGCCCGAAGCTTAAACGCGTCAGTCCGTTCGGATTTCGGCAGCGACCACGGATTGGGCACCTCGCGTTCCACCGCATACAGTTCACCCATCATGTCGAGAATTTCGCCGCATTCCTCCGGCCAGTCTTTTTCGCAGTCGGTAAACCCTCTGCGGGTGTGCGCCCAGCAGCTTACCAGGATAATCAGCGGTTTCTTTTTATCCGGTCCTTCGCGTATCAGGATGTTGTACGCTTCGTATCCGTCAGTAATAATTTTACCTGCATAATCGCCCAGAAGTTCTTTTGCCACTTTGCCACTGCGACTCGGGTCAATCCGATAATGCACACCAAACGGACACGACGCGCCCCAGATGTACCTGCGTTTCCGACCACCTTTGGGAAGGTAATACCAAATCGATTCATCCGCACAGATCACCGGAAACGAAAATATGAATGGCAGCAATGCGCTGTATGCCGGTTTCAGTATCTGCGACAGATACCACAGCTGATCCCACAGCGTCTGCGAATCGACCTTCAGACCTTCCCGCTTCATTTTACGCACCTGACGTTCCAGCGGCATGTGATCGAGATATTTTTGAGCGGCCACTTCCACTGCGAATTCAGGCGTGTATCTGCCACCGTTTATCAGCGACGGCGGTTTGGAAGCGGTCTTGATACAGCCGCCGCATTTGCAGCGATATTTTTTCTGAATGTTCTTTTTGATGAAAAACATCCGCTGTACGACACTGATTTCCTCCGATTCATCTGCCTGTCCCTCCCATTCTTCCAGTACACCGCCACAGGCGTCGCAGATTTTTTCCTCTTCACAAAGGTCGTACACATTGTCTATCGAGTCGAGTTCGCGCTGCTCCCGTGGGCCGTGACCGGTCTGCGGTTGCGTATCTTTTTTATCCGAATCACTGGACTCATCCGAGTTTTTGCCGCGACGTTCCGAAGTGGAACCAAACATCATTTTCTGCAGCTTTGACATCTGCGATTGCAACTTCTGGATTTCCAGCTCCAGCTGACGATTACCGTCCTGACCTTTCAGCTTCGCCAGCTCTCTGGTCATCTCCTCAAGACGCGCGTGAATACGCTCGTTTTCCTTTTGCAGCATGAGGGCGACATTGCGGGCGGTATCGAGGTCGGTGATGGTTTCTATCTTCAGCACGAAAACCGTTTGATCATATTTTGCGCGATACCGCAAGAGAGTCTTTGGTGAGATCAGGCAGAATCAGCGGGATCTGTCCCACCACCTTGCCGCCTTCCAGAAATATCGACAGCTCACTGGGCGTCATCCGCATTTCAATTTTGTCCGCATCTTTCCACAGAGAGGCAAATCGCCCCCGCTGCTCCATACGCTTCATTAAAATACATAGCCCGGTGCCATCAAAAAACAAAACCTTCGCCCTGTTGCGTCTGCGATTAATAAAAAGAAAAAGATCTCCATCCATGATGTCATGCCCCAGCTCCCGACGTACCAGTGACTCCAGACCATTGTACGACCGCCGCATATCCGTCGGAGCAGTATACGCGAAAACACGCACCGCACGCGTCAGACCAATCATAGCAGTCGCAGAAGATATGCAAGATTTTCAATTGAAATACCTTCAATGCGATATCCTGCAGGCGTTATCAGCACAGGAGTGCCCGCGTTTTCAGCAGGTGCTGAGATCTTTATTCGACGGAATTCGCCATTGCCGTGCATCTTTTCCGGACTCATCCACTTATTCAGTGCTGTCGCTGAAATCCCGAGTCGGCGTATTACAACTGATCGCGGTATCCCTTCCGTCAACGCCTTCTCCGCGAAATCCCTCGCAAACATTTTCTGCTCGTCAGTATAAGGCTGTGGTTTCCTGCCCGGTCCAACCTTGCGTTTCTTTGACTCAACCTGAAACTCTTCCAATGTCATCCCGACACCTCCTTGAAAAATTCCAAGTCTGCAGATTTTCACAAATTTGTATAGACGGGGTACGGCGAGGATTTACATTTAAGCGATGTAGGCCCCGCCAGGGAACGCCTTGCAGCATGACAGAGTTTGCCTACATTATCCTACGACGCACGTCGCATGCTCCCGCGAGACAACCGCGAATTGACTTTCCGAGGGCATGTCATCACCGGATGAATCGAGGGCCCTCCCATGGGAACATTTTTGCCGACGAATCGATATTCCCATTGCTGCTTTTGTATTGTTGTCCAATCATTATCACTTCGTGGTGGAATCGGTTCACGACAATCTGAGCAAGGCGTGGAAGGCGTGGAAGTTTTGTAATACAATTCTTGCAGCTAGTTTACGTTGACAACATACAACTCATTTGTATCCGTCCTGGGAATATAAAGTTGAGAACCATCTGGAGTACCAATAATCGTGTAATAATCGCCGATGCTCAATTGCAATGATGTAAGCACCGTGTGGGTCAATGTATCCATAAGCACAAGAGTACCGTTATCAACTATTGCATACAACCGCGAACCATCCGGCGACAAGTAAATACCATTGGTTGACATTTCGAATGTTTTAACAACTGTTCCAGGTCCACTGTTGACATCAACCAACACAAGGCCGGAAGGGGATTCCGCATAAAAAAATTCTCCATCTGGAGTCGGGATACTACTTTCCACACGGTAATCAAGAGATAGCTCTTTTTCAAGAGTATCGTTCGAAAGAGATAACACTTGAACATTTCCAAGGTCGCTGTCGATATACAATCTCGATTTATCTGCTGATAAGGCAAGTCCACTTGGATAATATACGCACAGATCCGTAGAGGTACCTATTTGACTCATTGTGCTGGTATCAATAGTATGAATAATGCCGCAGGCCATATGGCTGTCTTCCATTACATACAATATGGAACCGGATAGGACCGCCAAACGAACACCAGCCAACTCTAATGAAGTCTCAATATCGAGGTCAAGTTGCTTCACAACAACGCCGGTGGCAGTGTCAATACCCAAAATGGTACTCGGTTCAGCAACTGCATAAAGAATGGCCCCTTCATCGTCAATGGCTATACTGCTCAAGTTGCCTCCAATCTCAAATGTCCTAACAACCGTGCTTGATTGTGCATCGATCACAGCAATACTATCTGAAACTCTAACATAGACGTAAGATCCATCTGGCGAAACCATCACTGAATTTTCTATATCCCTAGCGTCGAAATTAAGAGGAATAGATGCCGTTAGGGTGAGTGTCTCGTCGCTGATAGTCGAGCCAATGTATTTTTCGAACTCTGGTATGACCGCAAGGGGATCGGAAGTCGTAAAATAGTTTTCCAAATATGTTCTCACCTCGGAAACGTTGATTCGGTTACGGGCGAATTGCATATCTCCGAGCAAATCCATATCATCCAAAATACCGTTGTCTTCAATGTCTGAACCCAAGTTGGACACAATGATGGAAAGAAATGCTGAAACATTGTCGCTCTGTTCACTCGCAATGGTTGCCATATTCATTAGTATGGCGGAGACTGCAAGCAGCTTTGCGTTACTATCACCATCTACCAACAAATCCAAGCTTTGAAAGCGCTCCGGCAAATTTCCTTCAATACCAAAAGCATTGAGCACCTCGTTTGCTGCTTGATTTTCTGCTTCCAGATATGACATCCCTGATCCAAGTAGCTTCAGCATCCGCTTTTTTGCCAACGTAGAAAGAATATTGATGTTAATACTGTTGTTACTGCGGCTAACGGACACATCTGCAACCGCATCCAAAGTGATTTGTGAAACAGAAGGACTTCCCGCAATTTCATCGAAATAGAATCCAGTAACATATAGTTCCACATATTGAGATGACAAATTGGCGGGCAGGAGATACTTCCCAAAATTATTATTAATTTCAGTCTGGAAAGATGTCCCCGTCTGGTTGAAAGCAGCATCAAGCTCAAACAATCTTACCAGACTATTCTTTTGAAATGGCCCTTTCTGTGCAGAGCCGGAGACAGCATATGCAACCTGTGCAGAGTCATTCGTTTCCGTATCCTCCACCTGTGCGGAGTCATTCGTTTCCGTATCCTCCACCTGTGCGGAGTTATCCATTTCTCCAGTGTCACCACCACAACTACCAAGCACAATACTCCCAGCTATCAGTAACCAAGTACACAGGGACAACATTACTTCCCGGTTTTCTTTTTCCATATTTTCCTCCTAATCATAACTGTCTCTTGATCGGATCTCAATCGTATTCAAAACAACCCTGCTTCCTGAGCCAGTAAATCGCCATTTACCATAGCCTGCAATCTCCAGTATCCTTTCCAGTACGCTTTAATACCGACGCGGCCGGTACGTTTCGAATCAAACCACCCGCCCAGATGACCGATATGGCGATATGCCCAGGTTCGGGTTGGAATTTCTTTGGGAAGCGGTTTACCTTTGTTGTGATGTGCCCAAAGAATGCGCCATTCCAATTCGCTCAGCACCGTTGTACATAATCTTTCCGGCGAAGTAAGCCCTTGAGTAATTGAGGCATTTTCTGATTTACATACGGGTTTTCCGCCACGAGAGATGATTTCCATTTCAGTGCGTATACGAAGCAGCTCCGGGTCTGCCTCGTCGCAAAGCTGCGCGAGGCGGATGGCAGAGAATGCCAGTACAGCAGCGGCCTTCAGCAATGCGCTTTCACTTTGAAGGCGAAGACCTTCCACATTAACGCCTCCGGATTTCCAGATGTTGTGAAATTCCTCTACTTTCCAGCGAAGACGATAGGCCCGCGCCACATAAAGGGCGTCATCCAGTGTCTCCACAGGTTCGCTGGTGAGCAGCGTCCAGCTTAGACCATCTTCACGGTTCGGTTCCTTAATGTAGACTACATTTACATCCAGAAACGGAAGCGATTCTTTTCCGGATGGTGGCTGCAGACTGATTCTCTGGGAGCGAATTTCCAGTATCGCATCGCGACCTTTACGATCACCTTTTTGAGGTATGTCCACCCGTACTGTGCCCAGCAGTTGCGCACTCAACGCCGCATCCAGGACACCTCGCTGCGGTACATTTGTTCTACGATTCCATGATGCCCGTATCACATACCTCAGGCTTCGATTGAAAAGGTAGGTCATCAGTTCATATATGTCGCCTTCGCGATCCATCGTAAAAATAAAACGTCGCATAAAATCAGGAAACTTCTGGCAGACCCGCTCGATTGCAGCCTCCCATTTGAAGCTCTCCTTCTCTTCGTACGCGCGTTTATGGCGCTGATTCTTTTTACTCATCGCTTCATCGCTGCGCTTCCAGTACTCCTGGTCACCAAGACCGATGCTCTCACCGGTTAGAGCCGATTGAAACACTGTTGAATGGACCAGCACACCACGCTTTCCGCTGCCACCCTTTTGGCCATGTCGTAACGGACCGAGCGCGTGCCGTAAAGAATGCGGAACCTCGATGTTTGATGTATCACTTGCAGCGACGATGTCTCCTTCTACCATTTGAAGCCAATGCTTCGATGAGGCACTGCCCGCATCAACAATCGCTCTATGGTGTGATTGGTCATTTTCATTCATGGGCGCATATTGAAGCATCAAATCATTTTTGTCGATCCTTCGCAAAATCAAACAATATCTCGCTCGGCTAACGATCGAGATGCAACTAAGAGACAGTAATCATAAGGGGCATACAAAACCATTCCTTGTCCCCAGGACCTTTAAGCTGGTTTGTTTCTAATACAATGATCGTAACATCATACGGGACTGGAACAAATCAAAAACTGTAGTATTTCTCTCAATTCTATGCCAGACAGGAGGGAAATCTCGGGGGTCTGGATCTCGCTCTGAGATCGATAGAGATGCTGATTGTAAAGAAGATTAATTGAAAAAGGGTGCAATTGGGTGTTTGGTTGGTCGGGTGCCCCCAATTTCATCGTTCGGGAATGCATTGTTGGTAACGTTGTTTGAAAATCAATTTACATCGCTACTTGACAAAAGCGCAAGATACAGTTTAACGAAGTCGGAACTCTTCCGTGAAATAACAAAACACCGCTTTGGATTTTCATGAATTTCAAAATAGACACTTCAGATTTTCATGAGTGAATCGTGATGCGTTTAAACAAATTCAATACCCAGACCGACATCCTCGAAGACATGGACACTATGACATGGACACTATCGCCGAATACCAGGTTCGGGAATGCAAGGGTCGCGCTAATCCTTTTTTA
>JBNKCR010000069.1:0-15601 GCA_050287845.1 Polyangia bacterium
CTTGATATAGTCAGCGTGCCCGGGGCAATCCACATGCGCATAATGACGATTCGCTGTCTGATACTCCACATGCGCTGTCGCAATGGTGATGCCGCGCTCTTTTTCCTCAGGCGCTTTATCGATTTCATCAAATGCGATGAATTGCGCACCACCAGCCTCGGCCAACGTTTTCGTGATCGCTGCGGTCAATGTGGTTTTGCCGTGGTCAATATGACCAATTGTTCCAATATTGACGTGTGGTTTCGTTCTTACAAATTTTTCTTTTGCCATGATAAAGCTCCCTTATCAGCAGACCCTCGCAGATACTACTGACGCTCATCCTAGAATCGCTTTTGCGATTTCCTTGGGCACCGCACTGAAATGCGAAAATTGCATTGTATACGTCGCACGCCCCTGGGTTAGTGTTCTTAAATCTGTTGTATATCCAAACATTTGTCTTAGCGGCACATTGACATTCACCATTTGGGCGATGCCGTTATTTTCGATACCGTTAATTTTCCCCTGCCTTCGATTCAAATCTCCAACCACATCACCAAGAAATTCATCGGGCACGACAACCTGAACATCCATGATTGGTTCCAGCAGGGCTGGCGCACCTTCACGCAATGCATCTCGCAAGGCGATCGAGGCGGCGATTTTATACGCTAATTCTGTGCTGTCAACAAGATGTTGCAACTCTTTTAAAATAGTCACCTCAACATCGACTACAGGATAGCCCGCCAGCACCCCTGATTCCAACGCCCCTCGTACACTTTCCTCTATAGATTCAATAAGTTGAGGTGTCAGTCCGGAATCATTGGCCTCTATCTTGAAAATAATTCCTTCGCCTCGTTTACCCGGACAAATCTTCAGTGGAACGGCCGCTTTGTGATTCACGGCCCCAATGGTTTTTTCGAATTCACCCGTTGCTATTGCTTCTTTCGACACAGTCTCCCGGAATGCCACGCGGGGTTCGCCAACATTTGCCGCAACATTGAACTCTCTTTTTAACCGGTCCACCACGATTTCCAGATGAAGTTCGCCCATCCCCCGAATAAGTGTCTGCCCTGTTTCCTCGTCCGTTTTTACTACAAAGGTCGGATCCTCAAACGCAAGACGATCGAGTGCAACGGCAAGTTTGTCCTGGTCAGCGACTGTACGGGGCTCAATTGCAATGGAAATCACTGGTTCCGGCGCTTCAATGCTTTCCAACAGGAGTTCATTTCCCTCAGCGCACAGTGTATCACCGGTGGAAGTGAATTTCAGCCCCACAATCGCTGCGATATCTCCCGCGCTGATACGAGTGAGCTCTTCACGCTTATTGGCATGCATCTTCAACAGTTTATTGAAGCGTTCCTTTTTCTTTTTGCCAACGTTCTGTACTCGCTTGCCAGCCTCAATCTCCCCTGAATACACTCTCACATATGTAAGTTGCCCCGCAAACGAATCGTTCTGAATTTTAAAAGCCAACGCAGCAAACGGTTCCTTGTCAGAAGGATGACGTTCAACTTCTTTTCCAGTATGGGGATGAATCCCAACTACCGGCGGCAAATCAACTGGCGAAGGCAGATAATCGACAACCGCGTCTAAAACTGGTTGCACACCCTTATTTTTGAAAGCGGAGCCACAAAAAACCGGAACGAGCTGGCAGGAGATAACTCCCTTGCGGAGAGCTGCACGAATCTTTTCCGCAGACACATCCTCGCCTTCCAGATATGATTCCATAATGCTCTCGTCAAAATCAGCAGCAGCCTCGATCAAGGACTCCCGATGACTGGCAACTGTATCTGTTAAGTTATCAGGTACGTCCTCTTCGCTGAATTCCACACCTAAAGAGTCATCGTTCCAGGTGATCACCTTGTTTATTAAGAGATCAACGACGCCTTTGAATTCAGATTCAGCACCAAACGGCAGCTGCATTACCAATGCCCGAGCCCCAAGACGTTCACGAATCATTTTGACACAACGATCAAAATCAGCGCCTGTGCGATCCATTTTGTTGACAAAAGCCAGTTTGGGAACGTGATACTTATTTGCCTGGCGCCATACTGTTTCGGACTGCGGTTCAACACCGGCAACCCCGTCGAAAACACCGATGGCACCATCCAGGACCCGTAACGATCTTTCGACCTCCATTGTAAAATCCACGTGCCCGGGTGTATCGATAATGTTGATGCGATGATCTTTCCAGTGACAGGCTGTCGCAGCGCTGGTAATAGTAATCCCACGCTCCTGCTCCTGAGGCATCCAATCCATCTGAGCAGTACCTTCGTGTACTTCTCCAATCTTGTGAGAAATACCCGTATAAAACAACACTCTTTCAGTCAGTGTCGTTTTACCGGCGTCAATATGGGCCATAATCCCAATATTACGGGTATGGTCAATGGAAGGCTTCCTGGCCACACTAAACTCCCAATCCGCCAACACCCTCAATGTGTCTGCGGCAAGAGCTCCCTAAACGGCATCGTTCGGCACGGTGTTGTGCCCGCCGAAGAAAACTCGGGATAGGTCATCTAAATCAGATGACTGAATTTTTTACCAACGATAATGTGCGAAGGCTTTATTCGCCTCTGCCATTTTGTGCGTATCTTCACGCTTCTTGATAGAAGAACCACGATTCTGTGACGCATCTACCAATTCGGCAGCCAAGCGCTCTCGCATTGTATGCTCTCCGCGAGACCGCGAATAATTGATCAACCAACGCATCGCAAGCGCAAGTCTACGACTGGAGCGAATTTCTATTGGCACCTGATATGTAGCGCCCCCAACCCGGCGAGATTTCACCTCGATTTTGGGCTTCGCATTTTCAATTGCCTTTTTAAAAACCTCAAGCGGATCCTGCTTGTATCGTTGTTCTACGATATCAAACGCTCCATACAATGCTCTTTCAGCCGTACTCTTCTTTCCGTCATACATCATTTTGGTGATGAACTTGGAAACTATGCGGCTTCTGAACTTGGGGTCCGGATGGACTTTTCTTTTTGGTACTTCCCTACGTCTAGGCATCTTAATCCCCTACCCTTTGGGCCTTTTGGCGCCGTATTTGCTGCGACCCTTGCGTCTATCGTCAACGCCAGAGGCGTCCATATTTCCGCGAATGACATGATATCGAACGCCGGGAAGGTCCTTCACACGACCGCCGCGAATCAATACCACAGAGTGTTCCTGCAGGTTGTGACCTTCACCAGGAATATAACTGGTCACTTCCATACCGTTGGTCAAACGAACTCTCGCCACTTTTCGAAGGGCCGAGTTCGGTTTTTTGGGAGTGGACGTATAAACCCTAACGCAAACGCCCCTTTTCTGGGGACATCCTCTCAAGGCCGGAGCATCTTTTTTATCAAACTGTTTTTTACGTCTTTTACGTACTAATTGGTTGATAGTAGGCATATTAATTCTTTCTATCCTTTGTCCATAAAAAGGACCTGAGGCGGTCGTCTATAAGTTACCTGGAATCATTTGTCAAGCAGAAGTAACACCGGTAATACCATTAAAATCTGTCGGGGGCACATCATCAGAACTGGACAGTTCATCTTCGGTAGTTTCCGAGATAGTCAAGTCCTTGTACATCTGAACCCCCGTTCCAGCAGGTATCAACCGTCCCATGATGACGTTCTCTTTGGGTCCCACCAATTCATCGACACGGCCTGAGATACCCGCTTCCGTCAACACCTTTGTCGTTTCCTGAAAGGACGAAGCAGAAATGAAGCTATCGGTTGATAGCGCAGCCTTTGTAATTCCCAGTAACAACCCCTCTGCCGTCGCAGGTTGTCCGCCTTCGGCCATCACACGTTCATTCTCCGCGCGGAAAGTGGATTTGGGCACTTTGTCATCCACCAGGAAGCGAGTATCTCCTGGCTCCTTGATGGTTACACGTTTCAACATCTGGCGAACGATGGTTTCAATATGTTTATCGTTGATTGCCACACCCTGAAGACGATATACCTCCTGTACTTCATCCACGAGATATTTGGCGAGTGCTTTTTCTCCCATTACTTTCAGGATATCGTGAGGGTTAGCTGGTCCATCCATCAATGGTTCGCCAGCTCTGATAAAGTCACCTTCTTTGCAGGAGATGTGCTTTCCTTTGAGAATCAGGTATTCTTTGCGCTCACCGATTTCAGGTGTAATAACCACCTTCCGCTTGCCTTTGGTGTCTTTACCAAAAGAAATTACGCCGTCAATCTCAGATATAACCGCGTGTTCCTTGGGCTTGCGTGCTTCAAAAAGTTCAGCAACCCGAGGCAGACCACCGGTAATATCCTTTGTTTTGGTCGTTTCACGGGGTATCTTCGCTATAACGTCGCCAGCCTCGATGTAATCCCCTTCGTTCACTGTGATATTCGCTGATACGGGCAACAGATATCGGGCAGCGGAATTACCGGTCATCTTCGTTTCGCCGCTTTCATTCTTAATCGAAATACGCGGACGCAACTCGGGATCCTTCGATTCAACAATGACTTTACGGGAAAGACCGGTAACATCATCCAGCATCTCCGACATCGAGACCCCTTCAATCACGTCTCCATACTTAACAATGCCATCCGTTTCGGCGACAATTGGAATCGAATAGGGATCCCATTCTGCAATGAGTTGTCCCTTTTCAACCACGTCACCTTCCTTCACCGCCAGTGTCGCACCGTATACCACAGGGTACGGATATTCACGCCCTGAATCGTCGCCGACGACAATTTCGCCGTTCCTTGACATTACAACGCGATCGCTGTTGGATTTCGAAGCAAGCTCTATGTTTCGGAAAGAAACCATTCCGCTCTGGGTCGCTTCCAATTTGGATTGTTCAATCTTACCACGCTTGGCCGCGCCACCGATGTGAAAAGTTCTCATAGTAAGCTGCGTACCCGGCTCACCAATGGATTGCGCAGCAATAATACCAACGGCCTCACCTATATTGACCTGATTGCCTCTGGCGAGATCCCGACCATAACACTTGACGCAAATCCCCTTTTGGGTCTGACACGTCAACACGGAACGAATGGTCACATTGCCGACTCCTGCTTTTTCAATGGCTTCAACCTTGTCTTCGTCAATCAGTTCATTAGACTCCACCAGTAATTCCCCGGTATATGGATCATAAATATCATCCAGGGCCACACGTCCGAGAACGCGCTCTCCCAACCGTTCAATGACCTCACCACCTTCTTCAAGAGGAGTCACTTCGATTCCATCCAACGTACCGCAGTCAAACTCAGTTATTGTTGCATCCTGAGCCACATCCACCAGACGACGTGTCAGATAGCCTGAGTTCGCAGTCTTCAAAGCGGTATCTGCAAGACCTTTTCGGGCACCGTGCGTCGATGTGAAATACTGAAGAACAGTCAATCCCTCACGGAAATTTGCCGTAATCGGTGTTTCAATAATCTCACCGGATGGTTTCGCCATCAATCCACGCATTCCTGCCAGCTGACGAAGCTGCGCATTCGAACCTCGCGCTCCGGAATCCGCCATAATAAAAATAGGGTTAAAGCTCGATACCGTTTTTGTCTTTCCGGTTTTCCGGTCAACCACATCCTGCAACTGAATGTTTTTTACCATTTCATCGGCAATCTGATCGGATGCTGCGGCCCAGACATCAACAATTTTGTTGTACCTCTCACCGTCGGTAATCAGACCTTCCTGATACTGTCCAACAACCCGTGCAACTTCCGCTTCCGCGTCGGCAAGCAAGTACTTCTTTGCCTCAGGTATTTCCATGTCGCTCATACAGATACTGATGCCGGCGCTTGTAGCGAATTCAAATCCCATAGTGCGAAGATGGTCCGCCAGAAGAACCGTGTCTTTATTTGTACAGTTACGATAGGCAGCATCGATAATTCGAGACAGAGCCTTCTTGTCAAGTACCTTGTTCACCGTCTCAAACGTCAACCCCGGCGGCAAAATATCGCCAACGATAGCGCGCCCCACCGACGTGGGAACAATTTTCCCGTTCTGACGAACCATTACCTGCGCGTGCAAATCAATTGCGCCTGTATCATACGCCATCCGAATCTCGTTCACAGAAGAATACACCCCGATGAACTTGTCTTTGCCTTCAGCTCCAACCTGATACTCACCCCGTGCGAAAGGCCTTGTACTGGTCATATAATACAGTCCCAGAACCACATCCTGGGTCGGATTGATAATCGGTTTACCATGGGCGGGACTCAGGATGTTATTGGTGGACATCATCAGAATCCGCGCTTCCATCTGCGCTTCTATTGACAGTGGCACGTGAACGGCCATCTGGTCGCCGTCGAAATCTGCATTGAAAGCTGTACAAACCAGTGGGTGCAGCTGAATAGCCTTTCCCTCAATCAGTATCGGTTCAAATGCCTGAATACCAAGTCTGTGCAAAGTCGGTGCACGATTCAGCATCACCGGATGTTCGCTGATGACCTCGTCGAGAATATCCCAGACTTCCGGACGGGCTTTCTCCACCATTTTTTTTGCGCTCTTGATTGTGGTCACGAACCCGCGTTCTTCAAGTTTGCTGTAAATGAACGGCTTAAAAAGTTCCAACGCCATCTGCTTGGGCAAACCACACTGGTGCAATTTCAGGGATGGCCCCACGACGATAACCGAGCGGCCAGAATAATCCACACGTTTCCCGAGCAGATTCTGTCTGAATCGGCCCTGCTTCCCCTTCAGCATATCCGACAGAGATTTCAGTGGTCTTTTATTGGGGCCAGTTATCGTTTTTCCGCGACGTCCATTATTGAACAGGGCATCCACTGACTCCTGCAACATCCGTCGTTCATTGCGAATGATAATATCCGGTGCATTCAACTCCAAAAGTCGTTTCAAACGATTATTTCGGTTAATAACCCGTCGATACAGGTCATTCAAATCGCTGGTGGCAAAACGCCCTCCATCCAGAGGAACCAGAGGTCGCAAATCAGGCGGTAACACCGGAATACGAGTCAGCATCATCCATTCCGGCTTATTTCCGGAACCTTTCAAAGACTCTGCCACCTTCAGTCGTTTTGTCAGTTTCTTCCGTTTGGCTTCGCTGGTAGTCGTTGTCAATTCTCCACGAAGTTCCTCGCTTAAAGAAATCACATCAATATCTTTAAGCAATTCGAGAATCGCCTCGCCACCCATTCCGACTACAAAAGTATCCCAGCCAAACTCCTCGATAGCCTGCTGATATTTTTCTTCCGATAATATTTCGCCTTTTTCAAGGGGTGTTTCCATAGGATCAAGGACCACATAGCTCTCACAATAGAGTACGCGCTCAAGGTCCTTGAGAGTAACATCGAGTAACGCTCCCATACGAGAAGGCAAACTCTTTAAAAACCAGATATGCGCAACCGGGGAAGCCAGATTAATGTGACCGAGTCTCTCGCGTCTAACTTTGGACTGAATTACCTCGACACCACATTTTTCACAAACGATCCCCCGATGCTTCATCCGTTTATACTTACCGCAGTTACATTCGTAATCCTTAACAGGCCCGAAAACCTTGGCACAGAACAAACCATCTCTTTCCGGCTTAAAGGTTCGATAATTAATCGTCTCCGGTTTCTTTACCTCACCATTTGACCATTCCAAAATCTGTTCCGGACTGGCAAGTGAAATCCGAATCGCTGAAAAACTCAGCGGATCTTTGGGTTTGTCAAAAAAGCTGAAGATATCTTTCATGATAAATCTCCCAGTCCGTCCACTTCGGGCTCATCTGGTATATACACGTCATCGCTCGAGCGTCCCTCAACCAACTCAACATTCAGACACAGACTCTGAAGCTCTTTAATAAGCACGTTGAAAGACTCGGGCAAACCAGCTTCAAGCTCCTGGTCACCTTTTACAATCGATTCATACATTCTGGTTCGACCCATAACGTCGTCGCTCTTTACGGTCAGAAATTCCTGCAATGCATATGCAGCGCCGTAAGCCTCCATTGCCCACACTTCCATTTCACCCAACCGCTGACCACCAAACTGCGCTTTGCCGCCAAGAGGCTGCTGCGTCACCAGAGAGTATGGACCAATGGAACGAGCATGAATTTTATCGTCGACCAGGTGATGCAACTTGAGAATATACATCACGCCAACAGTAACATCCTGCTCAAAAGGATTACCGGTTCGCCCATCGTAAAGCACAACCTGTCCGGTGGGTGGCATTTCCCCCTGTTGAAGCGCCGCGCGAATTTCCCGCTCGTTGGCGCCATCGAACACCGGTGTCCCGAACAGAATCCCTTCTTTATAAGACCTGGCAAATTCAATCACTTCATCGTCTGTCATTTTCGAGATATGATTTTTGCCCACACTGCTTGGCAACATGCTCACCAGCTTTTCGCGCAGACCATCTGCCGTAAATCCTCTTTCCTCAAGCATTTCATTGATGCGAAGCCCCATTGCGCGACCTGCACCACCAAGATGGGTCTCGAGAATCTGTCCAACATTCATACGGGAGGGAACACCAAGCGGGTTCAACACTACATCCACCGGACTTCCATCCTGCATAAAAGGCATATCTTCTTCCGGAAGAATCCGGCTGATAACACCCTTATTACCATGTCGACCGGCCATCTTATCCCCAACTGAAATGCGGCGTTTAATGGCGATAAACAGTTTCACCATTTTGATGACGCCAGGGGGAAGTTCATCGCCCTGAGAGAGACGGTCAATTTTTTCATAAAAATTTTCCTCAATCATCGCCTGCTGGTTTTCCAGAGACTCGAGGATCTGATTCACTCGCTCCTGGCCTTCGTCTACCGGAATCTGACCAAGATATTTACGAGAAATTCCCTTCAGAATATCTCTGGTGAGCGTCACATCCTTATCTACCAGAACGTCACCCTTTTTATCCACCAGTTTTCCTCTGGTAAGCTGACCGCTGAGAACTTCGACAATTCGACCAATCGCAGACTCTCGAACAATTCGAATCTCGGTTGCCATATTCTTTTCGAGGCGGGCTTTTTCCTGTTCTTCTATCTCACGTGCCCGTTCGTCCTTATCGGTACCTTTTCTGCTGAAGACTCGAGCATCAATCACGATTCCTGAAACACCCGGTGAAACTCTGAGAGAAGAATCGCGGACATCCCCAGCCTTTTCGCCAAAAATGGCCCGAAGCAACTTTTCTTCAGGACTCAGCTGAGTCTCGCCTTTGGGGGTGATCTTTCCAACCAGAATATCGCCCTGTTTCACTTTGGCGCCAATGCGAATGATCCCACTTTCATCCAGATTTGCCAACGCATCTTCCCCAACATTGGGAATATCTCTCGTGATTTCCTCTGGTCCCAATTTGGTGTCACGGGCAACACATTCAAATTCTTCGATGTGAATAGAAGTATACACATCGTCTTTTGCAAGTCGTTCGGAAATAAGAATGGAATCCTCGAAGTTATATCCGCCCCAAGGCATGAACGCCACGAGAACATTCTGTCCCAGCGCCAGCTCGCCATTCTGGGAAGAAGGTCCATCCGCAATAACTTGACCTTTTTCGACCCGTTCACCTGCGTAGACTATGGGTTTCTGATTTATGCAGGTATTCTGGTTTGAACGGCGGAACTTTACCAGATTGTAAATATCCGGAAAATCTCCGGCGGTGCCTTCTGCGCGAATAACGATTCGATTCGCATCCACAGACTCCACAATACCGGCACTTTTCGCAATCACCGTCACTCCGGAATCCTGAGCCACCTTCGCCTCGATTCCTGTGCCGACGATTGGAGATCGTGCTTTCAGCAGGGGAACGGCCTGACGCTGCATGTTGGATCCCATCAATGCCCGGTTTGCATCGTCGTGTTCCAGGAACGGAATCAGGGATGATGCAACGGAAACCAGCTGATTTGGCGAAACTTCCATCAGGGTAACCTGATCAGAGGTCACTGTCTCAATTTCACCGTTGTGTCTGCATGGCAATACTTGACTGATGAGTCGTCCTTCCTCATCTCTGGGCTCATTCGCTTGAACGATGAAATGCTCTTCTTCTTCAAGAGCGCTGAAAAATTTCACTTCGTCGGTCAGCACACCGTCTTTAAACAGGCGATAAGGTGTTTCAACGAATCCGTATTCATTTACATTTGCAAAAGTCGAAAGCGACGCAATCAACCCGATATTCGGACCTTCAGGTGTTTCGATCGGACAAATTCGGCCGTAGTGAGTAGAATGAACATCTCGCACTTCAAAACCGGCACGCTCTCTGGTCAAACCGCCTGGGCCGAGTGCTGAAAGTCTTCTTTTATGAGTGACTTCCGACAATGGATTGGTCTGATCCATAAACTGCGACAACTGACTCGACCCAAAATATTCCTTCACAACTGCGCTGACCGGTTTCGCATTGATCAAATCATGTGGCATGAGCGTTTCCAGCTCCTGGCTCATACTCATGCGTTCTTTAATCGCCCGCTCCATCCGGACGAGCCCGATACGATACTGACTTTCCATCAACTCCCCAACAGCGCGAACCCGTCGATTTCCAAGGTGGTCAATATCGTCGACAGATCCCCGACCATTCTTGAGGTCAATGAGATGCTTCACTGTCTGCATAATGTCACTGGGCGTCAATGTTCTGAGATCCAATGACTGTTCGGATTTAAATTTATAATTCAATTTCAACCGACCAACCTGACTCAAGTCATAGCGTTCCGGGTTGAAAAACAAATTGTTAAAAAGATTATTGGCGGTATCCAGCGTTGGTGGATCGCCGGGACGTAGTCTTCGATAAATCTCAAGAATTGACTCTTCCTGAGTGTTCACTTTATCAGCCAGCAGGGTATCTCTCAGATACGATCCAACATTCAGGCCGTCAATAAACAGAATTTTCAAGGTTTTGACGCCAGCATCGCGCAGTCTTTCCACTGCTGCCTCAGTGATCTCTTCATTACATTCAACAAGGACTTCCCCAGTCTCCTCATCAACGACATCCTCTGCAGCGACTTTGCCGATAATATCATCCAGACCAATCGGCAAATGACTCAGATTCGCCTCCTGCATCTTGCGGATCGCAGAGCGTGTGAATTTCCTGTTCTTCTTCACAACAACCTTGCCATCAATCTTGATATCCCTGGTAGAACGCTGCCCACCAATCAAATCATACTCGATGCTCTTGGCGATAGTGCCGTCTTCATTGAAAGAAACTGTTTCTGTGTCATAAAAGAAATTCAACAATTCCTGTGTTGAATATCCAAGCGCCCGCAAAAGCACTGTAGCGGGCATTTTTCTACGCCTGTCTATGCGGCAATGAATGATATTCTTGTGGTCAAATTCAAAATCCAACCACGAACCGCGATATGGAATCAATCTGGCAGAATAAAGCAGCTTCCCGGAAGAATGTGTTTTTCCCTTATCATGATCGAAAAACACACCGGGAGAACGGTGAAGCTGACTAACAACAACGCGTTCAGTTCCATTGATTATAAAGGTTCCGTTTTCCGTCATCAACGGAATCTCACCAAAGAAAACTTCCTGTTCCTTTATATCGCGGACGATAGGTTCGTCACCGTCTTCCGTTGGCGCATCGTAAATAATCAGTTGAATTGTAACCTTGATAGGCGCGGCATAGCTCATTCCACGCTGTCGACACTCTTCAACGTCATACTTGGGCTTTTCAAACACATAGCCAACGTATGCCAATTCACTGATTTCCTTAAAGTCTTTGATTGGGAAAACACTGTTGAAAACGCCATGAATTCCAATATCTTCACGCTCATCGGCCGGAACCGTTGCCTGAAGAAACTTATCATACGACTTTTTCTGAAGTTCGATAAGGTGCGGAATTTCTACGACTTTTTCAACCCTTCCAAACGTTTCTCGATGACGAAGATTTGCCCGAACTGTTGATGTCATGGCTTAGCTCCCTGTTTTGCCAGAAGAGTCAGATGAAATACTCCACTGCAACCATCCAGACCATTTCTCTGGCCAGGATTTGCCACAGTGGAGTACTCCACAACTAAATTTTTTGCCAAAATGGCCAAATAACAAATATCAATAGAGGTACACATTCACGGTACTACTTCAATTCAACAGCAGCACCAGCCTCCTCAAGCTTTTTCTTGGCTTCTTCGGCTTCTTCTTTGGAAACGCCTTCCTTCACTGTTTTAGGAGCGCCGTCCACCAATTCTTTGGCGTCTTTCAAGCCAAGGCTTGTCAACTCGCGAATCACTTTAATAACGTTGATTTTCTTTGCGCCGGCTTCTTTCAGAACGACGTCAAATTCAGTTTTTTCCTCGGCAGCCGCTGCGCCGCCATCTCCGGCTGCTACTGCTGCGCCAGCAACTGCTACAGGAGCAGCAGAAACGCCCCATTTGTCTTCAAGCTCTTTTGTCAGTGCGGCAACATCCATCACAGAAAGCCCACTCAAATATTCAATTACTTGTTCACGAGTAATGTCAGACATTATTTTTCTCCCAGTTTCAAGGTTAATCAAACCTAATTGTCAAAAAGTTACAAATCGTTGGAAAATTTCGCCACTTACTCTTCCAGCTGGCGACGACGAGCATCCAACAGATACACAAAATTAGTGGGCGCAGCCTGCAGCAAACGTACAAAGCCGGTCGCCGGTTCCATGAACGTAGCGAGAAGGCTTGCAAGAAGCTCGTTTTTGCCTGGCATTTTGGAGAGAGCGATGACACCCTGAGCATCGAGTACATCACCGTCCACAACGGCACACTTCACTTTGAGTTTGTCGTTTTTCTTTGTAAAATCAACGATGACCTTCGCGGCAGCAGAGGGATCATCGAAAGACCATGCAACAGCGGTGGGCTCTTTCAGATAAGGAAGCAATCCGTCATAAAACGACTCTTCCTTCATAGCTATACCCAACAACTTATTCTTGATAACTTTATATTCAACACCAATCTTGCGAAACTCGTCGCGGATGGTTGTCATGTTTTCTACGTTCACACCGCGAAAATCAGTAAGTACCGCACTGGACATTTTTGAGAAATTATCTTTAATTTCAGATATCTGAGCAGATTTTTGTTCTTTATTCATGCTGCCCTCCTAATCTTTTTTCTCTTTAATTACAGCGGGATCGATTTTAATTCCGGGTCCCATAGTAGAAGAAATAGTAATACTCTTCATATAGACGCCTTTGGCTGCAGAGGGCTTCGCACGAAAGAGTTCGTTCATTAACACATTGAAATTATCAATCAATTTTTCGACGTCAAAAGAAGCCTTGCCAATGGGCGCATGTACGATGCCAGCCTTTTCAACGCGATATTGAACTTTACCAGATTTTGCTTCTTTGACAGTTCTGGCCACATCCATTGTCACTGTCCCGGTTTTGGGATTCGGCATCAATCCCCGTGGACCGAGTATTTTTCCCACTTTACCCACCTGGGCCATCATGGGTGGAATAGCGATGCACGCATCAAAATCAGTCCACCCACCTTTAATTTTTTCCACCATGTCTTCTCCACCAACAAAATCAGCTCCGGCATCCAACGCTTCTTTTTCTTTTTCGCCACTGGCGAACACCAGAACGCGTATGGTTTTGCCAAGACCATGAGGCAGGACGACAGCGCCTCTGACCATCTGATCAGCATGTCGAGGATTCACGCCTAACTTGATGGCAACATCAATGGATTCATCAAATTTTGCTGAAGTGTTACTTTTTAATCTCGAAAAAGCGTCTTCGACGGAATGAAGAGCATGTTTATCATACTCTTCATAAGCCTTTTTCAGCCTATTGGATTGTTTTCTCATAACGGCGATTGCCTCCCATGCGCCCCAATGGCGCGTGGTAAAATTTTTCCCTGTACGTGAGAAAAATGAGTTCTAACCAACCACTTCGAGCCCCATGGATCGAGCAGTACCTGCAACGCTTCTCATGGCGGCATCAACGTCTGTGGTATTCAAATCAGGAAGTTTAAGCTCTGCTATTTTACGAATCTGAGCCTCGGTAATTTTACCAATTTTGTTTTTATTCGGAATTCCGGATCCCTTCTCAATACCAACTTCTTTTAAAAGAAGCCTGGCCACCGGGGGAGTTTTTGTAATAAAAGAAAAACTTCTGTCGGCATAAACAGTGATAACAACAGGAATCAGCATATTGTCCTTGGCCTGTTCCTGTGTTTTGGCGTTAAACGCCTTGCAGAACTCCATAATATTTACGCCATGCTGACCCAACGCCGGTCCGATAGGGGGAGATGGGTTGGCCTTTCCGGCAGGCACTTGAAGTTTAATTTGTCCAATAATCTTTTTCATCTCGTTATCTCCGCGAGAAACTCTGTTTTACGAGCTCAGTTTCTCGACTTGCGTGTAATCGAGCTCTACGGGAGTCGCCCGGCCAAAAATACTGACCAGAACGACGACTTTCTGCTTATCAGGCTTCACCGCTTCAACAGTGCCGTTAAAACCACCGAATGCGCCATCTATCACCTTCACGCTGTCCCCTTCATCAAAATGCACAATGGGCTTCGGAGTTTCTGCACCCGTTTCCATACGACGAAGTATGTTCTTAATTTCCATTTCAGAAACCGGTGTCGGGTTCTGATTTCCTACAAAATTGGTCACCTTGGGCGTATTTTTCACCAGATGCCAGGTATCCTCTGACATCTCCATCTCGACGAAAATATAACCGGGAAAAAACTTTCTTTCACTGATCCGCTTTTTGCCGCGAACCACTTCCTGGACAGTCTCAGTAGGAACCAGAATATTGCCAAAAAGAGTATCCGCGCCTTCATTGCGGATTCGCTCTTCCAGCGCCTGTTTCACCTTCTGTTCATATCCAGAATAGGTAATAATGGCGTAATATTTCATGCTCCTATCCTTTCAGCAACCAGGTTGCTCTGCCACAATAAATGTCAGTAGATAAAACCGGTTACCCATGACCAGAACGCATCAAACGCGCCCAGTATCAATGCTGCAATAACGGACACCACTATTACAACTATGGTCGAAGAGGAAAGCTCTTTTTTGGTTGGCCACGTGACTTTGGAAAGTTCAGTGACAATTTCAACAACAAGCTTGTTTACTTGAGGATTGCGCCACAGGTACAACGCCAGCGCAACTGCAACAGCAGCCCCGGATATAACGGATAGTCCCAGATTGGGTGCCGGAACCTGTACCCACGCCAGATTAAGCGATGTCCATACGGTTTGGATAATGTTCGAAAACAACCATCCCCCAATTACTGCGCCTGCCACAAATGTGAGATGAACATATTTCATCAAACCAAAAGATGTTGCTGTCTGTTTTTCGTCGGCCATTCGAGTTCCTCAAAGTAATTATCGCAGGCCAGGAGGGACTCGAACCCCCAACATTCGGATTTGGAATCCGACGCTCTACCAATTCGAGCTACTGGCCTAAAGCTACAGCACCGGCATATATACCGGTGCTGCGAATAATTCAACTATTTAGTTTCTCTATGCTCAGTGTGTTTCCGACACCGCGGACAGTACTTGTTAAAGCTAAGCTTTCCGGGGGTCTTTCTCTTGTTTTTTGTTGTTGTATAATTGCGCTCCGCGCATTCTCTACAACCCAACGTGACTATAACTCTATTACCAACGGCCATGTGAAGCCTCCCTGAGCCTTAAATAAATTACTCAATGATTTTCGAGACAACACCAGCGCCAACGGTTCGGCCACCTTCGCGGATAGCGAAGCGCATTCCATCTTCCATGGCTACTGGGTCAATCAGTGTTACTTCCATCGATACTTTGTCACCGGGCATTACCATT
>JBNKCR010000070.1:0-7719 GCA_050287845.1 Polyangia bacterium
ATGGCGTTGCGAACGCCGGGGATGGGGGCAAACAGAAACTGTCTGTCCACGGTTCTCTGTGTCTGTTCGTAAACGGTATCCGGTTTGAACCATCGCGGTCTTTGTCCCATGGGAACCTCCTTCGCAGGGAAAAACGATTTCTCCCTGCTCGGATGCTTTTCAAATCTGTTGCAGAATTTCTGCGCTCAGAGGGAAAAAATCACTCAGAGCGTTTGGTGCTGGCGTTTGGTGCTGGGCGTTTGGTGCTGGGTCCTGGTGTAGATCAATATTCCTTTTAAGGAAGGTTTGCCTGATGGCTTCGCCAAGCAATACCGCATCGAAGCTGCGATTGGAAAGCAGCAGCCATATATCGTAAAAATCCTTCATGCGGCTGTTCAGCTCCCTTCGGACCACCATAGCGCTGAATTTCTCCGCAATGGAGGTTTCCATCTGATAGCATAGAAGCGATGGTGGAGGAAAATCGAGGATAGACGGCAGATCAAATGACTTTGGAGTAGGATACACCGAATCGCAGATACAAATATCCAATTGGAGCCGAATTTTCGCTGTGCTCAACGAAGCAAACAGCTTTACCCGCTGTCCCACGTATTGAGACTCTTCTGTTATAGGAGTCGCATCAATTGGTGCGTCATCAAAAAACAAGCCGTCATCAACAGAGGACGACCGAATAATCTCAGCGATCTGGGCGATAATATTTTCCCTGGAATTGCCGGTGATCCCCAACAGGTCAATATCCATGGTGCTGCGTGCGCTGTCTGTCCAACTGCCACACACGAAGCAGGAGCGCACCTTTCAGAATATATTTGCCTGCATGAGGAGAAACTGACAGGCGATAAAGAAAACGCTCCATTGCATAGTATTGCAACAGCTCATGGAATGAGAACTCGGAGTTTCGCGACAGATTCAGCAACCGTTGCCGGACGGAGGCCGCCATGTTGGTGATGTTATTGACGCTCAAAGAAGTGCCTCCAGGTAGGGACGCATGATCGATTCCACACGACAGACACGTGCATATCGCAGCATCTCGCCCACATCCATTCGTTGTTTCGCCTGATACATTTTCAGCGCTTCGAGAACCATTTCCATGCCCAGTGTGGAGCGGTACTTGAAACAGTCGGCCAGTGTTTTCTCCTTGGAATACACTCTGATTGTGATTCCATCTCGCTTGTGGTCTTCAATTCCTGCTTCAAATGCTTCCTTTGAAAATCGATGGGATTCAACAGTCGGATAGTCAAGAGCCGGTGGACGAGCATTTCTCGAAACGGCTACCTGTATCGCCCTTGGAATTTGCATAGTAATTTCGTGAAAAGACAGTGCGGAAATTAAACACAAAACAGCATTCGGGTATCGCAGAGCTACTGCGGCGAGTTCAGGGTCAAACAGGGGCGAGAGCTCAGCCAGCCGATACACGCCACGAGATACCGTTTCAATGACTCCCGAGTCACGCATGGCATACAGAGCGCGCCGTGAGATACCCGCATCCATCGCTTCCTTCATCCGAAGTTGTCCGCCATGCTGCCTGAATAGTTCCATTACTTTGTGCTGTTGTTCCATAATGCCACCCGTTATTATTATCTGGAGACATTATGTCTCCGATTCAATGAGATGTCAAGAGGTGGAACATTTACCCAATATCATAAAAACCTGCCGCACAATGTTGGGCAAAACATACTTTTCCAAATCAAATACAGACCCGAAAACGATGAATCTCTTCAAACTGCAAGGTTTTAAAAAACCAAAAAAGTCTTCCAAACAGGTGTGGAATTCTGTGTATTCCTGTGGACTCCTGTGTACATAGTCCTAATATCCCAACTATTCGCAATTATTAAAAAAACGTGTAATTTCGCCCACTTGCCGGAGTTCGTGCAATCGGGCTCATCCCCCGAAGGTCATCGGTTCAAATCCGGTCCCCGCTAAATAAAAAACCCTCGGAATCATTAGGTTCCGGGGGTTTTTCGTTTCTACCCTATTTTCACTCAAAACCAAAAATTGACCAAATCTTGACCAGACAATTAATCTGCTGTTTTTGCATGGGGTGGCGTTGCCGGTGCCAACGCCTCCACCAAACGCAACTGAGCTGCTGAACTCGTATGCACATACTTGTGAGTGGACGCCTCAGAACGGTGTCCCAACTGGGCCTGAATCACTTTAATGCTCTCACCTGTTGCCGCCGGACTCGCCACAGAATGGCGACCAATGGCGCTTGTCTTGCTCCCAACTCACAGCAAAAGGCAAAATCAAAATGCTCTCGCTGCGACGTATATGGGACACTACGCTAATGAAGTACCGCAAGATTCACGCGGATACAAATCCGTACAATCCTATGCACACCAATGCACGAAAACGCGACCGCCATGCTCTTTCCACAGTCGCCGCATCAAATTCGCACAAATCCATTGGCAAGCACACCGCACTCCACGAAGGCCCGCAGCTCCCGTTCCACATAGATCGGCAGCTCGAAGGTGTTGGCACCAATCCCGTCCAGAAACGTCTCAAGATGTTCCAGAAACGAATGAAGTGGCCTTCGTCGGCCCGTTCTCCCGTCATGACATTGTGCCCCTTCCCGCTCTCATCGCTGTAACAGGCGCCTTTATCGATATAGGGACCGAGTGGAGTTGTTCGCTCACCGCGTGAACGCAGATCGAATTGGGCCAACCGCTCTAATGGCCCACCGACTCGTCCCAAGGAGAAATCCGACTCAGTATCAACAGGCGAGAGGTCGGCTTTCTTTTCGTTAGTACACGCCGCGGCAGACAACGCGAGGATCGTCAGGATTTTTTGAAAAAGTCTGGCGTGAGGTCATCTCGTTTTGCAGTAAACATATTCCGACATCCTTTTATTCAGTTTCCGCCGACCACAATTTCACTCAGACCTGCGGATTGACCGGCGGGTACACTGACAAAATTGACGCGAATATATTGCACGTCGTCGCCGAAATCGCCTGTCGCCCTCCTTGTTTGTGCACTGCTCGTGTTTTGCGATTCGTCGACCACCGTGGTCCACGATGATCCGTTGGAGGAAACCGCGATGGTGTACCGATAGTTCCCGGCCGTGGGGAAGCTAAGTTCAATGATATTCACCTGACGGCTGACCTCCAGGAATACCTGCCACCACGGATTTGCATCCATCGATTGCGCTGTCCATGTCGTATCCAGGGCGCCGTCATTCGCCGAAGCCGAAGTTCCGCTTGCCGTGGTGCTCGCATCGGTTGGATGATTGAGCGCCAAGGTGAGGCTGGTTGTCGGTTCCGTGTTTCCCGAGAAACGAGAGTAGACGCGCGTCGGAGAAGGAGGTGTCTCTCCGGGTACAAAAGCCGGTGTGCCTTCCGAGGTAAT
Organism: Polyangia bacterium; assembly: GCA_050287845.1. GTDB lineage: Bacteria > Myxococcota_A > Polyangia > JAAYKL01 > JAAYKL01 > JAFGXQ01. The sequence goes on from JBNKCR010000070.1 coordinate 3,336, forward strand.
GGTAACACTCGCTTCCGAGAGGTCGGGCGAGGTTGCGGTGATCACGCTCGTACCGGAATAGTAGGTACGAAAATCGATAGCCGCTTGGCCGTCGCGAATCACGATGTCGGAGGCCGGGTCGGCCGACGGCGGCAGGAACGTAATGCTCGGTCCTGTGGGAAACTCGCCCGGACCCTCAGTTACGGTCAGTGTCACCGGAACATTGTTGTTGAGCGGATTGCCGGCGGCGTCCACCACGCTCACCGTCAGATGGGCATCCTCCGTCCCGTTGACCGAGCCGAGATGCGTGGTGCTCGCATCGATCTTCAGGCCGGACGGCGTCCCCTCCCCGGGCCACGAGGGCGGCGCGATGCCGGCGTAGGCATTTCGGTACCAGTACCATTGTCGTTTTGGGATTCTAAAATAGTCCACGATCCCCATAGTGGCGAGGGAGTTTCCCTTGATAGTTCCGTGGTCAAACATACACCAGATGGATTCACCGCTTCGCCATGGGTATTCTGTAGGGAAACCGTTCGTCAGCTGCGCCCCCAGGTCTCCCCAACAAGGATTGTAGTCTCCCGGGCGCGTAGAGGAGCAGCTGCCGTATTCCGCAACGATACTGGGAATACCGGGATCTTGGAACACTTCGATGGTCGCCCCGTCTCCATTGTAGGCGGCCACGTCTCCGATGAGGTCGATACGACCGCTGTCCGTCGGACGTTGTGCGCCACCGACGGCCGCAGGTCTCGTCGGGTCGAGCTGATGGGTCAAGTCGACCTCTTTCTGCAACAGCTCCCGCATTCTGTCCATGGTGCTGCCGTCCGTGAAAAACGGCTCGTTGGACATGCTCCATACAATAATGCTCGGGTGGTTTCGATGAATGCGAATCATCTGCGTCAAGCTATCGAGCACGCTCTGATCAAACGGCTCCTGATCCGAGGCGTTCCTCGGATATGCGCCGGCGTCGTTGAAAGACCCCTCGCCATAAGCCGCGCTTCCCCAGAAACAGTTTTCCGATAGGAACAACACACCGAGCTCGTCGCAAGCATCGGAAAACGCGGGCGCCTTTGGATAGTGTGACCCGCGAATAAAATTGAATCCTGCATCCTTGACCATTTTCACGTCGCGATAGAGCGCCGAGTCTGCAACCCCGTCTCCCCAGCCGGCGTGGTCCTGGTGCACGTCGGCGCCGCGTAGGTAGTAGCGAGAACCGTTCAGATGAAAGCCGTCGTTCGCCGTCCATTCGATCCAACGAAAGCCGAAATGCGTCGTATATGTATCCACATCCGCTGTGCCGTCCGACACCCGGGTGACCGCCCGATACAACGTTGGATGTTCCGGATGCCAGAGAGACGGATTCGATATCGCCGGTGTAGTTTGATCGAAGGTTACTGTTGTGCCCGCCGGAACGGATTGTTCGGATGAAACCGTGGCGACAATTGTATCGTCCCCATCGACGATGTCGGTCGTCAGCATGCAATCAATGCTTTCACTTCGATCATTTCGAATTTCGGTCAAGATATTAACCGTACCGGACGCCCCGACATTTTCGCCCAAATCCGGTGTCGTAACGAAGGTTCCATACCAGGTCACGTGCAGCGGATCGGTCACCACAATATGTACATTGCGATATAGTCCTCCGTTGAACGTATGATCGCCGCCGCGCGGCGCCAGTTGTGCATTCCAATTATTGTTCAGCCGAACGGCGATCACGTTGTCGCCGGTTTGCACCGATTCCGTAATATCAAAATAGAAACCGTTGTAGCCGCCGAGATGTCGTCCGACGTTCTTGCCGTTGATGAAAACTTCTGCGTCCTGAAACGCTGCCTGGAATTCGACAAATATCTGTTTTCCCGACCAAGCCGCAGGGACATCCAGATGCTTACGATACCAACCGTATCCCGTGTAGTGTTCGCCCCACATAAAGTACGGAAGGCTGAAAGTATGCGGAAGCCCTATCGGATCCCATGCGGCGTCATCGAAATCGGACTCTTCGGCGCCGGTCCAGTCCCCCGCCATGAACTTCCAGTCTTGATTGATATTCTGTACCAAACGTCCCGAAGTTGTCGAATCTGTATCTGTGTCAGTATCAGTGTCCCCATCCGAATCCGCATCGGCATCCGAGTCAGTATCTGCGTCCGAATCCGTATCTCCGTCGCTGTCGGCGTCACCGTCTGTATCCGTATCCGTGTCGCTGTCCGTATCCGCATCAGAGTCCGAATCGGTGTCTGAATCTCCATCAGCGTCACCGTCAGTATCGGAGTCTCCATCGGCGTCGCCATCCATGTCCCCATCCGCGTCCATATCGCTGTCGGCATCCGAGCTTCCAGTGTCGCTGTCGTAGCTATCCCCCCCTTCGCCGGTGTTGGATCTGGTACACGTCGACAACAAAATTCCCACCGCCGCAAGTGTAATCCCACGTATAATGCAATTCATTTTCATCGTAACAAGCCTCTCGTTCCGTCGCGTGAAGCGAACTCACGCGCAAATTTATATTGTTCATATGTGATTCCTGCAATCGAAAAACGGGCGGCTTTATGGGCAGCAATGCGATGCCGCGATATCTATCTGTCGACAGGCCGACACTCCCGGGCCACGGTATGTGTCGTTCGAGTGCGATCCGACAAATCCACCAATCTCGTTCGGGAAGCCGTTCACATCCAGAATCCGTGATCATATCGCTATCGGTGTCCGTATCTGTATCAGCATCGGCGTCTGAACGTACGTTTTCGCCTCCCAGCAAGAATGGGTTTGCAGCCGGTGCCGACGGGCAGCATCTGCCCTTGGGCGCCGTAGTCCATATCCAGCTCTATCTGCGGCGGGGTGCGGGGAGGTTTCAACCTGGGGATTTCGCTATCCAGCCCGCCCCCATTCCAGGTAGGTTTTCACCGACGCAGGATCGGTGACCGCCGCAACGATTGTCATTCGGCCGCCGCAGTCGGGACAAGTCTCCATTTTGAGATTGAAGGTGCGTGCAAGAAGAGCGGCCCAGAGTATTCGATTCTTGCTGTTTCCGCGGGTCTTCCGCAGCTCTTCTTCATCGGGCTTCTTTGGAACCACGCTTTTTCTGTTCTTCGCGTACGGTGCGAGCACGCCGTAATATCTCACCAAGTTAACTCGAGGCGGAGGTACCAGGGACGCGAGCTTCTCGATAAGCTCCGTTGGTGACAGAATCAGATGCGTGGTTCCATCAGACCATGGGGTCTTGAGTTTGAAGGTGTACTTCTCGTCAGAAATGCGCTGCAAACTCCCGGCGGCCAACGGTGGTCTCGCCACATGGTTGACTGCGGTGCCTTCGGCATCCTTGTCGACGCGGCTGTAATCTGCCAGCTTCACAGACTTGTGTCCGTTTCGCTTCGGCATATTACAGCAACGCGTTTTCATAGATTCTCCAAACCATGTTTGTTCCCACCGTCAATTCGTGTGGCAGCATGTAAACTGAATCCGCGCGAAGCAAAACACAGATGCCCTGTCTTTACCCCATCGGCAGGATTCTGCAACACTCGACGTACTCGTTGTCCGGCACGCTCGCCTACGGACACCAACCCAATGATAGATGCGGATGTCATCCCAGCCAGCACTGGTTGTTCCTCCGCGAACGCGTCGTATTCATCTGCGTTCAACACGCCTTTTCGCTTGAGCATGCGAATCATGCGATGCGCCGTGATCTCCACAATTTCTTTAACGTCTTCATTTTTAAGGGAGTTTTCAGTTTGAAGGCATATTCGTCTATTCTTGGATTGTGTTATGAAATAGATAGCAAGAAACCAGGTAGTTAATGGTAGTTTTGAAGACTCATAAATATTCAGAGGGGACGCTGGTGCGTCGAAATGCCTCGGGAAAGTGGCGACCGGCAACCTGCGAAGAAACACAGCGATATTGTTATTCGGGAACGGTCGTCGACGTCATTGATGGCGATACCGTTAAGATGTGCCTGCAACTGGCGCCAGGCATCGCCATTGTCGAACGTTTTCGGCTGCGAGGCGTGGCCGCTATGGAGATGGATACCCCCGAGGGCAACCGCGCCAAACAGGCACTGAAAACCATGCTGAGCGCGTCGGCCGAATTCACGGTGCTCACCTGCCACACCGACCGCTACGGCCGCTACATCGCCGATCTTATCACCCCTGGAGGCGACTATATCAACCAGCAACTCATCGAACAGGGTATCGCCAGATACTTCTCCATGTAGACCAGCGCGACCGCCCCATCTCAGGTAATATGGGGACACTCCCCTTTTATTGACACGTGACGGCGCAATCATCTAGAGCGGCGACCGGTTTGAATCCTTGCTGCAATCGCGGAAATCCGGCATATTTAAGCTTTCGTCCTCAGTCCCTCGGTCGATGTAGCGAGGGCTACACCTCGGTCGGGCCTTGTGGGCGCGCATTAAACCTGCTTGTAT
>JBNKCR010000071.1:0-84925 GCA_050287845.1 Polyangia bacterium
TGACTTTGCGCATTTCCATTGCGCTCATTGTAATGCTTGCCATGGCGCTCGGCAGAATCCAGATTGGACAGATGGACAAAATGCGCTCCCTGCTCCAGCCTATTGAACCGGCCGCCTGAACGGCGGCAACCAACTACAATGTCGTTGCCGGCTGTTTCACAGTCTTTGCTCTCCTGTACTTCCGCCGCGCGGTTCGAGACACTCGCTATGCTCGTTCCTCACCACAGCGGCTCTGTTTCCCTAAATTACTGGCCCAACTTAATTCTATATCCGAATTGTTGCATCGTCTCGTTTTCGAAATTGGTACACCTCGAATAGCTCGAATTCGGTGCGGGGCAGACAGACTTTCCCTGCCCGGAAAACGGACCATGCCGGGGGGTCACACCATCAGTTTGGCAACCAGTCGGGCAAAACCGGCCGGGTCGGGGAGGGGGCTGCTTTCGGCGAGAAGGGCCTGTCCCAGTAGCAGTTGAGCGGCGTCGCTGAGTTCTTCTTCGCTCATGCCTGCATCAAATCTTGTTTTCAGTCGTGCAACGACTTCGTGTTCCGCGTTCAGTTCCATCACCCGTTTCTGACTGGGGATGGCCAACTTGCTCTGCCGCATCATTCTTTCGATGTGGGGACTCAAATCTCCCTCTTCGCCTACCAGACAGCAGGGGGAGGAGGTCAGGCGGCTGGAAAGCTCCACGGATTTCACGTGTTCCTCAATGGGTTTGGCCAGAGCCTCCAGGAACTTGCCGTAATCTTTCTTTTTCTCATCAAGGGCCTTCTTTTCTTCTTCGCTCCCCAGTTCCACGTCTCCTTTGCCGATGGATTTCAATTTTTTGCCATCGAATTCAGTGAGCCCGCTGACCATGAAGTCGTCGATGGGATCGGTGAAGAACAGCACTTCGTAGCCCTTCTGGGTGAAGGCTTCCAGGTGTGGGGAGTTTTCAACGATTTCCCGGGACTCTCCGGAGAGGTAGTAAATATCTTCCTGTCCCTCTTTCATCCGTGATTTGTATTCTTCCAGCGACGTGAGTTTTTCTTTGTCATTGGTGGACTGGAACAATAACAGGGGTTGAAGTTTTTCCCGGTTTTCGAAATCCGAATGCACGCCTTCCTTGATGACCGGTCCGAATTGCTCCCAGAATTTCAGATATTTATCGAGGTCTTTGTCTTTCAGTTTTTTGAGTTCGGAAATAACCTTTTTGGTGAGGGTGCTTCGGATGGTGGTTATCTGACGATTGTTCTGCAGGGTTTCCCTGGAAATGTTCAGCGGCAGGTCCTGGGCGTCCAGCACGCCTTTGACAAAACGCATATATTCCGGCAACACATCTTCGCAGCGATCCATGATTTTCACGTTGCGGGCGTACAGCTGAAGTCCTCTTTTATAGGACTGAGAAAACAAATCGAACGGCGCGTTGCCGGGGATGAACATGAGCGTCTGGTATTCGTAGCGTCCCTCCGCCTTCATGGCGATATGCATCAGCGGGTCAGACCAGTCGCTGGCAATGTGCTTGTAGAATTCCTTCAGCTCATCGTCGTTCATTTCGTTTTCCGGCTTCTGCCAGATGGCCTTCATGGAATTCAGCGTTTCGTCTTTCACGACGGCTTTCTTGTCGTCCCCTTCGCCTTCCTCCCGTTCCACAGGGAGGATGACCGGGTACCGGACGAAATCGGAATATTTTTTCACAATGCGTCTGATGATCCATTCGCTGGTGAAATCTTCCAGACCGTCTTCGGGGTCGGCGTTCTTGAGGTTCAATACAATCGTGGTCCCCTGGGAATCCCGGCTGCCCTCGCGGACATCGTAAGATTCACCGCCGGCATATTCCCATACAGTTGCGGTTTCTTCTCCGGCTTTTTGGGTAGTGAGGGTCACTGAATCGGCAACCATCAGACAGGAATAGAATCCCACGCCGAAACGGCCAATGAGCTCCGCCGGTAATTTTTCACTTTTCTGTTTTTCGAGAGTTTTTATCAGCTCATGGGTCCCGGAGCGGGCAATGGTACCGATGTTGGAAATCACCTCATCGTACGACATGCCGATGCCGTTGTCAGAAATGGTGAGCGTGCGATTCTTGCTGTCTGTCAGCAGTCGAATTTCGCCGTTGAAGCCTTCCGGCACCAGACCCGTATCCGTCAAGGCTGCGAATCGCAACTTATCCAGGGCATCTGATGCGTTGGAGATCAATTCCCGCAAAAACACTTCTTTCTCAGTGTACAAAGAATTGATCATGATTTCGAGTAGTTGCTTGGTTTCGGCTTCAAATTTCATGCTCTTTTTCTGGACTGTCATAAATCAAACTCTCCAATTTTTGCGGTGTATCCCAGCGTCGGCCACCGATTTGTCTAGGGGTTAAAAGTAGCCAGTAAGTAATCTCCGTTTCTTCAAAGTCAAGGGATTGTATGAATTTTTGGCTTTTGTATCGTTCTCGGAAGGTGTTTCCACGGATGTCAGCAAAACCTGGCCTGAACTTTGTGTTTTGACCAGTTGGGGTTTTACAATTTTTTGTGAATTGGGTACATTCCAGAGGTATGTGGGAGGCACCCCGATAGCCAGTGGTTTGGACAGGGTAGTGCGTACATAACGAAAGAATCTGAGATGAGAACACTGAAAATCGGGGTACTGCTCGACTGTCTGCACGAATCGTGGCAATCGGCCATATGGCGTGGACTGGAGGAGCGCGCGGCGGAACTGTCCGTTCACCTCGTGTCATATGTGGCCACATCCCAGGATCGAACCAGCCATTTTCATGTGCATTATAATATCGTGAGCGATTTTATCGTGGACTCCGGCATCGACGGGCTTGTGGTATTCTCCGGTCCTATCAGTGAACATCGGGGAAGGGACTTCACCACCGGGTACCTGTCCCGATTTTCCCATATTCCCACGGTCTGTGTTTCGGCTCCCATAGGAGACCTGCCCACGGTAACCGCCGACAATCAGGACGGTATTGTTCGCCTTATCAGTCATTTTGTTTCCGTTCATAAACTGGAACACATTGCTTTTATTGCCGGCCCGGAAGGACACACCGAAGCGGAGGAGCGACTGAGGGCATACCGGCGAGGGTTGGCCGAAAACCATCTTCCGTTCCGGCCGGAGCTGGTACTTCGCGGAGATTTTTCAAAACAGTGCGGCAATCGTGCGGTCGTCGCATTGATGGAGAGCGGAGCGCCATTTGAAGCCATTATGGCGGTGAACGATAAATCGGCGCTCGGCGTGATTGAAGAGTTGAAAAAATATCGGCGTCACATTCCCACCGAAGTGGCGGTGACCGGTTTTGATGATATTGATGAAGCGGCGCTCTCCTTGCCGGCATTGACCACCGTCCGGCAACCCCTCAAAGAGATGGGACGCACGGCGATGGACAATCTGTTGCTGCAGATTAAAAACGAGCCCTTCGAAAAGCATGTTCGTCTGGCCGCCCAACCGGTGTTCAGAAGATCGTGCGGCTGCTTTGCCGAAGTGATTCGTCAGTCGACCGCCAATCGCCCGAAAACGATGCATTTCAGCGTTGAAGAAATCATCAGCGCCCTGACCGTCACTGCCAGAGAGTATCTGGATTTCGATTCGGCGGAGTGCCCGGATGAAGCACGGTTGCACGCGTATTTTGCTGATTTACTCGACAGTCTGATCTGGGATGTGAACAAGGCATCGATACGCGAGATTTTCCTGAACGAAGTGGATATGCTGCTGTTCAAGTTTGAAGAATGTGCCAATAATGTATCGCTCATCAATGCTATTATTACGGATCTGAACGGCTTTCTTCCGTCCATTTTCAAGTCGGGAGAGCAGTTGTCCATGGCCACCGCCATTCTGCAGCAGGGGCACACCCTGATTCGTGAGCATCGGCTGAATTCCGCGCAGACATCATTCCTGCAGGATACGCTGTTTCAGCTGATGATTCGGGAGACGTCCCAGAGCATCATTACCACTTTTGAACAGCGCAAGCTGCTCCAGGCCATTTCATCCAGTTTTCCTCAGCTGAATATCAACAGTCTGGTGTTTGCGGTGTACGAACGCCGGGCGGATGATCGTCCCCTCACTGCGCAGAACTGGGCGTTGCCCAGGTACAGTCGGCTGCTGTTGGGCTATGACCGGAAACGGGACGTACTCAGCTATCCCCGGGGAAATAAGCTGTTCAATTCAAGGGAATTATTTCCTGAAGACATGTACGAAGCCAACAATGTGGGATCCTTTGTTTTCATGCCGCTGTTTTTTGAGGACGAACATCTGGGCTTCGCATTGTTTGAATACACACCGGGGATTCCGCTTTTCATGTTTGAAGAGTTGCGTCTGCATATGAGCAGCGCGCTCAAAAGTTCGTTTCTGATGAAGGAACTGCGAATTCAGTCCATGCTCGATGAGTTGACCGGGCTGCACAATCGCCGGGGGTTCATGGTGGAAGGCACCCGGATGTTCCGGCAGCGCAAGGCAAGTGAGCAGCGTATCATGATATTTTACGCTGACATGGATGACCTCAAAGTGATCAACGACAATTATGGTCACGAGGAGGGGGATGTGGCCATCTCCGGCGCGGCCTCGGTGCTGCGGCAGTCATTCCGGGAAGGGGATCTGGTGGCCCGGATTGGCGGTGATGAATTTATCGCCATGCTCATCTGGGATACCAGCGTGAAGAATTTGAAAGAACGCATCATGGAGCGGATGGCGTTCAGCCTCAATACGTACAATCAGATTATGGAAAAGCCCTACGACCTTTCCATTTCCATGGGCGTCACCGCCACAAAACCCGGTGAAACCGGTACCCTGGAAGACCTGATGCGAGAAGCCGATGAGCGTCTCATGGAAAAGAAGCGGGAAAAAAACCTGAAACGAATCACCACTGCCCCGCCCACATCATTCACTGATTAATTCGATTCGCGAAAGATGGCGCCGTCATGCTTTTCCGGTGTGTGGCTGCATTTCATTGCGGAATATGTCTGTGGCTTCAGCTGCCATCTGAAACAGATGGCGGAACACTTGCTGCATCATCTGTTTTGATTCGGATGCGCTATTCGGGGGCGGGGGAGAACTGAAGGACGCGCGGGCTAGTCGTCCTTGTCCATGCGTTTGCGGGCGGCTTCCAGAACTTTTTCCTTCAGGTTCTCAGGCAGCGGCTGGAAGCTCTGCATCTCCATACCGTAGTTGGCTCGTCCCGAAGAGAGGGAGCGAACCGTGGTGGAGTATCCGAAAAGCTCCATCAATGGGGCCTCGGCGAGAATCTTCTGCGATCCCTTGCGGTAGCGGCGCATGCTGTGCACCTTGCCGCGACGTCGGTTGAGGTCTCCCACCAGATCGCCGATGAAATCGTCCGGCGTGGCCAGGTCGACCTTCATGATCGGCTCAAGCAGTTGGGGAGATGCTTTTTTGAATGCCTCGCTGAAGCACTGGCGACCGCAGAGTTTAAATGCCATTTCAGAACTGTCCACCGCGTGGAAACTGCCGTCGATAAGGGTTACTTTCACATCCACCACGTTGTAGTCGGCGAGAATACCGTGATTCATGGCTTCCTCAATCCCCTTGCGCACAGCCGGAATGTATTCTTTGGGAATGGCGCCACCGACGATGGCGTTCACAAATTCGAATCCTTCGCCGGGATTGGGTTCCAGCGTCATGATGGTATGGGCAAACTGTCCTTTACCACCGCTCTGTTTCACATGGCGGTAATCGTGCTGTACGGCCCTGGTGATGGTTTCCTTGTATTCCACTGAAGGCTCACCGATGATTGCCTCCACACCGAATTCGGTTTTCAGCCGGTCCACAATGATTTCCAGATGCAGCTCGCCCATGCCGGCAATCACCGTTTCATTGGTACGCTCATCGGTACGTACGGTGAATGAAGGATCTTCCAGCGTCATCTTTTTCAGGGAGGCGTGCAGTTTCTCCAGCTCCTTGCGGGTGGCAGTGGCGGCGGACACGCTGATGACCGGCTCCGGAATATTGAGAGACTCCAGGAGGATGGGCTGCTTTTCGTCGCACAGAGTGTGACCGGTAAAGGTGTTTTTCAGACCAATCAGGGCAACGATGTCACCGGGGCCCACTTCCGAAATTTCAATGCGATCTTTCGCTTTGATTCGAAGCAGTCGGCTGACCCGCTCTGTTTTTCCGGTGGTTGCATTCAATATTCGATCCCCCGCTTTCAGGGTGCCGGAATAGGTGCGCACAAACGTCTGCTGCCCGACATAGGGGTCGTGAATGACTTTAAAAGCCAGCGCGCTGAACGGCTCGTCACTTTCGGGATGACGGCGGTGATCCTTTTCGGGATCGTTGATATCGCTGCCCACGATGGTGCCCTTGTTCAGGGGGCTGGGCATATAGGCAACCACCGCATCCATCAACGGCTGTACACCTACGTTTTTATAGGCGGAACCGCAAAAACACGGAGTAAACAGGTTTTTGAGAACACAATCCCGGGTGACCGAATGAATCAATTCCGAGGGAACTTCCTGCTCGTCGAGGAACAGTTCTGCCAGGTCGTCATTGAATTCGGACAGTTTCTCCAGCAGATTCTCGCGCCACATCTCCACTTCTTCCTGCATTGACGCGGGGATGTCGCGGTACTCCACCTCACCGTTGGGGAAATAGATGGCTTTCATTTCTACGAGATCCACCAGACCTTCGAGGTTTTCCTCGGCGCCGATGGGCAGCTGATAGGGTACGGCGTTGGCTTCCAGCATATCGTCGAGCTGCTTGACCACATCGAGGAAGTCCGCCCCCTGACGGTCCATTTTATTGATAAAGGCAAATCTGGGAACCCGATACCGATCAGCCTGACCCCAGACGGTTTCACTCTGGGCTTCCACACCACCCACCGCACAGAATACGGCGACGATCCCGTCGAGAACGCGCATGGAACGTTCCACCTCAATGGTGAAGTCCACGTGCCCGGGAGTGTCGATGATGTTGATGCTGTGGTCCTGCCACGAGCAGGAAATGGCGGCAGACGCAATGGTAATGCCACGCTCCTGCTCCTGCTTCATGAAGTCCATGGTGGCAGCGCCGTCGTGAACCTCGCCAATTTTTCTGGTTGTGCCTGTATAAAAAAGAATCCGTTCTGTGACTGTCGTTTTTCCCGCGTCAATGTGTGCGGCGATTCCGATATTCCTGGTTTTAATAATACCCATTTTCTTTGCTTTCCTTGTTTGGGCCCCCCAGCCAATAAAGGCGGGCTGTATAGCGGACTACCATTGCTTTGTCGACGAAAAAAGTAACTCCGCCCCGAAAATGTTGCCTGAACTGCCCAAATCGTTCAGAAACGAAGTATGGGTTCCAGGGATACCGGAAATTGCACGGGTTTTCTTTTCATTCAGGTTACAATTACCTTTGAGAAGGTGTTTTTTCACCCGGTTACTATTACGGTAATCGCGTAACGGATTGAAGTGTCTGAAGATATGATTTTCCGTTTTTCATCAGTTCAACAAAACTGGATTCATCGTTGGTTTCAATAATGTTGATAATTTCGTCTACGCTCTTTCGCAGCGCCTGCTGCGGACGCTGACGGAATTCATTGAGTCGCTGGATTTCAAAGTACAGATGGGGGTTTTCACTGGCGATTCTGTGGGCCACATGCAGTTGGGCGTCGAATGAGGTGCTCGACATGCTGCGCAATCGCTCAGCCTGCTCGCCACTGTTGCGCAGCGCGGTGAAGAAGGCAATGTTGAGCAGATGAGACAGACCGAGCACAAACGCGATGAGTTCATCGTGCTCATCGAGGGTCATGTCCACGCAGGTGGCCATGGTGCTTTCAAACAGCGCTTTGGCCCGGGCATGGGCCGTTTCGTTTCCCACATCCATAAAAATAACGTGTCGACCGCTGAGCATGGTGGTATCCGGGCCAAACATGGGGTGAACCGAGGTAACGGCACATCCGGCGTCCCTCAGGGCCAGAAGCCCGTCTCTGACCGGCCCTTTCAGCGACGCCACATCGAAAATCAGCCCTCGGGGCTTTCTGAGAGCCAAATCGCACAGTACCTGTCCGCTCATCCCCAGAGGAGTGGCCACGACAATAATGTCTTCGTTGAGGTCACCATCCTGCCAGTGGTGTCGATGGGAGGCGTTCACCTCACATGCACCGGGATCCGCAACACGTACGTCGAATCCCTGGGACAGCAGAAACCGGGCGAACCATGCGCCAATTTTACCGCATCCGCCAATTACCAGCGCCGATTTGCCGGAACCGCCCCTGGCTTCTTCCACCCGATCCCGTTCCTGAATCTCCAGGGCGTGCTTCACCAGCCGGTCCACCACTTCGGTGGCGAGGGATTCTGGAATTCCGAGACGGCTGGCCTGGTCCCGGGCATGGGCCATAACCTTCTTCTCCCGGGTAAAGCTTCGGACGGCCAGCCCGGACTGCCGTTTGGTTTTTCCGATTTCAGCAACCACTTCCAGCCGTTTGGCCACAAGCTCCAGAATCTGCCGGTCCACGTCGAGCAGGGTATCTCTTAACTGATTCAGTTTTTCTTCGGTCATGGGGGGGCAATCTCCAGTTCAGGATGACGGCGGGACGCACGCTTTAATGTTGGTCTGCGGTTCGACAAATTCTATGTTGGACGAACAGTTCGATTGAACATCGGGTTCCCGCCGCAGATTGCATTCGGCTTTGTCGAGGCAGATGCGAAAGCAGTAGTTGGTCCCATTGTCATGGGCTACGCAGGCGGAGCCATACGGGCAATCCCGGTTGGCGGTGCAGCTTTCCAGACCGCAGTACCCGCCGTCAAATTCCGGCAGGCAGACCAGCTGGGGAGCATCCCCGTCTTCGGGTTGCGGGCAGTCCGCGGAAGACACGCAGGAAGCGCCCACCCCCACCCGGTCCGCTTCGGTCCCCGGGCCATCATGGTCCGCGCAGGAAATCCCGCAAAGTAAACTCATTGTTCCAATCACCACAATCGTTCTACGCATTTGTTCAACCTTCCCTGTTTTCCTGTTTTCGCCGTCCATTCGAATGCTATGTCGGGGAAATTCCGTGAAACACAGTGTTTTATGCCCCATGACACGGATATGTCAAAAAGTTGTTCTCATTATTCAGGAGAATGAATTGGCAATTCTGCAGTCACCAGGATACGTTTTCAGAGATGACGAACAGGGTGTGTTTTGCCAGACATCAAACATGGGGTTTGTGTGATACAGATGCAACAGCGTTCAGAAAGGCGAGCAGAAGATGGCGTCGGATGAAGAATTTGTGAAATTTATCACTGAACAGATAGAGCGTGTGGGGAACGTTCGATATCGGAAGATGTTCGGAGAGTACGCGGTGTATTGCAACGAAAAGGTGGTGGCCCTCATCTGTGATAATCAGTTGTTTGTCAAACCCACTGAAGCCGGACGTGGATTTATCGGCGATGTGGTGGAAGCGCCACCGTACCCGAGTGCAAAGCCGTCGTTTCTGATTGAAGATCAGTTTGAAGACAAAGAATGGTTGAGCGAATTGATTCGCCTGACCGAAAAAGAGTTGCCGCTACCCAAAAAGAAAAAGAGCAAAAAAGCAACGAAAAGGCGCACTTGATTGGCTGTGGAGGAGATTTGACCGCAAGTGCGCCCTTGAATTTTATTTTTTACTTGTCCATCTGACTCAGACTGCGTTTTTATCTCCACGGTCGTTTGGGCATCCGCAGTATTTCGGAAAAGGTGAAATCGCTATGAAAGCAGTCATTTTCGATATGGATGGCGTCATTGTGGATAACAATGCGTATCACAAAAAAGCCTGGCAGGAATGCTGCGCGAACTTCAATGTCCCGTTTGATGATGGCGTCTGGAGTCAGATTTGCGGCCGAAACAACCGGGACACGTTGGATGTTCTGTTTCAGGGAACGCTGGATGAAACACAGATGGCCGAGTATGCCGGGGGAAAAGAAACCACATACCGGAAGTTATACGAGAAACATATCCAGCCGGTATCCGGGCTGTTGCCATTCATTGAGCACATCAGAAAGTGTGGTTTGAGAATATCCCTCGCCTCCTCGGCGGGCAGGGAGAACATTGATTTCGTTCTTGATCATTTATCTCTCCGGGAATTTTTTGATGTGATTACGGCCCCGGAGACCATCCGGAACGGAAAACCCGACCCGGAAATTTACTTGAAGACCGCTGAACTCCTGAAACTGCGTCCGGATGAGTGTGTGGTGTTTGAAGATTCTCTGTCCGGCATTGAATCCGCTCACCGCGCCGGAATGAAAGTAATCGGCGTTACGACCACCCACTCCTCAGACGAAATGAATCATACCGAATTTACCATTTCTGATTTCAACGAGTTGTTGAACAACCCAGAGTTTCATTCGCTTCTTTCGACATAACAGCGCACCCCCCCGGGTTCCCTGCAGGATAAGCTTGTCCTCAGTGCTGCGTCCCCGATGATCGTGCTGCGTCCCCGATATTCGTGCTGCGTCCCCGATAATCCTGCGTCCCCGATAATCTGATTTGATTACAGAATTTTGTTTGAAATCGCGCCTCTCTGAACTATATTCAGGGAATCTGACTGGTTTTTATCACTTCAGACAACGCAATTGACGCGGCAGAAAATGGTCTCAATCATCGAGTAGAAACATTTTGCAACCGGTTGCACTTTTCGAACAAAAATTAACCACATTCAGTTTTGTTCAGCGATTACGGTTAGTTATCGTTTGATCTTATTATATCTTAATACGATTCAGTATCGGTTGAATCTCAAAACGTTCATTTCAACCAATTTTTTCCGCGACGTTTTTTTTGTAGCGATTCTGTCATTCCCGCATGGATTGGGAATCCAATTTGCGCTGCTGGATGCCTGATTTCCCGGGCACGATGGGTAGTTTCAAAACTGGGTTTCAAACACTGCTGATTCGTCTGGGTTTTCAGGATTCGAAGCTGAAGATTCTCTTTTTGAACGCTGTTACATGCACTTGTACGCGCTGTCGGTGTCTGCAGAGCAGTGATCGCTGGAGGTGTCGGTATCGCATTCGCCGCAACCGCTTCCGCAGAATCTGTCTGACGTGCAGCTCTGGCATCCCTTGAGAGACCCGGCGCATCTTTCGTTGGCCGCACAGGCAACCCCTTCGCTGCCGCAGTTGGCATCGGTATTGGCCTCTTCGCAGGTTCCCCCGTTACACCAGAAGTTATCGGGGCACTCATCGCTGGTGGTGCAGGTCATGTACATTCTGCAGCAACGGAACCCGAGATTTTCCAGTCGATAGTTTGTAGCAGAACCATCGGCTGCGGAGAAGTCGAAGTCGCAGGTCAGGCCGGATGCCAGATCGTTGTACGAACCACCACGAATGTCGTACAGGGTTGTGCCTGTGCCGAGAACGCTGGCCGTGGCGGTCCATTCTTCGAGGTTGCCGGAAAGATCCATGACATCGGCTTCCACTGCGGGACTGACCACCGGCCATTCCGCACTGCATGCGCTCAATTGAGCTGCGGCTCTGGTGGCGATGTCGCTGTTGGCGATGCCGTAATCCCGGCCGTTGCATGTGAGCGGCGCATACGTGTCACTGTAGGGATACGTGGTCGAAGAGGCGCCTCCGTCCATGCAGGCGTATTCCCATTGCTGCACCGTGCACAAATCCCAGCATCCTTCGGTTGATGTGGCGCAATCCGAGGGGTTGAGCAACTGACATGCCGCTCTGGCATCTGCGAAGTTCACATAGGCCCAGGGCATCACATTCGGAAGAGAACAGGCAGTGGTTGATACATCACCGGCATCAGAAATAGTGGCATCCCCGCGGGAGGCCTCATATTTGAACATGTCAAAATACAGGGGCGTTCCAGCGCCGTTTGTATAAGAGACCCGAACATAGTCCACCGCCCCATTGGCCTCTTCATCCACTGTACCATCGCAGTCGTCATCAATACCGTTGGGTATGGACAGTTCCGCAGGTTCCGCATGGAAGTCGGAGTCCACCAGATTGATTTCATGGGTGGGATCACAGACCGCAGTACTCGGATTGGATGGATCGCAGCATACGGTCGCGGCCCCTGCGTTGTCGCAGAGGTATTTCCCGGAACGCAGACAACCACCCACCGGACTGAGGCTGGCGTTGGAGCAACTGCCCCCCAGCGGATCAGTATCCGTGGACTCAAAGAACGACTCGTCCACCACGCCGTCGCAGTTGCCGTCGATACCGTCACAGACCGCTTCGGGAACGGACGGATGGGGCGCGCTGTCCGTATCACATTCGAGACCGCCCACACCGCAGGTATAATTGCATACCCAGTTGCCACTCACACAGGTGGCGGCGCTGGACATTCCCGATGGACACAGGGGCTCGCAGTATCCCGGATACGTCAGGCCTTCATCCACCTCACCATCGCAGTCGTTGTCGATATTGTCGCAAATTTCCGCGGACGCATCCTCGTCTGCCACACCGTCACAGTCATCATCCACGTCAATCAGTGATCCACCGGAGCATTTGTCACACTCCGAATCTGTATCGCAGACCGCATTCACCTCGCATTCACAGCCGTCCGAATCCACGCCGTTGATGTTGAAGTATCGATTTGTATCGGTGCAGCTCTTGATGCGACATGTGCCGCCGGAGCAGTAGTACTCCGCCACGTTGGGCGCGTTATCGGTGTCGGCCAGCAGGCTGGCGCAGGCGAAGTTGCAGTCACCGCAGCGGAGTACATTGTTGTTCATCTGGAAATCGTCATCAATCACACCGTCACAGTCATTGTCCACGCCGTCGCAGGCGGTTTCCGCGCTGGCATGGGTGTAGCAGTCCGTATCCGAACCGCAATCCACGCCGGCACCGGAGTCATATTTGCATTTCCATCCACCACTGCCGGTACACACCGCGGTGGTGGTGCCCGGACAACTGTCGCATGCCAGGCTTACCGGTGTTTCGATGACCATGTCCGAATCCGCACCATCAATCAACCCATCGCAATCGTTATCCACCCCGTCACAGATTTCAATGTCGTCGCCACCCACTTCGTTGCAGTACATTCCCGATGGACCGCATACGTAGAAGCCTTCCTCGCATTCACCGGCGTCAGTACCATCGCAGGACTGATAATACGTGGCCTCTCCAGCGCCATTGGGTGTGGCGGGATTGCAGTCTTCATCGGCCGCGGCCGAATCGCAGAGATCCGGAGTGGGTGAGGTTTCGCCCACACAGGTAATGGTGCCATCCAGACATTGCAACTCACCATCATTGCAGGGCGGTCCACAGGAGCGGTCGGAATCTGTATCCGCATAGAATGCGTCCTCATCCACCAGACCATCGCAGTCGTTGTCGAGATTGTCGCAAATATCCAGGTGTTCGGTGTCAGACGCGTTTGGTTTGACGTCGCCACTGCAAATCATTTCCGTATCATTGCACGTGAAGGTGCCTGCCTGACAGATGCCTTCGCTGTACGGATCGCAGCCGTTGTCGGTGTCGTTGCACGGATTCCCACTGGAACCGCCACAAAGATACGTTTCGACTTCGTCCACAATGCCATCACAGTCATCGTCCACGTTATTGCAGGGAGTATCCGTGGTGGGGACTGAGAAGTTTGCGCAACTGATGGCTCCGCTGACACATTGGGTGGTATGAGCTGCACAGGCGCCTAGACCGCAGGCCACATTCAACCGGGAGTCATTGACCTCGATGTTGTTGCCGTTGGCGTCTTCCGATGCAACTTCATCGGTCAGTCCATCGCAGTCGTTGTCGAAACCATCGCATCGTTCAAGTCCTGAAGATACCGCACCCACGCATCCGGTATCGGTATCATACACCGCCTCTGATGTGCCAAGTGCCGCGGAGATGCACGGCGCCAGACCACTCTGACAGGACCCTTCGTCCGGATTGGCCCCCGACGCGCCACCGCAGGAAATGGAAAGAAACTCGTCAATCAGTCCATTGCAGTTGTTGTCCACGCCATCGCAAACCTCCAGCTCCGGCAACTGATATCCGGTACAGCGGAGCGCTCCGTCGGCGCAGGTGATGGTGCCGGCTGAACAGATGCCACTGCAATCGGTGTCGCCATATGGCTCGCTGCAGCCGCTCGATCCTGCCGGATAACATGCCGCACCGGCATCGGGATCGGATTCATCCACGTTGCCGTCACAGTTGTTGTCCACAAAGTCACATACTTCCTCCTCATCGGGCGAGCCGTCGCAATAATACTCGCAACCGTCGGTGGCGCCGTTCGTTTTGTCATACCAGTGGGCGTCACAGGCTGCCATGGTACAGACGCCTGCCACACAGGTGGCCGATGCGTGATTGAACAGACAGACGTTGCCGCAGTACCCACAGTTTTTTGGATCGGTCATGAAGTCCACATCTTCGTCGAACTCAAAGTCGCAGTCGTTATCCTGGGGCATGTAATTGTCGTTATCCGGATCGGCAGAGGTCGCAATGCCATCGCAGAGGTCGCCGTTATCCTCTTTGTCTGCAGTGGGCTTACAATAGTGTTCGCATCCATCTTCGATGTCGCTGTTCTGGTCGTGCCAATAGGTTTCGCAGGCCTGCATGGCGCAGACGCCGGCCACACATGTGGCGGAGGCATGACTCATGCTGCACACATTGTTACACTCGCCGCAGTTGAATGGGTTGGTGGTGAGATTCGCACAGAAACCGATGCCCAATGCATTGGTGCAGCAAGTTTCATCGGTGGAGCATTCGTCGCATCCCCCGGAGGTGTCCGTGGTATCTGAATCTGAATCCGTTGAAAGCGAATTGCTGTCCGTTCCGTTGAGCGATGAATCCGACGAACTGGAATCATCGGTTCCCTGAGAGGTGCCGGTATTGCTGTCCGTACCACCACCGTTCGTAGATGTCTTTCCATTTTCGGTTCCGTCGTCGGCGCCTTCAAATTCAAACGGATCCACCTGGCAGCCGAACAGGAACAATGCCACCAGAAATACCATTGCCGTAAATCCGGCATTCACAGTTTTCTGTGATCTTTTTCGCCATCTTCTCAACATCACCATGCCTCCGGCAAGCAGCATCAATATCCATGCACTGTGATTGGTGGGCGTCGCCCCCGGTGCAACGCTGCACATACAACCGCCCGCACCGGTGGAAAGAATCCGATCGATTCCTTCGTAATTGATTGGCTCCGTCCCGGTATCCGTGGCGGTTGCTCCGCTGTCGGCAGAATCATTCCCATTGCTGGAATCAGTGTCTCCGGAATCGGAGTCACGGGCGCCGGAACTGGTATCTGACGATGGATCTGTATCTGTGTTGCCGGCGACGAATCCACCATCGGCATAACACGAACCGTCCACACACACGGTGCCATTGGGACACACCACATTGGTGCAAGTGTCGAAAACGCAGTCGCCATCCCGGCACACTTCGTAGAATTCACATGGCACTCCCTTGCAGGGGTTGGTCAGATTGGAATCACATTTGCCCGTTGTGGCGTTGCACAACACGCCGGTTGTACAGATCACCCCGGCACAGGGGTCATCGGTGACGCAGACGCCATCGCGGCATCCCTGGCCTTCCGGGCATGTCACCTCGGCGCAGGTGTTCACGCAGATGCCACTGGTGTTGCAGTACTGCCCTTCTTCGCAGGTAACATCCGCACAGGGATCGCTCACGCACTCTTCGCAGGGTTCCGCCGTACACATTGCGATGGGCACACATACTTTGTCGTCATCGCAACCGTCGGTCATGCATCCTTCACCCGCACTGATTTCGTGACACCGGCCACCATCAGCGGCCACGCACACACTGCCTTCGGGGCAAACCTTGCTGTAACAGACGTCCACACACAGCGCAGACAATGTGTCACAACGGCAGGGAGGCTCAAATCCCATTCCCGGCGTGCAATAATATTCGTTGAACGCGCAGGGCAACGCATCCGGTCGAGTGACATCACACAGGGTGGATATGCATCCTTTGGAACCATTGCCCAGATCAGTGCATTCCTTTCCTGCGGGGCATTGAAATTCTCCGTCGCCACAGGGTTCCGCACAGGTACCCTCAATGCAGGAACTGCCTTCCATGGGACATTCAACTTCTTCGTTTTCGTCCACCAGTCCATCACAGTCGTTGTCCAGTCCATCACACACTTCATCGGTGGGACCGGGCACATTGCACACCCAGTCTCCGGCCACGCACTCGTAGTTGCCCACAGTACACTCCCCGATTCCCTCGGGATATTGCGTCTGCAGCGCCGGATCCACCATCCAGTTGGGCGCACGGGAACACGTGTCTCCCGATGGAATCTCTTCATCCACCAGCCCGTCACAGTCGTCATCCAGATTGTTGCACTCCTCTGTGGTGCCGCCGGTTCCACCGTCACAGATGATTTCGAATCCATTGATTGCAGGTGCATCGGTACTGCCGGTTTCCACGCATTTGTACACACCGGGCTCACACACTCCCAGATACGATCCGCATGGGGCGCCAACCTGGGCGATGTCTTCATCCACCAGCCCGTCGCAGTCGTTATCCAGACCGTCACAGACCTCGAGCTGAGAAACCGTGGGGACTTCGCAGATACCGAATGTATTCCATTGGTCGGCATCACAGCAGTTCAGTCCGAGTTCGCCGTTGAGCTCCGTGCATTTGAGAACGCCCTGGGGACATTCGCCAACGGCTTCCTGACATACCACCACGCTGTCAAAATCCTCATCTGTCAAACCGTCGCAGTCGTTGTCCAGACCATCACACGTCTCCAGAACCGGCTTGACCGAACCGTAGCATTCCGTGGTGTAACTCCCATCGATGCAGTAGTCGTAGCCCACTTCACATTCGCCGGCCGCCGGTTGGCCATTAATGCAATCCCAGTCCGTATCCACACCGAACTCACAGCCACCGCACGAAACCGGGGCGATGCCGTCATCGGCGATATCATTGCAGTTTTCATCCAGACCGTTGCATACCTCGGTCTGCACTTCCCCTCCTGTGCACACCAGCTCATAGGCGCCAATTTCATCCAGGTCGATGGCATCGTTCCGGACGCATTCATAAATGCCGTCGCAGGAACCGCACGCTTCGCCGATGAAAGAAGATTGCGCATTGGCCAGCAGGTCATCCGCTTCGCTGTCTTCGTAAATACCGTCGCAGTCGTCATCCAGCCCGTTGCACAGTTCCGGGGATGGTCCCCGGGCGCCCTGGCAGGGTCCCCATGTGGCCGGATCCTCACTGTCGGTATCGGGGCTGCAGTATCGGATACCAAAGGCGCATTCTCCCTGTCCATATGCCGCGCCGGGGAATGCGGAATCGGTATCGATGGGATCTCCGCAGGCATCCACAATGCCTTCGTCAATCTGATTATTACAATTGTTGTCCAGGTTGTCGCATACGGCGCCTTCCGACACCGGAGCCGTGTAACCCGAACAGGTGATGGCGCCATTGACACAGGCAATCTGCCCCAGTGCGCATTCCCCATCGCAGGCGCCGCCGGTATCCGGATCGGGGGAATCACAACCGCTCAGTCCGTCGGGATAGCAGTAGTCGCCAATGGATGCGTCCTGAAGATCTGCGGATTCATCTATCTGACCGTCGCAGTCATCGTCTTTACCATTGCAGGTTTCGGCCGTCGGACCCTGGGAATTCACGCAATTGATGTACACCGGACTGCCTGGCGTGGAGTTGTCCGGATCGCATTCGCCAACTCCCACACGGCATTCCCCGGCGCCGGGGTCGGTGTCAATACAATCCCATTCCGTATCCACACCCACCACGCAACCACCGCAGGCGCCATACAGGCCTTCATCCACCTCGGTATCACAATCGTTGTTGTATCCGTCGCATACTTCCACCGCCGGTTTCACCACCGGTGATGCGCCATCACCCACGCACACCATTCCGCTTTCGGCCTGACATTGCAGCGTACCCCGATTACACAGGGATGTACCGCCAACCACCCATGCATCGGCGCCACTGGGACAGACGGTGCCTTCCACCACGTCTTCATCGTCGGTGCCGTCGCAGTCATCGTCCAATCCATTGCAGACACTGTCATCCGCTGCGGCCGATTCTTCTCCCGCACAGCCGAGCACACCGTTCACGCAGTTGCGGACACCGGCCACACAAACGCCTTTGCAGTTGGTGCCATCCGGATCGCATCCGCTATCTGTGTCGCTGTAACAGCTTTCTCCGGCTTCAGGATACGTTTCATCCGTGTCGCCGTTGCAGTTGTCATCCAGTCCATTACAGGTCTCGGTGGTACCGGAGGAACCGCCGACGCATTGCCATCCACTGGAATCCACACATGTCATGATGCCCGGAGAGCAGATACCCTGCGAGTTGCCGCAGGTGTCCCCTTCGAGGCCGTAGTTGTCCGTATCCGAATTGTCCGCTTCATCAATGAGACCGTCACAGTCGTTGTCCACGCCGTCGCACTGTTCCACATTGGGGCCAATATAGTTCACGCAGGTTTTGCCATCGCCCCCCTGGATACACGCCCATGTGCCTACATTGCAAGGAGCGAGTACGGCATCGCTGTCGGTGAACTGGGTCTGAATATACGCAGGTGCATCCGTATCCACACAGGGCTGTCCGAAATCCGGGTCTTCATTGGCACTCCAGGCGCCATCCGCCGGCGCCTCGTCAATCTGGCCGTCGCAGTTGTCGTCAATGCCGTCGCAGATCGTTTCTCCCGGATCGGTGCAGACCAGGGTGTAATTGGGGTTGCTGTACGCGGTGGAGTCGGTATCCACCCACGGGGTAGCGGTATTGAGCACATCGTGAACGTCGCACCACGGACCAATCACGCCTTCGTCAATATCGCCATCACAGTCGTCGTCCAGATAATTGCATTCTTCAAACGCCAGCGATTCACTCACAATATAAAACAGCGCAGCCGTCAGGGCTTCCTGGGAGTTGGCGGTAAACGCCGACCCGTAGTTATTGGGGTCATAGTGCCGGCCACCGGCAGTGGCCATGCTGTTCAACGTAGTGCTGGAATACGCAAGTCCGATTACCCATGTATCGATTCCGTCGCCGTAAATATCGGTCACACCGGCAACCGGATCCTGATCCCAGTCCGCTTCGCCATCCGTCAGTACAACAACAGTGTACTTTCGACAGGAGCGATAATCATCCAGTCCATCGGTTTCATTCCGGAGGAGATTCAGATATGACCTTGCCGCGATCAATGCGTTTTCAAGAGGCGTTCCGCCATCAGCCCTGAGTTCCTGTTCCCGACTATCATTCCATGGTCCCGGATAACTGGAAGTATCGGCCTGCCCGGTACCACTCCCGTACTCGTGATGGTCCATCCACATCGCCACTTCCGCGCGATCATTTTCCGTATTCACATCACGCCATGTGTTGAGATCAGTTCCCAGCACATCATAATCGCCAAATCCCACCGCAAGGTAGGTGCGCCAGTCAGTGAATGAGGAGATGCCATTGTAGCGAAGCACATCGTAAGAACCATCCACTTGATTGTTCCGGTATTGGTTTGATACATAGCCGGAAGTTGGCTGTAATGTTGAGTAGTCCTGTGCGAATTTCAATAACGCAAACTCAATTTCGCCTGATGCGTTCAGCATTTGCGTCATGGCTTCCTTCGCGGCATACAGACGTGAGGCTGTGCCACCGCCATTGGCCGTTCCGGGGCAACAGTATCGACTGTTCGTCCACAGTTCCGAAGTACCGTCTCCGCGGGTGTTGGAACCGGCGAAATTCCAGGCCATACTCCCCGACGTATCAAACACGATAAGGATTCTGGGTTTAATCTCATACAGTGTCTGCGCGCTGGCGGTGCTGGTGAGAAGCCAGAAGGTTGCTATCAGAATTACGGACAACAAAATTGGTTTGATTCGTGAAGAATGCATCAAGGTCTCCTTGAGGTTGAGATGAGCGCCATTACGCGGTTCATTTACTTCTCTAACGGAGAAAACCTCCGTGAATTAATAGTTGACCCGGGGTTTGTGAATTATGGAAAATATATGATTTTATTGAAGAAATCGGTGTGTCTTGTCCTACCCACGGTGTACGGGATGACCTTGTGAATATCGGGATTAATTGAATTCGTTCAGCTTTTTTTTCAAGACGCGCTCAACGCCGGTTTCATGGGCGGATTGTCATCGACTGGTTGGTGGTGATGGTTTCGGTCGGTGCAAATGAAAATAATGAAGGTCCATTCATCGGCTCGTACCGTGCGGGTTATTGCTATCGGCAGAATAGGTGCCAGAATGAAAGTATGGGGGTACCTGAAAAAATGTCGTTGGCGCAGGCGATTCCGTTCATGATCAGTGCCGGAATACTGTTGCTGACCGGGTTGTTGTGGTGGAACCTGGATCGGGAGCGACAGGTGGAAAACGAGCGGCATGTGCGCATGGCTGCCGACAGAATCGCGACGGTGGTTTCTCGGGATTTGAATCAGCGGATACAATCCGTGCAATGGTTTGTCGATTCATGGCAGCAGCGCGGCAAGATGACCGAAACCGAGTTTCACACACAGATGAGTTCGTTGCTGCGCGTCTATCCCGGGTTTCAGGCGCTGGAGTGGATTGATGCGGATTACCGTGTTCGGTGGGTGAATCCAGTTTCCGGCAATGAGTCGCCCCTGGACATGAATGGGGAATCAGATCAGCGACGTCGAATTGCGCTGCGGCATGCGCGACGAATGAAAGCGGCGACCATGTCGTTAGCGGTGAAGCTGGCGCAGGGCGGTACCGGATTCGTTATTTATTTTCCGATTTACATTGATGGGCAATTTTCTGGATTTCTGGCGGCGATGATGAATGTTGAACGATGGATGGATGGGCTTCTGGAGAACGATTCGGTGGACATGCAGCAGCAGAAGGTTGCCGTTTCAATGGAAATCGATGGCACACCGGTGTATGCCCGGTGGGACTTCAAAGACGGACCTTTCCAGGATGCCAATCACTTTTACGTTCTGGATCATTTTTTTCTGTTCAAGTGCATGCCCAACGCAGCCGCCGTCCGGCCGATGGGAGATGCGATCCCCGAAGTGATTGTGGTGGCGGGATTCATGTTGTCGCTGCTCATCGGCCTGGTGTTGTTTATGGTTGTGCGGAATCAGCAGGAAAAAAATGAGATTTGCAGCGAAAAAATTGCGATGAAACTCGAAGCGGCAGAACGCGAAGTCACGCAGCAGACCATGCGTCAGCAATCTGATATGCAGAACATTCTGATGAATATCGCGACCAACTACATCAATGTGTCCATTGACGCGCTGGAATCCTCAATTCATAAAGCGCTTGGAGAAATGGCCCTTTTCGTTGGCGCCGATCGGGCGTATGTGTTTCGATACAATCTGGCCCAGGGGACAGTGTCGAACACCAATGAATGGTGTCAGTTCGGCATTGAATCACAGAAGGAAGAGCTGCAGAACATTCCGTTGGAACGGGTTAACCAATGGTTGAAGGCGCATCTGCAGGGACTGCCCATCAAGATTGATGTGGTCGCCGAAATGCCGGAAGGCGGCGTGCGGGATCTGCTGGAACAACAGGGAATCAAGAGTGTACTTGCGGTGCCGATGATGCACGCCAGGGAACTGCTCGGTTATGTGGGGTTTGACTGGGTGAAAACAAAACATGTGTTCACCGACAGAGAACTGGATTTGCTGAACCTGTTTTCTGAAATTCTGGTCAACATTCATTTGCGCTCGGAAGCCGACCGACAGCTGATTGCTAGTCGCAACCGGATGGAGCTGGCGTTGCAGGGAACCAATTCGGGGCTATGGGACTGGCACATCCCCACCGGTGAAGTGGTGTTCAACGCCCGCTGGGCGGAGATGGTCGGATACACCATCACGGAGCTGGAGCCGACCAGTACCGGCACCTGGGAGCGATTGTGTCATCCGGACGACCTTCGGGAATCCGATAAGCGCATTGAATCGCATTTTCAGGGACAATCCGACTTCTACGAATGCGAAACCCGGATGCGACACAAAAATGGCGAGTGGATTTGGGTGCTGGACCGCGGCAAGGTGGTGGAGTGGGATGAAAACGGAAAGCCGGTTCGAATGACAGGTACCCATCTGGACATCACCGAGCTGAAACGCGCACAGGCGCAGTTGCAACATATGGCCACCCACGATGAACTCACCGGTCTGCCAACGCGACGACTGGCTCAGGATCGCGGGCAGATGGCGATACAGCGTTCCACACGAAACCACAACTACACGGCATTTCTGTTCCTTGATTTGGATGGATTTAAGTTGATCAATGACAATTATGGCCATGAAGTGGGGGACAGAATGCTGAAGGAAGTGGCCCGACGGCTGCTCGCTTCGGTTCGCAGAAGTGATACGGTTGCCCGGATTGGCGGCGACGAATTTCTGATGATCCTGGACGCCTGTCAGGGGCAGTCCGACGCCAAACGAATCGCCAGGGCAGCCATTGAGTCCGTCACGAGGCCGGTCCAATTTGACAACTATCCCCGAATGAAAATCGGATGCAGTGTAGGCATATCCATATTCCCGAACGACGGCGACGATTTAGAGCAGCTTCTTCAGCGCGCGGATTTTGCCATGTATCGCGTCAAGGGCACGGGTAAGAATCATTATGAATTCGCAGGACCCGTGCACGCCACCCCCACCGCCTGACATCATCATATTGCGAGAGCGAGTCGAACCGTGTACACTGCTGGAGTTTCGGTTGGGGCCCCAAAATATATTCGGAGGAAGAAGATGAAAAGTTATTTTAAACAGTATCCTGATTACGATGGTTTTTTTGGCAAATACGGCGGCAGTTTTCTGCCACCTGATTTGCAGATTGAAGTGGATAAAATTACGGATGCATACTTTACCATCAGCAAATCTCACAATTTCATTTCGGAACTGCGGAGCATTCGGAAACACTTTCAGGGGCGACCCACACCGGTATACTACTGCAATAAACTAAGTGAAATGACCGGCGGGCGCATTTATCTGAAACGGGAGGACCTCAACCATACTGGCGCGCACAAATTGAATCACTGCATGGGGGAGGCGCTGCTGGCAAAATATATGGGCAAAAAGAGACTTATTGCCGAAACCGGTGCTGGACAGCATGGGGTGGCGCTGGCCACTGCGGCGGCGTACTTCGGCCTGGAATGTGAAATTCATATGGGAGAAGTCGACATTGAAAAGGAACATCCCAACGTTGTACGAATGAAAATTCTGGGCGCCGAAGTGGTGCCGGTGAGTCATGGACTGAAAACCCTCAAAGAGGCTGTGGACTCCGCATTCGACTCCTATCTGAAAGATCCGGTGACCACCATTTATTGTATTGGTTCGGTGGTGGGTCCACATCCATTTCCCATGATGGTCCGCGATTTTCAGCGCGTTGTGGGAATCGAAGCCAGGGAGCAGTATCTGGAGATGACCGGGGAGTTGCCGGACAATGTGGTGGCCTGTGTTGGCGGCGGCAGCAACGCCGCAGGTATTTTTTCGGCTTTTCTGGAAGAGAAGGATTGTACACTGTGGGGTGTGGAACCCGGTGGGGTGGGCGAAAACATAGGGGATCATGCAGCTACCATGACCTACGGGGTGCGGGACGGTCTCATTCATGGATTCAAATGTTACAATCTGCAGAATGACGAAGGAGAGCCGTTGCCGGTATATTCGGTGGCAAGCGGTCTGGATTATCCGGGCGTGGGACCGGAACACTGCATGTTGAAGGACACCGAAAAAGTGAATTATGTGATTGCGAACGACAGGGAAGCAATTGATGCCTTTTATACCCTCAGTCGAAAAGAAGGAATTATTCCCGCCCTTGAAAGCGCCCATGCGGTGGCCTATGCACTGAAGTTGGCAAAAGACAACCCCCGCCAGTCAATACTGGTGAATCTGAGCGGACGCGGCGATAAAGACATCGATTTCGTAGTCGACAAATACGGCCTGCCTGAGGATTGAAATCCATTTTTACAGTGTATTTTCAGTGTTGGCTGAAAGTATGCGCCTTATGAATTAATTATTTGGGTTTACCGAATCGGTTTCGTTGAGCTATTTCAATCTGTCATCGCACTCTGTAACGTGTACGTAAACGAAACATAAATAGCCCAATGGAGTAAGAAAATGATACAAAAACTAATTTTATGTTTAATGGCCAGTTGGGTACTGATATCCTGCGGCACGGAAGAATCGAGCGATCCGTCGGATAGCAATTCCAGCGATAGTGACACGGATACCGATACCGATACCGATACCGATTCGGATACGGATTCCGATACCGATTCGGACACCGACAGCGACACGGATACCGATTCGGACACCGACACCGACACCGACACGGATACCGACACGGATACCGATACGGATACGGATTCCGATTCGGATGCCTGCCAGTATGATTGCGTTCCTCACTGTGTTTCATGGGGTGGAGAAACGATGGATGGCACCTGTGACGACGGCTTGAAATGCTGCGACGGATATACGGCCCCGGATGGGGATACCGATACGGATACCGACACGGATACGGACACCGATACGGACACGGATACCGACACGGATACGGACACCGATACGGACACCGATACGGACACCGATACGGACACCGATACGGACACCGATACGGACACCGGACCCTCATGCGGTATGCCCGCGTCGTTCCAGTGGACAGACTATGGCAGCCCGCTGGCACAGCCGAAAAATGGTTGGGTATCTCTCAAGGATTTCAGCACCTGCGGATACAATGACCAGATTCTGGTTTATTCCACCTATCACGATGGTTCCAAGTATCACTCCCAGATGATGGTGTTCGATGACTGGTCGGGTATGGGTAGCGCAGCGCAGAATGATCTGCCTTTTGATTCCGTTGCACCAACCATTACTTATTTCGCCCCGAAGGATATCTGGATTCTGGCGTATCAGTGGTGTTCCGCGAAATTTTGTTATCGGACCTCGACTGATCCCACTAATCCGAATTCGTGGGGAAATGAGCAATCCCTGTTGCAGGAAGATATTACCAATGCCCAGTATGGTCCCATCGATCAGGAAATCATCTGCGACGATGACACCTGCTATCTTTTCTACAACGCCGACAACGGACATGTGTATCGTGCATCGATGCCCATCGGTAATTTCCCGGGCAATTTCAGCGGTTCGAAGGATATTCTGAACAACAATGCTTATTTTGAAGCGATGCAGGTATATACGGTGAAGGGAACCGGCAAATACCTCATGATTATTGAAAACAATGGAAACCCCCGCGCCTTTTCGTATCTGACATCCGACAGTCTGGGCGGCAACTGGACACCGGGAGGAAATTTCGCTTCTAAAGCCAATTCCACTTTCAGCGATAACTGGACCTCCGACATCAGCCATGGTGACATTTTCCGGGAAAATCCCGACCAGACGCATACCATTGATCCATGCCATCTGGAGCTGCTCTACCAGGGCCGCGACCCGAACGCGAATTCCAGCTACGACACGCGCCCCTATCGTCCGGGCCTGCTCACCATGACCCAGAACTGAATGCTCCCCCTGTCCCGGTCCGGGGTATGGAATGGCCTGTTTTCTTAATCCACCAGTTCAATCTCGAGATAGGCCACAAATGTGTACGAGTAGTCGTCAATGGCTTCAGAGCGACCGGCTGCCACCATGGAGAGGCCGCCGTCGGTGATTTCCATGGTGACGCTTCGCTCGATGAGGGTCCGGTCTGCGGTGGTGGGTTCATCGTCCACCACGTCCACCCCCTCGATGGACACGTTGTGAGGTTGACCTTCGTAGGCGCGTCCCGCCATGCCCACCCCCACGGTGATGGTATAGGTGCCGGGGGATAAATCAAATTCGAACAGATTGTCCCGGCCGTAGTCGTCGTAAATGTACGAACGTTGAACATCATTGAAGCCATCTGCGATGGCGTATCCGGTGAGCAGAATGCCGTCGTTCCCCATGTATTCGCCGCTCCAGCCATACCCCAGGTTGGCATCGTACGGGTCCCATCCAATTTTCATGTACTCTTTACCATCCACCACCAGGGGAGTGGCGGTCGGTTCGCCCAGGGGATCCTGAAAATTGATGTAGTAGTTGCCGGCTGGTCGGGAGGACTGAACCTCGAGAACCGGCAGGGTGTCGGTGCTGCCCTCGATATACCGTCCCAGCTGACGACGGACGGCCATCAGTGCATCGACATCTTTGGTCCAGCTTACCATGGATGCAGCTACGGAGCTGACCGTGGCATCCAGCGGTACCGACGTGTTCACCCGGGGATGTGCACCTCCGTTGGCGAGCCAGAGATACTCATAGTCTTCAAATCCTTCCCGGAGCAACTCCGCCCGAACACCGGGATTACCATGGTCATCGAAGAAGCGTCCGGCATCGTAGTACGCCCATCCGGTGATGCGATGACTGAATGCCGCCCATGGAATGATGCGCTGATTCATCCCCTGGTTGTCCACTCTGGTGGGATTGAAATACGGTTCCGGGTCCTGGTCCAGCGAATAGAACCACACCTGCTCTCCATGGGCTGCCTGACGCTGCCATGCGTAATCCTGTTTGTACGCCCGCACATGCGCTATCCAGATATCGTAGCCGCAATCACCGTTTGAATCTTCGGCGATGGAGGGTTTGGGTTCCTCACTCACCGCGATTCGCAGGTGGGGCGCCGCGGCTCTGGTCAGCCTGCAGAGATGGGCGGCAAGGGATTCGTCCTCGGGGTTCTGGGGCTCATTCTGCACATAGTAGTACGCCCTGTTATCCATGCCGTGGTCAACAATGTAGTTGTCCAGCGCGTTCAGCCAGTCAGACCACTCTGCATTGTACGCAGCGGTGCCATAGTGATCGCCGCGAGATACACCGCAGAATGTGTCCGGACGCGGCGTGCTGTTGTCAACGAATTGAAAAAGCATGGCATTGGGAAATCCGATGCCGTTCCAGCCCTCGCCCAGAATGTACTTCCGGGAGAGGGTACCAATGGAATACGCAGCGTCTTCATCGGGCTCATCGTAGAACTGGCTGCATGGGGATGGTGCGCGGCTGTTCTCCCAGGTGATACCCCAGTTGAATCCGCTCGGCCAGGCAACACTTTTGGGGGTCATCCGATGTTGGAAGAGCATGGTTTTCACCCCCGGCTCGGTTCGGGTTTCCATGAGGGATTGGATGCTGATGTTCATCTGAGTGGCGAAATGGATTTCATCCGGCAGGTCAAAATCAAACACATATAAATGCAGCGGCACGTCGATTGATGTGCTGTTGCGCGTAACGGTGATGATGCCTTCATGGGCTCCGGGGGATGCGCCTTTGGGAACATATGCGGTCAGCCACACCGGCACAGGAGTCTGGATATTGAGGGAAACTTCACTGCCATTTTCCACGGGACGGAGCCTTTCCACCCACCCGGAGTCATATTCGGCAACGGCCAGCTGTATCTCCAGATTGGTCAGGTTGCTGAAACCGGACACCGATATCCCGGCGGCGCCAGCTACCGGGCCGAGAATCAGCTGTACGGATTCAAACTCGTTTCCGGCGGCGCTCAGGGAAATACCGGATTGGGTTGCCTCCGGCGGTCTGGCGCCCTCGGTCAACTTATTCGTCACCGGCGTAGTCCATATGGGAAAATCAGATGGGGACTCGCTCAACAGATACGTGAATTCGCCCGAAGCCACCTGTGTGGGGGTGTCGGGGGTCTGATTGGCGGTGTCGTCCGTGCCGTTCTCGCCAGGGGCTTCGGACGTCCCGCTTTCCTTGTCGCCGCATCCCGGGATGAACATCAGTAATATCAGAATCAGGGGGGGCAAAAACTGAAAAATCGTGCCGCAATTTGGTTCACCTGTCATTTTTTCCTCCGATGTATTCCATTATGTCCGCAGACTTTCAAGGGCACAAGAAAAGGTGAGCGAAAAACATGAAGGATATCGATTACAGTCATGGCGGATTTGGAATCTGCTTTGTTCAGCGTGCCGAATGCGTTAGAGTTAAACGAAACCGTGCTTGCGTTATTAGCTTAGGAGGAAAATGATGACACTTGGCCAACGGCATATTCCTGCGTTGATTTCATTTCTGACATGTCTTTCTGTTTTCGGATGTGGAGATAACTCACTACCTCAACTGGCTGGTTGCGTGGGCGCGGCGGATTGCCCGGATGTAGAATCCGATGCGGATTCGGACAGTGACTCCGATTCGGACGGGGACAGTGACAGTGACAGTGATTCAGACGGCGACAGCGACAGTGACTCGGATGGGGACAGTGACAGTGATTCCGATGGCGACAGTGATTCAGATGGAGACAGTGACAGCGATTCCGACAGCGACAGTGACTCAGATGGGGACAGTGACAGCGATTCCGATGGGGACAGTGATTCCGATTCGGACTCTGATACGGAAGAGGAAGTGGAACCCCTCGAAATTCGGGAGTGCGGCGCGCTCGAAAATGGCTCGGGCGGAGGAAATCTGACATTTCGGATGAATCACCTGGGCTTTGATGCGGATGGCGGAAAATCCATTGTCATTGAAGGGTCGGACTCCCTGAGCACGTTCCAGATTGTGAACGGCAGCGATACCGTGGTGGCCTGCGGTGACCTCGAGAAACAATCCTTCAACGAATGGGGCGGCAGCACCTATTATGTGGCCGAGTTCAGTTATCTCCAGGAGCCCGGCACATATCGGATTCTCGCTGGCGGCCAGTTTTCTGACAGTTTTGAAATCGATGATGACTTATTGTTTAAAAAGACAATCTCTGACGTGATCGGATACTTCAACCAGTCCAGAGCCGACAACGGTGACGTGATGTCTGCAGACAGCAACGTGCCCAAATATGGTGGAGGCGGCAATGTGGACGTCCACGGCGGCTGGTATGATGCCTCGGGGGATATTTCCAAGTATCTCTCTCACCTCAGCTACGCCAATTTTGTCAATCCCCAGCAGATTCCCCTGGTTGCGTGGGCCATGGCCTATGCATACGACGAAGCCGGAGATGCGCTGGACAGCAAAGGCGAACGCAATGCGGCCCTGAGCGAAGCCAAATGGGGGGCGGATTATCTGGTACGGGTGTTGGATCCTGCTGGATTCTTCTATATTAATGTATTTGATGGATGGACCGGTAAACTGGATCAACGGGAAGTCTGCTCGTTCACCGGCGAAACCGGTGATAAAAGTGCCGATTATCAGGCGGCGTTTCGCGAGGGGGGCGGTATGTCCATTGCGGCGCTGGCACGCGTTTCCACATTCAACAGCGATGGCGATTTCAGTTCGGCGGACTATCTGAATGCTGCCCAAAAAGGGTTCGAACATCTGGAAGCCAATGGGGCGAAATACTGCGACGACGGAAAGGAAAACGTTATCGACGACTACACCGCGCTGTTGGCCGCAACTGAATTGTACGCAGCGACAAACGATGACGGATATCTGGATGCCGCCCGCAAGCGCGCAGACAACCTGGCCGGTCGGCTGCACTCCGATGGATATTTCATTGCCGACAGTGGCAGTCGCCCCTTCTGGCATGCCTCTGACGCCGGGTTGCCGGTGGTGGCCCTGGCCCGATATGTGGAACTGGAAACCGATGCTGGAAAAAGAGACGATGCCCGGGATACGATTGCCAGACATCTGGCCTATCTGCTGGAGGTGACCTCAAACACCGCGAATCCCTTTGGATATGCCCGGCAGACATTCAATTCCGGTGGTCGGGTCCAGGACGGCTTCTTTATTCCCCACGACAATGAAACCGGATACTGGTGGCAGGGTGAGAGCGCCCGGTTGTCGTCCCTGGCGGCGGCGCTGGTGATTGGCGAACGGGCCATCGGTAAACAGGGACATTATCACGGTACCATCCACGATGCGGCAGTGTATTCCGCCAATCAGCTGGACTGGGTTCTGGGTAAAAATCCCTATGATATCTGTTTCATGCACGGATACGGCCGGAACAATCCGCCGGCGTACGGGGGGGAAAAGGTAGAGTTTGGCCACATGGCGTACAGTGGCGGGATTTCGAATGGCATCACCGGAAGTGAAAGCAACGGTTCCGGCATCCTGTGGGCGCCTGATCCGGGCATGGATGAATGGGGAGACCCGATGTGGTGGCTGCAGTGGCGCTGGGTGGAGCAGTGGCTCCCCCACAGCTCATGGTATCTCATTGCCACCGCCGCCATGACCAGATAGGTCCCGGCGATCAGTTACTGGAGTTCGTCCATTTTGTGATGATCCATTTTTCCCACAACATTGCCGTTTTCGTCAAAAACGAAAACCAGTTCTTCACTGAGGTGCATGGGTTCGGGTACCCGTGCCGGTCCATCCGCTTTCAGCATCTCCGGTTCATCCGGGGTGATGCTGATTGAATTGCCTTTTGATATAACAACAATTTTGTTGGTGATGACTTTTCCCATTGAAGCCCCCTCTCCGGACATTAATCGGCGAGCTGCGGATATACTTTAGCCGGGTTGTGGCGGTAAATGCCATCACGGTCATTTTTTTTGGAGTATCGTTATCAGAGCGATCATGGTATGGTCCGGCCCAGATTGTGCAGGACAATTCCTGTTTCACACATACATTTGCAGGTGACGAGAATCCATCGATGAACCATTCAATGGGCTCTCTTCCTGATTTCTGGAGAGCGACATGACAACACAAAGAGATACCTGGGGGTCCAAATTCGGATTCATCATGGCCGCTGCGGGCAGCGCCGTAGGGCTTGGAAATTTATGGAAGTTTCCGTATATCACCTGGGAAAACCACGGCGGTGCGTTTGTTCTGGTGTACCTGGTGGCCGTTCTGATCCTGGGACTGCCCATTATGATGGCGGAAATTTTTGTCGGCCGGGCCGCCCATCTGTCCGGTGCCCCGGCATATAAGAAGCTGGGCGGCAAGGGCTGGAGCAAACTGGGGTATCTGGGGGCCGCTTCGGGGGGAATCATCCTTTCGTACTACATGGTGATTGCGGGGTGGTCCCTGTATTCGTTTCAGCAGTGCCTGGGATGGTCATTCAGCGGCTACGAATCGCCATCGGCCGATGCATTCGGAAAATTTCTTTCGAATGGCCCACTGCAAATTGGCCTGACGCTGCTTTTTTCTGTCGGCAGCGCCGCCATTGTATTGCGCGGTGTAGGGCGTGGGATTGAAAAAGCCACCAAAATCATGATGCCCGTTCTGATCCTTATTATGCTCTATCTGGTCGGGACGGCCATGTTCATGCCGGGACGAAATGAAGCCTTTGCCATGATTTTCAAGGCGGATTTCGCCAGATTGCCGGCCCTTGGCTATCTCGAAGCAATGGGACATTCATTTTTTACCCTGTCGCTCGGACTGGGCGCCATGGTGGCCTACGGATCTTATATGAAAAAAACGGATTCCATTACCCACAGTGCCATCTGGGTGGTGGCCCTGGACACGATTTTTGCGCTTCTGGCCTGTATTGCCATGTTCACCATCATCATGTCAGTGCCCGAGGTGAAAGCCCAGGTCTCCCAGGGACATGTGGGCACCGTGGGGATGCTGTTCATTACGCTTCCGCAGCTGTTTTATACCGAAATGCCGGGCGGCGCGGTGCTTGCGCCCCTGTTTTATGTACTGGTGGCATTCGCGGCTCTGTCGTCCACCCTGTCGCTGGGGGAGGTGGTTGCATCGATTATGATTGACCGTCGGGGCTGGGGTCGGAAAAAAGCGGTATTGATTACCAGTGGCGTCGTATTTGCCGGATCGGTGTTCGCGGCATTGTCTCTCGGCGCGTCGGAAACGTTGAGTTCACCGACTTTCACGGGAGTTCCCATTCTGGGAACCATCTTCGGCACCAAAGTGGGCATTCTTTCGTTGCTGGACCATCTGGCCGCCAACTGGCTGCTTCCGCTGGGCGGACTGGGAACAACGATATTCGTGGGCTGGTTCCTGAAGAACGATTTCATCCTGAAAGAACTCAACATTAAAAATTCAAATGTGGTCTTCAATCTCTGGATATGGTGTCTGAGGATAGTAGCGCCTGCAGCAATTATCATTCTGATTATTTCCGTATTCAGCGGCAAAGACTTTTCGTGATCGGTTTCCATTCACGATGACCGGATTTCTGCCTGTATTTGAAATTCAATCCGCTTTTCTCGAAGCTGTAAAAAAAGAAAGAGTGGTGGTGACTGCGCCCACTGGCAGCGGGAAATCCACGGAACTGCCCAGGTGGCTGGCCAGAACTGACCGGGTACTGGTCATTGAGCCGAGACGGGTTGCCTGTCTGGGTCTCTGTGAACGGGTGAGTTACCTTGAGGGAAGCAGGGTGGGAGACAGGGTGGGGTATCATGTTCGGGGGCAGAGCCGGTTTCATGATGGGACACAAATCCTGTTTGTTACGCCGGGGATTGCCCTGCGCTATTTTTCGTCTTTAAAACTGCAACAGTTTTCGGCTGTGGTCCTCGACGAATTTCATGAACGGGGTATTGAAACGGATCTGCTGCTGGCGTTGCTCAAAAAAAATTTCGCCGGAAAGCTGGTGGTGACCAGTGCGACCATCAATGCGGTACCCATTGCCGAATATCTGGGGGCCCGTGTGCTGAAGGCCAAAGGTACGCTATACGATGTGGCGGTGAAGTATGTGGGGCCAACGGATGCGCTGCCTTCTGCGGAACGGCTGGAAGACCGGGTGAACCATGCGGTGGAGTTGGCGATGGCATACAGCGGGGACATTCTGGTATTTCTGCCGGGCAAGTCAGAGATTCGTCGTGTGGCCCAGCGTCTTGCGGCCCATCCGCAACTGGATGTCATGGTGATGCACGGGGATTTGGGGCTTGGCGAGCAGGAAAAAGTATTTGGCGTATCTCAGAAGCGCAAAGTGGTTCTGTCGACCAATGTGTGCGAAACCTCCATCACCGTACCGGGGATCGGCGTGGTGATTGACAGTGGTCTGGTGCGGCGAACGAGATTTGTGGATGACCGGGGGTTTTTAACGCTTATGCCCATTGCCGGGGACAGTGCGGATCAGCGGAAAGGTCGGGCCGGGCGGACGGCGGCGGGTGTGTGTTTTCGACTCTGGAGCGAACGGGCGGTGCTCGAAAGATACACGCCCGCGGAGATCTACAGAGAATCCCTGACCCAGATGGTTCTGGCCACTGCTTCCTGTGGGGAGCGAATGGATACCATTGATTTTTATGAGACGCCAAGGGAGTATGCGGTGGCGGCGGCGGAGTCGTCGCTGATGCGGCTGGGGGCGCTGGATACGGACCGACGCATTACCGCACGGGGCGAAGCGCTGTTCGGGTTGCCGATTTCGGCAGACAGGGCGGCGCTGCTGGTGGACGCGGAGCAGGCCGGGATGCTCAGGGAAGCCATTGATGTCGTCAGCGTGGCCGAAACACCCGGGGAATTGTTTTTTTCCGGCAAACGACCCGATAATCCGGAAGATGATTTCAGGCTGCAGGGGTGTGATGTGAAAGCGACGTTGCTGGCCATGCAGTGTCATCCCCGGGATGCGGCCAGGTATGAAATTCATCCGGGTGCGCTGAGCGAGGCGCAAAAACTTCGAAATGAGCTCCGCGCGGCCTTCTGCATCGACCCAAAGGCCCCTGTCGACGTTGGTCATGCGTCAGAATTGGCCCGACTCTTTGTCCGCACTGATCCCCGGTGTGCCTACGTGGCCCGGCGAAAACGGGGGCGGTTGTTTTTTGCCAACGGGGATGGAAAGGAAATCACCCTTTCATCGTCCAGTGCCATTCTCGAAGAAAAGGTGGAGACCATTGTGGTGTTTGCCACCGTGGCCACCGGACTGGGATATCGCGAAAAAGATGCGCGAATTCTGGTGACCATGGCGTCGCCGTTAAAACGGGCGGAGCTGGCCGCTCTGGGGGTTGGCCGGATGATGGTGTCTGCGCCGCAACTGGTAAAGGGAAAAGTGATTGCGAAAGTGGAACAGGTGCATGCGGGATGCATTCTGAGCACGGATGAAAATATCCCCACCGGGGAAGGTGCGGTCACGGCAATTGCCGAGTTGTTTCTGCGCGGCAGCGTATTTGCCGCCCAATTGCGGCGAACTACCCAACGACTGGCGGAAGCGGCGTTGCTGGGGCAGGTGCTGGAAGCGGGACTGGGAGACGAAATGCTCGATATGGGTTCCTACACGACACCTGTTCCTTCTGCGGAGATGTGGCTCAGAAATCAGTTGGTGTCCCTGGGGATTGAGAGCGGCGCTGACTTCGAGCTGCTCGATGAATCTGATTTTCTGGCGCCGGCGCTTCCGGAGTGGAGTCAGCAATGGATCCAGGCAAGGTTTCCTCTTTCGCTGAACGTGGGGGATGCCCAATACAATGTGGAGTACGATTTCAGAGCCCGTCAGGTGACTTTGCTCAAGTACGCGGGCACGCGCAAGGGACCACCGTCCATTCATACCGTCCCATCATTCGGTGGGTTTAAAATCAAGGTAAAACATCACACGCAGACCTGGATGATCAGGGGATAAAAAAAAAACGCCAATTCGGGGTCGATTCAGTGATTTTGCAGGGGGCGAACATCATCCCGGGGTTTCAGGAGAAGCGGTTGGTGACGATTCCTGGTCCCGTGTCTGCCATCGGTCCATTTTCCGTTTGAGCAGTGCGAGGGAGTCATTGATTTCCTTTGTGGCGGAAACAATGCTGGTGCTGATGTTCTGATTTGAAAAAGCAGAAGTGTGAATCTCTACAATCGCGGACGCAATCTGTGAAAGCCCGGTATGCTGCTGCCGGATATTGGTGGCGATGAGCTTTGCAAAGTTGGAGTTTTCCCGGATGGCTTCAATCAGGTCATGCATGATGGTGCCGGCATTGGCAATACTGAGTACTCCCTGGGCGCTTCGGTCCTTGCCTCGCTGGGCCAATCCCTCCATCGCCTCGATGGCTGACCGAATGGATGCGATGGTGCCGGTAATCCGTAGCGTGGCATTTTTTGATTGGGTTCCCAGTTCTTTCACTTCCTGCGCCACCACAGCAAAGCCGGCTCCGAATTCCCCGGCACTCGCGGCTTCGATGGATGCGTTTACCGCCAGAATCTGTGATTGCTCTGCAATGGCGTTTACGGACTGAATAATTTCCCCGACCTCCTGAAGATAGGCGAGCAATATTTTACTTTTTTCAACCAGCTCCCGCGATTCCGCCTGAATGTCCTTCATGATGTCGCTGGTATGGTCGATGATTTGTCTGCCCTGGACCGATACTGCAGCCGTCTTTTCTGCGGCAGCGACAATATTCTTTGCATTGGTCGCAGTATCCTGCTCTGTTTTTGCCAGAACCTCCACTGTTGTGGCGGTGCCGGTCACAGCGGCTGCCTGTTCTGCAGCTGATGTAGCCAGATCGGTCATGTTCTGTTCGGTCATGGCTGACATGGAAGAAATTTTCAGCGTCAGTTCCTTGATGGCAATCACCTGGGATTGCAGTTCCGCAGCCATCTGTTCAATGGCCGCCGCCAGTCGTTTCATCTCCGGCGTATCACTCTTCGCCACTCCCAGTTGGGTCAGGTCGCCACTGGCAAATCGCTCCGCGGCCTGCACCAGTGCATTGATGGGGCGAGTCATGCGATCCCCCACGACAAATGCCAATCCGGTTGCCAGCACAATACCGATTATCATTGCAATGATGAACAGCAAAATGCTGCGATCCTTCTGGTAGGAATACGCGTTCCGATCCACCACAATCGCCACTTCTCCGATGGGGGTGGCCCCATTTCGACGAATCGGCATTCTGACGGCAATCAGCGCATCGTCCAGGGGGGTCGGGGAATAATGTTTCAGCTCGGAAATCTGTTCGATGAAAGGGGTGATATGGCGGTCGATGTCTAAGGTGACATACGTTTGCATCTGGTTGTCCAATACAAGAATTCCGGCGATACTTTTATTTTTTTTCACATAACTTCGCAATCGATTCGAAATGCTGTCCTTTTTAGCATGCTGCAACAGGGGAGCAATTTCGGCGGCAACTATTCTGGCATGCGCACTGGTTTCGCGAATGACAAACTGATCCAGTTCCTTCCTGAAATCGGAGATGCTGGAGAAAAATAGAGTGAATATCGTTGACGCCAGTATCACGCCCAGTCCGAGCATTCCCAGCATCAGTTTCCATCTGAGAGGCAATTGATATTTGGTCATTGGTTGTGTCTACCTCATACGAACAAACGGGAAAAGTTAATTTCACAATGCATACAAACGAATCGTTATGAAAAATAAAAGTATGTATCTTTTTTAGGGGACGGGCTATCGAATAGTGTACGGGTTATCGAACTGAATGGTTTTATCCACAATTTTTGCGGGAACGACGAAACGAAACCATGGTATGGACCCGTTGTGCGACTGGATTGCACAGGAATCGATGACGTGGTTCACTGTCGTGAAAAGAGATGGTACGCGCGCAGATGGCACACGGATAAAGCACTGACAGCGTTGCGTCAGTGACGGCGATTATTCGCTATCTGACTCCCCGTCTGTCGATTCGATGATCGGCTCACCGGTGAACACAAGAATACGCAGACAGCTCTGGCAGGTGATGACCGACTCCCCCCGTTGCAATTCAATGAATCTCTGGGGCAGTATGCCAAAGTTGCATCCCGCACAGATGGGCTCGGTAATCGACACGATTGCCTGTCCCAGCTTTTTCTGAATTCGTTCGTAAAATCGCAGGCTCTTCGGGGTAATCTGAGAGGTCAGTGCCTTGCGCCCCCCGTCTGTCTCAGAGAGAATGGACTGAATTTCCGCCATTCGTGCCTTGCCGTCGGATTCGGTTGCCAGCAAATGTTCCTCGAGCTCGGCAAACTCTTTCCTGTGTTCGTCGATGGCAATCCGATACTGCTCAATGGCTTCCATCAATTCCATCAGATCTTTTTCCTGATCACTGATGTTTTTCTTGATGGTATCGATTTCTCTCTGGGCGGCTTTGCTTTCTTTTTCATTCCGGGCGGCCTGCAGTTTGCTCTTGCTTTTCGCGAGTAAATCGTTTTGGAGAGCGATTTCTTTTTCTTTGTCGGTTTTCCAGCCTTCAGCATCTTCAAGACGATTCTGTTCCTTTTGCAGGATAACGCGGATGTTTTCCACATTTTGTCGGACGTCTTCAATCTGGGCGGGAATATCGTCGAGTTCTCTACGAATATCGATGGTTTTCAGGTCCAGTTCCTGGAGCTTCAGCAGGTTTGCCAGGTCTTGTTGCACAGTCAATTGCAAATCCTTTTCACTCGTATTTTCAAAATACCCATTTCATTGAAACGGGGTGCTGATTCACGGGTACCGTATGCACCGGATAGGTAATATCGATGCATACGGCGATTAGTGGGCTCGTCCGGAATCGAACCGGAAACCGCCCGGTTATGAGCCGGGAGCTCTAACCTAGTTGAGCTACAAGCCCGCTTCAGCGATGCGCATTATAATACGTGTCTTTTTCGATGCAAGAGTTTAAATCATTTGATATGAAATTATCCGCCGGGCCTTGGATGGCGGGCCGTTTTTCGCTTTGTCCGGCAGATAATGGCTGGATATAACGATACACAGGGAGTGTTTGATATGAAGATAGGTATTGTTGGTTTTGCAGGCTCGGGAAAGACAACGCTGTTCAATGCGCTGACTGGACAGGATGTTCCCGTCGGCTTCGGCAATAAGGTGAATCTGGGGACTATCAAGGTGCCGGATGCCCGGGTGGATCGGCTGGCAGAAATTCACCAACCGAGAAAAGTGACCTACACCGAAATTATGTTTGCCGATGTTCCTGGCGGGAAGGGCAGTACCAGTCTGGATACGCAGACCCTGGGCAAGATACGGGAAATGGATGCTTTGGCTCAGGTGGTGCGTGGATTTGATGAAGGCGCCGGGACGCCGGACCCGGTCAACGAAATTATCGGCTTCGAATCCGAGCTCATTCTTTCGGACATGTCCGTGGTGGAAAAGCGCCTCGAAAAATTGCGCAAGGATCGATCGGATCCCAAGCTGCTTGAACTCCTCGAACAATGCAGTGCGTGTCTGGAAGAGGAAAAACCACTGCGTACCCTGACATTTTCCGCCCCCGAGCAGAAAATGCTCTCCGGGTTCACATTTCTTTCCGCCAAACCCATCATGTTTGTACTCAGTTTGCCGGAAGGCGCCGATGCGACCCGCTTACCGGAGGACGTTGCCCGGCTCAGCGAAGAAAAAGGGTTGACCATCGTGCCCATCTGCACCGCTATCGAGGCGGAAATCGCTTCGCTCGATAAAGACGATCAACTCGAATTCCTGAAGGATTTGGGACTGACAGAGCCGGCTTCGGCGCGTTTTATCAAGTCGGCATATCGGTTGCTCAACCTCATTACCTTCTTAACC
Source organism: Polyangia bacterium (assembly GCA_050287845.1). Lineage (GTDB taxonomy): Bacteria > Myxococcota_A > Polyangia > JAAYKL01 > JAAYKL01 > JAFGXQ01. Next base: position 38,007 of record JBNKCR010000071.1, read on the forward strand.
CAGGGACCTGACGAGTGCCGCGCCTGGTCCATCCGCGACGGATACAACGCCCAGGAGGCAGCCGGCGCCATTCACAGCGATTTGGCACGGGGATTTATCCGGGCCGAGGTGATTTCATTTGATGATTTCGTAAAAACCGGTAGCGAAGCCGCGTGTCGCGAAAACGGAACGCTCCGGGTGGAAGGCAAGGAATACATCGTAAAGGACGGCGACATCATGCATGTTCGCTTCAATGTGTGAGTTTTGTGTGGTTGATGAAAAGTCCCCGGCAGATGTTGATGGCGCCGGCAGGCCCGGGACGCTGTGATTCCGGTTACATTCCAGATGCGACAATCGGATGTTCGGCAGCGGTCTGCCAGGGAACGTCTGGCCACCACCGTTTGAGCGGCGGAGGCGCTGATGGGATGATGGACTGGCCGGGCATGGGCACCACAATCGGTGCGGCGCGTTCAATGGCGGCGGCAATCAGACGCTCTGCCGGTTCCACCCAACTGTGGAGCGCGAGATCAAATGTACCCCAGTGCACGGGAATCAACAACCCGCCCTGGGCATTCCGAACCGCGGCAACCGCCTGTTCCGGACCGAGATGCAAATCCGCCCAGAATCGGTGGTAGGCCCCGATTTCCACAAGGGTGGCGTCGAATGGTCCAAGCCGGTTGCCAATTTCTTTGAATTCCGGACACATGCCGGTATCGCCCGTGTAATACACGCTGTGTTGAGGGCCGGCGAATGCGAAGCCTGCCCATAGGGTTCGGTTCCGGTCCCCAAAGCCGCGCCCCGAAAAATGTCTTGCGGGGGTTGCAGTGATGTGGATGCCTCTGATATCGGTATGTTCCCACCAGTTGAGCGCGGTAACCTGCGACGGGTCAATGCCAAAACTTTCAAGCCTTGCGTCCACACCCAGGGGGACAATCAATGGCACGCCGGTCCGGGCCAGATGCTGCACCGTGGGTTTATCCAGATGATCGTAGTGGTCGTGGGAAATCACCACGGCGTCCAGCTCCGGCAAGTCCGGGAGGGCCAGGGGAATGTCAGAGAATCGCTTCGGTCCCATCCACGAAAAAGGTGAGCTGCGTTTTGACCATACCGGATCGGTCAGGATTCGCACCCCATCCAACTCGATAAGTATTGTGGAATGCCCAAGCCACGTGATGCGAAGTCCGGATTCCGGCAAAGCGTTCAATTCAGTGGCCACCAATTGGTGAACCGGAATGGGCCCATCCGGGGTGGTGTGCTTCGCCCCCTTTATCCATTCCCACAGTGTCCTGAAGAATGCGGGTTCTTCGGCCGGGATGGTGTTGATGAATTTCCCATTTTTAAAATTGGACATTGTGCTGTAGCTGTCCGTTTTTTTGGCCGTCGGTGTTTTTCCGATGGCGGTGCATGCTGAAGTCATCGCCAAACCTCCACAAAGTAATATGGTCACGATTGCCAGTAATGCGACCAGTTGCCATCTCCCTTTCGGAAGCGGCAAATGTACAGAATTCATTATCCGCTCCCGGTGGCGGCCACATCAGCGCCGTTCAGGGAAATTTCGGACAGCCGGTAGTGGGATGAACCCAGACCGATTTTTTCCGCGAGGGCAAAGGTTTTGTATCCCCGAAATTTTTTGCCCCGTGCCTTCACCATGTCGTAACAGGCTTTGTCGATGGCCACGGGATCGGTGGACGCGAAAATGCCGATGTCGGGCATCAGCGGCTTCATTTTTCGGGCTTCGCAATCGCATCCGGCGGTGATGTTCATGGCAAAATTGAGATACACATTGTTTCTGCCCTTGCCCGCGGCAAAGGCGCCTTCAACCAGCTTTTCAACAAACGGATTGCCGATGCCGACAAATCTGGCGACGCTTTTTACCGTGAACAGCGATACCGCCTCCGCCGGGCAGACCGCCACACAGGCCCCGCACCCGACGCATCGGTCCAGGTCGATTCGTGCTTTGGCTTTCCGGTCTTCTTTGTCCGGGATACAAAGGGCATTCTCGTTGCATCGATCGAGACAACGCCGGCAACGGGTACATTTGCGGTTGACGATTCGCGGTTTCTCCCCCATGTGCATGGCCAGCTTTCCCCCTTTGGCCGCATAGCCCATTGACAGTTGCTTTATGGCGCCACCAAATCCGGCCAGCATGTGCCCTTTGAAATGAGAGATGACGATGAGCTGATCATAATCGAGAAATGCCCGGCCCACTTTAAAGGTGCTGAAATGCTTCTGGTTGATTTCCACTTCGGCATACTCTTCACCGTGTTCGCCGTCGGCAAAAATAATGGGCAGCTGAGTGAATCCGTGTTTTCGCGCCGTCTGTTCATGGAGTTCTTTTTTATATCTCTGTCCGCCATACAGAACACAGGTTTCCATGAAGCAGCTTTCGATATTCCGGTCCCAAAGAAAGTCAATTACCCCGAGATAGTTCTCGGGCCGGATGAACGTCACATTTTTCTGTTCGCCAAAATGAACCTTGAGGGGCACCGTGGAACGAAGAACGAGATTCTCCCGCTCAACGACGGTTTGCAGCAGTTGCTTCGACATAGCCTGAACAATGCTCGTATCCGCGGGGGCGGGGATTGGCATGAAATATACATTGGCAGTCATGTTTTCATCCTTGCGAAATGGGTAAAATGAAACTACACTACACAGTGTAGTGTTGATTCCTGATGTGTCAATGGGTTTTTACACTGCACAGTGTAGTTTACCTTTTTGCCCTGTATTGTTTTAAAGATAATGAACGAAAGAAAAAGAGATACCAGTAAAAAACGGGAGGCCATCCTGGATGCCGCACAGCAGGCGTTTATCGACGAAGGATATGAGAATGCCAGCATGGATCGCATCGCGGAACTGGCCAGCGCCTCCAAAAGAACGGTGTACAACCATTTTTCGAGCAAAGAGGCGTTGTTCCAGTCGGTAATAAAACGGCTGTTCCAGGAGGCGTATGCGCTGAAGCAAATTATTTATCACTCCGATGATTCCCTCGAAGCCCAGCTGGGTGCGTTCGCCGATGCCAAACTGAAGTTCACCCGGAACGCAGCGTGGATGGGGATGATGAAGGTGACGGCCGGTGTGTTTTCCTCTCATCCGGAACTGGCCCGCAAGGCGGTGCGCCATGCGGAGGACGAATCCGATACGCTGGCCAGCTGGCTGACCGAAGCCACCGGAGACGGTCGAATGAATGTTCCGGATGCCGCGGAGGCGGCCACCATTTTCTGGTCCATGGTGAGCGGTGCCTTTTTCTGGCCCGCCATTTTTCATTGCGCCATGCCCGGGGAGCAGGTTGTCCGATTAAAAAATGAGATGATTGATATGTTTCTGCGAAAGTATGGAACTGAAAAAGGAACCGGAGCGGGCAACGATCGGCAGTAAAAAATACCGTCGGCTTACTCGTTCATTTTTTTCCGGCACGCATTCAGGCCTTTCCGGGCGGCATCTGCTTCCGGAGAGCCCGGGGAAAGTTCAATGACCGATTCAAACTGTTTGGCCGCCTCTGCAAATTCTCCTTTGCGAGCCAGCGCGTTGCCAAGCAGCAACGCCACTTTGGGCAATGATGGATTCAATTCCAGTGCGTTTCTGTAGAGCTCAATGGCGGCGTCCTGATTTCCGGCATCTTTTTCGAGCTTCGCAAGGGCGATGATGGGATCGGGGTCTTCGGTATCGAGAGACGCGCACTTCCCGTAATGGGCTCTTGCGCCATCAATATCACCGGAAGCGGCCAGCGCCATAGCCAGATTGTAGTGCACATCCGCGGCATCGGGTTCTGCAGTCGCCACGGTTTTGAATTCCGCGATCGCTTCTGGCAGTTTTCCCTGCTGATAATAGACAAGCCCCAGGTTGAGCCGCGCGTTGGTCAGGCCGGGATCGAGTTCCAGCGCCTTCTGATACTCTGCCAGCGCCATTTCGAGATCTCCCAGATTATCTTTGGAAAGCCCGAAATAGTAGTGCAGCGTCGGGTCGTTGGGCGTCTGATTGAGCAGATTGGCAAATATATCGGCGGCGGTGCGGTAGTCTCCTGCTTCAATGGCCTGCTCGCCGTCCCGGATGGAGGTTGGGGTCACTTCGGAAAGGCCGGGTTGAGACGGCTGCGCCCCTCCGCAGGAGCTGACAGATACAACACCGCACAGGCTGCACACTGTCAGGGCTGTCATGGTCCAATGGTTTCGTTTCATTCGTTATACTCCTTCCAGGAACGGGATAGTTTTCGGTGGGAGTATCCTACCATGCAGCTTCAATTTATGAAGAGTCAAATTGTCGAATCGGCAATTTCCCGGGATGCACAATGACAATTTGTCATAGTTGTGGAATTCCACGCTGAAAAAATTGAGTTATCGGGCCATATACAATTGGTTTGTTTCTTGCTAAAGCACAGCAACATGATGAAACACGTATATTTGAATCTGCTATTTATTTGTTCCGTCCTGACGGTGCTGCCCGGAGCCGGATTCGCCCAGGACACGGATTCGGACAATGGAACAACTGCGTCCATAACGGATTGGGTGGAAATCGAGATGGATTTGCGCGACCGGAATACGTTGGAATTGGAGCCGTTTTACGATGACGAAGACAACGTGTTCCTGAAGTTCAGTCAGCAGGATTGTTACGACAACATTCAGCTGACGTTCAATTTCACCATCAGTGATGACAACCTGCTGGATCGCGGAGATGTGCACCTGTTCCGGGGCGAGGACTGCGATAATGATTCCAACTTCGATGATTGCGTTCTGGTGGCGAGCGAGACGCCTTCCAGTGGATATGTCAGTATCAGCAATATCGCACTTCGGGAAATTTTCGATGATGTGAATTGCAGTGCCACCGGTGTGGAACCACGGGACCTGTGGGTTGCAATTCTGGACAATACGGCGACGCTGAACGAGGACGACGGCGATCGAATCAAGTCGATTGGCACCGCAACCATCGATTTTGAAGGACCGGCGGTGACGACCAATATTCGCAACTGGCTGGTGGGCAACAACAATGTCGAAGTTCAGTTCAACACGGTGAACAGCGCCACCGTAAAAGGGTATGCCGCTTTCTATGCGCAGACAACAGCCTCGGACTGTGCGGATGGACCGTTCGCAGCCGGACAGTTCCCGGTTGCCGCAACGGATACCCATGCAGAAATATCCGGTTCGGATGATGAGAACAGTATTAAAATTTCCGGGTTGGAAAATGATGCATATTATCAGGTGGCAGTGGTGACGCTGGACGTGTATGGAAATCCATCCGCTTTGTCCGCTCCAATCTGCGCCGCGCCACAGGATAGCATCGGCATTGGGGATGCCGTGGAGACCGATGGGGAGTTCTGTTTCATCGCTACTGCTGCGTTTGATTCCTACGACCATCCCACAGTGCGGGTGCTTCGGGTATTTCGGGACAGTTTTTTAAGGAAAATGCCCGCAGGAAACGCCATAATTGCAGCGTATTATGCAGTTGGGCCCGGTCTTGCCGGGTTGATTCAGGATGACGGTGCGGCCAAAGAAATGGTAAGAAGCAGCCTTGGGCTTTTTGCGGAGCTGACAAAGGGGCTGGTGCTTGTTGGCCCGGTGTGGGTATTGTTCGGACTCTTTGGCGCCATGCTGCTGGGATTGGTACTGGGGTTGGCAGCGCCCGTTCGAAGGAGAAGCAGATGAATCGGATTGCTGGACTTGGAGTGTTTGCGACGATGGCGGTATTGCTGGTGTTGCCCATGCAGGCCCGGGCATATATGCCTTCGCCGAGACACGGTGCCCTGGAGTTGAAATTTGGCCCTCATCGGCCCCATGGCGATGCCTTCAGGGTAAATGACACGCGCTATGACTATACGAATTTTTTCGGAGAAAACGAGAGCATGTTTCGGGCAGAACTCGAAATCGACTGGCAGTTTGCCCGCATTGACGAGGTGATGAGTTTCGGCATCGGCGGTGGCATGGGATTCATGCGGGAGGAAGCGCGTGGTTTCGTGGAAACACCGGGAACCAATGAGCTGCAGCGATCGTCCGATAAAACCTCGTTGAACGTGATACCGTTCTCACTGCTGGCGGTCATCCGCCTGGACGTGTTGTCGGAGAAGCTGCGCATTCCGTTTGCGCCATATTTCAAGGCCGGGTTGAACTGGTATGTGTGGTGGACAAAAACAGGGGGGGAAAAGGACAATTCCGGCGGGACAATCGGTTGGCAGGTGAATCCCGGCCTGGCGTTTCTTCTGGACTGGATTGACGAAACCACGGCACGCACTTTTGACAATGAAGTGGGCGTGAACAACAGCTATTTTTTTGTGGAACTGCTGTATGCCAGAGTGGATGGCTTTGGTGACAACGGTAAACTGGATCTGACTCCCAACAACATCGGCGACAGCGCGACGTGGATGGCCGGATTATGCCTCGAATTCTAGAGCCAGTGCCATGCCCACCTATAAACTGACCATTGAATATGACGGAACGCCATATCGCGGATGGCAGGCCCACGAAGATATTGTGAGCATCCAGGGCACACTGTGCGATGCCCTGCGGATTTCTCTGCGAAAAGATGTTGCATTGCAGGGCGCTTCCCGAACCGATGCGGGAGTGCACGCGGTGGGCCAGGTAGCCAGCCTGAAACTGGACGAACCGGTGGATGAGCATCGTCTTGCCCGGTCGCTCAGCGCCCTGTGCAAACCGCATATTGCGGTGACTCGGGTGGAGCGGGTCGACGACGAATTCAACGCGCGATTCTCCGCCCGGGGGAAACACTACGTGTATCGGATATTGAATCGAAGCGCACCATCTCCGTTAATGCAGCATATCTGCTGGCATGTGGCGGCGCCCCTGGATTTGCCACGGATGCGACAGGCGGCAGCGACGCTGGTTGGCACCCATGATTTTAACGCATTTCGCGCCAGCGATTGCCAGCGGGATAATACCAAACGCACCGTGACCACGGTGGATGTTGTGGAAAATAGTCCAATTGTGGAAATTCACGTGCGGGGGACGGCATTTTTAAAAAATATGGTTCGTATCATTGCCGGCACCCTGGTGGATATTGCCCGGGGCGCAATACCACCTGACACCGTAGAAAGGATGCTGGAAACCGGGGACCGCACCATAGGCGGACGTACTGCACCAGCCTGTGGCCTGACTCTGGTGGAAGTGTTTTTTGACGAGACGAAACTGACCGCAACTCCCCGGAAGGGGTGACCCCGGCAACACGGTATGTCGGCCAATCCGGTTCAGCTGGGTCAGAAGTCCCAGACTCTCAGAAAATTGATGAACATCTGGCGATCGGTGTCATCCCATGCGGACATGGCAGACAACAGGTCAAAATGTTCTTCAGTTTCGTAGCCGGCCAGCTTCAGCATCAGCAATCCGGTTTGAAAGGTTGCAATATCATTGCTCCTGGAAATCCATTCGTACAGGGCTTCCGGCTCAAACGGGTTGATGCCGTGGGCATTCGCCAGCGGCGTGAACCGCCTGGCCAGAGAAGATAGCCGCTTCTCAAGAGGAAGGTCTTTTCGTTCGTATGCTCTGATAGGTACGCTTGGCATAATAGGGTTCCATTTTATGGCTGAGTGTCGTTTCTCATTTTCAGAAGCTGGAGTTCCTTTCTGGTGCGATCCAGCTCGGTTTCCAGACGTTCTTTTTCAAACTGTGTTTTTTCCAGTGTTGCCTGCAGCTTATTCGAATCGCCGCCGGCAACCAGTGGGCTTTTCATCCCCATGGCCATGGTCTTGAATCTGGATCCTCCCGGGGAGGCATCAGCGCCACCGGAATCGGAAGAAATTTGAATCGCGGCCAGCTTTTTGACCTGTTCCAGCTCCTTTTTGATTTTTTCAAGCTCCATGCTGACCTGAGCGCGGGAGGTCTGCACCTGCTCCAAATCTTCCCGCACTCGCTGATGGGCCACTTTTTCCATGTCCAGCTCCGCCTGCAATTCATCGAGCGCTTCACTTTCTGAATGCGGAATGGACTGCCGCTTCAACGGTTTGGGCAGCGTGGTGGGCTTCTCCATTGGGCGACTCTGGGTCAGTTTTTCCTTTGCGGTCTCCAGTTCCTCTTTCACGCCATCCAAATCAAAAAGCACCTTATCCCGTTCTCCTTCGAGCTGAACGATTTGGGAATTCAATCGGGCGATTTCCGCATCTTTGTCATCATCTTTGTCATCATTTTTGTCATCCCGGGCCGCATTGGGAGCCGGCGTGGTTTTTTTGGGCGCTGATTTTTTGGGGGGGCCGGGGGGAGATGCCGCACCGACCCTGGCTTCCTTGAGTTGAGTCTGCAGCGCGCGACAATTTTTCTGCGCCGATTCCAATTGCTTCTGCAACGAGTATAAATCCAGATTGGAGTCCGATATGGTTTTCCCGGCAATGGCCTGTCCCGAATAGTATCCCGACAGCCAGAGCAGGACGGTTCCCATCAGCACGCCGCCGGCCACCGCGATAAACAGATACATCATTGGGCACCTCCCGCGGAAATGATCCGCACCCTGATGCCTCTGATGTCAGGTTGTTGTTCCACGGCAGTTTCAGTTCGTTCAGCGACAGCGCCTGATTCCTTGAGTATCAGTGCCTGGATTCGGTTGGCCCCAATCTGTGCCAGTTTACTTGTTTTATTGATGTTATTGATGCCAACAATTTTCAGGTGCATCCCCGGAGTCGTTTTCATTTTTTCGATAATGGCCTGAAGTGTGGTTTTCGAAGCGGCATCCGGTTCATATCTATCGGCCAGTACCAGCACCCAGGGACCTGCGCCTTCGATCGCTGATTTGGGCGCCTCTGTGCCAGGCGTAGTACTCTCGGGTGCTTCGGCCCCGACACTGCCAGACTGCGCTTCGTCATTTGCCCCATCGTCCGCACCGCTTTCGGCCGGGACTGTGTCGGGGGGCAGAACACCGGCAGATTTCGCTATGTTGGATTTCTTTGCTGCAGGAATATCCGGCCTGGAGGCAGTTGTATCTGAAGCACTGACCGCAGGCTCATGGAGACGCAGGCTTTTTATCTTCTGGTCCACGAGTTTCGGAATCAGTACAAGGGCGCCGCCAATCAGTGTAAACCCGATGATTGCCAGTATAATTCCCAGATTCGTCTGTTTTTTTGTTCGATCGATCATAACGTGATGGTTTGACTGCTTTCCTCATTCCCGGGATGCATCATGATGTCCCGGAGGTGTTGATGTCAATTTCCTTCGTGAAGTGGATACACCACTTCTGTCACTTTTGGATACCTGGAGATTATGGCACGAAATTCGTTTTGACTCAATTTGAGTACCACAGTATTTTCCATTGCCTGCAACGAGGGTCGGGCAGAAGCGTTTTGGCACCATTTTTCGAGGTCAATCCAGTCTCCTCTTCCAAATACGTTCACGTTGTCCGCCGGAGAAGCATCGAGGGAAAGAGCGGGCGTGGGGCGGCTCAGGATTTCGCCTGAAAACACAAAAAGGCAGCCTTTGTGTCCGTTGGGATTGTTGATGGCGTTGAAATATGAACAGATGGTGGCGCCATCCGGAAAAACCGGACTTCCCGCTTCAGAAACGACAGGCGTCATTCCTTTCAGCATCGCGCTCCGCTCCGCCAGCGGCAATGCGGCGAGCAGCGGGTTTTCCCTGAGAAGAAGGGTGAGAATTTTTCGTTGATAATATCGGGCCAGAAATCGGGCGGCGCCGGATTCCCGCTCGCAGATTTCCAGAAGCACCGGTACGGGCAGCTCAAGCAGTGTACATGGTTCAGTGGCGACAATATCGGCGGATTCAGGGTTGCCGGTGACTATCGACTCTTCGCCAAGCAAATCATTTTCCGAATGTGAATGGCGGACCCGTCGGCCCAATCCGACTTCCAACTGGCAGTGGGCTTTCCCATATATAATGAAATATATTACTGTACTTTGTTGACCGGCGGGAAGAATCACCTGTCCGGAATTTATCTGACGCACCCGGGACGCATGCGTGAGTTGAATGAACGACGTTGGACTCAACGATGAAAACAGGGGCATTTCACAGCTTCCGGGGTATTGCTGGAGGGTCTCCAGGGAATTTGCCCAGCAGAGGGCGCTCAGACTTTCGGCCATCTGAATAACTTCCGCATCGGTCAGTTGCGCGTTCCAGGGAGTGATTTCGCCCCCGGCAAATGTTCCAGCTGGAGGTCTGAATTCCCCTTCTTCGGCAAGACTGTATCGGTCCGCAAGTTCGCCCATCAGGCGTTCCCGTACTTCGCCGGGCAAAAGGGTCTCATGGAAGGCCAGCAGTGCCTGAAGCGGGAAGAGTCCGCGAACCAGCGCCAACGACGCGTTTTCCAGGTTCTTCAGGGCAGCTTCACCCGGCTTCAGATGAGCAGCCGCCACAGCCACCTGGTACCAGGCGGGAAAGTTGCCGGGCTGGTGTTCGAGAATGGGTCCGGCAATTTTAAGCGCATCAGAATATCGCCCCCCATTGAGGTGGGCCTGAGTTCTGGCGTATCTGCAGTATTCTGCCATCAAAACGAGTACCTTATGTATATCTTGTCCGGGGACAAGGATCCATGCGCCCGTTTACAAACGCCAGGATCGGGATTGTTCTCAACATGTATTCTGAGTATATACCGCAGTTCCCCGTTGACCACATCGGCGCGCTGAATTGGCAGACATCGGGCCTCCGCCATTGGGGATGGCGTTTCAGAGAGGTCAGAATTTTTCGAGCAGTTTGCGCTGCGACTCCGTGATTTGTCTTGGAAGAGTGACTTTTAATATGATGTGGAGATTGCCGCGGGTGGTGGTTCCGATGTGGGGCATCCCCTTGCCTTCAACGGTGATAACATCTTCGGGCTGCACCCCCTGGGGCAGTTGAACTTCCACCGTTTCGTCCACCAGTGGCACATGGATGCTGCCGCCAAGAATGGCCTGAGTGAAGGAAATGGTGGCTTCATAGTGGAGGTCATCCTGGTTGCGAACCAGTTCGGGATGGTCTTCGACTTTTATGAAAACGTACAAATCGCCGGGGTCGCCCACTTCGGGCTTCTCTCCCTCTCCGGCGAGGCGGAGTCTCATTCCATTGTCGACGCCGGCGGGAATCGACGCTGTTACGCTGCGGGTATACGGTTCTTTTCCGGTTCCGTCGCATTTCTGACAGGGGGAGGTAATAACGGTTCCTTTGCCACCACAGGCGGGACAGGGAGTCACCATGGTCATGAAGCCGGTCCGTTGCACCACCTGTCCGTGTCCCTGACAGGTGTCGCAGGTTTCGGGATAACTGCCCGGCGCAGATCCGGACCCGTCACAGACGGAACACGACTTGCGTTGCGTGAGCTCGATTTTCTTTCTGGCTCCCTGGTAGGCTTCTTCGAAAGTCACGCTCATCTGGACCTTCAAATCGGCTCCGCGAGGCGGCCTCGGAGGGCGGGTGGAACGGCGTCCACCGAAGATGTCGCCACCGAAAAAATCGGAGAAGATGTCCCCGAAGTGTGAGAAAATATCATCCATCCCAGAAAAACCGGAGGATTGTCCGGACAACCCGGCATGACCGTACCGGTCGTAAATTCTTCGCTTTTCATCGTTGCTCAGCACGTCGTAGGCTTCTGCAGCCTCCTTGAACTTCTCTTCCGCTTCTTTGTCTCCGGGGTTTTTATCTGGGTGGTATTTCAGCGCCAGGCGACGGTAAGCCTGTTTGATCTGTTTGGTATCTGCTGCTTTGTCTACTTCGAGGATTTCGTAATAATCTCGTTTTTCCATTTTTTGTAGCATCCCGCAATTATCTGAGTAACTATGAAAACTAAAAAGTCAACGCACCGCCTCACGGCTGAACGACAGTACACCAATCGTGACGCAAGTCAATTACGAGGGGAAAGTCCCGAAATTTTCCGCCATGGCCAACTGAGCTTTACTCCGACGCCCTTTGGCGGACAAGGAAAAAAAACATTTGGGTAAGTTTTAGGAAACCCTCTTAAAAAGACAGGAAAATGAACATCCACGAGAAAACGGGGACTGCCGAAAACGACATAATACACGGCTGGACGCTGTGGCGCGTACCCATCAGAAAATATCACGGCGTATTTCATTTTCCCCATCAGTCATGTAAGAGAACACTCATCCGCATACGCACATATCGGTAACCCGGGAATGTGCAGCGGGTTGAACTGCGACTGTTGCCGACAAATGAATGACCGGGAGACAATGTGCGGTCAGGAAAAACTTGATGACAAATACCTGGACAATTAAAAGGGTTCTTGACTGGACCACCGAAGATTTCAGAAATCGGCAGATGCCATCCGCCCGACTGGAGGCAGAGCTGCTGCTGTGTCATATGCTGAATGTGGAGCGAATGTACCTGTACACCCACTTTGACCGCCCGCTCCAGGGCGGGGAACTGAGCCGTTTCAGGGAACTGGTGGCCCGGCGGCGAGGCGGTGAGTGCAATGCGCATATTACGGGGCACAGGGAATTCTGGTCTCTTGATTTTGAAGTGACCCGCGATGTGCTGGTGCCCAGACCCGATACGGAAACCCTTGTTGAGGCCGCTCTCGCAGCATGTGGTGGCGAGATGACCGTGCTGGATCTCTGTACCGGGTCGGCCTGTGTGGCCATCGCCCTTGCCGTTGAACGTACGGATATCACGGTTCACGCCACAGACATCAGCCCGGCGGCATTGGCCGTGGCGAAACGGAACGTAGTACGTCACGGACTGGAAGCGCGCGTGGCGTTGTACGAGGGAGACTTGTTCGATGCTCTGCCTCCCCAAAGCAGATACGATGTCATCGTGTCCAATCCCCCGTATGTGCGGGCGACTGATTTTCCCCATCTGTCGGCAGAAGTGCGAAACGAGCCGGAACTGGCGTTGGTGGGGGGCGGTGAAGACGGACTGGATATTGCGCGCCGGTTGCTGGGGCAGGTATCGGCGTACGCCAACCCCGATGCGCAGGTTTTCCTGGAGTTGGACGATGTTCAGACGGTGCATGTGGCCGACGTGCTCGGTCCGCAGATACTGGGACGAAGTGGGCAGGTGATTCAGGATTTGGCGGGCAGGAACAGAGTGGTATCGTTCAGACTGTGAGGCCAGATGGGCCGATGCTCAGTTTTTAAAAGTTCGCTTGATTTCGTTTCGCAACCGTTTGAACGGACTCTTTTTACTTTTTCCCGACCCTGTGTTTTTCTTTCCTGTTCCTGAAGACTTCTTTTTTTTTGGAGTGGCTTTTCCCGATTTGGTCGATTTTTTCTGTCTGGCCCCTCCTTTGGCGGTTGACCCTTTCCCGCCGGCATTTTTGGGTTTTGTCTGTTTCGAGCGGGCAACATTTTTCTGGGGTGACTTTGTTGTCCTGTTCGACTTTTTCCGGGTAGCCCTGGATTCACTTTTGCCGGCAGATGAGGGGGTTGCAGCATCTGGCACACTTGTCTGATGGGGCTGGGAGCGAACCTCTTCGGCTGGCGGCGTCGGAGACGGGGTGTCGCCGGGCTCTTCGGCAGCGGCCGAAGGTGTCTCCTCAGATGTTTTTTCCGGGGATTCAGATTCCGGGGAGGGTGGTTCCTCCCGGGAAGCAGCCGGAACAGGAGGCGTATCGCTGTTGTCGTCCCGACTTTTTTTCTCCGACGCCGGTTGTTGTTCAATGAACTCCGCTTTTCTGCCGCCGGGAACGTATTTGATTTGCATGTTTTCTGATGGAATCACGACAAATCGCATGCGGGTGCGGCTTTTGTTTTCGACCCGAATGGGGGTCCATTTGTTGCCGCGTTCCACTTCGAATGGATTTTCGTCCACCGGCTCATTGTCGTAATACACTGTGGCGCTGTCGGGCAGTCCAACGATTTCTACCCTGATTTTGCCATCGTCCACGGCACAGAGCCCCACCAGAAAAACGATGCAGAATGACAGAATGGCAGTGACAATTCGGAATCGCGTTTTGTGCGGACTGTTGAACAAGGCGTACTTGCCGGTATCTTTTGCTGTTTTCAGCTTTCCGGGAAGCTCCTTGACCACCAGTCTGGTCTGACCTCTGGCAATATCCATCAGTGTCGTTACTTTGGCCATCAGACTGTTGAATCGAAGGGCCACCGTATCTTCGTTCTTCTCTGACTTCAATTCGGGAGGAGTGCTCCTGAGGATGGTCTTTGCCGCAAGTTCACTGTTCTGCTGGGCGAGATCCGAAAGTATTTCGTTGGCATCCCGCTGGCTGTACCCCATGTCGAGATGGGGCGGAATGCTCTTCTGACTGGAGGCCATGGCAATCAGCGCGGGCAATCTGGCAATGCCTTCATTCCGGGATTTTTCCGTACATAACCCCAGGACGGCTTCCAGCATCTCCTCCGCATTTCCGTATCGATCTGCCGGATTTTTTGAAATTGCTTTTTTGATGACCGGCCACGCATTCATGGGAAAGCCACCGTAGACATCTTTGGGATGCCTGGGATTTGTGGTCAGAATATTGGCCAGCAGCGCCGTGTACTGTTGCCCCTCATAAGGGGTGTCACCGCTCAGCATTTCATACAGAATGATGCCGGCGGCGTATATATCCGTCAGATGATTGATGTCGTCGAGTCCTCTGACCTGTTCAGGGGACATGTAGGCCGGCGTTCCCAGCGTGGTGCCTTCCTGGGTCAGTTTGGTGACCTGCTGGTCCTGAATTTTTGAGATGCCAAAATCGATGAGTTTGATCTGTATATCATCGTTGCTGTCATTGGGCTGATTCAGAAAAATATTTTCGGGTTTCAAATCCCGGTGCACCACGCCTTTTTCATGGGCAGCGCCGATGGCGTGGAGAGTGGCTTCGAGGACAGCACAGGCCGTTGGTAAATCGAGCTGCCGTTTAAGCGTAATGATTTCATCCAGACCGGCGCCTCTGAGGTATTCCATGACCATGAATGGTTCCCCAGTCGGCAGTGCGCCCAAATCCAATATATCGATCACATTCTGATGACTGATGGCAACTGCGGCCTGTGCCTCCCGGATAAATCGATGGACCACCTCTTCATTGCCGGTCAGCTCACTGTGCAGGATTTTAACGGCCACCATCTTTCCCATGGTGACGTGCTGTCCCGAATACACTGAACCCATTCCGCCTTCACCGAGTTTTTTGGTGAGCAGATATTTCCCGTCCAGAAGTTGTCCTTTAAAATCCGCGCTACTCATGGCGGCGATAATAGCTACTTATGCGGCGCATTGAAACTGTGAGTCTGTTTTTATTTTATGTCCCATCCCGTTTCAATACGCAATTTTGGTCATTTACTTAAGAAAAAACTTTGTAAAACGCTGTATTTTGCTGCACTGGTTTTTTCATTGTATTGCCAGGATGCTGATGCCATTCGAGCCGACCGGCGCGATGGGGTGTGAAATGGGGCCTGGAAATTCTGTTGGCATTGGTTTTTCAATATATCTCCGTCCGCGGTGTTTTTTTGTATAACGGATTGCAAAGAAATTGGGGGAAACGTAAGATCCTGTTGGACTTTTTTTATTTTCTCGCTGATTGTCACGACCTGTATCGGCCGCTTGCCGTTGCAGAAGGATGCGAGCGATAATTATTAAACGGAGGATGCATATGAAACGATGGATGATGTTTTTGGTGGTGGCGGGGGTATTTTTGGGTTGCAGAGACAATTCACCCTGTCCGGACGGGACCAGGCGAGTGGGTGATCCCCCGCCGGCCGATCGCGAACAGTGGTGTGTGAAAAATGGAGATACCAAAGAGGGACCATACATGTCCTGGTATCCCAATGGCGATAAGAAAGAAGAAGGGGCGTTCAGGGACGGAAAGAAGGATGGGAAATGGGTGCGGTACCACAAAAACGGTAAAAAAGTGCGGGAGACCAACTACGAAAAGGGCGATAAAGTTGGCGAATTTATCAAATGGGACAAAAATGGTCAGATGGTGGAACGGGGCAGTTACAGCCATGGTGCCCGGGTTGGGGAGTGGAAGGAATGGCACAGGAACGGCAAACTCAGGTCCCGGGGAAAATGGGAGAATGGAAAAAAAGAGGGTCCCTGGACGTACTGGTTTGATAATGGAAAGAAAAAAACCGAAGCTTTCATGAAGTCCGGCAAAAAGCAGGGAAAACATACCGAATGGCATGCCAATGGACAGAAGCGGATGGAGGGGCAGCGAAACAGGGGGAAATTCGAGGGAACCTGGACCGCATGGTATGACAACGGAAAAACCAAGGATATTGGACAGTGGAAGAACGGCAAAGGCGAGGGCGACTGGAAATGGTTTGACAAAAGCGGAAAGCTCACGAGGACCGGTGCATATCGGCTGGGAAAACGCCATGGCGTGTGGACCGACTATGATAAAAATGGCAATCCCGAGAAGATCACTCATTATAAAAATGGCAATGTTGTAAAAGAAGAGGTGGTGACCGCACCGGCAAATGATACAGACAGCTCCGCCACCACCCCGGAAACCACCCCGGACGCTCCTGCACCAAAGAAACCGGAAACGAAATAAGCGTCACACCGGGCTTCCCGCTGCGATCCGCGGCCTCGATTGCACATCATTAAAGCAGATTGTTGCTGGAAATTCAGTAATATTGCAATCCAGCGAAATGTGTCCATAATGTGAGTATTGTTAACCTGGAACGGCTGGAGCGGATATGGAACAAGAGGTCAAGTTAAACACCAGACACAAGGCTCTTCACATCAACCTGGATCATAGAATTTACGGTTCATTCGCTGAAATTGGTGCCGGTCAGGAGGTCGCCCGGCAGTTTTTTCGGGCAGGAGGCGCTTCCGGAACCATTGCCCGCTCGCTTTCGGCTTATGATATGCAGGAGAGCGATGCCATTTACGGCGTGGAGAAATCCGGTCGATACGTGGCGCGTGCCCGTCTTGAAAGCATGTTGCAGACCGAATATTCCCTCACGGTGGAACGCATTAAAAGCTATCGACCACCAGATACCACTTTTTTTGCCTTTGCCAATACCGTCGCTGCCAAAGCTTATAAATCGAAACGCGATTCTCATGGTTGGCTGGGCATACAGTTTCAGCATCAGGCTGGCGCGGCGCCGAGTAAAATTGTACTCCACGTGCGGATGCTGGACGAAGACAACAAGGACCAGCAGGCCGCACTGGGCATTCTGGGGGTGAATCTCATTTTTGCGGCGTATAATTTCTGGAAATCCCCGGAGACGTTCATCGATAGCCTGTTTGAGGATTTGACCCTGAATCGTCTTGAAATTAACTTTATAGATTTTGATGGCCCGGCGTTCACCAACGTGAATAATTCGGAATTGAATATTCGGCTGGTGACATCCCAGTTGGGGCCGGTGGTGATTTTTGACACTGACGGAATGCCGGTGGAGCCATCGGAGCTGCTGTATAAGAAACATGTGGTTGTATTGCGAGGAACATTCAGGCCGTTTCTGGACCTGCATGCAGATATGATTGCCCGGGGATTGGCATCATTCACCGAGAGCATGGGATTGAAATCCACGGACGTTGTCTGTCTCTGTGAGATGAATACATCCAGATACATTGCGGACGGCAGTGACGACATTTCAGATATGGAAGAACGAATTACCCGTATCACTCATCTGGGTTTCAACGTGATGGTAACATCATTTTACCGCTATTTTCGATTGAGTAGGTACCTGACCCGATATGATCCCCAGCGAAAGGTTGGCTTCATATTGTCGGTGGAGAATATTCTGATGATTCTCGATGACAAGTATTACGCAGGTATGCAGGGGCAGGGGGGGATGCTGGAGGCCATGGGAAAGCTGTTCGCCTCCGGTGCGCAACTGATGGTGTATCCGAATATGACCGCAGAGGGTGCGGTAATCACTGCCGAAACGGTCATCGTGCCGGACAAATACAAATTTCTGTACAAACATCTGTTGTACAATAAACGGGTGGTGCCTCTGTTCCCCAACGCGGACTGCCTCACACCGCTGCCGTCCAGATAGCGGCGCTCGCATCATCCCGAAAATTCAGCTGGCGAAAATTCGAACCACGTGGACCGGTTCCATTTCAGGCATCGGTGCAATGTTTTTGCTGGCGACTGCGCTATAAATCGCAAAGCCGGCTTCCTTCAATTCTTCAATAAGTGTCGGCACGTGCAGATAGCGCCGGTAGTGGTCGCCTTCCCACAATGCCATGTGGGCGAAAGCATCACTGTCAATATTATCTGTGGTGAGCGCTTCGATGGCGAAAATGTGCTTGTCAAATACCATATCGCGCACGTTCTGAAACAGGATGCGCTGGGCCGCGTCGTCTATCGAGTGCAGGGAATATCGCGAATAGGCATGGGTGGCTAACGGGGAGCGGAATCGGGTGAAATCGCCCTGGTGCGTCTCCACGGATACCCGGGTCTGACGGGCGTTTCGATTCAACAGCATCAGTGCTGCGGTCGACAGATCAATGGCGGTTACTCTGAATCCGTTGTGGGCGAGAAATATCGAATCTCTGCCGTTGCCGCATCCCAGGTCAGCGATTCGGGTGCGTTTGCGCCGGAGCACCGTGTTTACACAATACACGCAAAAATCGCTGGGCATGTTGTGCTGGTTGACATCGGGTGCTTCGCTGTAATACCGATTCCAGTATAAAGTGGCGATGCTTCCGGGGTCCTGGGGGACCGGCATAATGGGTGCAACGATTTCGTTGCTGACGAATCCGCTGTTCTGTATCATTCCCTGCTCCTGTCCGTTGAACAAAGTGAGTATCGCCCTTCCCTCCAGAGGCGATCTCAACGGTCACTTTATTTGTATCGACAGGGGAGGGTAAAATTTAAGCGGGAAGTTCGGTTTCAGTATTATTAACGATTTTTTTCGCAAAACGATGGTTTGATACGATGGGGGATGGCATAAAATCGTGTATATTGTTTCCATATGACACTGCCAGTGAATCAGATTGGATTGAAGCTGTGGGCGCCCAACGTGAGCGGATACCTGACAGAAGCGCGTCGTCTGTACGGGGTGAAACAACTGGACTATGTGGAGCTGTACACCTCTCCCGATTGTGCTTCGTACCTCCCCCGGTGGAAAACGGCCAGCCTGCCCTACATGATTCACTGTGCTCATTCACTGCACGGATTCAATCTGAGCGACCCCTCAGCCACAGGCGATAATCGAAAACTGTTTGCAGAGGCGGTCATTTTTTTTCGGGAACTGGACGCCATGGGGATTATTGTCCATCCGGGCATTCTGGGACAGGCGACGGAAACAGTGTCACAACTGCAGAAGCTGATGAAGGAGTTCGGGATTCCGCCCCATCAGATATGGGTGGAAAACAAGCCGTTCATCAACCTGAATCATCAGCCTTGTGTGGGGGGCAGTCCGGAATCCATGGCATGGATTAAAAAAGAGTGCGAAACGGAGATGGTGCTCGATGTGGGACACGCCATCAAGTATGCCATCGGGGCCGGACGCGACTGGCAGCCGGTGTTGCATCAGATGATGACCCTGGCACCAAAGATGCTTCATGTGAGCGACGCAAAGATGAGTCATCCGCTGGATGAGCACCTGCATTTTGGTATGGGGGAGTTCGATTTTGATACTATTTTCAGCATCTGCGATGCCCCGTATATCTCCATTGAAACCATCAAGGACCTTCCGGAACGACTGGACGACTTCGTGAATGACGTGGTTTTTTTAAAACGCACGCTGGCGTGCAGGAAATTATGACACGCTGAAAAAACGGGAGCTGGTGCCCCCTTTGCCAATGCGGATGCGAATTTTCCGGAAACACCCGGGGCAGTGGCCCTCGTACGCGGTCCCTTCTTTATTTTTATAAATCCGGCTGTAAATGTGGCAACACTCGAACATGATACCCAGAAATTGTCTGGGTTGTTTCGAGTCTTTTGACGCATGTCTGTTTTTTACATCATCGTAATGCATGGCGACGGTGGAAACCTCTCTCATGATTTATAATCGGCAATTCAATAGCGATGTTTAGCGGGCAAGGTCGAAAACGACCTGTTGGTGCAAAATGACCTGGAAATGGGTTGGGCTCGTGGCTCGCACGGGTGTTCTGTGCTAAAAAAATCAGAACAGGCATGATATTTTGAATCCGCAAATCTTTGCCCTGACAAGGAGGCCTGCCATCAACATCTGTATCATACCTGCCAGAGGGGGAAGTAAACGTATTCCCCATAAAAACATTCGGCCATTCTGCAATCGGCCGATTGTTCAATACACCATTGATGCGGCATTGGCGTGTGGTTGTTTCAAACGGGTGATTGTGTCAACCGATGACGTGAATATCAAGGCCGTGGCAGCGGGTGCAGGCGCAGAAGTTCCATTTGATCGCCCAGAAGCATTGGCGGATGATCATTCGACTGTGCTGACATCTGTAAAGCATGCCATCGAGTGGCTGAAGACAGAGGGGCAGACCCCCGACTATGTGTGTATGGTGTATGCTACTGCGCCATTTCTTACCGGATCGGTTCTTCAACAGTCATATGACCAGCTGCGAGTCACTGGCAAAAAGGTGTATTGCCTCGGGGTAACCGAATTCAGATATCCCATTCAACGGGCAGTGTACAAAACCCGGGATGGTGGCATTCGAATGTTTCAACCGGAACATTTCATTTCAAGGTCTCAGGATCTTGTGAAGGCATATCACGACGCCGGACAGTTTCTGTGGGGAACAGCTGAGGCATTTCTACAGGAGCTGCCGGTGTTTGAAGCGCATACTATCCCGTTCATGCTGCCTTCGTATCAGGTACAGGATATTGATACCGAGGACGATTGGATTCGGGCGGAGATGATGTATCAGATTTTAAATTCGCCGCCAACGGTACAACTTTCAAATGGAATCGAGGAAAAATGATGTCGATTCAGATTGCCAATTTTCAGATAGGTATCAACAGGCGACCTTTCATCGTTGCTGAAATGTCGGCCAATCACAAAGGATCGCTCAATCGCGCGCTGCAACTGGTGGATGCAGCCGCTGATGCAGGGGTTCACGCACTGAAGCTGCAGACTTACACCGCGGACACCATGACACTGAATATCAGTGACGGCGAATTCTTCATCGATAATCCACACAGCCTCTGGCGCGGGCGTTCTCTTTACAATCTCTATCAGGAAGCGGCGACTCCCTGGGAATGGCACAAGCCAATATTTGAAAGATGCCAGGAACGAGGCATTGTGGGGTTCAGTACGCCTTTCGATGCGAGTGCGGTTGATTTTCTGGAAACGCTCGATGTTCCTGTTTACAAGATTGCGGGGTTTGAAAATGCGGACCTGCCGCTGATTCGCAAGGTGGCCGCCACGGGGAAACCGGTGATTATTTCCACCGGAATGGCCACCCTCGCCGAGCTGGATGAAACAGTGCGCGAAGCCAGAATCGCGGGATGTGAAAATCTGATATTGCTCAAGTGCACAAGCACTTATCCCGCGAGTCCCACGGAAAGCAATCTTCGAACCATTCCCCACATGCGTCAGCTCTTCAATGTGGAAATGGGACTGTCCGATCATACACTGGGAATTGGTGTTGCGCTGGCATCCGTGGCCATGGGAGCAACCGTAATCGAAAAACATTTCACTCTTTCAAGAAGCGATGGTGCGGTGGACTCCACGTTTTCCATGGAGCCCGGCGAAATGGAACAACTGGTAATCGAATCCGAACGGGCCTGGCAGTCTCTCGGACAGGTCAACTATGGACCAACTGAAAATGAGAAGGCATCATTGGCACATAGAAGATCGCTGTATGTGGTGACTCCTATCCGGAAAGGGGAACAATTTACTTCTGAAAATATCCGGGTCATCAGGCCGGGGAACGGATTACCGCCAAAGTACCTGGAAGTGGTTCTGGGTATGTGCGCAACCAGGGACATGAAAGCGGGTACACCGGTAACGTGGGAATCGATTTCACAGTGAAGACATGAATAGTAGGAACCCAAAGACAGTTGCCGTAAGCTTGATTATCCCCGTTTTCAACGCTGAGAAAACCCTGGAACGTTGCATCCATTCGGCGCACAGGCAGACGTTGAAGAATATAGAAATTATAATCGTGAATGACGGAAGCACTGATTCGAGCCCAGACATTATCGAACACTGGGCGTCTGTTGACTCTCGCGTTGTTGTGATGCAACAGGAGAATCAGGGATTGAGTGGTGCCAGAAACACGGGAATTCTCCTTGCCAGGGGAGAATACATTGCATTCATGGATGCGGATGATGACGCGGAAAGGGAACTGCTGGAATCGCTATTCGTAGAAGCCACAAATTCGCATGCGGATATTGTGGTGGCCTCTACGAGAGAAATCCACTCTGATTCATCGGTATCTATTATTGCACCTCAAAAATCTTATCCAACTCATTTTGAAAACATACTGCAACCCAACGCCCCGATAGGCGCATGGGCCAAATTGTATCGAACTGAATTATTTACTCAAAACGGAATTCAATATCCTTACGGTATGTATTATGAAGACCAGGTCACAACTGTGAAATTGTTTTTCTATGCACATGCAGTGAAGTACCTTGATAGGCCTCTATACAATTATTATGTATCGTCAGGCAGTATCACCAATAGTCTGAACCGAAAAAAGATTGAAGATGTTTTTGAAATCGCCAAACAGCTCCACGATTTCATTGAACAAACACCTTTTACAGACAAATTTGGCGCCAATTCGTTCTTTCGATTGATAAAGATGTTGAACATTTATGTGCTCTCACATCTGCAAACGAATTGTCCGGTTTCACTGGCCAGTGTTCTACTGGAGGAAATGAAGAATTCTCCACTGTTCACCCTGAAAAATTTCAATCGGCTAAAAGAGAAACACATTGGAATCTACTTCGCTTTCTGGTGTGCCATGATTCAGACCAGGTGGCCCGTCGATTTCACAGCAATTTTGTCTCTTCTCCCGTTGCCGCTGAAAAACTTTCTTCAGGCTCTCCACCGCAAGTACGAGCAGGTAAACTTCACTGTCGCTTGCGTGGAGTACTTGTCGGCACATTCAATTGATAGAATAGTTGTCTATGGGGGAGGGCGAATTTATCAGCAGCTTCGTCCGTGGCTAAAAAAAAACGAAATAGAGGTGGTTGGCATTGTCGACCGGAATGCCAGATTGTTGGACCTTCCGGCCGAATCAGTTTTGGATATGCAGACAGTTATGGAAAGGTTCGGTACGATTCCGATTCTTGTAAGTAGCATCGCGTATGCCACTGAAATTGAGCAGAGAATAAACCATACGGTACAACAAATGAAGACATCAGCCCGGGTAATAACTGTTCACAGCATTATTGAAGATTCGTCGTTCTGAGTTGAATTATCCACGAGATCTTGCAGAAAGTGGACTTGGGCTGACGAATTTATGGATGAGATGGTCTGTTGAATCTCCTTTCGATACTTGAATGGCGTAACAAGAACGGTGGGAGATGACTCCGTATTGAGCGCTTCAGGAAATCTCACTTGCTTTTTAAACGACGCAACGCATTGTTCCGGGTTCTTGTCTACGACAAAGGCAACATTCTCCCGAATAAGCGGCCAGAGTTTTTCAGTTAGTGTTCCACCGCCATATACAATTATCGACGGATTCGCCTCTATAAATTCATGTATGCGCGCTGCCCCTGACAGAATCTCGGCCGAATAGTATTCCTTGATAACGGATGTGAAATAGGCGTGTTGCTCCTCTTTGAAATTGATGATGAATTCCTTGTCAAAGTCTGTAAGAAACTGGTTGACGTATGCAAATGTTTCAGAGTTCCAATAGATATCGGGTGACCGCATTCCCTGGACAGTTTTGGACGCATTGTGCATGTCGAAAACACCAAATGTCTTCTCTAACGCGCCGATGCGTCGATGAGCGCAGAGAGACAACAGGAATTCATGATCCATTGTGTAGTGATTCTGTTCATTGAAACCAATAGTTTCCTGAAACTCTCTTCGATAAAAATATTGAATTGGATTAATTGGAAACAGCCTTTTCCAATGACTGATGATGTCCGCATAGTCGATGCTGGGAATAAACTTTTTTTGTGTTCGATTCGGCGTGATAACATCTATATTTCCAAAAACAATATCAACTCCTTCGTTAAAAGCCTCAACAACCGTTGTAAATGTGTCTGGGTAAAAATAATCGTCGGCATTCAGATACACAATGATCTCACCGCTGCTGAGCGCAAACCCCTTGTTCATAGCGTTTGATTGCCCTGTATCGGGTTCGCTAACCCATTTTACATGTGGGTTGCTTTTAAGAATATTCACTGTCTGGTCTGAAGAAGCGCCGTCAATAACAACATGTTCTATGTTCGTGTAGTTTTGCTGAACCACACTTTCAATGGCCCGCTGAATAAATTTTTCTGAATTGAGTGATGGTGTTATGACCGATATTTTCTTCAAAATAGTACCTTGTGTAACATGGTCCTTGTTTCATGTCCCCAAACCGAAGCGTGAATTCAAATGAATTATAAGTCCATTTTGAATTTGGAACAATTTTACTGGGGCGAAAGAATTCGGTTCTCATATTTCGATTCCTTATCGGACATGGTGGCGAGGTGTTCTAATTGTCGCTAACGGAATTTTTATTTGGCACGACGTCAGCTTTATTTATGATTTCGCCAAGTTAAGATTTCTGGGATGGAAACTGTTCAGGACACTGGATTTTGATGACATCGCCTCCTCCTCTTTGACATTTGCGAAGACGCAAATGGACTTCATAATACAAACATAGCAAATGACCGTCACTTTTGTTTTCACAGACATAACAAAATACAATATTTGAAAAAAGCATAACCCGGAGCGCGTCACATGAAACTCAATCACGCCATTTACCTTTCCAATCAACACACCGTTTTTGTGTATGTGCCCAAGGTTGCCTGCACAGGATGGAAAAACATTTTTCGATATTTAAACGGCGCCGAAGATTACCTGGAAGGGCCGAAAGCACACGACCGACGGCAGTCTGGACTTCAATATTTAGATATGCTGCCAAATGGTGAAGCACTTTTGAATGATACTCATATTAAGAAAATCTGCTTTGTTCGAAACCCATACACTCGAATTCTGTCAGCCTGGTTAAACAAGTTTTTACCCAAACATTCGCTGCCTAAATTTGTTGCCATTCAAAATGAAGTTTCAGAATATGCCCGGTTACAGTTAAAAATGGATCCCGCCAATTCGCCCTCCTTTTATGCATTTTTGCATTGGATACAGCATTCGGGTTCAACGTATGTCAAAGATGAACATTGGCTTTCGCAAACAGACATCGTTGGCAGTGATATTTCTATTTATGATTTTGTGGGCCGTTTTGAAACGCTCGAAAAAGACATAGAACATGTTCTGAAATTGCTTCGGTGCGATGCGTCTTTTCCACCGGCCAG
The DNA here is from genome assembly GCA_050287845.1 of Polyangia bacterium. Lineage (GTDB taxonomy): Bacteria > Myxococcota_A > Polyangia > JAAYKL01 > JAAYKL01 > JAFGXQ01. The sequence goes on from JBNKCR010000071.1 coordinate 63,153, forward strand.
AGGCCTTTTGACCAACGCCAACTCAAAAATAGATATGTATTATACCCCGCGTGAAATATCGCTGGTGAAATCAATATACCAAAAGGATTTTGAAACGCTGGGGTATTCAACAGATATTAAAAACGCTGTCTGAAAAATTTAAAAAAAGGTCTATATATCTCCAGTATCACCTCAATTGTCTGCCCGATAATCACGACGTATCACCCGCTCCAATCTGTCGTAGGTGCCAGGAACAATCATCGCACTGCAACGTTGGCAGTGTAAACATCGTCTGTAAGCGTTGGCAGAAAATTTTCTGTAGGCAGGTTGCCTTGCATTTTTAATAGCTCATAATACATTTAATTCTACATCCAATATTGCGAAGCCATATATGAATTGGGAGGCAAAGCTGTTTTGGTGCACAAATCGTAAAACTAATTTGAGAAGACAATGGCACGGGCAGTATTTTTCGACCGAGACGGCGTTCTTATAGATGATATTCATCTGCTGACTGACATAAATCGGATAGCAGTTCCTGAAAAAAACTACCAGGCGCTGGGTATGCTCGCGGCAGCTTCCCATAAACGGATTGTCATTACCAATCAGACGGTGGTTTCGAGAGGACTGGCCGAGCTTAAGGATGTGGATTCTGTTAACAAAAGGATAAATGATTTGTATTTGAAAAATAGCGGGGTTGGTTTCCATCGGTTTTATGTGTGTCCGCATCATCCGAATGCGGACCGAATTGAGTTTCGCCAGGATTGCGATTGCCGCAAGCCGAAATCAGGAATGATTCTTGAGGCAGTAATAGATTTTAAACTCAACCCGGCACAAAGCTGGGTGATTGGAGATAGAATTTCAGACATTGCAGCAGGACGTCGCGCGGGGTGCAGAACCATTCTTATCGAAACGGGACGACATAAAGATATGCCAATAGAATCAAACAGTGATTTAATTGCGGTGGCGCCTGACTTTGTCAGGAAAGACTTATTTGAAGCTGTATCGCTTATTCTGGAAGCGCAAATCCCATGAAAGCCGTTATTCTCAGTGCGGGCACTGGAACGCGTCTGGGCGCCTTGACCCATGATATTCCCAAGTCCATGCTGCCTGTAAACAACAGGCCCCTGCTGGAATACATCCTGCTCTATTTAAAGAAAAATGGGATTTTTGACTTCTGTATCAATCTTCATTTTCAGCCTGATAAAATAAAAAATTATTTTGAAAATGGAAGCAAATGGAATGTCAGAATAAACTATTCCTATGAAGAAAAACTCAGGGGAACTGCAGGCGCGCTGGCAGGGTTTCCTGAACTTAAATCGGAGAATCGTTTCATTGTGATTTACGGCGATATTTTAACCGCACAGCCGCTCCGACCGCTGCTGGATTTGCATGAGCAAACGGCTGGCTTTGCGACGCTGCTTGTCCACAGGAATTCCAATTCCAACAGTTTTTTGTCTGTGGAATCGGGAGGTCGTATCAACAGGTTTATCGAACGGCCGTCTGAAGAAACCAGACAGAAAATGAATCCCAGTGCAGTGTACTCCAATTCTGCAGTGCAGGTTCTTTCTTCGCGCGCGCTGGACTACATTCTTGGGACAGACGCTTTTGACCTGCCAAAGGATGTCTATATACCAAATATAAAGAACGAAATTATTTCCGGTTATCCTATCGAGCGTCCGCGCGTGGCAGTCGATTCAGAGCGCCGCTATCGCATGGCCTGCGATATGGTGAGTAAAGGTGAATTCGATGTTGAGCTGGAATGACTACTTTCAGAGTTTGAACGGCATTATCAGTTCTCTGGAAGTTACGGGAAAAAACGGGATGGAAATGGATACAGAAGAAGGGCTGCACCTTTTCTGTAACAAAGTCATGGCTGTTAAACGAAACAGCAACATGGTGTTTTTTACAGGAAACGGTGCCAGCGCCTCGATGGCCAGTCATTTTTCGGCAGACCTTGCCAAAAACCTTCGTTTAAAAACCATGGTGTTTACGGATTTATCTCTGATGACGGCAGTGGCCAATGATGAAGGGTTTGAAAATATTTACGCGGACCCGCTGTCCATATGGGGTGGCTCCGGAGATATACTGTTGACGATAAGCAGTTCGGGGTGTTCAGCCAATATTGTTCAGGTCCTGCATTATGCAGAAGAAAAAGATCTCTTCTCGGTGACTTTTTCTGCCATGGACCGGGACAATATTTCCAGAAAGATGGGGGATTTAAATTTTTATCTGCCCGCCGAAGATTATGGCAGCGCTGAAGTGCTTCACGCGGTTATTTTGCACTATCTCACAGATTGTCTGGTTGAGCAGTTTAAAGGAGAATCCCTTGCACCTTAGAAACGCAGTCATTGTCAGTAAATCAGATTCATACAATATTACGAACAAAAGAGGTATAACGTGCATGTACTTGTAACCGGTGGTTGCGGCTATAAAGGCTGTGTTCTGACAGAGATTCTTCTTGACGCAGGCGTGGATGTCACTGTGTTTGACATCATGTGGTTTGGAAACAGTCTGAAGCCACATAAAAACCTGAAAGTGGTGACAGGGGATATACGGGATACGGCGTGTATTCCTATGGACGGGGTCGATACTGTTATTCATCTGGCCAATATTGCCAATGATCCCTGTGGCGAACTGAGCGCGAAACTGGCCTGGGAAACCAACGTGCTGGCATCGATGGGAATCATTGAAAAAGCCATTGCCCATAACGTTAAACAGTTTCTGTTTGCCAGTTCGGGCAGTGTCTATGGGGTCAAGGAGGAAGAACAGGTGACCGAAGATTTATCTCTGGTACCCATATCTGATTACAACAAAACAAAAATGATAAGTGAACGCGTGTTTTTAAGTTACGCAGATAAAATCGCATTTACCGCTGTTCGCCCCGCAACGGTATGTGGCTATTCGCCACGGATGCGGCTTGATGTATCGGTGAATATGCTCACTATGCAGGCATTGAAAAACGGCAGAATCACGGTGTTTGGCGGCGGTCAGACAAGACCGAATATTCATATTAGAGATATTGCCGAGGTGTACTTCCATTTTTTAAAGAATCCGGAACTGACCGGTATTTACAATGCGGGTTTTGAAAACATTTCAATTCTGGATATCGCTGGCGCAGTGAAAACCAAATTGAATGCAGATGTGGTTGTAACCGAATCCAACGACCCCCGTTCGTATAGAATGAATTCCGACAGACTTTTGGCAACGGGCTTTAAGCCGCGGTTCACCGTTGAAGACGGGATTGACGATGTCATCAACGCCTATCGACATGGAAAGATTGACGATGCGGAGATTTGCTACAACATTGGAACAATGAAAAAGTTGAGTATCCGGCAATAACCTTTCAGCAAGGAGACAGGTCATGGGCCAGGAAATAGATTTGCTCGTCAACTATCCAAAAACAAAAAGGAATGTAAAGGAGCGCGGTGCGTCGAAGACCGAAAAGGACAGGGCCATTGCACGCCAATTCGGACGAGACTTTTTCGACGGCGACCGTCGCCATGGATATGGCGGATTCTCATATATGCCCAGTTTTTGGCAGCCGGTGATTCCCACATTTCAAAAACACTTTAGCCTGAATTCGGACAGTTCTCTTCTTGATGTGGGATGCGCCAAAGGGTTTATGCTGTACGATTTAACCCAGCTGATACCAGGGATAACTGTGGCGGGTGTAGACATTTCTGAATATGCCATTGAAAACGCAAAACCCGAAGTTCAAGACTGCCTGCAAGTCGCCAATGCGGTACATTTGCCCTTTGACGACAATGCATTTGATGTAGTCATTTCGATTAACACCATACACAACCTGGAAAGAGAAGAATGCGCAGTGGCTCTTCGTGAAATTGAACGGGTCAGTAAAAAAGGCAGTTTCATCAGTGTGGATGCGTATAGAAACGATGATGAAAAAGAGCTCATGATGGCATGGAATCTGACGGCAAAAACCATCATGAGTGTAACCGGCTGGAAGTCGTTCTTTAACGAAGAGAATTACACCGGCGATTACTACTGGTTTATTCCATAGGTGGTAAACATGTGCTGTAAACATAGGTAGTAAAAATGGGCAGTTACCATGGGCAGTAGAATGAACGCGTTGAATACCGCCATTATCGGTACCGGAAACATTGGGACCGATCTGCTGATAAAAGTGCAGCGTTCTCCTTTATTGAATTGCGCTCTCTTTGCCGGGCGCAGAATGGATTCATTTGGGATACAAAAAGCCCTTGCTATGGGAGTGCCGGTGTGTGATGGCGGAATTGATTCCCTTGTGGACAGGCACGATGCCTATGAAGTCGTTTTTGATGCAACATCCGCGGCAGATCATGCGAAACATTGGCAGATACTTCAGACACTCAGGAAAAAGGTCATTGATTTAACCCCGTCAAGAATTGGGCAGTCTGTGGTGCCCGCGGTAAACATGAATGATGCGAATCTGTATTCCAATATCAATCTCATTTCGTGCGGCGGTCAGGCTGCAATTCCCATTGCTCACGCTATTTCAGAGGTTCATGCAAACGTCAGGTATATCGAAGTTGTAAATACGATTGCATCGAAGAGCGCCGGCATCGCAACCAGAATGAATATTGATGAGTATGTTGAGACAACAGAAGAAGGATTACGGGAATTTACCAAATGCGAAAATGTTAAATCAATTCTGATTCTCAATCCTTCCGAACCGTGCATTTACATGCAGGTAACAGTCTCCGTCATTGTTGATAATCCCGACATGACCGCAGTTAAAGAAAAAGTGAAATCGGTGCTTCATTTTATTAAAAAGTATATCCCCGGGTACACGCTGGTGGTGCCACCGGTTCATGTGGACGGCAGAATCATGACAACCGCCAGAATTATGGGATTGGGGGATTATCTGAAACCCTATGCGGGAAATCTGGACATCATTACATGTGCTGCTGTTTCAATCGCAGAAAAAATGGCATTGCAATCACCACAGGGGAATCCTGAATCATGAAAAAAATTACCATTATAGACCCCACGTTGCGTGATGGTAATCATGCGGTATCCCATTCGATTTCATTGGTGCAGATTGAGGCGTACGCACGCGCCGTCGACAAAGCCGGTGTACCGTTTATCGAAGTGGGACACGGCCTGGGCCTTGGGGCGTCATCGCTGCAGAGTGGCATTTGCGCAGTTTCAGACAGAGATATTGTCAAGACCGCGAAATCGGCTGTTACCAATTCGAAAATACAGTGTTTTGTTTTGCCAGGCACCGCCACCATAAATAAAGATATTCAGCCGGCTATAGAAATGGGCGCGGATGCATTTAGAATCGGTGTTCACTGCACAGAAGGTAACCTGGCCAAAAAGCATGTGGACTATTTAAAAGAAAAAGGCATAACAGTGTTTGTCAGCCTCATGATGATGCATCTGGCGAGCAAAGAGGTTCTGTATCAGCAGTGCAGAGAAATCCAGCGCTACGGTGCAGACGGCATTGTCTTAATGGATTCTGCGGGGTCGTCTTTTCCGGCCGAAATAGAAGAAAAAATTGGATACCTGACATCGAGACTGGATATTCCAATTGGGTATCACGGGCACGACAATCTGGGACTGTCGGTGGCCAACTCAATTGCCGCAGTTGAAGTGGGCGCCTCCATCATTGACGGCACGGCAGCGGGGTTTGGCGCCGGCGCGGGAAATACGCAACTGGAGCTGATTGTGGCGATACTTCACAGGCTCGGGTACGAAACCGGTGTAGACCTGTATGCGCTGTTCGATGCTGCTGCGGTAGTTAAAGAACACCTCTTAAAAGAGCTGCCAAACAGAAGTCCTTTTAACATTGTGAGTGGTGTATCCGGTGTGTGTGGCGCATTTACAAAACATATTCAGCGAATTTCCGATGAATACCAGGTGGACGCGCGAGATGTCTGCCTTGAACTTGGCCGCAGAAAATCGGTGGCCGGTCAGGAAGATTTAATCGTCGAAGTCGCTTCGCATTTATCAAAAGGCGGGACGTCTGTAAGGAGGTAAATCATGTTGGATTATTCAGCGTTTAAAAACATGGCATATGAAAAAAGAACAAAATGCTGCATCTGTAGGCAACCCCATATTGAGCCGGTGATCAATCTTCCTGATTTTCCTGTTACAGAAGTGTATGTAGACAATAAAATTGAAGACAACGTTGGCGTTCTCGATCAGTTCGTTCATCTGTGTCCAAACTGTTCCCATACACAACTCGAAAACATTATCAGCAGTGACCTGCTTTACGGTGACACGGACAACTACGCGTTTCGTACTTCTCAAAGCATGTCTGGGCAAAAGACCAGTGAGTTCTTTAAAAACTTTTTTTTAAAAAACAAACGCAAGGAAGTCTATGACAGCATTGTCGACGTGGGGTGCAATGACCTGTACCTGCTTCATCTGTTAAGCGAATATGGAAAAACTTTAACGGGTATAGACCCTATTCTCAGAGACGCTGAGATTGTTAAAAACAGTGACAATATCACTGTTGTTGGCGACTTCTACGAAAACACAGCGCTTGATGAAAATCCCGATATGATCCTCTGCAAGGACATGCTTGAACATGTGGAAGACCCAAGGGGGGTGCTCGAAACCATGGTCAGTAAGTCCACAGCCGATGCGGACTTCTTTGTGCAGGTACCCATTATGGATACAATTGTTGAAGAAAGTCGTTTTGATCTCGTTTTTCATCAGCATCGCAATTATTTTTCAATCGCATCTTTCAATTATCTGATTAACGAACTGGGCTGCTCATTGGTGGATTATACCGTCAACTATGACCATTGGGGAGCCGCGATTTTCTATTTTACCAAATCGCATAAAAAGGTGGATATGAACATACCCCGGCTCAGTCGACAAATGGTTCTCGACAGCTACGCTCTTTTTTGCAACGCCATGAAAACAACCCAAAAGCATATCCTTTTTTTAAGTAATCACAAAATTTACGGATATGGCGCTGCGTTGATGCTTCCGGTCATTTTTTATTATCTGGGAATTGAAGCCGGCGACATCGACTGCATTCTGGATGATGATGAAACAAAAATCGGACGCACATATCTGAATCTGCCCGTAGATATTCGTGCCACGTCTGGCATTTCAGATATTGGCGAATCGGTTATTTTAATTACGGCGCTTTCTTCAAAAATCAATACGAGACGAATTATGGACAGGCTGTTTAAAATGAAACCGCGTTATATCATCACGCCACTTCATTCTGTATAAGCACAAGGAGATGTAAAATGGAGTTAGGTCTAAAAGGAAAAAAAGCACTCATCACAGGAGGCGCAACAGGCATCGGAAGAGCCATATCCGTTGACCTCTCTAAAGAAGGGGTTTCGGTGTTTATCATATCCAGGAATGCTAAAAGCATTGAAGAAACCCTTTCGATAATGCATGACGCGACACATGCCCATGGGTCTTTGGTTGGAGATATTTGTGATCCGACTGTTATCGATTCACTGTATGATAAAGTGGTCTCTGAATTTGGCCATCCTGACATTGTAGTGAACAATGCCGGCAGTGCGCTGGCGATAACCGATCCTTACTGTTCCATCGAAGATTGGCGGCGAATCTTCAGACTCAACCTGGAAGTTCCGGTGATGATTAACAATATGTTTATTCCCCACATGAAAAAAAACAATTGGGGTCGCATTGTAAATATTACCGCCGGTGCCGGTCTGGAAAACAGCGGACCAGTGCCATATGGCGCCAGCAAGGCGGCACTGACTGCATACACGAGGTCGATGGGGCGCATTTTGGCCATTGAGGCTGACGATGTAGTGATGTCAGCGGTGCTGCCCGGCGTTGTGGTAACAGAAGAAGGTCACTGGGGCGGCAAGTATGCGGTGGATTCCGAGCACGCAAAAAAATATCTGAAAGAAAGATGTCCGCTGGCCAGATTTGGTACGCCGGATGAAATCAGTCCCATGGTGACGTATCTTTGTTCGACCAAATCCACTTTCGCACACGGCGGAATTTATCTGGTGGATGCGGGACAGGCCAAGCATTACATGTATAATACATTTCTGTAGTAATTATTATGAAAGCTTCGGATTATATAATCGATTTTTTGGCACAAAAAGGCGTTCGTGCTGCTTTTGGAGTGACGGGCGGTGCGAACCTTCATCTATTTCAATCCGTTGAAAATCATCGTCAATTAAAATCAGTATACAATCACCACGAACAGGCTTCCGCGCTCGCTGCGGTTGCGTATTCCCGGGTGACTAAAAACATTGGCGCAGCATTGGTGTCAACTGGACCGGCCGGTACCAATGCCATCACCGGGCTGGTGGCCGCATGGCAGGATTCTGTCCCCTGCATTTTTATCTCGGGCCAAACGCGTTTGAAGCACACCACTCATCAAAAACCGCTGCGGCAAATTGGATCGCAGGAACTCGATATTGTGTCACTGGTAACGCCGGTTACCAAGTATGCTCACATGATTTCATCTCCTGAAGAAATCCGCTACCAGTGTGAAAAGGCGTATTATTTTGCCCTTGAAGGTCGACCGGGACCGGTCTGGATTGACGTACCCCTCGATTTTCAGTGGCTGCAAATCGATATTGATTCAATGACATCTTTTGTGCCGCCAATTAAAAAGGCCGCCGACAGTATAACGTCCTATCAGCGCGCGCTGGCGATGATAGCCGAGGCGCAACGACCGCTCATTGTTTTAGGTGCCGGCTGCCGTGCGCCGGCGGTGGCCCAGGCTGTCATTGTATTTGCAGAGACACACAGCATACCGTTTGTCACCAGTTGGGGTATCAGCGATATTGTCGCAACCAGTCATCCCCTTCACATGGGGCGCATTGGACAGGTCGGTCAGCGTGGCGGAAATCTGGCCATTCAAAACTGCGATTTGGTGCTCGCGTTGGGAACGCATCTGTGCCCGTCAATGACGGGCACAGCTGTCGATGCCTTTGCACGTGACGCAAAAAAAATAATGGTCGATATTGATCCAAACGAAATCGAATTGACGGCAGTTTCTCTTGACCTGGGTATCGCCGGTGATGTCAGTGATTTTATCAGCTGGATACGCAACCAGTCATTAGAAGTGCAAGACTGGACGAAGCAAGCGCTGCGCTATCGTCCTTATAACAGTGTATACTGCGACCATTCTTTACCTGAGGAGGGCATCAATCCGTGTCTTTTTGTTGACAGTCTATTTAATAAAACCAAATCGGGAGACTGCTTTGTTGTGGATGGTGGCGGTACAAACGTTTACGCCACGATGCAGTCGTTGCGGTTTTTTGATGGACAGTCTCTGGTTTTTTCATCGGGTATTTGCGCCATGGGAACAGGCTTGCCTGAGAGTATCGGTGCAGCCTATGCCACCGAGGGGCAGGTATTTTGTTTTGTGGGTGACGGTAGCTTTCAGTTCAATATCCAGGAGCTGCAAACCATTTTTCACCATCAATTGAATATTCTGATTTTTGTATTTAATAATGACGGATACCTGGCCATTCGCAATACCCAGGATGACTATTTTGACGGACACTATTTTGGTTCGGATGCAAACAGCGGCGTATCGTTGCCAAAATACGAAAAAGTCTGTGCTGCATATAAGATTCCCTATTTTTCGATTAGGCATCATGACCAGTCTGAAGAGGTATTGAATATGTTGCTGTCATTAAATGGTCCGAGGGTGTGCGAACTGTTTGTGTCGAAAACATTTAAACCCGCGCCAACGCCAGGCATCGATAACAATAAAGAGGGGGTGAAGACGCAACGTCCTCTGGAGGATATGGCGCCATATCTGCCAAGGGAGGAGCTGGACGATTTGATGATCGTATCCCCGTGGAATAAGTTAAATGAAAGGTAGACACCTGGAATAGAATAATTGCGCGATGGATGGCAGAGGAACAGGGAGATGACAGACACGACCGTTGGGACATTTGGGAATTGGGGGCAGTGGCATGCACAGGAAATATTAGTGATAAAGCGCATTAAAACGGATAAAAAGGTGGGGGACATGGAACAGATTGTTAAAGATATCAGAGCGGCTGTGAAATCAGAACAGACCGTTTGTCTCGTTACCGGAAATTTCAATATCGTTCATCCGGGCCATCTCCGATTGCTTCGTTTCGCATCGGAGCAGGCGGACTTTCTGGTTGTGGGCGTATACTCCGATCGGATGGGCCATGTCATCATTCCCGAACAGTTGCGTCTTGAAGGCATTGAGGCAACCAGCTGGGTTAACTATTCGTTTATACTCGATACGCCTCCCGAAATGTTTATCGAAGCACTGAAACCCGATTGTGTGGTGAAAGGCAAGGAGCATGAGAAAGGTTACAATCCGGAAAAAGACGTATTGGATGCCTATGGCGGTGTGCTGGTGTTCAGTTCGGGAGATGTGACATTTTCCTCTATTGATTTACTGAAAGAAGGGGATTTAGACGAAATAAAGGACAAGTCCCATGGCTACCTGACCAGACATCACATACGCACTGAAGACATTCAACACACGGTGGATGCATTTGACCGACTGAAAGTGATTGTCATTGGTGAAACGATCGTTGATGAATACGTGACCTGCGAAGCGGTGGGTATGTCTCAGGAAGACCCTACAATTGTGGTGTCGCCCATTCACCATGAATCGTTTTTAGGTGCTGCCGGCATCGTTTCTGCTCATGCGGCCCGTCTGGGTGCTCATGTACGCTTTTTTTCTGTGATTGGTGACAACGACTGTTCACAGTTTGTCAGAGAAAAAATAGAGGAATATGGAATTGACGGCCATTTCGTTGTCGATAAAACACGCCCCACCATTCGCAAGCAACGATTTCGGTCGAAGGACAAAAACCTTTTAAGGGTCAATTATTTGCATCAGCACGATATTTCACAGGACCTTCAAAACAGATTGTATGATGAAGTGGCGTCGGTTGTTGATGATACGAATCTCATTATTTTTTCAGATTTCAATTACGGATGTCTGCCTCAGGATTTGGTGAATCGACTGTCTAAACTGTTTCAGTCTAAAAATAAAAAAGTGGTTGCCGACAGTCAGTCGTCGTCTCAGACAGGAGACGTGTCCCGGTATAAAAAAATGGATCTTTTAACGCCTACGGAGCGGGAAGCCAGATTGGCGTTAAATGATCGCACTTCGGGGTTGGTTGTGCTTGCCGAAAAATTGAGAAAGAAAGCAAGCGCCAAAAATATACTGATTACCATGGGCGCTGAAGGGCTGTTGATTCAATCCGGCGTAAAGAATACCTGGCAAACAGACCGGCTGCCGGCGTTCAATAAAAATCCAAAAGATGAATCAGGCGCCGGAGACTCTTTTTTGGCATGTGCATCGCTGGCGCTGGCGGTAACAGATAATATTTGGATGTCATGTTATCTTGGGTCTGTGGCGTCCGGTATTCAGGTGTCTCGCCTCGGTAATATTCCAATAGCAAAATCTGAATTGATTCATCATCTGGAGCTGTGACGGTGTCTGGTAAACAAAAGCGATTCGCCTATATCTCGGCCCAGCGTATCGGACATGTGCTCTGGGAAACGCTTGTTCTGCAAAGTTATGCCATCAAACACAATTACAAATTAACTGTATACCTTGGCCCCAAAGTACCCAATCGATACATGCATTACTTAAAGGACGACAATCTGACGTTCAGGTATATTGGTAATACTGGATATGCATTCATCGTTACTGTTCTGCGCGCATACAAGCGCATTTTAAAAATGTTTGGTAAGTATTCCTCTAAAACAACGAACCGGTTTACCCGATTTCAAAATGATCTTTTGGGGAGGATGCTGGACAATTTTTTTGGCAAACGAATGGGCATTCCCTTTGATACATATGACGGCAGTTACTTTAACTTTCCTCTAATAAAAAAACATTTTCGACCATTTACGCTGTCAAAAAAATGCATCAAAAAATGCAGATGCACAGTTGAACGGCATTTGGGAATCGCACGTGAAGACACCCCCTGGTATTGCCTTCATCTACGAGACAGTCTGTACCTGAATGACAACTACAGAGAATGGCGAAATACATCTTTTGAAAACTACATTCCGCTAATCAGCCACATTCATAAATCGGGATACATTGTCGTGCTGATGGGAACGAAATCGTCCAGACAGCCTGTCGCCATCAATGGATTGATAGACTATGCTCACAGCGATGTGCAGGGCGGATTGCTCGATTTGTATTTTTCATTTTCATGCAAAGGATTTATTGGCGGTGCATCGGGCCTGGCATTGATGCCCATGCTGTTTACAACACCTCTTTTGCTGACCAATATTTATCCTTTATCGTTTGTTGGGTATAACAGCAAAAACATGACATTGTTTAAAAATGTGTATTCTGAATCCCACGGCAGGACGCTGACAGTCGAGGAAATTCTCGATGACGAGAATCTCTGTCACTTTGCGACCGATGACGAATACAAAAAAGCCGGCTTGCGCATTGACGAAAATTCACCTGAAAAAATTGTGTCTGTCTTTAAGGATTTTGTGAATGCCATTGACAATGGCAGCATCATGCAACTGTCAGCAGATGACATTGCGAATGTGGCTCTTTTTGAGGCGCGAATTAATAAACGAAAGGGCCATATAGAACCCACCATGTTTTATCCGGATGCGGTGTCAAAACTTATTCGATAGGAAGCTGCGATGTTAGTGAAAAGAAAAAATACAGCGACAGCCATTGAAATGAATGCATTGAAGCGCGAAAGCATGGCGTCTGTACAAAAGAAACTGAAAGACGGGATTTATCGTGAAACAGAAAATTCGTGTCTGTGCGAAAAAAGCGATGACTGGGACATTTCAGATTTTGACCGGTTCAGATTCAGTATAAAAACGAAACTGTGTAAATGTTGCGGGCTGATGAGAAGTGATCCCTACTATGACAGTGATACCATCGATAAGTTTTACGACTGTGAATATCGCCCCCTGTATGTCGGGAGCAATGAATGTACAGATGGCTTCTTTGACAACCAAAAAAGTATTGGCACATCAATTTTAAAATTCTCCACTGATTTTTTATCCGCCGACATGACAGTTCATGAAATCGGTTGCGGCGCAGGTGGCATATTGACACCGTTTAGAGAACTGGGGTGCCGCGTCAGCGGGAATGATCTGGGGTCAGAGTATATTGTGTTTGGCAAAAAAAAAGGGCTTGAATTACACCATGGGGATTTTTTTAAAATTGCTGAGAATCGTGAATTTGATTTGATAATTCTAAATCACGTTCTTGAGCATGTGACAGATCCCGTGGCGTTTGCGACAAAACTGCACGACAAGCTCGCACCACAGGGGTTTCTTTATGTGGGTGTTCCCGGAATAGATGTGATACCGGTCTATTATCACAACGACATCGCATTGTACCTGCAAAACGCTCATGCATATCACTATTGTCAATTCACATTGTCTGAGGTCTTAAAAAAGGCAGGTTTTAAATGCATCAAATCAGATTACATAATTCGCTCCCTGTACGTTAAGGACATCAACGATACTCACGAGCAATTGCTTCAATCAGACACGCCTGCAGATATTTATGGACGGCTAAAAAAATATGAAGACGCATACCATATTAAAAATGGTTGAACTTCGTTGTGAGTGATTTGCGAACAGAAAAAGAGACGACATGAAAGGTGACAGTAGTTTTTTCGAAAAGCATCAGCAGTTGACCAGACAGGCATATGAAAATCCAGACACGCTGCCTCATCGGTATGTGTTTATTTTGACAAATCAGTGCAATTTAAAATGCAGTTTCTGTTTTCAGGATAAAGACAAACGCAAAGATGCGATGACACCTGGAGACTGGATAGCCCTTGTTGATCAGATTCCAAACCATTCGCGAATCACGATGACTGGTGGTGAACCGTTGATGTTCAGGGATTTCAGGACAGTATTTTCGTATGCGGCCAAAAGGCACGAGTGCAATCTACTCACCAACGGTACGTTGCTGAGTAAAGATATGATTGATTTTCTGCTGTCTTTTAAAAATTTTAAAGTGTTATCCATTTCATTGGATGATGTCAAAAACAGACTTCGTCCGATAAACGACAGTACCTGGCAATCTGTTGAAGAAACACTGACATATTTTACAAAACGGCGAAATGAAGAGAAAAAGGACTGTTTACTTGACTGTAAAACGGTGGTGCTTGATGCCAATGGGGACCGTTTGCTTGATATTCACAAATACTGTGTTGAACAAATGAATTGTGACACCCATGTTTTTCAAATGCTCAAGGGGTCACCTCTTCAGCACGCCGATACGATGTACAGTCTTGATGACGCCTTTAAAAAGTCAAAAATGGAACCGTATAAAAAATTTGACAGTATTGTCGAAGAGTTCGAAAAAATTCGTCAGTACAGCAAGAGGAATAAAACCAGGGTTTATGTGCATCCTAAAATTGCGCAGTTTGATTCGGATGAAGCGATTGCCAAATCGAGCCTGATGTATTTCAACGTGAGTGAACACATTAAAAGCGACTTTTTGCCATGCATGTTTCCATGGTCAAGTGTTCATATTAATGTCGATGGAAATCTGTTTCCCTGCCTGGCGGTATCAATGGGGAATGTAAAAGAGACGCCTTTAAAAGATATAGTACAGGGTAAACAATTTGTTCGATTCAAAGAAATGATAAAAACAGAAGGCACGATTGAAGCGTGCAATCATTGTGGCTATCTGCATCCAAAACACATCTGGGAAAGGTAATCGAGGTGGCGGAATGCAAAGATTGGTTATATTCGGCGGTGGCTTTATTGGTGGCTATTTATTTAGTAGATTCAGTGAAAACAGAATTGATGTGATTCAGTTTCGTTCCAATGATTGTAACCTGCTCGATATTGAATCAATTCGTCAAAACTACACTGTAAAAAAAAACGATATTATTATTTTATCGGCTGCGATAACGCGGCTGGTACAAAACAATGACGTCTCTATGAGGAAAAATATTGATATGGCCATCAACCTGACAAACCATATCAGCGACAGTCTGGTCAAACCCGAATTGTTCATATTCTTTAGCAGTGTTGATGTATACGGGCTTCTTGAAAATGAAAATGTCATAACAGAAAGCCTGCCCTTGCAACCCGACGATTACTACGCGATGTCCAAAGTCGTCGGTGAATTTATAATTAAAAAAAAAATGAAAGCGTCCGGTGTTCCCACTGCTATTTTGCGATTGAGCGGTGTGTATGGACCAGGGGACAGTCAGAAGAGCACCATTGGTAAAATGTACGATGGACTGGTCACTGATGGCAAAATTCGAATTTTTGATAAGGGACGGGATAAAAGAGATTTTCTATATGTTGATGATATTTATAAAGTGATTGGGCATTTGATTCAACAGCCAAAGGATTCCATTCTTAATTTGGCATCGGGTACGAGTTATCCTGTTGTTGAAATCGCCCGCAAAATAATTACCTGTTTTGGTAACAAGGGTAAACTCGAATTTGCACAATCAAATAGTACCCATCAGACGAGACGCGCAAAAAATATGGTATACAATATAACAGAGCTGAAAAGCAGGATGGACGGCATCAGCATGACCAGCATTGACGACGGCCTGAAAGAATATGTGTCTGACAGGAAATTAAAGGACACGCAGTGATGATGCCTTATGTAAGCAATAGCAATGAATAACATAAATCATGAAATTATTTTAAACGGCGGTGATTACACCGGGATGAGCCTTTTGGGCGTTGATAGAAGAGAGTGTATAGAGATGTATACTTTCATGGTGCGTTTAAGACGGCTGCAGGAAGCGATTATTGATGCGTATCATCCTGATGACGAGATGAAATGTCCAGTTCATTTTTGCATCGGTGAAGAAGCGGTGTCTGCAGCGCTGTCGCAGGTAGTACAAGAAAATGATTATTTGTTTGGTCCGCACAGATCCCATGCCTACTACTTTGCAAAGGGAGGAGAGATGGGGCCGCTGGTCGCCGAGCTGTACGGAAAAGAAACCGGCACCAACGCGGGACTGGCCGGGTCACAGGAGATTTCGAATACAGAGATTCATTATTACAGTGGCGCTATTTTGACCGGGTTGGTTGGGATTGCCACCGGCGTGGGGTTGGGATTAAAACTGGATAACAAAAAAGATGTCATGGTTGTTTGCATGGGAGACGGTGCTGTGGATGAAGGATTGTTTTGGGAATCAATCAACTATGCCCAGCTCAACCAACTGCCTGTTGTATATATCTGTGAAAATAATCGATACTCCACATATTCTCCTCAGGAAAGTCGTCAGGTCGCACAGACTATAAATGCGCGGGTGGCGGCGTTTGGTATGAAGACCAGAGCGATGTTTGGAAATGATGTGGTTCAGTTGAAAAACGTGTTGAGAGACGCCATTGATTTTGCGAGAAGTGGCAAAGGTCCCTTTTTTTTAGAGACATTTACATATCGCTGGAAAGGCCATGTGGGGCCGGAAGATGACGACGATGTAGGCTACAGAAGTCCAGACGAACTGGCATACTGGAAAAGAAACTGTCCAATTGCATTGCTTGAAAACGCGATGACAAATGCAGGTTACCTGGAAGAATCTGAAAAAACTGAAATTATCAAAATAGTTGATAAAGAGATTGCCGGCGCGTTCGATTTTGCGCAATTGAGTCGGTTTATGGAAGAGGTGGATTGGTATGATCAGAATTATTCAACAGACTCGCCTCTGGCGGATAAGCTGCTGGTTGAGATTGATGCGAACGATAATGAATTTAATATATCTCAACCTGAAACACGTCCAGCGCCGTACTGAAATTTGCTACTGTGATAAATCATGTTTGATTCAAAACAGCATTTTGAACGAACTGTTCTGGTGAACTGTTTTAGAGAACTTTCGGGGTGAATATTGGGGGAGATAGCTATGCGGGAACTGACATATTCTGAGGCCATTGCAGAAGCTTTAGATCAGGCAATGATGCTTTGCAAAGATGTTTTTGTCATGGGGCAGCTGGTTGATTACAAGCCTGGCATATTTGGCACGACCCAGGGCCTGGCAGACAAGTATGGTCGGGATAGGGTTCGGGATTTTCCAAACGCCGAGAGTGTCATGACCTCCACCGCCATTGGCGCTGCGCTTGTAGGCAAGAGACCGGTCCTGGTACACCCCCGTGTGGATTTTATGATTTACTCGTTGGATGCCATTGTTAACTGGCTGTCCCTTTGGCGATTCAAATCAAACAAAAAATCAAATCTTCCAGTTACCATAAGAGCCATCATTGGCAAGGGATGGGGGCAGGGGCCTCAGCACTCGAAAAATCTTCACAGCTGGTTTACCCATTTACCAGGGTTAAAAGTCGCCATGCCGGCCACTGCATACGATATTAAAGGACTCATGCTCGAAAGTATTTTCAGTGAGAGTCCCACTGTTATATTAGAAAACAGAGCGCTGTTTTCTATGCGAGACAACGTTCCTGAAAAACCGTACCGAGTGCGCTTTGGTAAAGCGGCGGTCCGCAGAGAAGGACAGGATGTCACACTGGTGTGCCTGGGACTGACAGTGCCTTTAACGCTGAAAGTAGCAGAACTATTGGCCCCAAAAGGTGTACGTGCAGAAGTTATCGATCTTCGAACGTTATCACCAATGGATATTGATACGGTCACGCAGTCTGTATCGAAAACGCGAAAACTGGCTGTCATTGATTCATCGTGGAAAACATTAAGCATTGCTTCGGAGGTAATCGCGTCGGTCGCGCTGACCCATGCAAATGTTTTGAATGCAAATCCGGTGAGGATTACGCTGCCAGACAGTCATACCCCCATGAACTGTCAGCTGGAAAACGCGTTTTATCTTGATGAAAAAAAAATACTTAAAGCGCTTGAAAAAGTATTGTAGCACCCCCTTTTTTAGCTGCTGCCGGGTTGTTTTGATGATCCAAAAGATAACCGGGGTGAATTCATATTAAAGAAAAAGGTATGATAACTTGGGTACAAAATATTCAAATAAGAAGATATTTCATTTTCAGGATAAGTTGGATTCCCTCCCAGAGGAAACCGGGGAAATACTTGCGCCGATACACGTCAGAATAAAGCCCACCAACTATTGCAATCACAAATGTTCCTACTGCGCCTATCGCGACACAAATCTTCATGTGTTTGGCAAAGACGATGTTGTTCGAACAATGATTCCAAAGCAGAAGATGATGGAGATTATTGATGACATCGTTGATATGGGGATTAAAGCGGTCACGTTCAGCGGCGGCGGCGAACCGTTTATGTACCCTCACATGACCGAAACAGTGCAAAGATTGGCCGAATCGCCAGTAAAATTTGCCAGCTTAACCAACGGTTCACTTGTGAAAGGTGACGTCGCAGAAATATTTGCCCGCCATGGCAGCTGGTTAAGAGTGTCAATGGACGGCTGGGATGATGAGAGTTATACCCGGTACCGCGGTGTTAAAATCGGTGAATTTTCAAAAGTGATGACAAATCTGAAGCAGTTCAAACAATACAATGGCCCCTGTTATCTGGGTGTTAGCTACATTATCGACCATCGCAATGCTGAACATGTGTATGACTTTTTATCGAAGATTAAAGATGTTGGGGTTAACAGCGTTAAAATGTCAGCCTGTCTTGTGAGCGATAAACAAAATGACAACAACAATTATCATCAGCCGTTTTTCAAAACAGTATCGCAACAAATCGACAAGGCGGTTACCACTCTCCAGGATAGCGAGTTTGAGATTTTTAACGCATACCAGGATTCCAATGAAAAATTTGAAAAGACGTACAACTGGTGCCCTTATATACAGATTTTGCCAATTATTGGGGCAGATCTGAACATCTATACCTGTCCGGACAAGGCCTATAATCTAGAGTATGGGCGAGTGGGATCAATTAAGGACCGAAGCTTTAAAGAATTCTGGTTTGATGGCAAAGAAAAGTTTTTTAAAACGAATCCATCCATTCACTGCAATCACCACTGTGAAACCAATCCCAAAAACATCATGATTCATAACTATCTGGATGCGGATGTAGACCATTTGGAATTTGTTTAGTCAGAAGTCAGAGCGTAATTCAGTTTTGGTGTGCCGGCTACGCTGGTGTTTTATTTCTTCTCAAACAAATAGTAATTGCTCAGGTCCTGTATTTTTTCAACGAGAGGAATCCATTCATATTCGTTTAACAACTGTGATTTGCAAGTTGAGACACAGCGAAATCCAAACGACGCCACATAATGGACAAACTCATCGGTTGACCAGGATGACTGATGAATGAAAACAGCATCTGGATATTTTTTGCCGGCGATACGAATCATTCGTTTTGTCGCTTCGCCTGGCCCGTCTGCCTTTCGAACGTGAGTTAATTCCTCATCTGTCAAAATAACCGGACCGATATAGTCTTCAATATTCGGATTCGTCTCAAACAGAGTGGAACGGGCTGATAGATCAATACTTGCGAGAATGCACAGTGCGCGATTTTCACGCGAGTTTTGTACCCCGTACCGGGCCCATGGACCTACCAGATTTTTAAAGTTCCAGTTGTCCATCGACAAAATGTCGCTGCTTTCCAAGTTGGTTTTCCAGGCATTAAAAACGCTGTCAAAGTCGGGAAGCACGATGAGCATTTTTCCACCGTCAACCAGACAACGCTCAGACTCCTGCATGACTCTGTCAATCACCAGGCTTTCTAAATGCTCGAAACAGTGAGATGAATACACCAATTCGATTGATTTATCCGCTGGGGGAAAACGACACGCCGCAGTCAATTGAAACGGATACAAATAGCTGCCAGAGCTCTCCAGATTGAGCCAATTATCATAGTGAAAAAAGTAGCCACCGCCCACATTGATAAATCTCGGTTCGCAAGGGTAATCCAGAGAAGAAAACACCGGATTATTTTGTTCTGCCAAAACATACGCATAAGTTCGCGAAGGCCGAATCCCGCGACTCTTCAGAATTCTGAACACTTCGCCGTAGTCGTGTGCAACGATAAAGACCTTTTCATCGTTATAGTGTTCAAGGGCTTCATCAAGCGAATACAGCGGCTTTCCCATGAAGCGGCCGGTCACGGTCGAATGATAACTGACGAAGAAAAACTTTATGCTGTCCAGGTGAAGCGAACCCTCACTGATAGCCATATTCGTATTATTGCCTACACCAAAAACGACAATTTCGTCCATCTTGCCCCCATGACCAGCCAGAAATTTGTATACGTATTTTTTTAAACAGATACTCTTTTCAACAGACAACAATAATATAAAACACAAACAGAATTTGCCACGAAAAGTTTTAGTTGCCTGGGTTTTTTTGAAGAAAGATGAGGGGACGCACAATGGTGTTGGGAATCGATTTTAAGGGACTGGTAAAGCGTATGTCATACTTTTAATACAGTGAACATAACACAGAGAGCAATGACACATTCTGTGTAACACGCGATAAGGACATAAGGATGAAGATAAATGAAAACGGATAGTCCTTTGCAGGAATACGATTTTGTTGTTATCGGGGGAGGCATCGTCGGCGTCGCAACCGCGTTGCAAATTATTCGCACGTTTAGCGATGCCCGGGTACTGGTGGTTGAAAAAGAAGACAGACTCGCGTCTCATCAGACAGGGCACAACTCCGGTGTCATTCACTCCGGTGTGTATTACATGCCGGGCAGTCTCAAGTCCCGTCTGTGCAAAGAGGGCGCCGCAGAGACATACCGCTTTTGCAGGCAGTACAATATACCGGTTGCACAATGCGGTAAGCTGTTGGTCGCTACTGGTGAATTGGAATGTGAGCGTTTGAGTGCGCTTGAAGAGAGATGTATTCAAAATGAAATTGAGTTTCATCGGCTCTCCCGCTATGAACTGCAGCAAAAGGAACCGAATGTGGTTGGAGACGGTGCTCTTTTTATTCCTGGTACAGGAATTACCGACTACGTAAAGATTACCCGAAAAATGGCAGAGCTCTTTGTCTCCCATGGGGGACAAATTGAATTGGGTTATGCTGTATCGCAAATTAAAGAATCACAGCCGGGAGTTGATTTTGTTATTGGCAATAGCCGACGCCGTACCAGGTATTTGGTCGCCTGCGGGGGCTTAATGTCCGATAGAATCGCACGCACAATGCATACAAATATTAACTACAGAATTGTCCCGTTTAGAGGTGAATACTATGAAATTCAATCGCCCCGGCATCACAGAATCAATCATCTGATATACCCTGTACCGGACCCCGAGCTACCCTTCTTAGGGGTACACCTTACTAAAACCATTGACCACCGGGTGACTGTTGGTCCCAATGCGGTGCTCGGATGGAAGCGAGAGGGATATCAACGTATTAATCTGAATTTAAAGGATGCGTGGGATATTCTGACATTTTCAGGTTTCTGGTCGTTTTACCGCAAATACCGGGACGTCGGGTTTCGGGAATTCGGTGACTCGTTATTTAAACGGCGATACCTGCAGCGTGTAAAAAAATTCTGTCCCGCGCTATGTGTTTCTGATTTGGTTACGTATCCCGCCGGAATACGGGCGCAGGCCCTCAATGGGGACGGAACTATGGTCCATGATTTTCTGTTCTGCGAAACTGAGCATTCTCTCCACGTGTGCAATGCCCCGTCACCCGCGGCGACTTCGGCTATACCCATTGCATCACATATCGTTAATCAGGTTAAAGAAAAATTCAAACTCTAAATAAATCGATTGGGGGAATATGATAGTTTACCTTAATGTTGTAATAAATGATGAAATGAAACGCGCAAGGGTACACCAGTTGTAGCTTCGCGGCGATTTTTATGGATTAAGAGCTATTCGAGGTGTACCAATTTCGAAAACGAGACGATGCAACAATTCGGATACAGAATTAAGTTGGGCCAGTAATTTAGGGAAACAGAGCCGCTGTGGTGAGGAACGAGCGTAGCGAGTGTCTCGAACCGCGCGGCG
>JBNKCR010000072.1:0-21315 GCA_050287845.1 Polyangia bacterium
AATTGCCAACATGGCATTTGCTGCGCCGGACCGGCAAGGCGCGAGGAGCGGAACATACCGGGGTATGCGACCGACGAGCAACGAAGTCGGGCGGGATGCAGCGGAGGCAAGGTGGCAATTTTATAATGATCACTGTCCTTAATCCATAAAAATCTCCGCCCAGCTGGCACACCCTTGCGCGTTTCAATTCATCATTTTTTGCAACGTCAGCGTAAAGTGTTGAACGACTTCCCGGGCAGGGGAGACTCTGGACTGTGTAGGTGGGTACCGAGCAGAGAACAACTGCTCACATTCTTCAATGTATGCATAAAAATGTATCGACTGGGGATAAACTACAGTCCTTACATTAAAAATGATATCATGTGAAAACACATCTATACGTCTGCGGTGAACTGATTTATGAGGAAGTGACCACGGAGCCTATTCTACAGAGGTGATAATCGTATCTGTGTCTGTATCCGTATCGGCGTCAGTATCTTTATCTGTATCCGAACCAGTGTCAGAGTCCACCAAATCGGTATCTGTATCTGTATCGGCGCCAGTATCATTATCTGTGCCCGAATCGGTATCCGCATCCGAACCAGTGTCAGAGTCCAAATCGGTATCGGTATCCGTATCATCAGTGCGGCATCCCATGGTGACGCGGAGTTGCCCCACCTCATCGTTCTCAAGCATGGTGCATTCGTCAACGCAGAACTGGACGATGGACCTGGCCTCGTTGCCCCACATCCAGTCGGCATCGCCAATACACTCTTCGCCCCGGACTAATTTCTGGCCATCGAAATGGATGGTGGTTGAGTTGCGATCCGCCTCTTCGGAGATGGTGCCGAGCTGATAACGGCAGGCTATCCTTACTGTCTGCCCAATGGAGTCGAGTGCCTGATTCAGATCTGCCTCATTCTGTGCGTCAAAGTAAGTGGTGTACTGAGTGCCGCCGGCCGCAGCGATTGCGTTCAGCTGACTCGGATCCACTCCGTTGCCGAACCCGACAGCAAAAGTTCGAATACCTGCGGCGAGCAGCCTGGCAGTGACGTTTGCCAGTGCTTCTGCAGTGGATCCGCCTCCGTATTGATCCTCACCCCCGCAGGTGTCCTTGCCGTCGGACACTACCACGAGGTACGGTTCGGCGCCATCTGCTGCGAAGACAGGGGCATAAAGCGGGTTGAGGAAATTGGCCATCGCGAAAAGCAGTGGCGTCGTCCGGTTGAGGCCTGTGGTGGCCACCACGTTGGCGACGTTGGTTCCATTATTCGGCGCCGCGTCCAGGCCCACGATGCTACCTACACCGCAATCTTCGTCGATGGGGAAAAAATCCAACCCAAACTGTACAGTGTCCCCGTACTGTGCCACCATGGCGGTCAGCGCCCCCTGATCGATCTCCCACTTGGTCGCGCCATCAACATGATCATTCATGGAAGAGGATATATCCTGAAGGAGCATCACCCTGGCCGTGGATTCAGAGAGACCCTGGTCTTCCTCGTAGCAGTAAGTATCCGTGCTGCAGTCCATGACGACACGAAGATGATCCACCCCATTGCTCTCGAGCATGGCGCACTCGTCCGGGCAGAACTCGACGATAGTCCTGGCGGCGTTGCCCCACATCCAGCCAGCGTTGCCGGTGCACTGTTCGCCCTTGAGTATCTTCTTGCCGTCAAAAGAGATTTGGGTGGAGGCGCGCTCCGCCTTTCCGGTGATGGTGCCAAGCTCGTAGCGGCAACTTATGTTTACGGTCTGCCCGATAGAGGCGAGTGCGCCATTCAGTTGCTGCTCATTCTGGGCATCGAAGTAGGTAGTGAATTGGGTGCCGCCTGCCGCGGCAATCGCGTTCAGCTGTTTCGGATCCACCTGGTCACCGAACCCGATGACAAAAGTTCGAATACCTGCGGCAAGTAGCCTGGAGGTGACGTTCGCCAGCGCATCCGCTGTGCTTCCTCCCCCGAATTGACTTTCGCCTCCGCAGGTGTCCTCACCGTCCGACACCACCACCAGGTAGGGATCGGCGCCATCTGCGGTAAAAGCCCGGGCATAGGCCGGGTTGAGGAAATTGGCCATTGCATGAAGCAGTGGCGTTGTTCGGTTGAGGTCGGTGTTGGCCAGCACCTGGGCGAGGTTGCCGCCATTGTCTGGCGCCGCATCCTGGGCCACGGTCGTACCCACACCGCAGTCTGTGTCGATGGGAAAAAAGTCCAATCCGAACTCCACGGTGTCGCCGTACTGCGCCATCATGGTGGTCAGTGCTGATTGAGCGATCTCCCACTTGGTCGCGCCATCAACATGTTCATTCATGGAAGAGGATATGTCCTGAAGGAGCATGATTCGGGCGGGCAGCTTTTTGAGAAAATTTTCCTCTTCGAAGCAGACATTATCGGAGGTTGTAATGGTATCGTAGTCCCCGTCGCCGTCTCCGTCGCCGTCCGCATCGGTATCGCCATCCACATCGGTGTCGGAGTCCCCGTCCGCGTCGCCCCCGATGTTGGGGGTATGGGCGTCATCTCCTCCATCTGTGCCTGAGCTGTCGTCGCTGCAGGCACCCGCAAAGCTTATAATACCGACAAGCACAATGAATAGTCTCGCGTTGATTCTCATGGTTTTCCCTCCTGATAAAGTGGGTTTCTCGTAATCAACCTAAATTCGGTTCATTTTAGGTGGTTTCGAGGGATCCTTCCGCTCAATAAAACCGACACTTCGTTTCGGTTTTCGTCTTCAATAACGGCTGGTGACAAAGGGGGGGGATTTCGGGCGGGGAAAAATGCAACAGGTTTACCGACACGGACACGGACACAGATACCGACATCGGTATATCGTTTCCCCCCACTTGTCTTGCACCCACTTCTGATACGACGATCTCTTTTTCCGATGCTACCATTGCATTGGGGGGAGGCCCGGACCAACTCAACCTCACCGGCGCCAATTTTACCATTGCAGATGTAAATGGTGACCATTGGCCGATGTGGTGGCGACCCAGGAGAAAAGTTTGCGCGAAGAGGCTGCAAATCCAAATGGCTACTATCGCTTGCTCATTAATCAAGGCGGTGACGGATTTACGGATGCGACCTGGGAAAGTGGACTTTTTAATACCCGAAAAGGGGTCATGGGCCGAGCTGCGACGTTTGTATTGTTTAGCGATGTTGATAACGATCCAACTATGTCGCCTTGATTCGGCAGGGACAGCCTGTAGCGCATCAACCACTTTCCCAATATGCAAATTTCTATATTCACCGGCGGAAACAATTACTTAATTTCTGATGCATTTTTCTAAAAAAAAACTGCTACTTTTACTTTTACCCGCCTGCATTCAAATATAAACAAAAGGCTGGAATGTATACCGGATGGAAGATAAAATCGAAATAGCGTTTGAAGTTCCTGTATTTTCGCGCAATCGACAAAGAATGACGGCCTCAAAACGAACGGAATTGCCAGTGACTCATGTGCATAAATTATTCATTGTGATCCTGGCCCTGATGTTGAGCGTTGCCTGCACCGATGATGGAGGTGACAAAGACGACAACGGCGTGATGGATACAGACACGAATACAGATACAGATAAAGATAAAGATAAAGACACGGGTACAGATACGGGTACAGATACAGATACAGACACGGATACAGATACGGACACGGACACGGATACAGATACGGACACGGACACGGATACAGACACGGATACAGATACAGATAGGGATATAGATACAGACGCGGATACAGATACAGGCACAGATACAGATGAATTCACACACCCCTGCATCCCGACCACCCTTGAGGAGCTGGACACCATCAGGGCCAACCTCGACAAGGAACCCTGGAAGTCAGGTTACGCCTCGCTGGCGGCCGATGGTAGATCGCAGCTCGGGTATGTTATGGGCGGCCCGTTCCGGGTGGTGAAACGCAATCCCAACGAAAACCTCTGGCCGTGGCGGGGAGACATGATCGCTTTTTATAACCTCGCCCGGATGTGGTATTTTACCGGCGACGAGGCTTACGCCAAAAAAGCGCGCGAGATCATCATCGCGTGGGCGATCACTCAGGAGAGCTTCGGCGGCAACGAATCCGGCCTCGATCTGGGCGACTATGCAATCGCGTACGGCGGCGGCGCCAGCATCCTCCGCGGCACCTGGCCCGGCTGGACACAGGAAGACACGATCACGGTACAGAATTACTTCCGGAACGTCCTGTGGCCCGCCACCGCCGCCCCGTACAACATCTCCGGCCCCGCCAACAAAGGCTCGCTCAACCTGGTCGCCGGCGTTGTGTTCGCCGTCTTCTGCGACGACACCGAGATGTTCAACCATGTCGTCGACGTCTTCCGCAATTATCCAGGCGCCGGCCTGCCGAATATCCTCGCCACGGGTCAGATGGGTGAGACGGGTCGCGACTGGGGCCACTCGTACAACGACCTCTACGCCCGCACCCTCACCGCCGAAATCCTCTGGAAACAAGGTGTCGACGTCTACTCTGAATTGGACAATCGGCTGCTCGCCGCCGGCGAATACCACGCTCGCAACACCTCAGGATCTGACACGCCCTTCGTCCCTTTCGGCACCGTCGATTATACTTACTATGAAAATCGTGGCGGGCTGAACAGCCAGGACCGGGGCGTCTATTACCTCCTCCAAAACGCTTACAAAAACCGCCTCGGTCTGCCAACCCCATGGATCGACCGGAAGATTAAGGAGCAAGGTATACACGGCGGCAACTTCATATTCGCCAGGACGGCCGACTTCTCCACTGCCACGCCACTGCCGGCCGATCCCCGTCCGGCGGTTTCCCTGGCTTCGGACGGCCTGACCCTGACCACCCTTGGCGACCAAACAGAGGGACGCAGCGCCTCCTATTCGAACGGGGTGTGGACGGTCACCGGCCTCGGGGGCGGAATATGGACCGATGGCGTTGACGACAGCCAGTTTGTCTACAAGGAGATGACCGGCGACTGCGCCATGGTTGCCCAGGTCACTTCTATGACGTACTCGGGCTCACAAAACGGCAAAATGGGGTTGATGATTCGCGACAATCTGGTCGGCGATGTATCGCAGCGCTCCTGGATCGGAATCGTGCCCACCGAGTCCGATGGGAATCTGATTGAGGCCCGCTCTGACGGCTGGACCGTGACCTGGGGCGGAAGCAACTGGGCGAAACGCTCTCAGGCCCTGCCGCTCCCGCTACCCTACTGGCTCAAGATCGAGCGCAAGGACAACGTCATCACCAGTTACACTTCTCAGGACGGCACCAGTTGGTCACCCATCGTCAGCTCGGACTTCGGCAATCTACCGTCCAGCGTCTATGTCGGCATCCATGTCTCCAGCGGAAACGAGACGCCCAACACCGCCACCTTCGAGCACCTGTCCTACACCGGTGGCACCGGCGGCCTCGTGACCACCCCGGCTGCGCCCGCCACCATGCTCGCCTCGGGCTCGAACAAGGCCGTCACCCTGCGCTGGCTGCCCTCCTTCGGCGCCACCGCCTACGACATCCTCCGCTCCACCACCTCCGGCAGCGGCTACACCGCCATCGCCAGCGATTTGCCCGCCGACAGGACCAGCTACGTCGACACGGATGTAAACCCCGACACGACCTACTACTACGTTGCCCGTGCCAGAAACTCCGCCGGCACCAGCGAAAATTCGCCCGAGTTTTACGCCGCGCCACTTTCCGTGCCGCTGATGAAGCTCTCTCTCGTCGACGGTACCATTGACAACAATGCCGGTGATCCGGCCAGTGCCGCGAGCGCCTTCGATGACGACTTCGGCTCGTTCTGGTTCAACGGAGAGCCGACCGGCTGGTTGCAGTATGACTTCGGCGAGAACTCCGCACAGGTCATCAAGCGTTACACGCTCGTTAGCGCCTCCCTCGACCGTCCCGGGCGCGATCCGAAGGACTGGCAGTTCCAAGGCTCGAGCGACGGCAGCGACTGGACCACGCTCGACACGCAGACCGATCAAGCCTTCGAGTTCCGCGCCTACCGAAACACCTACGACATCGACAATACCACCGCCTACCGCTACTACCGGCTCAACATCACCGCCAACAATGGCGACGCCGAATTCCTTCACCTCAGCGAACTCGGCTTGTGGGGCGACAGCGGACGCGTGGTCCCCGACGGCCTTTACCGTATCGCCAGCCGCAACAGCAACAAGGTCATGGAGGCGACGGGGAGCGCCGACGGCACACCGGTCGTGCAGCAGACCTTCGACGGAAGCGACAACCAGCTGTGGGATATCCAGTGGCAGGGCGATGGTCTCTACCGCGCCATCCACGTGGCCAGCGACCTGGCGATCGACAATGGGGGCACATCCGATCCGGACGAAAGCCTGATCATCCAGTCCTCCGACGGAGGCGACAGCCAGCTCTGGACCTTTGAACTCAACGCTGACGGCTATTTCAGCATCTCATCCGAAATCAGCGGCCTGGTTTGGGAGGTCAGCGACGGCGCCACGACCAATGGCGCAGACATCATTCAATCCACCTACAACAGCAGCGACAGCCAACAATGGTTGCTGGGCTTCTCCGTCGAGTCGCAACCGCCCCCGACAGCCCCGACAGCCGTGATGGCCACCCCGGTTTCCATCTACCAAATCGACTTATCGTGGACGGCCAGTAGCGGCGCCGTCAGTTACAACATCAAACGGGCGACCACCGGCGGCGGACCTTACACGACCGTTGCCGTGGGCGTGAATACGACGAATTACGCGGACACTGGCCTGCTCTCCAGCACGACTTATTACTACGTTATATCGGCAGTAAATGGCAGCGGTGCGGGGTCCGATTCCATGCAGGCAGAAGCCACGACATTGACAGGCGCGCCGGCTGCCCCGACTGGTCTGACGATGATACTGGGTACGGATGCGGTCGTATTGAGTTGGGAGGCCACCGGCGGAGTGACCCGCTACAGCATCAAGCGGGCGACCACCAGCGGCGGTCCCTACACGACGGTCGCCACCGACCTGACGGGCACGACCTACACCGACACGAGCATCAGCCAGGGCGAGACCTACTACTACGTTGTCGTCGCGAACAATGCCGACGGCACCGGACCCGACTCCACCGAGCTCACCCTCGGCGCGGGTACCCTGGGCGTTCACTTGAGATTCGATGAGACCGACGGTGACATCGCTGTCGATTCCAGTGGCTACGACCACGACGCCACGCTGGTCAACGGCCCAGACTTTGGTGCCGGCATTCTCGACGGCGGTCTCAACCTTTCAGGGGCCTCCTTCCAGTATGCCACGCTTGCCGATGGCATCGCCAGCGGTCTTACCGATTTCACCATCTCTACCTGGATCAGGGTCGACTCCTTCTCCACCTGGCAGCGTATCTTCGACTTCGGCACCGGGACGGACAACTACATGTACCTGACCGCGCAAGGTGCTGCGGGTGATGGCCTGCCCCGCTTCGTCATCCTCGTCTCAAGCGTCGAGCAGTTCGTCGACAGCGCCATCGCCCTCACGACCGACGTCTGGACCCATGTCGCTGTCACCCGTTCCGGCGACACCGTCTCAATCTACATCGACGGAACACTGGCCGGCTCGGACACTATTACGATCACCCCCGCCGACCTCGGTTTCACCACGCGGAACTATCTCGGCAAGTCCCAGTTCTCTGACCCCTATCTCGACGGTGCGCTCGATGACTTTCGCATCTACGTCCAGTCATTGAGTCCCGCCGAGATCACCGCCCTGGCCAATCCCGCCGGAGAGTAGGCCATTCACAAAATCCCTTCCCTGGTTACTTTTTTTGCAACTATTCAGGCATAGCCCGCCATCATAGGTTCGTCCGTAAGGCACAAACTGTATAAATCAGGGCCGTTTTCCTGAGGAAGCCGCGAAGCAGCTGTCTCGAAGGGCGGCCTCTCAGCGCTGACTACTCGCGCTGAATAGTTCCATTTAATCTTTATGAACATCCGTCGATAATTGAATTATAAATAAATACAGAACTATGGTTTCTGTTTGAACAATAAGAAATGAAAATCGATGATAATTGAATCCAGCAAAGGCTATAACAATCTCATACCAGGTTCTCCTTTGTTTTCAAATGCTTTCAGTCTATGTGTTTTCCCTGAGGAAAGGATTAATCTATCATGAAACTGAGTAGATTTAACGTCTCCCAATTGTGTGGGCTTATAACCAAATCAGAAGATATTCTTCTCGATAAAACCGTTGAGTTCGCCAGGGAGCAGGGCTATTTAAAATATACCGCTACTTCCAAGGAAGCTTGGCGGTTAGCCATAGCGGGCCTATCCAAGGCATTGATCGTGGGATTGCAAACCCTTCCAAGCTTCGAATTGTCTGTTCTGGAGGACTATACTAAGGATCCAATCGCTTCTTTCGCTATTCTGGAAGCACATCGACATCGCTCCAGAGGGGTGGGCCTTGATATGTTCCTGGGATTGATGAAATATTTTCGCGAAGCTTATTTCGAATTGGTTCGAGCACAAAAATTTGACCATACCATCAAGAACCAGTGGATTGGCGTTATCCAACGTCTGTTCGATCGAATAGAGATCGCCTTTTGTATGGAATGGTCCCAGTCCGGACAGAACAAAATGGTCAATGACCTGCAACAACGCAACAGGGCTATGGCTGATGAAAAAGGCCGCTATGTCACCATCTTTGAAAGCCATCCGCTGCCGGTTTTTATCCTGGATAAGGATTGCAAGATCATTGCATTTAATTTGACAGCAAAAAAATTTCTGGAATCCGCAGGTTTTGTAGATAGTGTTTCTCTGTATAGTATAAACAAGACTGCCTCTGATGAGATGGGGATGCTGGAACAAGGCTGCTCAATCCCACTAAACAGCGAGAAAACTGACATCAGCAGCGTATTTCCATGGTTGGTTGACGATCTGAGAAGTTTTATCTCGAACAACGATTCTACCAATAGTATTGAAAGAGAAGCTCTCATACAAAAGGTCCGCATGCACTTCCATATCATATTCTCTCGAATCATGGATGTGAGTGAGAAATTCAGTGGTGTCATAATCACTCTCGAGGATGTTACCGAGAGGATACAGGTCGCAGAAGAGCTTCTCCAGGTTCGGAAACTTGAATCGATAGGTCAACTTGCGGCTGGTATTGCCCACGAGATCAACACCCCTACACAGTTCGTGAGTGACAATACATCTTTTCTCAAAGATGCATTCTCTGTTGTTTTAGAACTGTTGAATAAGTACAGCGAATTGAGGCAAGCTTCAACAAACGGCACAATTACAGAGGCTCTGATCAAAAGTGTTGATGAGGCTATAGAAAAAGCAGATCTTGAATTTCTGTTAGAGGAAATTCCCCAATCTTTGGAGCAGTCACTGGAAGGCTTAGCCAGAGTCAGGGAGATAGTTTTGGCAATGAAAGAATTTTCCCATCCGGGAAGCAAGGACAAAACCCTGTACGATATAAACAGGGCTATAAAAAACACCATCACTGTTTGCCGCAACGAGTGGAAGTACACTTCTTCCGTGGAAACAAATTTCGATGAGAATCTATCGCTTGTTCCATGTTTACCTGGGGACTTCAATCAAGTCATTCTCAACATAATCGTCAATGCCGCCCAGGCCATCGGTGAAGAAAGTGAGAATAATGGTTCAGAAGACAAGGGTACCATCACTGTGAGCACACATCAGGTAAATGGGTTCGCAGAAATCAGAATCCAGGATAACGGCCCGGGCATACCAAAGGAAATAAGGAAGAAAATCTTCGATCCATTTTTTACTACCAAGAAAGTTGGTCGCGGCACCGGCCAGGGACTCGCGATATCTCGCGCAACGATAGTAGACAAACATGGGGGCAGTTTGGATGTGGAGAGTGAAGTAGGAAGTGGTACTACATTTATCATACAACTGCCAATTGAAGGGATAAACGGAAGTGGGGAAAAAACCTGAAAATCTCTTATGTTGAATCTGGTTTGCTAACTGTTATCTCCCGCCCACACATCGTAAGTAATCCTGAAAACAGATGGTATTAAGTTATGCCTCTGGCGAGGGGTGAACGGCGTTAAATTGGAGAGGGTCGATTGCGTTTCGCGCCCCACGGTGGACGCCATCCTGCCTCCAACGCTTTCACCTCGGCTATCCCTTTTCCGACCACACTTGGTGCCATTCCGGTGGCGCGCACTGCGGCAGCGATTCCGCCATACGCAGGGAGGTTTTCTGCTGACGCGCCATTACGGCGCCGCAAGCTGAAGCACAAGAATGTCCTCGCCGGAGTGTTTGTCCAGCCGCTGAGTGACAAAGCCGGAAACCAGAACCTCTCCAGTCGGTCTGACGATGACATCCATTGCCCCATCATTTTCCCAATAGCCACCATCATGGGCATGGGGCCAGCCACCCGCTGTGATCTCCTGGCCGGATGTTGTCAATCGCATTACATAAAAATCCTTGCCGCTGTAAGGGGTCACCTGGTTGGATAATTCACCGGCGACGTAGACACTGCTGTTTGTGGAATCCACCGCAATGGCCATTGGTTTATCCCCTGGCATTCCGGGAATATGTATGTCCCATCCGGACACCTCGGTACCATCGGCCAGATACTTTTTCAAAACCCATCCCAAATCATTCTCGCCGGCAACGTAGACCGCGTCCGTATCATCCACTGCGACTGCCATTGCGCCACCATCGATGGAAAGCTGCTTGTCCCATCCCCCCAAAATTTCGGCACCTGAAGAGTTGAATTTTTGAATCCCCCACTGACTTTGAACTTCGCCCACCACATAAACGTTGTCGTTACTGTCCACAGCCATGTCTTTAATTGACAGTTCATCAAACAACACATTCCAACTGGTGTCTTCCGCACCTGTGGATGTGTATTTTATTATCCCCCAGTCAAGGTTGCTTTCAGACGAAATAATGTCATAGTTTGTGATTCCCATGTATACGTTTCCATCGCTGTCCACGGCCAAAGGAAGATCCTGACCTGAGACCCCGGCAGTTGAGGTGTATCTGTTTGACCATGAAGAAGTCAACGAATCCGTGTCGAATTGAAGAACAGTACTCCCATAACTGAAGTGAAGGCCATACAGCGCATCGCCCGGTCCCATTGCAAGGTCAACAATTCCACTGCCGTAAAAAATGTTGCCATACCACTGATTGTCCTGGGGTTCACCGTTGGCGTTCAACTCCTTCACTACGGCCACCTGGCGTGTCAAGGGATATCCCGGAGAAAACCAAATCTGACGCAAAGTGGAAATACCTCCCAGATACACCTGACCAGCTTCTCCGAGCGCCATCGCTGCGGCATTGTCGTCCCCATCAAAGAGAGGCAGATGCGTTTCCCACCCAGTGAGACGATCGCCGCTTGCGGAATAAACATGCAGCCAATCATAGCTCCCGCCAGGCATTCCCACCATTACCTCGCCTCCGGGCAAAAGAGCCAGCGCAATCTCTCGATA
Organism: Polyangia bacterium; assembly: GCA_050287845.1. Classification (GTDB taxonomy): domain Bacteria; phylum Myxococcota_A; class Polyangia; order JAAYKL01; family JAAYKL01; genus JAFGXQ01. The sequence continues at coordinate 11,371 of JBNKCR010000072.1, forward strand.
AACGGAGGATGAGGACCCCGGATAACCATCCGATTTGTCCCATCCGTCTACAATCTCTGTGCCATCCGCCGTGTATTTACGGATGCGCATCTTTTGAAATGCGAGCCCTGCTGTATATATATTGTTGTCTTCATCGACCACAATCGAATTGACGGCGTACATTCCAGTCCCCAGATCTTCCACTTGTCCCCACCCAGTGGTATCCTCGATGCCGCTGGCTGAATATTTCTTTATAAACGCATCGGCATTGCTGCTATACCCCGCTGCACCGCCCACATAAACCGCTCCTGTGGAGTCTACCGCAAGGCTGTATACGTTCTCATTTCTGTTATCGTGATTGAACCGGATATTCCAGTCATCAGTTTGCTCATTACCTGCGGCATCGAACTTTTTAACAAACCCGCCAAACCCACTGATGTTATAAGTGCCCGCAACAAAGAAACTGCCATCCGGAGCAAATCCCAACGTCATGGGACTGCCAGTGCCAATATCGTCAAAGGTTGCACTGAACACTTCGCTGCCATTACTGTCAATGCGCTTGAGATACCCAACAGGATCGCTCTGGCCAGTTAAACTGGCTTGACCCACCAGCCAAACGTTGTCGCTATCATCAATTGCCATATCTGTTACACCGCTGATTTCCGAAAAGTCGCCATACGTTTGCCCTCCATCTTCGGTGTAGTGCAACACGTTGTATTCGCGACCTGAACCGATTACGCTGCCGGAAAGCGCCACGTAGATGCCGCCACTGCCATCATGTACAACCGCGACGGGCCGATTGTCCACCCAATCCATATCGATTCGTTTATCCCAGCCGGAAAGAATCTCGACGCCATCCGAATCGAATTTACGAATCCACACGTCTTCGCCTGTACAGTTACTGACCAGCTCATCCTGCACACCCACGACAATGGTATTGCCGTCAGGGAGCACCACCACATCGGTCGCTACGCCCAAACGCGGCAGTGTTTCAGAATAGTTGGCACCCCAATCGTTGTCCACTCGCGCCTGATATCGCCATTCAATGGAGGGTTCCATGGGCGTGGTCACAGACGCAACACTGCGACTGCCATCCACTTCCCCGTAATCGCCGTATATCAGACACGCCCGATAACCAAACGTTCCTGCCGGATACCCGGTATTGTCCACCCAGCTGATATGGTCCTGTAGCGAAACGGTGTTCACAACCAAACCGTCATGGCAATCCACCGGTGGTTCGCCGGTGACATTGCGACGGATTTCAATTTGGCTCTCGAGGTCTATACAACTATCTGCATCGGGGGTCAGCTCCAGTTGAATCGCTCCAGGAGTACTGCCTGTTGTTGCGCTGAAATCAAATGTCGTTGGATTCGTGCACCGACACGCCGCAGAACAAAAGTCTCTATCGATACTATCGCAACTCTCCACCCCTTTGTGCACGAAGTTGTCACCGCATATGGCAGGTTGACACGTGGCACCAATACCATCGGGGCAGGCATCGGTCACATCCCCATTCCCGTCGTCACATGTTTCCACGCCATCCTGAACAAAACCATCGCCACACGCGGCAGACTGACACGTCCCATTGATGCCGTCGGGGCAGGCATCCGTCAAAATGCCATTGCCATCGTCACATGTTTCAACGCCATCTTGAATATACCCGTCTCCACACGTCGCCGGCTGACACGTACCACCAATTCCATCGGGGCAGGCATCCGTTAAAATACCGTTGCCGTCGTCGCATCCCTCCACCTCTTGTTGCACGATACCATCGCCACACCAGCCTGTTGGACCTGAATCCGTGCCTGTGTCCACCCCGGTATCAACCCCGGTGCCCGTATCAACCCCGATGCCCGTATCAACCCCGGTGCCTGTATCAACCCCGGTGCCCGTATCAACGTCGGTTCCCGTATCAACACTGGTGCCCGTATCAACACTGGTATCGGTATCAGCGTTGGTGCCCGTATCAACGTCGGTGCCCGTATCAACACTGGTGCCCGTATCAACACTGGTATCGGTATCAGCGTTGGTACCGGTATCATACAAACCTGTGTCGCCAGTATTGGAATCTGTGCCAGACGTTCCTGTATCGTCCGTTGAAACCGGCACATCGCTGGAATCGGTACTGCTCAGCGTGCAGTCCGGATAGTTTGATGCACCATTTATGCATTCATCAGTTTGTTTTTTTGAATTTGAGCTGCATCCCATCAGAGCAGTGATCAAGATTGCCAACAGTAGTATTCCAGATTTCCTCATTTTCAGGTATTTCCTTAGGTGTTTAAAGTACATGAACTAAAATGATGTATTGATTTTCAATCCAAAACACAGATTCACTTTGCGCTGAAGACATGTTGCTAAAAACGTGAGTGAATGATAAAAATTCATGGATAAATGTTGAGTTCATCTCATGACTGTTTCAGGCTGTTTCATGAAGGTGCTTTGAATTTCCTATATTCTTGATCCTGAGGATTCCCTTGATTTTACTGTACTCGTACTGTCTCAACGCCAATAGGATTCACAATTTCTGATGCCTTTTTTTTCAAAAGAATGATATGGTTGCACGTCTGAAATGAGACGTGAACAGGAAACCTGGTAATGATACTGGCCCAAAGAAGGCAGAAGCGAAATGGCGGTTATCTTTTTCTATGGCCTGCAAAGTTGAGTATGCTGTTTTTAAACTGCTGTCCGATGAAAACTGTTTAAGGAAAAGTAATCTGGTGAAGGGTATCGAGTACGGACGCCATGTTCCCATTATATTTGTTCATATCTCTTCTCCTTCATTCTGATATGCTGAAAAAGGGAGTGGGACAAAAATGAAGAAGATGGCCCATATGTGTTTGCTGGTCTTTCTGCTCACATTCGCATGCACTCCTGACAATAAGGTTGCGCAGGAGCTGGACTGGACTGAAAGAGATGGAACTGATAGTGGGGCAAATGACGATTGTAGTGCCGGTGGCGGCAATCAACCCTGTTCCGCGGTGAGCGCCTGCGAAACCGGCTGCAAGACAAATATATATTGTCTTGGCGATTGCAGAGCGTCCCTGTGTTCAGCTCATGAAACGATATATTGCGAGATGGTCGATTGCATCAGTTCTTATTGCGAACAGTATTGTGACGACTTCAGCTCCTCAGAATGCCTGCTTTGCATTTCCGTATACTGTGCCGCCTCTGTCGGAAAGTGTTCCGCCGCGACTTCCTGTATAGACGATACAGAATAGGAGAAAATGAAACCGTATTTCGCTATGAATAGGATTTTTTTTTTCTTGGCGCTCACAATTTGCGCGCCAGTTGGGCTTTTGCAGGAGGCAAATGCGAATTCCGATTCCGGTAAAGTTCGCATTCTAATGATAGTCTCCAGGGCGGAAACCCCAACATCCGAAGAAGCCATTCGCGCCATACAGGCCCAACTCAGTGATTTGGATATTGATTTAAAGGTGTTTTGGACGCCGTCCTACAACAGAGACCTCCCTGTACAGGCAGATACAGCTGAACAGCTTGCAAAACAAAATAATGCGACAATGGTGTTCTGGTGCGATTTTCTGGTTGGAAAGCGGGTGTTTCTCTATGTATCTGAGCCGGGTGGCGGGCGTATTCTTGTTCGCAAGATTTCTTTCGATGATAAAAATCAGAGAGATCGCTTCCTGGTAGTAGCTGTCATTTTGAGAAGTGTAGTGGAAGCCATTGCAGACGGCGGCCATATCGGGATCAGTCCAGGCGGCGTGGGTTCTTCTGCTGCTGCCAATCTCCCGAAAAACGACTCTCCAGTGGCCGATTCTGGAATTTCTGTCGATTCCGAATCTCAACCAACTGGCCCCCCGGAGCCCCTCCCTTCGGATACGCCTCAGGGGCATGGTCCCCCGGAGCCCCCTTCGGATACGCCTCAGGGGCATGGCCCCTCAGAGCTCGATGCTCACCCAAACCGCACAGAAAAAATCGTCGCACCCGCACGCATTGATATGTCTGCGGCATATGGACTGACCCTGTACTCACCGTCCAGGCGGTTCACTCATGGTGTGCGGACTGCTTTGGGGGTTCGGGTGTCGCGCTTTGGACGATTGTTTCTGGGATACCGGATACAGATTCCTTTCGAGGTGACCAGCGACCTTGTTTCAATGGCGCTTCGCCACCATCCCTTCGAGGTCGGGCTGTCCAGGCGCTTCGAATCAGGTTCGCTCTACCTTGATTTGGGTGCTGCCCTGGTCAATGATCCGCTCACCTGGCAGGTAACGGACTTTAACACCTCCCGCGTTGCAGCAGAGAAAGATCGGTTTCGATGGCTGATTGGAGTCTCGCCGTTTGTTGAACTGAATTGGTTGCCCTCCAGTGTCTTTAAATTCAACATTGCCCTGGCTGCAGATATATATTTCAATGAAAGTCGCTCCTTTGTCGAACGGAACAATGGTGACCGGACAACGGTAGTGGATCCGTATAGAGTACGCCCCCAGGTTCGGCTGGGTGTGATTTTTTTTCTTTTTTAGCTGCCCGGTTTTCAGTGCTGGATGCACCAGCCTTCACGAGGAGCTGAAGCAGCAAATATTGGAGATGACAGGTTGAGGCAGAATACAGTGGATAACGACATTGCGCTGGCCCACCGCGCGCGGCGAGACGCCGATGTGGCGGATCGCCTGCTGTACCGACTTCAACCCCGCATTTGGCAGGTCGTCCGCATGTTTCGCAGCTCTCAGCACGACGCGGAGGAGCTTTGTCAGATGTGTATGATAAAAATTCTGGAAAAACTGCATAAATATCGAGGGGAAGGATCGCTCGAATCGTGGGCGGGGCAGATTGCATATCGTGTAAGTATTCGCCACATTAAGAAAATTCGTCGCAGGGAGAAGCGAGAGACACCGCTGGCGGAAGAAAAGCCAATGCCCGAATTTCGCAGTGCATCCAACTCAAGTCCGGAGTTTAAGGCATCCCGCACCGCCGTTTGGCAGCGGCTGTCTTCCGAGATGGAAAAAACATCTCCAGAGCGACGTGTCTCTTTGCTGCTTCATCTTGCTGAAGGCTACACTGTGGAAGAGGTCGCCAACAGTACCGGGGTCTCTGTAAATACAACCAAGGACAGGCTGAGAACCGCGTATGCCGAATTGAGAACTATTTTTGCCAGAGACGCATCCCTCAAGCGGGAGATATTGGAGGTTATACATGGCTAATCAGGAGCCGCATAACAGCCGCATCTCAACGGAATGCCGCAACGCTCAGTCGGAACTCGCTGAACTGCACTGCGGTGACGCTCTCGAAAGGACAAGAGAAACGGCTCTTTCAGTCCATCTGTCTGAGTGCGACATCTGCGCGAGTATCGACAGAATCATGCGTAATCTGGGAGAACTTCCACCTGCTTCTAATGAAATGATCCGTCTTCGCACGGTTCGAGCCGCGCGCACCGCATATTTTGAGCACCGGAAACAACGCCTGGTTCTGCTTCGATGGGGGGCGGTCGCAGTCGCCGCCATGATGATAGCAGTGCTTTTACCTGTGCTGTTCAGCTCAAATGATGATACTCATACCGGCAACGTTCAACAGCTGGTTACGGGACAGAGACTCTCTCTCATGGGCGATAGGGTAACATTCTTTTCCAGCGCCGAAACGAAACTTGGCAGTGTTCTTACGTCGCCAGACACCATGCACATACGCCTTGACAGCGGCTTTGTATGCGCAAATATCGAACCTCACCCGGAACATAAAGTCCATTTTCGTGTTATTACCCCTCTGGGCAATGTTGACATCAGGGGAACCGTGTTTGCTGTGACCGTATTCGATGACGATGTGCGGGTCGATGTGGTCCGCGGTGAAGTTGCCGTGGTTCCGGATGGCGCCTCCAATGTGTTTTCTGTTCGGGCGGGCTCTGTTTTTCATATGAAAACCCGACGAACTCAATCACTCGATGACGCCTCACAAATGCGCATCCGATCATTTCTGGGGATGCCGCAAAGAAAGTCGCTGATACCATCGGCAGATGTTTCCGGGATGCCTTCCACAGTAAATCCTGCCGGGTCATTGGACTCCGATGATTCCGAAGATGCAGCTGTCCCGGCGCCGCCACGTTCCGGTGTCGTTCCCCCCCTGCCTCACCCTTCACTGAAAAAGCTTCTGGATGAGGCAACAGAGTGTCGCATAATCAAAGACTGGCATTGTGCCGCAAAGGCCTATGGCGGAATAATCAGGCACTTCCCTGGACGTGCAGAGGCTGCAACGGCTATGGTTTCCCTGGGGCAGATTCAACTCAATCATCTTCATAAACCGTACAAAGCTCGTCAGAATTTCGTGCGTTATAAGAAGATACAACCTTCGGGCCCATTGTCGGAACAGGCGCTTCAGGGGATTGCGCGTACCAGTCGTGCCCTTGGAGATGTTCCGCGTGAAAAAGAAGCTTTAAAACTGTTCATTACCCAATATCCGTCGAGTCCTGCGGTGGAATTGGCACGGCAGCGTTTAAACGAGCTGCAAAAAAAATAATCGCCCTCATTTTCCTCATTTCCTCCCGCCCGATTTTTAAAGGCTTTGTCACCAGCCATATGACAGGCGGTCACTGTTTTTTTTTGAATCGAAACATTGATTGCTTTTCAAGATTTTCAAAGTGATTGAGTTCTCCTATTGCCTGGGGACAAACGAGAAAGGATGCAACATGAAAAAAAGATATTGGAAGACGGTTTCATTGTGCGCGGTTTTATTAAGTGGGATTCTCATTGTCAGTTGTGCCGCAGGCAACGATGGGGAAGCCTCTGGCGATGATGCCGGGCCGCCTGTATTGATTCACGAAGACCAGGACAGCAATGGCGACGAATGTGTGGATCGTGTGGCAGAGGAGACGTTCCGGTTTTCCCTGTGCACGTGTCGCGATGCCACTTCGATGGGCGTTCTGGAAACAGGTTCCTTTGACTCGCTGATTGATAAATACTGGCTGGTAGATTACGAAGTGGACGATTTTGGTGCGGCCATCGGAGTCAATCGCAATCTGTATGTCCCCGGCGTACTCTCGGTTGGGGGCTCCGCTCTTCTGTCCGGCCCGGACGGCGTCAAGTTACCGGGACTGGCAACGGTGCAGGGGGATTTCAAAATCGACGGTACTGTGGAGTTTGAGGGTGTGCTGAATGTGGCAAGGGATCTTGTAATAGGGGAGAACTTCGTCAACTTTGGATATGCCAACATCGGTCGGGATATTCATCTTGGCGGCGCCATGTCCATTCCGCTGCTCACTGTTCCCAAAGGGCAAATCATCAAAGAAAAATCGGATGTTTCGCCCCCGTGTGCCTGTGGCGCCGATGAGATACTGGACATCGAAGGTATCGTTGCAGATGCCCGAACGGATAACCAGGATGATATCATATCCATCAATCCCGATTGGTTAACAGCGATTGTCGGGTATATGAATCTTGATCTTCCACCTGGTCGCTACTATTTCTCCGACATTGTCGGTGCGGGCAAACTCACCCTGAAAGTGACGGGACACACTGCGTTGTTTGTAGACGGGGACATGTTGCTTGCTGGAGATCTGGATATCGAACTGGGCGATAACGCGACGCTGGATATCTTTATTGCCGGTGATTTCAAGCTGGCGGGCGCCAATAACTTTGACAGCGTCAGGCGGCCATCGGCGCTTCGTTTTTATGTTGGCGGTACCAATGATGTCACCCTGACCGGCTACACTGCATTTGTGGGCAATCTCTATGCCCCCAACGCAAACGTGATTCTTACCGGTGCATCGTTCATTTACGGATCCATCTTTGCCGGGGACTTTCTCGCCATGGGGGATACTGCCATCTATTTCGACAGGGATATTAATAGAGGCGGAGATGATTGCGGCCCTCCGGATGTTGTCGACACTGACATTGACACCGATCCCGAGGTCTCCTGTGAGAGTTTCGACGGTGCCTGTGTCACGGACTCGGATTGCTGTGAACCCCTTGTATGTGACGAAGGCCAGTGTAAAGAACTCGATTGGCCGGCAGTTGAGTAGCTGTCAGGTATCCAAATATAATTCCAAATCAGATAAGTGGCCCGGGGCAGACAACAGAGCGCATCTTTTGCCGAATACAGGAAATTTAAAGCACCTTTTTCAGCAACTTGAAATCCGACAATACTGCCCGGAACTCCCTGTTTACATATCTTCATAAAAAAAGCCTGATAAAAATCAGGCGCCCTCTCGAAGATATTAGCCTGAAGTTCCCCCCTGAAAAAACAGACAAGTCAATCACAACAGTTTGAAATCACGCGTGAAACGCGTGGAACATTGATGTAAAAGCAGTCTGTATTTTTCTTCAATCTAAAAGCCGAAATTCAAAACAACCTTAATGGCTGTCATTTTTAGCGCAAATAACGAAAAGCGCTCATTGAAACCGTCACATCATAGTGATCATATTCGACCAAACAAACACATGGATAGCACTTGCCAGCGGTAGTGCCAGAAATGATGGTTCAACCCATTCGAGATGCTTAGGAAAATCTCCACGTTCCCATTTGCCAGCTAACTTGCGAACCTCTCTACTTTTTAACATATCGTTCCTTTCAATGTTACCGAACAGCGTCTACAAGATGCTTCGCATAAAAGATTACACGACTTGTGATGATACCCACCAATCATCAGCGCTATTGAACGTATCAAATACCGTCTGAAAACTTTGTACTTTTATTTTAACTGTTTTTAGCCGTCGTCAAATTGTTGCGGAAACATCCAGCTGAACCGCCCCGAATTTTGCGGAGGCTCCATAATTTGAGAGAATGGAGCCATGGGAAAGAAAATCAGATATTCCAAAGAAGTGCGTGAACGGGCGGTCCGACTTGTTCTTGAGAATGAGCAGGATCATGGTTCACGCTGGGCTGCTCTGTGTTCTATCGCCGAGAAGATCGGCTGTACTGCCGAGACCCTTCGCAAATGGGTCAACCAGACAGAGATTGATACCGGGAGGCGTGCTGGTCAGACGACCGATGACAAGGCCCGTATCAAGGCGCTGGAACGGGAGAACAGGGAGCTCCGGAGGGCAAACGAGATCATACGCAAAGCGGCAGCTTTTTTCGCACAGGCGGAGCTCGACCGCAAACAGAAGTGATGGTGGATTTCATCGAGGCGGAGCGGGAGGTGTACGGGGTCGAGCCGATTTGTGCTTTGCTGCCAATCGCCCCGTCAACCTACTACACATGGAAGGCACGGTGTCAGAACCCTGAAAAGCGACCGGCACGTGCCAAACGGGATGATGAACTCCGAGAAGAGATAAAGCGAGTGTACGGGGAAAACAAGTTTGTGTACGGCGCAGACAAAATCTGGAGACAGCTCAACCGTGAAGGCATCAAGGTACCTCGCTGCACAGTGGAGCGCCTGATGAGAGCAATGGGACTTCGTGGAGCTGTGCGTGGCAAGGCGGTCAAGATAACCACCGTGGCGGATGAGTCCGCAGAGCGACCATTAGATCTTGTTGACCGTGTGTTTGAAGCGGACTGCCCCAACAAACTCTGGGTGGCGGATTTCACCTATGTCGCCACCTGGGCTGGATTCGTTTACGTCGCTTTTGTCATCGACGTTTTCTCCCGCTACATCGTCGGCTGGCGGGTCTCCCGTTCTATGCGAGGAGACCTGACTCTGGACGCACTGGAGCAGGCACTGCACGCCAGACAGCCTGATAGAGATTTGATTCATCACAGCGACAGGGGCTCGCAGTACCTGTCCATTCGATACACCGAACGACTGGCACAAGCCGGTATCGTACCTTCTGTGGGCAGTGTCGGGGACTCCTACGACAATGCTTTGGCCGAAACCGTCATTGGATTGTTTAAGACAGAAATCATCTGGAAAAATGGGCCGTGGAGAAACGTCGACGACGTGGAATACGCAACGCTCGACTGGGTGGACTGGTTTAACAAACAAGAGACTTCTTGAGCCAATTGGATATTTACCTCCCGCTGAGTATGAAAAAATGTATAATGACAAAACTGAGGAACCGGCCGCAACGGCTGGCCTCAACTAACCGA
>JBNKCR010000073.1:0-3946 GCA_050287845.1 Polyangia bacterium
GGGCGGCCCCAATGAATTCGAAGGCTGGAGTTATTCCCGTTACGCCGGCAAATGCTACGCCGACACCAACACCGACTGGCGCGTCTCCAACCACCGCATCGACACCAACGCCACCCTGGTATTCACGCTCGCCCTGGTGAACGCAACGAATTAATCGGTCAATCATTTTGCCTGGAGTCAGACTCTACGAATACAAACTGCATTGATGGAGCCAACATAAACACTTCGTAAAAAAATATCGAATTAAGATAAAAAACCACCCACAGAGGGGACAACTCTCTTTACCCCAAAATGGGGCAAAGAGAGTTGTCCCCTCTGTTTAACGAGCTTTAATCAAACTTCAGATCTTCCTGATTCTTCTCACGCTTCTCCTGATACTTTGCATACTTCCGTATGATTTCGGCATCGATACCAACGGTGTCAACGAAGTACCCGGTTGCCCAGAAGTGATTGCCCCAGTACGGCTTACATTTCAATTCTCGAAACTTATTGAACACGCGAATTGCCGTTCTTCCCTTCATCGTTCCAACATACTGTGATATCGAAATTTTCGGCAGTATCATTATGAGTAAATGGATATGGTCCGCTTGAACATTCAGTTCAACGATTTCGGATTTCATCTGTGCGGCAAATGCTCGAATGCAATTCGCCACTTCCTGTCCTACCCGACCGGTTAGAATCCGAAATCGATATTTGGGAACCCATACAATGTGATACTGACAGTGCCATATCGAGTGTGATAACTTGCAAAATCGACTCATGTGATTTCTCCATATTCTTTGGTTGTGGGGACAACTCTGATTAAGAAATATCACGTGAGTTCTATCGACAATTGGCGAAGCCTCCTGTCTCTGACCCCGTCCAGAGGACGGGGGTTTCTATATTACGACTAAAAAGGAATGGTGAGCGGCGCATCTGCTGCTTACGACATGGCAGACTATGCCAATTCACTCGCGCGAAGCGCTCCTGTCCGGTTTGCCACACCATGGCTTATGGTCGTTGCGGACAATCTGAGTATTCACAAAGCCAAGACCCTGTTTTCCGACGCACTGAAGACATTGCTACATTGCAATTTACTGCGTGGAGAAAAGAAAGGAAAGTAATCTTCAGTTGCGTAAAGACAATGCTACAACTTATTTGAGCTCCGTCGTTTTACGGAACCTAAAAATCGCCATCAATATTTACAATTTGCAAATTGACCTCGTAGCAAATATCAAATAGTGAACTCTCATTAAGAAAAATGTAGTTAGTGTCGGAAAATAACCAAAAAGGAGTTAACTATGCGAAGTAACGTTTTTAATTTTCTATTTATGATTGTAGTATCAGTTATAACTTTGAGCGTTTCAACGAAGGCGTCTGCTCAAACAGGTGGATATCAATTGGAATATCCTGTTGTTGAACCCAGCCAAAATGCATATCTGGAATATTCCTGCCATTTACAGGGCTTTGGGGACACGCCATTTTATATTCAGCCACAGGCATGCGGTACGACAGGTCAGTCACGCAGGTTGGAAGGCTTTACCGTTAGAAGAGCTGCCGGTTCGGAGAATATTGGCATTCGGTATATGGCACACATTGCGGGAGTCGGGGATACAGGTTGGAAATTCCTTAACACATACGTTGGCACCAAAGGAAAAGGTAAAGCAATTGAGGGATTCGCAATCCAGCTAACTGGTGCGTCGGCCAGAAAATATGATGTATATTATATGGCGCATTTGGCGGGTACTGGGGATACTGGATGGTACAAAAATGGAGAATTCTGCGGTACACGCGGTCAAGGAAGAAAAGTTGAAGCAATAGCCATCTTTATCGCAGAAAAACAGTAGCCTGAAGAAGTCACCAGCCAACAAGTCTCCCCTCTATTTCACACGCATTGGATTGATCGATAACATTACAGGAAAAAAAAACCGCCCCGGAGACATTTGTCTATCTTCGTGGTGGCAGTTATCAGGGTAGCGCTATATTCGCTTGATCGTCTCTAGATTTGCGAGTGCTGCCCGATATTCGGGCAGTCCGACCCAAATTTTGTATTGCTGATGAAAATCGAACAATATTGAAAAGAAATATCGTTCGGAATCGAGTTGTCGATCTGTTTAAATGTTTTGGCGACCTCCCGCCGATACGTACTGTTTTAGAAGCCAGCACCAAGGCATTCTGGTTGGCCGATCGGCTGGAAGAGCTGGGACACGAAGCAGTTGTGGTTGAACCCGGAAAACCAAAGCCATTGGCGCTGCCAGAATCAAGCACGACAAGCTGGATGCGAAAATTTTAACCGAGCTTTGTGCAGCAGAATCGCTGGCACGCGTGGATAGGGTTTCGGAAGTGGAATGCCTTTCCTCGCCTTGTGGTAGTGGGCCGAGATTCTCTGGTTCGATCGCGCGTTCCACCATCAATACTGTACGAAGCATTCTGGATTCGGAAGGAATAGAGATGAGCAATTGCAGCGTAACGTCTTTTGTGTCGAAAGTCTAAGACCTACCAGATAGACTGCCCACAGCAATGGTGACTGCAATAGAACCGCTTCTCTCAGATATCCGCGCCATGAGTGAGCATATAAAGGCGTGCGATGAGCAGATGCAGGAGACGGACGATACGAAACGATGCGGACGTAAAACGGATAATGACTGCTCAGAGTATGGAAATCATCACCGCTTCGTGCTTTCTGATGGCGGTGCGTTCGGCGGAGCGGTTTTAATCTGGGAGGCAGGCGGGGGCGTATCTCGGGCTGGTACTATCGTTATATCAGTTAGGGCAAGCATTCAGTCGCGGAACGATAACCAAAAGAGGCAACCGTCAGGCCAGATGGGCGGTGTATATGGCGGCAAATGCATTGCTGCGAGGAAAAAACAATCGGCCTTGAAGTCCTGGTGGGAATCACTGGTTGAGCGATTGGGACGCCAAAAAGCCATTATCGCAATTTCCCGAAGGCTCTCTGTTTTCTGGGCAATGATGAAAAATAGAGCCGATTTTGAACCGCGGCTAAAAGCTGTGTAGGAATAGCGAATTGAATCGCGAAGCTCAAATAACGCCAAGGGAAGGTTATTCAGTCGGCAGAGTGCGCCTGGGATCATGGACAGAACGAATAATCGTTCATAATACCCAGAACCTGATTGCACCGCCTTTTCGTATACCACCATGTGCCCGAACAACGAGCGTTCGATAAAGAGCACGTATCGGTGACCGAGGAAGCATTCTGTTGCGTAAAAATGAGTTTTGCTTCAGAAACAAGGGGGAATTACAAGGTTAGCGAATGTACATGCAGCAAACAACTTTTCTGTCCAGGGCATTTTTCCCTTGACTGAGAATGCCGCTTTATCAATGACCCCAAATGCATCAAAAAAGGGGCGCCACTGGCCAAGGGGGGAGTCCTGGTGGCGGGATGCCATTGACTACGACTACATCGAAAGCATAGTCAGCCGCTTTGACCCCAGGACGCTACACCAGCGCTAAGTACCCGAACTGGTACCGGCACATATCCAAGAATCCAACCTCTGGCTGGGCGGTCACGTGTGCTGGCGGTCGTGCAACATATTCTGGTAGTGGAAGAATGCTGTTCGCGATGTATCCCACTGAAGATAACAATGTTATTGCGTCGTCGAAGGATCACGTATACGCAACAAGTGGTAGCACATATGCATATACGGTTGAAGTCCGAAAGACTCCCTGAGTTTATAATCGAAGAATTCAGCACCCGACCAAAGCATATCTCCATTTGTAGTAAAATTTCTCCTCAATAATTCAGCAAGTTTTTGGAATAGTTCAGCAAGTTTTTGGCTCCAGTGATTTACGCCGGGCTGCCTCCCGAAATTCTGGTGGGCGGCCCCAATGAATTCGAAGGCTGGAGTTATTCCCGTTACGCCGGCAAATGCTACGCCGACACCAACACCGACTGGCGCGTCTCCAACCACCGCATCGACACCAACGCCACCCTGGTATTCACGCTCGC
>JBNKCR010000074.1:0-14799 GCA_050287845.1 Polyangia bacterium
ATCCGGCATATTTAAGCTTTCGTCCTCAGTCCCTCGGTCGATGTAGCGAGGGCTACACCTCGGTCGGGCCTTGTGGGCGCGCATTAAACCTGCTTGTATTTCCGCGATTTCGCTGGCGGAATCAAACCGATCGCCGCTCTAGCCATGTCTCAATAGCCCTAATTGGGCGCGAAATGTCGAATGACGTACGAGAATGGCGCGGATGTACCATTCTGGCATACCAGCTTGGGTTGCGCCTGGTCCGAACGTTCCGTTTTGTCTTGTTTTCATTGCTATTCGAATTTGGTACGGCTTTCGCTACTTGCGAGTGTGAAGGGGGTAACAGATACTTCCGGCAAACAAAAATTGAGGCATGCCATGTGTAAAGTACTCATAGCCGGTGCAACCGAATATCTTGGCAGTTACGTTTTAAAAGAAGCCCAAGCCAGAGGACATAGCGTGCGCGCCCTTACGCGAATCGCGACCAGAATTGAATCCGTTGTTCGACCTGAAGATGAAATTTGGACAGGTGAAATCACAAACCCGATCGGTCTTTCACGGCGCCGCGCTGAAACATTTGGATATAGTTAAAGCCCACGAGGATTTTGTCGATTGTTTGAAAGTGTCCGGCATCAACTACACCATTATTCGGCCAACGGGTTATTTTTCAGACATGGGCGAGTTTATGAAAATGGCACAGAACGGTCGCGCATACCTGATTGGAAACGGTCACAACCAAATGAACCCGATTCACGGTGCCGATCTCGCTGGCGTTTGTGTAGACGGATTTCACTTCATTAATGCGGAAGTAAATGTGGGTGGTCCAGACATTATGCGCTATCGAGACATGGCGGCGGCGGCATTCGACGCATTACATCGCCCCCACCGTCTGTTTGCGATACCTCTCTGGTTGATGCGTGCCGTCGTTTTCATAACGAGGCTGTTCAATCGTCACCAGGGGGAGTTACTGGCGTTTTTTGTGACCATGATGTCGAGCGACATGGTGGCCCCCAAAAAAGGGACGCGCACATTGCACGCCCATTTTGATCAACTGGCCATCAGCGGACAATAAAGAAAATAAAAAATACTGTCCCTTTTATTCTTCATTTATTCTAGCTGGGTCAACTGGAGCTTCAGCAACAAAGACGAAACTGCTCCGCCCTGATACCGGAGGCAATGCTTATCGGCCCATGGGACGACTCGGAGCTGACCCAGTCCGGCCGAATGATCGAGGAGCTGCTTCGGTAGACAAGAGTGGCGCTCGAGATGAGAAGCAAAAAAAGGTCTATTCCAACAGAGTGCCGTTGTGGGCGCTTACAACCAGCTCGTTGCCGTTGTCAGTGACAAGGGCTACCGCCGCCTGTAGGCGGCCGTCACGCAATCCGTAGCAGGGTTTCGCCGAGACCAGGGTGACAGGTGATTTGGCTATGGAATCGATTTCGGAAACCGCCAAGCTGACGATATTCGCCACGCTCAATAATTCCTCTGTTATATCGGGACGGCTTTGCGCATGGGGTGTGATTGAGGGCCAGTAGTGCGCAGTGGCCACAACCGCATCATCATTTACAAGCGCAGAATGGAATATCGCCTTGCCATTGGTCAGGACAGGGAGGTCGTCTATTTTACGGATGTATCTGATGTTGTATCCAATCGTGACGCGTTTGGTGTCTGAACCCGCTCTCTGGATGGCTACGGGGGGAACTTGAACAGCATCTCCGGGGAGATCGTCGAGACGTTGAGATTCAAAAATTGCATTGGCCTCGTCCAGAGTTACGGTTTTGGGGGATAAAAACCTTTTGTTGGACTTTCGAGAATAATTGTCTGATTGGACGAGTTCTTCCTCTACCCGATAGTCAGTCGTGGTCAATGTTTTGAACGAATCGCCGAAGGTCCGATCGTCGCTCAGAAGCGATGTGTTCGTCCATACCGAATCTCCTATCCGGGTGAGACTCCCGTGCATTGCCCACGCCGGAGATTTACCGGATCTCGCGGAGTATTCCACAATGTCGTCTCCTTCACGCACATAGGCTATCCACCGGTCGTGTACATAGGAATCGGCATTGTTGACCTGGTACCATGATACCACGTAGGAGCCGCCATCGCCGATACCGTCAACAAAACCACGGGCAATATCAACGTCGAGCAGATCGAAAGAATCTTTTGTGTAGCCGAAGAAGTTCTTACTGGAAGATGCCATTTTTCCCCGCCAATCCGCTTGACCCGTCTGGCAGGTGGCCGTGATGAACGTATGACAATTGATAACATTTACGCCAAAGATGTCCAGGGTGCCGTCCGACGTGGCGATGCCGGTTTCGTACCCGTGTCCTGTGTGGTAGAGAATGCCGATGTCAGATCTCTCCAGCAGGGCCCGCAACGTCGAACTGGAGACATTGCTGTCTGAACCCAGCTCTTCATATCCGATGGCGCTCAGCCCGCTGGCCATTATCATCCTGTCCTCGGGGTCCAAATCATCTGCGACATTTGTTGTGTAAAAAGTTTTATTCGTCGCCGCGGTATCCGTGTCACTGTCGCTGTCTCCATCTGCATCGGCGTCGCTGTCCGTATCAGTATCCATATCGGTATCACCGTCGCCTCCGGTTAAGTCGCAACAGTGCTCCCAAAAATTCGTGCAGGCGCCGTCCATCGGCGTTCCCTTCTGGGCAGCACAGTCGACTACACAGTCGAACGCGCAATTACCGTCGCTATCGGCGTCGGTGTCGGCATCTGAATCAGCGTCGGTGTCGGTATCCGTGTCCGTATCGGTGTCCGAGTCCGAGTCGGTGTCCGAGTCCGAGTCGGTGTCTGTATCCGAGTCCGAGTCGGCATCCGAGTCCGTGTCAGTATCCGAGTCGGTGTCTGCATCCGTGTCCGCGTCAGCGTCGGCATCCGTGTCCGTCTCAACGTCCGCGTCGGCATCCGAGTCTTTGTCCTGTGAGCAGCTGACCGCGGCCACAGCCAAAATTGCATATAAAGTCGACCAAATAAATACTGACCTGTTTGTCATGACAAAACCTCCAGACATTATTGTCTCTTCAAACACAAAATTCGGCGGTAGTCCGAATAAAAGCCTTCCTCGAAATACCCGTCGAAAACCTACATAATTTCCCCTCCCGAACTCCTGGGAGATGTTCAACTGGATGTTCAACTGTGGTTCAACTAAGTAATATAGGGGTAAAATGAGGGAAAATGGGGAAAATAAAATGGAATAAAATGGGGACACTCCCCTTTTATACATTTTCCGCCACCACGTTCAAATCGTATTGACTGCAAATTCGCCGGTGTCATGGCTGATTCCCACGCTTCCCCATGCCTGATTTTCGGAAATGTCATAGACACCATACGGCGCTGCACGGCCGAGTTTCGGATCGACGAAGTCATGGACATTTACGGTTTCAGGGTCATATTTCGGTCGCAGTTCGACGCCTCCGTTCCTGTAGTTTCCCACCATTTCCTTTTTCTTCGTATCAACGGAGATGGCGGGTTCACCGGCCTGCACCTGGCGTCTGACCGTCTCATTGATATGTTCGAACTGTTCGTTCCGGTCCGGATGCTGCGCGCCTTCGACTCGTTTCTGATTGGCCTGAAGACTGTATCCGAGTTTTTCTTTCAGCAGCTTCGCCACTGTTTTCATCGTCACGGAATGCCCCTTTTCCTTCAGCGCTACCCCCAGGTTTCGCTGGCTCCGCAGGGTCCACAGCAAGGTAAACTCCGGGTCTCCACGCATGGTTACCTCCAACAGTTCTTTCAGATCGGGAAGATGGGAAACCTGGGCCCCCACAGAATCCCGGAAATTCATCTCCCAGTTCTGATACAACACTACGATAAAAAGACGGCTCCGTTTCCATGGACCAATCCGTTCACCAGTAGATTATATCGTTTCCGATACCCCGCTGTTCCAAAGGGGGATTCCACCTGATGGATGGCACACAATAGCACAGACTCCCTGGAGTCAACTTATGGATTGGCTTATTATTTTGAATGGTTACATGATTGTATACACCTTATGGAACATTGGCGCGGCAGTTGCAGTAAAATGAAAAAGCAATAACATCTCCGCAACAGGGAGCTTGGGATGAACCCATATCAGAAATCTATTTTTTATCCTGTACCACTGTTGGTCATGTTGCAAATTGTCAGTGTGATTGGTTTTGGGGGATGCTCAGATACCACTGGTGATTCTGATAACAATGCATCAACCGACTTGGATACCGACACGGACACCGATACAGATACCGACACCGATACAGATACAGATACCGACACAGATACAGATACAGATACAGATACAGATACAGATACAGATACAGCTACCGACACCGATACCGGGCAGAATCCATCGGTGTATTCGCTGTTTCACTGTTCCACCCAGGTTTCCCAAACCTCGGATCTGTCGCCCCTGAAAAGCGCCATTTCCCCGGCCTTTGGAGTAATGGTAGACATCTGGACCATGGCGGAAACCTATATAGATACAGACCAGGTGACGGATTGCACCCCCGTCTCACCGGCCACCGCCTGCCTGGAGGCAAACTTTGTCGCCGGCAGTGGTGTGTCTGTTATATACAGCTATTCATCCGTTCCCTACGAAGGCAGTTACGACTCCTCTTTTGACAGTCCCCAGGTGGCGACGGAAACCATTTCCATTGGCAACGAGACCCTCTTCTGGACCGCCCTGGACATCCGCCGCACCGCCGTTGACGAATCTGGGTTTTTTGAATCTGTAAATAATACCGAGTACGAAGCCACCTGGACAGGCGTTGTGGACGATACCTGGCCGGCAGACAATAGCGCCACCGTCTCCCAATACCGGCTTTCCGATGATGGTTCCAGGTGGAACACTGATAAATGGATCAGCGCAGACTGTTCCCTCACCGAAATATCCAGCGACGGCGGCAATTGGGAACTGGAGGTAAACGAAAACACCGTCATCAGCAATGACACCGGATTGGTTACCGTAAACAACGTCTGTGTCGGCTACGTGGATATCCACACCTACAAATTTATCGGCAACTGCGAATAATCAGTCGGATCAATAATAAATACTGTTCCTTTGACACTCCTTTAACACTTCTGTCCCTTTTACACTTCTTTTACACTTCTTTTACACTCGTTTTCAGTGCCTTGGATATTTGTCGCATAACTGCGCGAAGGCATTGTCGTTCCTGTTTTTCCCGAAGCGCACCTGCGACAATTTCTTTGTCCTGAAGAAAAAGCGAATGGGTTCGTTTTGCAGTTGTATTTGTCTTTAGCAAACGGTCGAGTCCATGGCGTTCACTCTCCCAACCAACGATTTGGAAATTGGGGATAATGGGCAGTTTTTCAGAAACATGCACCCATTTTGCGTGTCCCAATTTCCTGTAAAAAGGGTGCTGTAAAATTTTACTGCTGATGGCAGTCACCTGAAATTCGGATTCAATGTTCGCCTCAGCGTTCTACAAAAACAACCGTCAATGCAATTCGGGGACTTTTCCAGTGAAGGTTATCTTTACCGCATATCCATTGGGATTGGACCGATTGGCCGGCAAGTCGATAATGATTCCTGTGTTGTCCTGGGACCAGTTGCAGCTTTCACCGCCCACAAACGCAATGTCTGAAATCGCAGATGCGTCAAAATTCTGTGATGCCAGAGTTGTCAGCACCATTCGGTTATTTGACGGCCATCCCATCGCGATGGCGTAAAGGACATCATTGTCTTTACTTCTGGTATATCGAATATCCTGCGCATTCCCTTCAGGCGGCGCGCCCATACCGCCACCGCCCATTGGGGTTGGACCTTCGCCAAATCGCACCCACGCCCGAGTGGCATAAATGGCTTCGCCAAACATTTTCAGCCAACTGCCAATGGCCAACAGAATATCTTTTTGCTCCTGAGGAAATGTGCCATCCGCCATGGGCGATGT
Organism: Polyangia bacterium; assembly: GCA_050287845.1. Classification (GTDB taxonomy): domain Bacteria; phylum Myxococcota_A; class Polyangia; order JAAYKL01; family JAAYKL01; genus JAFGXQ01. The sequence goes on from JBNKCR010000074.1 coordinate 5,877, forward strand.
ATTCAGCAACAGACTGCCGTTTTTACTGACGCGATCGATGAGGGCATGAAGAAGTGATTTGGCGGAATAGTACCGCATCCCGGTGGTGTACCCCCAGCTTGAAAGACTGAGTGTGTCTTCTGAGAGCCAGAACGGATAGGTAATGTCCGCTTCTCCCCCCCGTTCCACCTGATGTACCTCCCCGTTTGAATTGAACCCGTCATTGTAAGAGACAACCACTGTTTTGTTCCACTCAATGGCTCTATTGAAGTAATAAGACAAGTATTCAAGTTTGGTCTGGTCACTGATGAAACGAACGTTGAAATCATGCCACATATAGTCGGGGCGATACATATCAATCAGTTCCTTTTCAACACAAAGCCAGAATGCTTCTGAATCCGCGGTGGGTAGCTGTCCATATAGCTTTTGCAGGCTGGGGTCGGATTGCTGAGGCACCCATTCAAAGTACCCGGTAAACGTGAACGCGTTGTGCGTGGAAACCAGAAACTTCATCCCCCTGGCGCGATAGGCATCCGCAAGTAATTGAACGAGATCGAGCTTCGGCCCCTTGTCCATGGAATTCCATTCGTTGCATTCGCTGTCCCACAGGGAATACCCATCATGATGCATGGCCACCGGTCCGGCCATTTTCGCGCCCGAATCATAAAACAGCTGCGCCCATTCCTCGGGATCAAAATTGCCCCCTTCAGATTTCAACTTTGGATTGAACTGTACAAACTGACCTGCTTTGTTGTTCGCGCCATCAATGAAATTGTGATACGGCCATTCGGTGTAGGGGTCGCCGTACGTATCACGATGGTGATTGAACTCACCGGAACCGCTGTGGTACATGTTTCTGGGATACCACTCACTGCCGTACGCCGGAACAGAGTAGACGCCCCAGTGATGCCACAGTCCAAATTTAGCGTCCTGAAACCATTCCGGCGCCGCTGGATGAGTATCCACCGACGTCCATGTCGCATCGTATGGACCATTGGTGTCTATCTCTGTATCACTATCTTCAATAAAAGTTTCAGTATCAGCGTTTGTGTCCATAAGATCAGCAGAGTCTGTGTCTCTGTCTGAATCAGTATCAGTATCAGTATCAGTATCAGTATCAGTATCAGTATCAGTATCGGTGTCGGTATCTGTATCTGAATCAGTGTCGGCATCCGTATCAGAATCAGAATCAGCGTCTGTGTCCATATCAGAATCTGTGTCAGTATCGGAGTCGGAATCAGTATCTGAATCTGAATCTGAATCAGTATCTGAATCTGAATCTGTATCGCTATCGCTATCGCTGTCGCTATCAGTATCCGAGTCTGTAGATGATTCTGCCTCGGTGCTGTCAGTATTCCCGGAACCTGAACCATTCGCGGAACAGGATGTAATACCAATGACAGCCCACCAAAGGGCCATCCATACAAAATAACGAAATATAAACATGAAACACTCCTTATTATCGGATTTTTATGAAACCCGAATTGTCTCTGGGTGGCGTCTGTTACTCACCCAGCCAGGGCGTTGGCGCCGGTTCTGCACCGCTTTTACTGATTTTGATGGCATAAGCAAAAGATACGTACGGCTGCTGCGCCGGCAACGCCAGGTGCAATCCCGAACCATCCTGGGTAAAAGACAACTCAATTGGGTCTCCGTTCAATGGCCCGAACAAAAATACTTTTCCGTTGCTGACGTCGAATCGCTGAGATGTCACTGCAGACAAAAGAACCTGTTGTCCGTCTCCCGGCCAACCGGCAAGAAGGGCATATACCGCGTCGTTATCCTTTGATCTGGTGTATCTGATATCACTCGATGTCATTGCTTTGGGGGCTGTAAATTGGCCGCCGCCCATCTCGGTGGGGCCTTCACCATAAACTTCCCATGTTCGGGTCTCGTAAATGGCCGTGCCATTTTGCCTCAGGAAATTGCCAAAAGTCGCCAGAATATCTTTCTGTCGCTGAGGAAACGTGCCTTCCGGAGTCGGAGAAATGTTTAACAGAAGATTTCCGCCCTTGCTGACTTTATCAATGAATGCGTGAATGAGTTCCGCATCCGTATAATAGTTCATTCCCTGGATAAACGACCAGCTCTGTGGACTGATGGCATCATCTGTCAGCCAGTAGGGTTCGCTTATATCTGCGGGACCACCTCGTTCGTAGTCCTTCACCTGTCCTCTGTGGGGTGCAATTATTCCTTCCTTGGCAGTCGCGACCACTTCTTTACCCGCATCCAGACCGGCGTTGTAGTAATACGACAAAAATTCAAGAAGACGCCATTCCGGTATGCGAGCCAGATAGTTATCCTGCCAGATGATGTCGGGAATGAATTCATCAATGATTTCCTTTAACTTGTCTGACCATATCTGCTCTTCTTCTTCAATGGGCAGCTTGCCGTACAGCTTTTTGAGGCTGTCATCCGCAAGCACCGGCGCCCACTGATAATACCCAGTGGGATCGAAATGCCATTGGTGATGCATGGAAAGAATAATCTTCAGGCCTTTTTTGCGATATGCGTCCACCTGAATTTTTACGAGATTCAGCTTTGGCCCCAAATCCGCCGCATTCCATTCGTTGACCTTGCTGTCCCAATGAGAAAATCCGTCATGGTGTTCCGCAACAGGTCCAGCGAAGCGTGCGCCCGAATTGACTATCAGGTCGGCCCATTCATTGGGATCCCATTGCCCGCCATCTGACACCAGCCTGGGTGCAAATTGAACGAAGTTTCCCTGCTTGTCGTATTCACCCAGAATAAATTTGTCGTAACCCCAATCGCCAAAGGGATCACCATAAGTTTCCAGATGATGTTGATACTCCCAGGAATTGGCATCTCGGTTGAACATATTGCGGGGATACCATTCCGAACCGAATTCCGGCGTGCAGAACGCTCCCCAATGGTAATAGATGCCAAATTTAGCATCCTGAAACCATTCAGGCGCTGCAGTATGCGTATCCAGCGACGGCCAGTCAGCGGTGTATGGATTTATGTCAGAATCAGCATCGGTGTCACTATCCGTATCAGCATCGGTGTCACTATCCGTATCAGCATCGCTGTCAGTATCCGTATCTGTGTCCGTATCTGTGTCCGTATCCGCGTCAGTGGTGCCACTGGTATCGCAGCAAATGAGGTTGTCAGAGGGACATGTGTAGTCCGCCAAATACGCCCCATTCAGATCGCGACATTGTCCCTGCGTCACGCACGTTACAGGACAATCTGCGTCCCTCTCAGTATTCGTGTCACTATCCGTATCACTGTCTGTATCTGTATCCGTATCGCTGTCCGTATCGCTGTCCGTATCTGTGTCCGTATCTGTGTCGGAATCTGAATCCGCATCAGTATCCGTATCAGCGTCCATGTCGGAATCGGAATCGGAATCACTGGTGTTCCCTGGCGAATGACTGTCATCACCACACCCGGACGCACTGAATCCCCCTGCAAACACAATATATAGACAAAAAGGCAACATATTTTTCATCAACCATCTCCATTTTAAATTGTACTTCAGGGCGTGATACGCGGTGATATCGGGCGGAAAAATTTCGATAGCTATCGGTGCTATCGGGGATAGCTATCGGGGATGCTGCAGTTTCGACCGACGGTTGAGATTGAAGGTCTCCAGCGTGCCGGCATTTTGTAAGGCGCTCATCGCCGGAAAATCTGAACTTCTACACTTTCTTGCCGGTCGTTCCAAACTGTCCCGCGCGGTTCGAGACCTCCCAATGCACAAGTGCATTTGCCGGCCCAACAGACGCCTCAAAATGATGTATTGTGCGCACTTTTGGAATATACTGGTTTGCCAGACGTGATATGTGATCCCACGTTGTCCGGTCAACCTGACTTCTTCTTCGCAGAATTTTGTACCACAGCCTGATGACCTCGGTTTGAAAAATATCCATTGCTTTGCCGGTCTCATCCCGGCGCACGCACCGTCCCCGCTCGTTTCCTGCGCCCGGCCATGACCTGGCTGATAATTGATAATTATTCAGGAAGGTGACGCCACGCGCTATGAGGACGACTATTCGGTTTCATGACAGCCAATATCCGGTGCGGCGCCGTTGAAAAGACCTGCAGTGGCGCCATTGACATCCCAGCCCGTTTCATCACCTGTATCGATAGCGGGACTGCCGGCCCCCAGCAAGTAATTGTTGTTGGGTTCGTCAATAAATCCGGGAATATCGGTGATGGCGCTGCCCCCCGGTACGCAGCCGCTGCAGTCTCCCCCTAAGTTACTGTAGAACAGGTTGAAATCATTGGTGATAGAGCCGATGTTCATAATGCCGATACCGGTGTTGTAGGCAATAATGTTGTTTCGAATATCCGCTACGGCCGAGGACCGTATGTTGATGGCCTGTTCACTGATATGGACCAGAGTGTTGTGCCAAATGGTAAGGTTCAGATTGCCTGGGCTGGTTTGAACGCCAACCGTTGCGCCTGTCACCAGATTACCCACAACGGTAACATTATCTCCCGTGGTGAAAATACCGTAAAATGTTGGGTTGTAGATTTCGTTGTCTATAACCGAATCTCCATCGCAAGCGGTGTATATGGCGAATTGCCCGGCGTCTTCTATCAGAATGCCGGGGCCATAGGTGTTGCCACCGGCGCCGCCGGTGCATCCAAGATGATCACCGTTGCTGCGGAAGACGCTGTCATAAATATGATTGTTGCCGCCGGAAAAAATGATGATGGGTTTGGCAGGACAGTTTGAAATTTCCACACCGGAAATCACCACATCGCTGGCCTGGATGGCCAGACAGTTGGAATTGGGTAGCAACGCACTGCCGTCTATCACATTGTCGCTGCCACTGATGGTCATGGTGGTGGTGATGTAGGGGAGGGAATCTGTCAGCGTCACAGACCAGGACGGGTCCAGAACGATCACGTCGGGGTCGGTATCTGCATTGGCGAGAGTTATGGCATCTGCCAGCGACATGCTGCTGTCCACCAGGTAATCCCCCGTATCAGAACCGGTGTCCGTGTTGGTGCCAGTATCCGTATTGGTATCCACGGTGTTTGTATCCACGGTGTTCGTATCCACGGTGTTGGTATCCACGGTGTTCGTGTCCACGGTGTTTGTATCCATGGTGTTCGTGTCCACGGTGTTCGTGTCCACGGTGTTTGTATCCATGGTGTTCGTGTCCACGGTGGCTGTATCCACGGTGTTCGTGTCCACGGTGGCTGTATCCACGGTGTTCGTGTCCACGGTAGCTGTGTCCACGGTGGCTGTATCCACGGTATTTGTATCCACGGTATTTGTATCCACGGTAGCTGTGTCCACGATGGCTGTGTCCACGATGGCTGTGTCCACGGTATTTGTATCCACGGTATTTGTATCCACGGTGGCTGTGTCCACGGTGTCGGCATCAACAGTACCGGTATCCACCGCATCAGTATTGATGCCTGTGTCAGAGGGTATCGTTTGCGAAGACGTGTCTAATTGTGATGTGCCTGCAGGATCAGTTGCGATATCACTTGCGGTGTCGCTGTTCAACCTGGAATCATAATCCACCTTTTCAAATTCAATTCGCCCACACCCGACAAATGTTATCATCAGAAACACACAACATACTGCTTTACTGCGGACAGCCACGTACATCATTTTAATTATACTGACAAATTGCAATATTCAAAAAAATATCTCAGTAATACTGCAAACGATGAATATCAATTGTCGCTGATGACCCTGTCTGTAGGCGCTCACTTCAAAAAGGAGGATAACGCAGCGCAACCGAAGGGTGCTACCCAACCGAACGCCCTCGCATTCACCGGTCGGCAACAAGTACAGGTGTGCATCTCCACCGGTGATCACATACCGTCTCGCAACCGGATTCGTCAGGAAGGCAAAACGGCGCTACCGATATCCACTGTTTGCATCGATCTTGAGCCAGAGCCCAGACGATTGCGAATAGTTGCAATCGTGTCTATTACATACAATGTGGAACTGAACAGCATAGAAGGATTGCACATGAAATGCATACTATTGGGGGGAAGCGGCGAAGTGGGTGGCGCAGTGGCCCGGGAGTTGATACGGAGCCCCGTGTGCGCCCACCTGACCCTGCTCGGGCGCCGGGAGGTCACCTCCCTGTTGAACGTCTCCGGGGTCGACCAGATTGTGGTGGATACCGGCGCATCTGACTTTGAAGACGTTGTAAAAACAGCAGCGCAGGGGCATGATGTCGGTATCAGTTGTCTGGGAATCGGTAGCGGCACTGCCGCCATGACCGAAGTGCAGATGCTGGCCGTTGAAGTCACGCTGCTGGGCCAGTTTGCCAGAGGTTGCAAAAAAGCCGGAATTGAAAAGTTTGAGCTGCTGACCGCTGTGGGGGTCACTGAAAAGAGTGCAGATTCAAAAATTAAGTATCTGCGGGTGCTGGGTAAAAAACTCAACACCGTGCGCGACATTGGCTTTGAAAAACTGGCGGTTTTTAAGCCTGGTATGATAGTGGGCAATGCGCACACCCCCAACTGGATGACCGTTTTCACCAGTCTCATTCCAGACTGCATCGGCTGGGGCAACATTCAACAGACCGAACTCGCCCAGGCATTTGTGGCACACCTCGCCCATCGAATAGATACACAGCATGATCCTGTTGTGTCCTACGGCAACAGAGAAATGAAACAATTGATACGGAAGGTCCGGCCATGACAAAACGTCGATGGACCGACCGAAGGGCTTGACCCATTTCAAACCCCGACCGAAGGGTGCCGACTGTGTCAACGATCATCGGTTCAAATCTGGTCCCCGCTAAAGTTAAAACCTTCAACAACTTCCCCAATCCATTTTGTGGTTTTGTAATCCCCATGCTGAACCAACCTGATAATCAGAGCCCACAATTCGTCTGCGTTTAACTGCTTTAATTCCTTCTGCAATGTCTGCGTATTTCCCCTGCCACCACCCACTATTCCTCACTACCTCTATCCTTCATTTTCCCCGTCCGTTCGCCGTGCCTGTTCCAGGGCAATCCTGTTCACAGACTGAAACGCTTTGTTAAGCGATGCGCCTTCAATGGCCTTTTTAGCAACTTCATTCACCTGAAGCTGAGCTTTGGCCAATTCGTTTTCAAGCGCACTCATTTTCTTGTTTTGCTCTTCGATTACAGCTTTCAGGTGCTCAACTTGCTGCAACAGCATCTTAATCTCCCATGAATGCTCAGTCTCTTTTAGCTTTGCCTCATGTTGATGTTCGGCTGTCAATTCCCGAGTTACCGTTTCGCGGGCGTCTGCTGTAGCCTTCTCAATACGAGATTCAAAAGAAGCCGCATCCTTCTCCAACTGCGCCATATGCTGTTCACGGGACTTCAGTGCATTTTCACGTTCAGCTACCTCACGCTCAAACTGTCCACTTTTTTCTGCCAACTCTTTTTCAAGGACTTTTTTGCGCTCAGTGTGATCGTCTTCTTCGATTTTGCGTGCGCGATCCCTGTCATATACATACTCCGCCTCTTCGCGTTCACGCGTCTGTTTCAACAGTGCCTCTGTCTCTGTGCGCTTCTTCTTTTCAATCTCTTTTTCCTCCAGCCATTTAGCCCGCTGCTCAGCTATTGCTGTTTCCAGATTCACACGCTGCTCTTCCATTTCACGCTCAAAGGCCTGCCGTCTGGATTCCAGTTCCCCATTCAATTCTGCAAGGCGCGTCTCGTAAGCTTTCTCTGTTTCGGCGGTTCTTTCCTCATACGCGGCAACTAATTTTTCCAGAGCATCGGATGCGGCCTCCAAATCGTACAAATCCTTCAATCGTTTTTCCTGCACCGAAATCGCGCGCTTGTAGCTCTCCAGTTTTTCCGCCTGCGCACTCATTTCGTCGGTCAACTCATTCAGCGTTGTTCCAAGCTGCGTTTTCAATTTTCCGATAGATGCAACGACAGAAGAAACAGTGGCCTCTCCTGCTGTGTCAGCAGCAACAGTCTCGAGACGTTTTTCAAGCTCGGTCATTTTTTTCTGTTCGGCCTGCCGCTTCTTTACGGTTGACTGATATTCTCCTAAAAGCGATTTGTATTCTTCAATAAGATCCTTTTTCGTGGCTGACGGATTCAATTTAAAGTCTGACATTTTTCCTCCTGATATTTTGTATAAAACATTTACATGTTTGATTGAAACCTCTTGTACCATTACGATAAGACAAAATTTGACCTATCCATTGCAGCACAATATTCATTGCCATCCATCTTTAGTTGTCCACTTCACGTTATTCCATGCGTCCTGTGACAGCGATGCAATCACGGGCTCCATAAAACGAACAATTATGTCAACCGTTTCAGCAAGTGTTTTCGATTGATGTGCATGTGTCTTTTTCAAAAACGCTTGCCATTGGGTATTCTTCTGAGCATCTGTTGCAAAGGTTTCTGTCAGCCCTGACGGCAACTGATTTGGAAGGCTGCTGCCTCGACGTTCAAAGGTATGAACGATTGCCCCTCTCACCTGGTCGAACTCGAATTCAAAATTTTCAACCAGCCAGGCAATGTCAAAGTAATCTTTAAGACGCGAATTGCGAATTCCCAAATCAGTCATCGCATGAAACTCTTCAGCAATCATGGTCTCCATTCGATAGGCTTCGATTTGCGGCGCATCCAAATCCCCGTAAAAATGACTTGGACCCGCCCCGTAAAAATGACTTGGACCCGCTTTCAAACGCCCGCCCCCGTAAAAATGACCCCGCTTTCAAGCGCCCGCTTTCAAGCGCTCGGAGTGATTTTTTCGCGGTCATTTTTTCCCCGCTTTCAAACGCTCGGAGTGATTTTTTTGCTGTGATGTTTTTGCTCTGAACTCAAAAATTCTGCAACAGATTTGAAAAGCATCCGAGCAGGGGGAAATCGTTTTTCCCTGCGAAGGAGGTTCCCATGGGACAAAGACCGCGATGGTTCAAACCGGATACCGTTTACGAACAGACACAGAGAACCGTGGACAGACAGTTTCTGTTTGCCCCCATCCCCGGCGTTCGCAACGCCAT
>JBNKCR010000075.1:0-9335 GCA_050287845.1 Polyangia bacterium
CCCCAACCATGAATAATGCGGAATCCAGGGCGAGGCATGCCTCGCCCCTACGTGCGAACCATGAATAATGCGGAATCCAGGGCGAGGCATGCCTCGCCCCTACACCGGCAGCCTCTCAGTGCGCTCATGATAATTCTGTGACGAAATCAGGGATTGGGCTGACGGATTTGTGACCTGGGGGACTTATCTGTGGAGTATGACGCTATTCGCAGATGAGTGCGGACGGTACAACACGGATTTTGGCAGGGAGCATACAGATGAATACAGATATGAACAGATTCGAACAACAGGAAACCGCATTTCGGAGCAGCGCGCTTCGCTGGGATATTGTGTGGATGTTTATCGGGACCACTGCGGTGGCGGCGGTGGGGGTACCCCTTTACGGGATATTGAATGGGTTTACCGCAGCGCCGTGGATAGCGTTCGGTGTGCTGGTTGCCGTGTGTAACATGGCCATTACCACTGGATATCACCGGCTGTGGAGTCATAAAACCTATGATGCGCACTGGTCGGTGCGGGTGATGCTGGCGCTGGCGGGAGCGCTGGCGCTGGAAAATTCAATTCTGAAATGGGCGTCGGATCATCGGCGTCATCACGGTCATGTGGACGACCCCTACAAAGACCCCTATGCGGCCACCCGCGGATTCTGGTTTTCCCACATGGGCTGGATGCTCAGAGATTATCCCAGTGCGCCCATGGATTATTCAAACGTGCGCGATATTGAGAAAGACCCCATTGTGAAATGGCAGCATCGATATTATCTGCCCCTGGCGGTGGGCATCAACGTGGCGGTGCCGTTGACCCTGGGATTTGTATTCGGCCATGTGCTTGAAACGATGCTGGTGGCCGGATTTCTGCGGCTGGTGGTGACTCATCATACCACCTTTTTCATCAATTCCCTGGCTCATATCATTGGCAGTAAGCCGTGGTTTGGCGGCAATACAGCGCGGGACAATTTCATCCTGGCATTGCTCACCTTTGGCGAAGGGTATCACAATTTTCATCACGCCCACCCTGCGGATTATCGGAACGGCATCCGCTTCTGGCAGTGGGATCCTTCCAAATGGCTCATTCGGGGGCTTTCGTTTTTTGGATTGACGCGAAACCTTAAAACCGTGTCAGCAACGCGCATTGTAAGAATGAAGCTTCGGCAGGATGCGCCCATTGCGAGACATTCCCAGAGCGGTCATTCGGAGCACGTCCTGCGGGCGCCCGCAATAAAACGTCCGGCGGCCTGAGGGCCATTCCCGAAGAAACGGCCCGATTCCCGGCTGAGGGTTCAGTTTCGGCTTTTTTCGTGTTTTCGATTGATTCGTTTGCCGATGATTTCTTCAATCGCTGACCGTTTGAATGGCTTTTCTATGATTTTTCTATGATTTCACTCTGATATTCCTCCAGATAATCCCGTGTTGAATCGGTGAACACTCCGCCGGACATGAACAGTACGTTGGCTGTAAGGTCGGGGACATGTTGGGTGAGTATCGGTGTGCGGGAGAAGAGAACATGCTTTTTCATCAATTCTAAAGTATTTATCGGATGCGACGTTATTTGGTGAGAACACCTTTTTGGGGTTATTGGAACGTTGAAGAAAATGCAGAGAATGCGAATAATATTTATTGATGATGAGAAACATTTTCTTGATGGTCTCTGGCGGCTGTTTCACCCGTACAGAAACCTGTGGGATTTTGTGTTTTCATCTGACCAGGGAGTGGTGCTGTCCCGCATCGCGGAAGATCGGGATACGGTGGTGGTCTCTGACCTGAAGATGCCGGGGATGGACGGTATCGAGCTGTGTGCGCAGGTACGGCATGTGTCCGCCCGAAACACCAATTCGTCCACGTACTTCATTCTGCTCTCCGAAAGCAGCGATACGGAACACAAGACATTGGGTCTGGAAAGCGGCGCCGACGACTATGTGGAAAAGCCGTTTAAACACGACGAATTGCTGGCGCGCATTAAAATCGGGGTTCGGATGCTGGAAGCAAGAACCGCTCTCAGGGAAGCCAGGAAGAAGGCGGAACAGCGCAGCGCGGCCAAAAGTGAGGCAATTGCCCATTTGAGCCACGAAATCAGAAATCCGATGAATGCCATTATGGGAATGGCCTCGCTGCTGCTGGAATCGGATCTTCCCGCGGAGTCCATGGAGATGGTGCAGACCATTCACTCCGCATCTGAGGGACTGCTGCACCTGCTCAATGATGTGCTGGATATTTCAAAAGTCGAAGCGGGGAAGTTTGAACTGGATACCTATGAATTCGATTTGGAGGCTCTGATTCGCGATGTGTCTGAAATTTCGGGCGTTCCGGCGAAACAGAAGGGTCTCACGGTGACGTATGGGATGCCTGACGAAGAGATTGGACTGCTGATGGGAGATGCGAAAAGACTGCGACAGGTACTGATGAACCTGGTCTCCAATGGAATCAAGTTCACTTCTCAAGGGTCGGTGCGCATTGGCGTTCAGATAGAAAAAAATGATCAGAGCTATCTGAAAGTGCGTATCAGTGTTGTGGATACGGGGATTGGGATTCCAGAAGAAAAGCAGGGAAAACTGTTTGAGGCGTTTTCCCAGGCGGATGTGTCAACCCAGACCCGATTTGGCGGCACCGGCCTGGGGTTGGCGTTGTCGAAGCAGATTGTTCAGATGATGGGCGGCGAATTGACCCTCTTCAGTGAGGAGGGAAAGGGAACTGCGTTTTCATTTTCGATTCTGCTTGGCAAGTCGGAGAATGCGAAGCGACCGTTGGCCCCGAAATCCACGTATAAACCGATTGAAGGTGGCGAAAAACTCTGGGTGCTGGTGGCGGACGACAACATGGTGAACCGGATGGTGGCTTCCATGATGCTGAAGAAACTGGGAGCGAATGCGGATACGGCCGAAGATGGCGCGGAAGTGCTGCTGAAAATGAAGGAACGCTTTTTTGACATGATTCTCATGGATGTGGAGATGCCTGGGCTGAATGGAATTGAAGCAACCCGAATCATTCGTTCCGGCAGCATGCCGATGAAGAATGCCCAACCCAGAATTGTGACGCTGACGGGGCATACCATGAAAGGGGACGAATCGCGATACCTGGAGGCGGGAATGGATGGTGTACTCACCAAGCCACTCCGACCGGAAGACCTGAAAAATGAATTGTTGAGGACCCTGACAATCTCCCCCTGATTTTCAGATACGGGGGGTGGGGGATAATTTTGATGCAGGAAATACATACATTGATCGTGGAAGATTCAAGGCTGGATGCACGCATCCTGGAAGGACTGATGAAAAAGTCCACATTCTTCGATTTTCACAGTCATGTGGTGACCTCGGGAGAGACTGCCCTGTCCTTTATTGAGGAGACTCCTGTGGATCTGATTATGCTGGACCTCGGTCTGCCAGACAGTACCGGCGCCGACACCATCAGCCGGATGACGCGAATCATTCGCAATGTACCCGCCATTGTACTGACCGGAGATGATGATGAGAAGCTGGCGCTCACTGCATTGCGCCATGGGGCCCAGGATTATCTCGTTAAAGGCCATATTGATTTGGACACCCTCGACAAGTCGGTGCGATATGCACTGGAGCGGCACCGGATGCATATGGAGCGGGTCAATACAGAAATGTCGCTGAAAGAAGCTATGGAGCGCACCAACCGGATGCTGGAAGCACTGGATAAAAGCAACGAGCAGCTGAAAAAGGAAATCGCCCGAAGCAAGCTGTTGACAACGGCCATTGAACAGTCGGTGGAGACCGTTGTGGTTACCGACATAGAAGGCACAATCGTGTATGCCAACAAATCGTTTGAAACGGTGACCGGATATACGGTGGGCGAAGCCCTCGGACAGAATCCGCGCATGCTGAAAAGCGGTCTTCATGATGAAGGATTTTACCGGGAACTGTGGCAGACCCTCATACAGACCGGAACGTGGTTTGGTCGACTGAAGAATCGGAAAAAGGACGGAACCATTTTTGAAGAGGAAAGTCGCATATCCGGGGTGAAAGACGAACGTGGAAACGTTATCAATTATGTGGCGGTAAAAAAAGATATTACCCATGAGGCAGCGCTGGAGATGCAGTTGATGCAGGCCAGAAAGCTGGAGTCCATCGGTCAGCTGGCCGCGGGGATTGCCCATGAAATCAATACACCATCCCAATATGTGGGAGACAACATCCGATTCCTGCAGGAGGCCATTGAGGGATTTATGACGGTGATTGTGGAGTTCGACGCGCTTACGCAAGAAATATGTCCTCAGCTGAAATCGGGAGATCTGTATACCCGGTTACAACAGACAAAAGAGGATGTTGATCTGGAATTTTTGCTGGCGGAAGCCCCCACCGCCATCAATCAGTCCCTGGAGGGTATTGAACGGATTTCGAAGATCGTAGCCGCCATGAAGGAATTTGCCCATCCGGGAAGCGGGAAGATGACGCCGAACGACATCAACAAGGCGCTGAACAGCACCATTACCGTTGCCTCGAACGAATGGAAATATGTGGCTCAAGTGGAAACCGATCTGAGGGAGGGGCTGCCAATGGTTCCATGCAATATTGGCGAGATGAATCAGGTGTTTTTGAACATTCTGGTGAATGCGGCCCACGCCATTGGCAGTGCCAACCGGGAATCCGGAAAGATTCGGGTAAGCACCGCACTGGAAGAACCGTTTGTCCGGATAGATATTTCCGATAATGGAACGGGGATTCCGGAAGCGATACAGCAGCGGATATTTGATCCTTTTTTCACTACAAAGGAAGTGGGAAAGGGGACCGGTCAGGGCCTTGCGATGGCGTTTGCCACGGTAACAGAGCGTCATCACGGCAAATTGCAGGTGAATTCAAAAGAGGGTGAAGGAACCACTTTTTCACTGTTTTTACCCCTGACCCAGAACGAGGAGGCGGCAGATGCAGGCTGAGATATCACAATTGAGAGCCCCCCATGTGCTGATTGTTGAAAACGATGAGAACGATGCGATGCTTCTCACCAGGGTGTTGGAGCGCATCGGTATAGACCTCAATCGCGCGTGGGTGAGTTCCATGGCAGAATTTATCGCGCATCTGGAATCCGCCACGGTGGATCTGGTGATTTGCGATTACAATCTCGAACCCGAGACAGCTCTGGACGTGCTTGCAAAAGTCAATGAGTTGAGAGCGGACGTGCCACTCATCGTTGTATCACATCTGATTGGCGAAAAGGCCGCAGTGGAAGTGATGAAGGCCGGGGCCAGAGATGTGGTGAACAAGCTGGATTACAAACATCTGATGGCCAGTGTTGCCAAAGAATTGATCGAACTGAACAGAGTGAGAGAACGGGAACAACTCACGACACAGCTGTATGATGTGGACAGGGAACGGCGGGAGCTGCAGCTGGCGCTCCAGAAGGTGAAAAAAGCGGAATCTGAGGCCAATTCACTTCTGGCTCAGCTGAATAAAGTGTTTGAAAGTTCTCCGGACGGCATTCGGGTGATTGACCGGGATTACAATGTTCTCAGGATGAACGGAAACTATCTGAAGTTTATAGCCCTGGATGGGACGACAAGCCTTGCGGGCAAATGTTTTGAGTTCACCCCCCGTGAGAGGTGTCAGTCCCCGAAGTGTTTGTTGCAGAGAGCGATTGCTGGAGAATCCAAGATTGAAGAAACCATTAAACTGAAGGGTAAGAATGGGGAGGAACGGCATTTTGTGCTCAGTGTTGCCGCATTGCTTGATGCCAACGGACAGGTGGATGGGATTGTGGAGAATCTCAAGGACGTGACCCAGTGGCAGCAGATGCAGCGTCAGGTGCTGCATGCGCAGAAGATGGAATCCATTGGCCAGTTGGCTGCGGGCATTGCCCACGAAATCAATACGCCCACCCAGTTTGTTGGAGACAACATTTCTTTTTTGAAGGGCAGTTTTCAGGATTTGCTGACGTTGATTCAGACGTATGATGAGGTTATTGAACAGTTGCGGGAAGGCAAGAGTATTGATGAGTTGTGGAAACAGGTGGAAGATGCGAAGGAGGAGGCGGACCTTGCGTATCTGCAAGAAGAAATTCCCCAGGCCATTTCCCAGTCTGAGGACGGGACCACGCGGATTTCGAGTATTGTGAAAGCGATGAAGGAGTTTTCTCACCCCGGCTCAGATGAAGCTGAACTGTTCAATGTGAACCAGAATATTCAGAACACGGTGACCGTTGCACGGAATGAGTGGAAGTATGTGTCGCGGGTGGATATGGAATTCGGGTTCAGTCTGCCACTGGTTCGGGGATATCCCGGTGAGTTCAATCAGACCATCCTGAACATGATTGTGAATGCCGCCCATGCCATTGAGGCGAAATCAGCGGGCAAACCCGACTGGAAGGGAACCATTTCGATTCAGACCAGCCAGAAGGATGGGTATGTAGTGGTTGTGATAAAGGACAATGGCAACGGCATTCCAAAGGAGATTCTGAACCGGATTTATGATCCGTTCTTTACGACCAAAGGGGTTGGCAAGGGTACCGGACAGGGGCTGGCCATTGCCCATTCTTCGATTGTGGATAAACACAATGGCACCATAGAGGTGGCGTCAGTGGAGGGGGAAGGGACGACATTTACAATTTCGCTGCCATCGGTAGCACTGGAAGAGTCGAAGGAGTCATGACATGAAACGAATACTGTTTGTGGATGACGAACCCAATGTGCTTCAGGGGCTGAAACGGATGTTGCGTCCCATGCGCAAGGAATGGGATATGGCGTATGCCGGTGGGGGAGAAGAAGCGCTGGCAATGATGGGGGAAGCGCCATTTGATGTGGTGATATCCGACATGCGGATGCCCGGAATGGATGGTGCACAGCTTCTTACCGAAGTCACCAGACGATACCCCAATACCGTGCGCATTGTGTTGTCCGGCCAGTCGGAAAAGGAAGCGATTTTTAAAGCCATTGGCAAAACCCATCAGTATCTGTCGAAACCCTGTAATCCCGAGGTGCTCAAACAGACAGTGGCGCGGGCATGCGCGTTGAGGGATTTGCTTTCCAATGAGGAACTCAAGTCGCTGGCATCGCAGATGGATCAGATGCCCAGTATGCCGGAGATATACCTGGAACTGATGGAGGAACTGAAAGAGGAATCTCCCTCATTGCAGCTGATATCCAGATTGATTTCCCAGGATGTGGCGATGACGGCCAAAATTCTTCAGCTGGTGAACTCCGCATTTTTCGGCATTCGGCGGCGAATCACCACGGTGGATATGGCGGTCAATTATCTGGGTCTGGAAAACGTGAGTTCTCTGGTTCTGGCCGCCAATGTATTCAGCCAGTTTCAGAGCAAGGGGGCGGTGAAAGGGTTTTCGATGGAATCCCTGTGGAGTCACAGCGGGTTGGTGGGACGCAGCGCACAGACGATTGTGAAACGGGAAGACAGACCCAAAGAAGAAATTGATGACGCCATGACTGCCGGACTGCTGCACGATTGTGGAAAGCTCATTTTTACGGCCAACATGCCGGAGGAATACGGTAAGGCGATAGCCATTCGAGACACTGAGAATATCAGTCTGTGCGCGGCGGAGGAACAGGTGCTGGGCACCAATCATGCAGTGATTGGTGCGTACCTGCTGGGGGTGTGGGGGCTTCCGGATGCCATTGTGGAAGCGGTGGCGTTTCATCACGAGCCCGATGCCTGTCCGGTCAACGGCTTTTCGGCACTTACTGCAGTTCATGTGGCCGATGCGGCATCCCATGGGAATGGTGTGGAACAGATCAGCATGGGCTATCTGCATGGATGTGGCCTTGCAGATAATGTTCAGAACTGGCTGAAAGCCATTTCAGATTGATTCGGAGAATATGATTATGACTGGCACTGCCACTAAAGATCGGGTGTTACTTGTTGATGATGAACCCAATGTGTTGTCCGGCTATAAACGCGGACTGCGACAACGCTTTGATGTGTTTACTGCCGAAGGCGGCGAGCGGGGTCTGGAGGAAATTGCCCGCAATGGTCCCTTTGCCGTCATTGTTGCGGACATGCGGATGCCGGTAATGGACGGGGTGCAGTTTCTGAAAAAAGTGAAGCGCGTTGCCCCGGACACCACGCGGATGATGCTTACCGGGAATGCGGACCAGGAAACGGCCATGCAGGCGGTGAACGTGGGGGCCATATTTCGATTTCTGACCAAACCGTGTGCATCTACCGATTTGATTGCAGCACTGAGTCTGGGGGTTCGACAATACAAACTGGTTACGGCGGAAAAGGTGGTGTTGGAACAGACGCTTTCAGGCAGTATTCAGTTGCTGACGGAGTTGATTTCTGTTTCTGAACCCACACTGATTGCGAAAGCGGAGAAGATTCAGGAACTCGTGCAGCAGATTGCGCCCGCATTTGAGATTGACAATCAATGGGAAATGGAAATGGCGGCCATGCTGGCTCCGCTTGGCGCGTTGACGCAACCGCCGGAGCTGCGACAGAAAATGAGAGAGATGAAGGGCGTTTCCAATTCTGAGCGGGAAGCCATTCTGGAAATTCCGATGATCAGCAGCAAACTGCTGGCCCATATTCCGCGTATGGAGAACGTGGCCCGATTGACCGTCGTTTCCGCCGGGATGCCTGATGACAGAGGGACCAGTGTATTGGCAGATAGCTCCCCCCTGGATATAAAGGTAATGAAGGTGCTGTCTGACTACGTGGAATTGACGCTGCGGGGGATGTCAGAGGACGACGCCTTTGGCGCGCTGGTTGCTCAGAACACGGTGTACGACATTGACGTGACTCAGAAAATTCGTCAGGTGATTGAAGAAGGAAGAATTCAACAGGGCATGGCCAATATGGTCTCCATGGAAGTTCGCATCAAACATCTGCTGAACGGCGATATACTCAAGCAGGATGTCCTGTCGCTGGATGACCGGCTTCTGCTCAGCAGGGGAACGAAAATTACCAGTGTGTATCTTGCCCGTCTGAACAACTACCGTCGCCTTGTTGGCATTCAGGAACCCATTCAGATATATCGTAAAGACAGTTGAAATCACCAGGTTTTCGGGGTGGGGTGGACTATAGCGGAAGCGACTCCTCAACGGTTCGGACAGTGTTGAAAGGATTGCCTGTTTGCTTCTGTCCGCCATGGTTGGTTCCGGAATGGCGGCCAGAAATCCCACGCCGATGAAACCGAAGACGGAACCCATCCCACCAATAGACGATGCAGACCGCGTGTCGTTTCTGTCTCTGGAATGCTGTTTTCAGATTGAGACTTTATCTCGCGGAATAAGGACACTGATCATTATTAAATTGCCATCTTGCCTCCGCTGCATCCCGCCCGACGGCGTTGCTCGTCGGTCGCATACCCCGGTATGCTCCACTTCTCGCGCCTTGCCAGTCTGGCGCAGCAAATGCCATGTTGGCAATT